>NZ_JBJDPS010000002.1:0-264461 GCF_044901685.1 Micromonospora sp. NPDC050397
AAAACGCTCGGCTGGGACACCCCAGCCGAGCGCCTCGCTAAACTCCTAACCGTCACCGACTAACCACCGTGTTGCAACGACCCCTGGAATCCGCCGCGTTAATAAGGGGCCCTTCCTTTCGCTGAACGCTGCGTCAGGCGTGCTGGACGAAGGCGATTTTCTCGTACGTGTGCACGGCCCGGACCGGGCGGGCGACTCCGGCGGATGCGGTGGGCCAGTGATACCGGTTCACGTCGTGCAGCAGGGACTGGATCAGTTCGACCGAACTGCCGGGGTGGCCGGGCGGACCGCCGCCGTACTCGGCGAGGTAGGCGGTCGACATGTCCTCGACGACGTAGTAACCACCTGGTCTTAGGTGGTTGACGAAGAGTGCCTCGAACGAGGCGCGGATATGCGCGTTGACGTGGCTGCCGTCGTCGATGATCACGTCGAACGGCCCGTGTCGCCGGGCCAGCTCCCGCAGGTACGCCTGATCGGACTGGTCGCCCCGGTGTACGTGGATGCGCGGCTCGGTGATCCGCTTCTCCTCGATGTCGAGCCCGTGGATCTCGCCGTGACGGAAGTAGTCCCGCCACATCCGCAGCGACGCTCCGCCCCAGGTCGGTGAGTCGTAGCCGCCGATGCCGATCTCCAGCAGGCGGATCGGTCGCTGCCGCAGTGGGGCGAAGTGCCGCTGGTAGAACTCGGTGTACGCGTGGAAGCCGCCCTTGTCGGACAGATAGACCCGGGCGAGCGCGCCGAGGCTCCGACGCACGGTCGGGGCGAGCATCCGCTGCACCCGGATGATTCGCTGGTCGCCGATCCGGTGTCGCACCTTTGACCGCATACTGCTCATAAATCCACAGTAACGGAATATCTCCCCAAAACCGGCAGTCGTCGCCGAGCGGGGCGGCCGTACGGGTTCGGGGCGGCGGTCAGGACCCTTCCGGCCACGCGCGGTCGTCGCAAGGATCACCGGCGACATTGGGGACGGTCGCCTGATCCGAAAGGCGGTCAAGAAGATCCTCAACGTCGTGATCGACGTGACCTTCGACATCATCCGCGTCATCCTCAAGCCTGGGAACCGGCGAACCGTGCCACCGCCGACCACTCGTCCGACCGGACCTAGGCTCGGCGGTGGCACTCCGGTCCGTACTCAGTCCTTCATCTTCACCGACACGGTGGCGGTGTCGCTCAGGCCCGCCTCGGTGAGCCGGTAGACAAAGGTGTCGGTGAGCGTGTGCGGGGCCGTACGGACGTACTTCACCTCGTAGCGGGAGTCGACGTTGGTCAGGTAGCCGTACCTGGGCGGTTGCGTGATGGCGAGGGTGGCCGCGCTGCTGGCCAGGTCGTTGACGCGTACCTTGATCACCTTCGGGGTGTTCCGGTAGGCGTGGGCGAGGTCGTCGTTGGCGATGGGGGTGGTGCCGAAGGTGCCGTTGCCCCGGCTGAGCCAGACCGTCGCCGTGCCGGTGCCGAGGGGCTTGGTGCGTACGTCGGTCCGCCCGTCGGCGTTGACGTCGAGCACCTCGATCTCCCAGACCGACGAACCGGGTGCCGGCGCCGAGTGCAGGGCGAGGTGGGTGCCGTTGTCGAAGAGTACGTACACCCCGGCCTCGGTGGGGTAGTCGGTGCAGGACAGGACCGCGTCCTGCCGGCCGTTGCCGTTGAACTCCGCCAACTCCACGTCCCACAGCAGGCAGCCGAACCCCATCGGTCCCGGGACGAGTGAGCCCCCGGCGGTGTTGAGATAGCTGTTGAAACCGCCGAAGTAGGTGCCCGTGTAGAGGTCGGCCAGGCTGTCGCCGTTGAAGTTGGCGGTGCCGATCCGGTCGTGCTCCCACTCGCCCGGCATGGTGCCGACGGGCTGGAAGTTGCGCATGATCAGCAGGCCGTAGTCGACCGGCGGGGCGCAGCACCAGACGAGCACGATCTCCACCGTGCCGTCACCGCCGATGTCGATCACCGTGCCGTCGTCCGGGCAGTGGGTGGTCCCCGGTTCCGCCTCCGGCAGGACGTACGGGTGCGCCGTCGGGGCGCCGAACCGGCCGATGCTGTCGCCGGGGTAGACGCTCAACGTGCAGCGGTCGCTGGTGTTTCCGGGGATGATCTGGTCGACGTACCCGTCGCCGGTGACGTCCCCGTAGAACGGGACGCCGGCCGCGGCGGCCGGGGTGGCGGACGGAAGTACCGCCAGGACGGTCAGCACGAGGGTGGCGACGGTCGTGAGCCGGGTGAGTCGTTGCCGCGGTCTGCGCACGGGCGTACTCCTTTCGAGGGTCGGCCGTTTCTTCGACCGGGACGGGTGAGTGACGATGAGTTGCCGGGCGTGTTCACGTACGGTGCGCGTAGCGGGCGTTGCTCGATCGCCGAGAGGTCGACTGACCTCGGATTTCTCGGACGGTAGTGGTCCACGCGGGTCGAGCGATCTTCTCTGACTGTGATCCGACAATCACGTTCCGTGTTGGGATGTCGTGCCTGGTGCGGCTCACGCGAGCAAACCGGCCGGGGCCGATAATGGGCCGGGAGATCCTGATCGGAGAGTGGGGCGGCGCATGGTCACGGGCTTGGTCCTGCCACCCTCGGTCGAGGCGGGGCGGGTGGTCGAGGCCGTCTTGGCCGACCTGCGCGGGGGAGTGCACCGGGGGGTGGTGGTCGACTCGCCCCCGGGTGCCGGCAAGTCGACCCTGGTGGTCCGCGCCGCCGTCGAACTGGCCGCCGCCGGCGAGCCGCTCATCGTCATCGCCCAGACAAACGAGCAGGTGGACGACCTGATCGACCGACTGGCGGTGGCCGCCCCGGAGCTGCGGATCGGGCGGCTCTCGGCCACCGAGTACGTGCCCTCGGAACGGGTGTCGAGGCACGACGGGGTCCGGGTCGCGGCCAAGGTCGCCGACCTCGGCGGTCCGGCCGTCATCATCGGTACGGCAGCCAAGTGGGCGATGGTCTCCGAGGGCTCCTGGCCCTGGGCGATCGTGGACGAGGCGTACCAGATGCGCTCCGACGCCCTGCTCCGGGTAGCGGCCCGGTTCGAGCGGGCGCTGTTTGTCGGCGACCCGGGTCAGCTCGACCCGTTCTCCACCGTGGACACCGTCCGCTGGACCGGTCTGACCTGGGACCCGATGCAGAGTGCGGTCGCGGTGCTGCTCCGGCACAACCCCGACCTGCCGGTGCACCGGCTGCCGGTCTCCTGGCGACTGCCCGCGTCGGCGGCCCCGGTGGTGGCGGAGGCGTTCTACCCGTTCACCGGGTTCCGAGCCGGTACCTCGGCCGGTGACCGTACGCTCTCGCTGACCGCGCCCGGGCCGGGTGACCCGCTCGACGCGGCGGTGGAAATCGCCGCCGCCACCGGTTGGGCGCTCTACGAACTGCCCGCCCGACACACCCCGCGTACGGACACCGAGGCGGCGGCGGCCTGCGCCGCGCTCGCCCGCCGGGTGCTCGAACGCGGCGCGGTCGCGGTCTCCGAACGTGACCCCGGCGGCGTGCCGGTGGACGCGTCCCGGATCGCGATCGGCGCCGCCCACCGGGACCAGGTCGCGGTGATCCGATCCCTGCTCGGCCCGGCCGGTGAGGGCGTCACCGTGGACACGGCCAACCGGCTCCAGGGCCGGGAGTACGACCTGACCGTGGTGTTGCACCCGCTCTCCGGTCGGCGCGACGCCACCGCGTTCCACCTGGAGTCGGGGCGGCTCTGCGTGCTCACCTCCCGACACCGGCACGCCTGCCTGGTGGTGGCCCGGGCCGGCATCGCCGACCTGCTCGACGCCCACCCCTCGACCGAGCCGGTCCACCTCAACGTGCCGGTGAAGTTCCCGGACGGCTGGGAGGCGAACCAGTCGATGATGTCGGTGCTGGAGGCGGCACGGGCCGTCGGCCCCGGTCGGGAAGGTGAGCGGCGCGCTGCGCCTGGTAGCCGTTGACCACCCGGTTGAGCAGCGTCGACGGCTGCCCCATGAAGGTCGGCACGCAGAACTCCACCCCGGTCGGCTGTGGATCGCGCGGTCGGGGCCGGTGGGGCTCGGTCGGCTCGGCCCAGCCCGGTCCCCGTTCGGCCGCTGTGCCAGGGATCATAAGTAGCTTCTATAAGCACCTGATATATAACTGAGCCGTGGCGGATCGAACCTCGAACGGCGACCCGGACCTGCTCCGTACGGTGACCAGCTTCGACCGGGTGTTGCGGCTGCTGCGGCGGCTCACCACGCCCGACGGGCTGAGTCTCACCGCGGCCTCCACGCTCTACCGGCTGGACGAGTTCGGCGCGCACCGCCTCTCCGACCTGGCGGTGGCCGAGGGCGTGACCCAGCCCGGGATGACCCAACTCGTCTCCCGACTGCAACGAGACGGGCTGGCCGAGCGGCGGGGGGACCCGGCCGACGGGCGCGTCGTGGTCGTCGACATCACCGAGGCCGGCCGGGAGCTGGTGCTCGCCCGCCGTAGGGCCCGCGCCGAGACGCTCGCCAGCCTGCTGGCGGACCTGTCGGAGCGGGAACGCGAGGCGGTGGTGACCTCGCTGCGGGTGCTGGACCGGCTCGCCGAGCGGTCGGCCGCACTCCCGACGGGCGACCGGCTCGCCGAGCGGTAGGCCGCACTTCCGCCGACCAGGGTCACCGCCGACCGCGCATGATCAACTATCACGGCAAGGACATGTGAACCGATGGCTTCGAACGGGCACGACGGAAACGGCCCTGGGAACGGCACGGAGGACGCCGCCGGGAACGGCACCGGCACCGACCGGCGCGGTCTGACCGGTGGCGGCGCGGACCACCCGAGGTACAAGTGGATCGCCCTCTCCAACACCACCCTCGGCATGCTGCTCGCCACGATCAACTCCTCGATCGTGCTGATCTCGCTGCCGGCGATCTTCAACGGGGTGCACCTCAACCCGCTGGAACCGGGCAACGTCAGCTACCTGCTCTGGATGCTGATGGGCTACATGCTGGTCACCGCCGTCCTGGTGGTCACCCTCGGCCGCCTCGGCGACATGTACGGGCGGGTCCGCATCTACAACGCCGGCTTCGCCATCTTCACCGTCACCTCGATCGTGCTCTCCCTCGACCCGTTCGACGGTGGGGGAGGAGCACTCTGGCTGATCGGTTGGCGGGTGGCGCAGGCGGTCGGCGGGGCGATGCTGATGGCGAACTCGGCCGCGATCATCACCGACGTCTTCCCGGCCCGCCAACGTGGCACCGCGCTCGGCATCAACATCGTCGCCGGCATCGCCGGTTCGTTCATCGGGCTGGTCCTCGGTGGCGTACTGGCCGAGTGGAACTGGCGCTCGGTCTTTTGGGTCAACGTGCCGATCGGCCTGCTCGGCACGATCTGGGCCTACCGCTCGCTGCACGACACCGGGGTACGGGTCAGGGCGCGGCTGGACTGGTGGGGCAACCTGACCTTCGCCGTCGGGCTGACCGCGCTGCTCGCCGGCATCACGTACGGCATCCAGCCCTACGGCGGACACACCATGGGCTGGACCAACCCCTGGGTGCTCGCCGGGCTGATCGGCGGCGTCGCCGTACTGGCGCTCTTCTGCGTGGTCGAGTCCCGGGTGGCCGAGCCGATGTTCCCCCTCAAGCTGTTCCGGATCGCCGCCTTCGCCAGCGGAAACGCGGCCAGCCTGCTCGGCTCGATCGCCCGGGGTGGCCTCCAGTTCATGCTCATCATCTGGTTGCAGGGCATCTGGCTGCCGTTGCACGGCTACAACTACGAGCAGACCCCGCTCTGGGCCGGCATCTACCTGCTCCCGCTCACCATCGGCTTTCTCGCCGCCGGCCCGCTCGCCGGCGCGCTCTCCGACCGGTTCGGCGCCCGCCTCTTCGCCGCCGGTGGGCTGGTCGTGATGGCCGCCTCCTTCGGCGGGCTGCTGCTCATCCCGAGCGACTTCGACTACTGGGTGTTCGCGCTGCTGGTCTTCCTCAACGGGCTCGGCGGTGGCCTCTTCGCGGCCCCGAACACCGCACTGGTGATGTCGAGCGTGCCGGCCAGACTGCGCGGCGCCGCCTCCGGTATGCGGGCCACCTTCCAGAACTCCGGCATGGTGCTCTCCATCGGCGTCTTCTTCTCGCTGATGGTGGCCGGACTGGCCGGCAGCCTGCCACAGACCCTCGACTCCGGGCTGACCGCCCAGGGCGTGCCGGCCGCCGCCGCGCACACCGTCGCCCAACTCCCGCCGGTCGGTACGCTCTTCGCCGCCTTCCTCGGGTACAACCCGATCGAGCAACTGCTCGGCCCGCAGGTGCTCGGTGACCTGCCGGCCGCGAACGCGGACGCGCTGACCGGACGGGAGTTCTTCCCGCACCTCATCTCGGGTCCGTTCCACCACGGGTTGGGCGTCGTCTTCTGGCTCGCCATCGGGATGGCACTGGTCGGCGCGGCGGCCTCCCTGTTCGCCCCTCGGGCCCGCCCGGCCGGGCCGGCCGACGACCTGGTCAGCCGCGAGTCCGAACTGGTCGACGAACTGTACGGCGCCGAGCCGCTGACCCCGACCCCGCGCGCGGGCGAGCCGCTGGTCGAACGGCAAGACCGGAACTGACCGTACGCCCGTCCGCCCCTCCCGTGCGGGGGGTGACCGTCGTGCTGCGGCGTGGGTGACCGTCGTCCTCTCTCTAGGGTGACCGTCCTGCTCCTTGTGGGTGACCGTCGTGCCTCCGGTGGGGCGACCGCCTCCGGTACAGGGCAGTGGTCGTGTCCGGTAGCGGGCATCATGGAGCCATGGGCGAGGCGATGCTGGCGCGACTCGGCGCACTGTCCTCCTCGTGGACGGCCCGTCTCGCGCCGATCGTGGTGCCGGCGTTGGCGCTGCTGCTCATGCCGCCGCTCGAACACTGGTACGGCTTCGCCGTGAACTACGACGTACAGGGTGACGTGCAGCGGTTCGAGTCGGCCTACACCACCGCCCTGCTCCGGTTCAGCTCCGGGTTTGTCGGTGGTCCGCTGGTCGCCTTCGCGCTGGGGGCCGCACTCGGTCGGTCGTCCGTCCACGGTAGACCGCTCGCGCGTCCTGGGCTCGCTCCGACGCTGGTGGCCGGTGCGGTGGCGGGCACGGTGCTGGCACTGGCGAACCTGGCGGTGGTGGTCCCGGTCGCGGCGGCGCGTACCGAGTTGACGATGTCGGTGGCCCAGGTACGCGCCGTCGGCCTGCACTTCCATCCGGACCTGCTCCAGGACCCCGGATTCTGGTACGTGCTGCTGGTCGGGACGGTCTCGTTTCCACTGTGGGCGGTCGCTGGCGTCGGCATCGGGACACTGATCGGCCCGGCCCGCCGGCTCGCGCCGCTGCTGACGGCGTGGAACACGGTCGCACTGGTGCTGGCCGGGGTGCTGCTGCTCTGGAGCGACCGGAGATCGGTGGTGCTCTCCGCCGTCGCGGTGTCTCCGCCGTACGGTGCCGTGGCGTCCGCCGTACACATCGGTGTGAACGACTCCACGGTCGCCATGGCGCTGTTGCTCGTCGCGCTCGCCTACCCGGCCATGTTCGCCACGATCGCCTCGACGGCCAGACGACCACCCCGCCGCGCCCCCCACTAACCGACGCACGTTAGGAAGGGCCCCTTCCTATACAAAAAACGATAAGAAGGGGCCCTTCCTTACACCTGGGGGTGGGGGTGGAGGTGGGGGCGGTAAGCTCGTTGTCGTGGCCGCCGTGACACTGACCCGCCCCCTGTGGTGGGTCGCGCGCCGGTCACTGCGGCTGCTCACCGGCCTGATTCTGATGGCCCTCCTGCTCGGCCTCGGTGCCGGCGCGAGCGAAGCCGCCCCTTCGAGCGGGCCGCCGGCCGCTGCGTCCGTGAGTGCGTACTCCGTGAGCGCGTCGCCCGTTGCCGCGTCGTCCGTGAGCGCGTGGGGCACGGCCGGGGGGACGGTGGCGGAGCTGTCACCGGGGGTCGCGGAGTCGCCGACAGGCGTCACGGTGCGGGTCGGGGGAGCGCGGGCCGACCGCACCGACGCGGGCGTCGACGGCACCGACGCGGGCGTCGATGGCACCGACGCGGGCGTCGATGGCACCGACGCGGGCGTCGATGGCACCGACGCGGCGGCGGCACTGGGTGGCTCGACGCCCGTCGGTCACGTCGGGCCGGATCGCCGGTCGACAGCGGCGATTACCGCCGAGGCGGTCGTGCCGGGCGGTCCCGGCCACCCTCTTCCCACTGGCCAACGGGCTCCGCCGACCCGCTGACCCCGCTGCCGGCCGTACCAGCCGGTGAGTGGGGGTTCGTGGCGCAGCCGCGTGCCGGTCGCGTACCCGCCGGACCCGAGCCGGGTTTCGTGGGATTCGCCGGGCGTGAGCGCGCCGATCCGGTCGGCCCTGATCACAATCGTTTATCGGCGAGGTGTGCTGGTTATGGACAATCTCATGTACTTCTTCCTGCTCGACATCCCACGGGCCGCGATGATCTGGTCCACCCTGATCGTGATCGCGTTTGCCGCGATGGCGGTGCTGATCGCGCGCCGGCCACGTCCGGATCTTGCCGACAGCGGCGGGGTGACCCAGGCGAGGGCGGGTGGACCGGCTCGGGCGACGGTCGCCGCCCGGGCTCGGCTCAACGGCGAGGTCGCGGAGCTGACCCGTTACGCGGAGGAGGTCGGGGTCGCGGCCGAGCGGGCGACCGAGACCGCGCGCCGACGCCGGGAGGAGTGGCTCGCCGCGCAGGACGAGGCCGAGCAGGCATGGAAGGCGTACGAGGCTGCCGACCTCGACGCCCGCCGGGTGGCGGCGACCACGTACCTGCCGGTCCCGCGTACGCCGCGCACCCCGTCCGAGTACGCCGACCGTGAGCGCTACCTGCACCGGGCCGCACTGAGCGCGTGCGGTCGACAGGAACTGTCGGTGTTGGAGCTGAGCGACGCGCTGGCGCACCGCAACGGCTGGGACCCCCGCCGGCACCCGGTGGAGCAGGAAGTGGTGCTGCGTCGGGCCGTACGCGACGGACGGCTCGCCGCCCAGCGCCGGGCGGCCGAACGGGAGCGGGCTGCCTGGCAGACCGCCGAGGTGGCCTCGGTGGCCGCGCAGAGCCTGCGGGACGAGGCGTTCGCCGCCGCCGAGCGGGCCCGCCAGGCGACCAAGCTGTTGCCGACCGGCGGCGGTCCCGGCGCCGGCCCGGCTAGTGACGTGTCCCGTCGCCCGGGGCACACCGCCCGCTGGCGCGCGGCCCGGGCCGGTTGAGATCTGGTCGGTCGGATCGGGTCCGGGCCGGTTGAGATCTGGTCGGTCGGATCGGGTCCGGGCCGGTTGAGACCTGGTCGGCCGGATCGGGTCCGTACCGGCTGAGGCCCGACCAGTCGGATCGGGTCCGTACCGGTCGGGCCGTGTCCGTGCTGTCCCTGTCCGTGGTGGTCAGGCCAGTCGAAAACAGGTGCCGCAGAATCCGCCGGGGTCACCGAGGTCCGAGTCGTCGATCAGGAAGACCGGCTTCTGGACCAGTGGGTCGTCGACCGGGATCGGCTGCCAGGTCATCTCGAGATCGGCGTCGAAGGTCAACCGGAGGCAGGCGACCGGGGCGGCGACGGTCCGCATGAGACATACACCGAGCTCCCCCGGCACCGGTTGACGGAACATCGTCGCCTCGACCGGAGTGGGCACCCCGGTCGGCTGGTACGGCCGCAGTTGACTGTCGAAGGCGTACCCGTGGTCGTTGGCGGCGGGGAAGGACACGAGGGTGAACCGGGCCATCGACCAGTTGGGACCGCAGTTGGTGATCTGTCCGGTGACCGCGACCATCGGGTACCCGTCGTACCGGTAGGGCTCGTTGAGCTGCCCGGTGGCGCACGGTGTGGCGAACCAGGCCCGGGGTACGTCCGGCGGGTCGGGCAGCACCGTCGGGGTGCCACCGTCGAGCCGTATGGTGTCGGACGTCCGTACGGCGGTGGGGCCGGCGGTCGCCACACCGGTGCTCGCCAGGACGAGCAGCGCCGTGGTGAGGACCGCGAGCAGCGGGGCGAGGCGTACCTGCGATCGGCTCATTCGTCTCCTTCGCTGTTCACCGGGGTGGGGTGACGGGTGGCCCGGGTGGGGTGATCGGTTGCTCGAGCTTGGGGTCGGTGAAGCAGGTGGCGCACACCCCGATCGGGTCGCCGGCCAGTGGGACGGCGGGCTGCCGTGAGCCGGGTCCTCCGCCGACGGCGCCGCCGGTCATGGCGGTGACGGCGAGCACCACGGTCGTGGCGACGGCGAGCAGGAGCGGTACGGTGCGGATCTGGCGGCGTTTCATTTGTCTTCCTCGATCGGTGGGTCGGCGGTGGCGGGTGTGGCGGCCGGTGGGGTGGCGGTACGCGGGGACGGGATCGGCGCGGCGCCGGCGGCACCGAGCAGGAGGGCGAGCTGGAACCTGTTCTCCACGCCGAGCCGGTCCATCAGCTCGCGCATGGTGTACGCCACCGTCCGTACGCTCAGTTTCAGCTCGTTGGCTGCGGACACGTCCGTGTGTCCGGCGGACAGGAGCGCGACGAGCGCCTGTTCCCGTGGCGTGAGTGTGATGGGCGGTACCCCCTGTCGGAGCGGATCGCGACCCCGCGTCCACAACCGGTCGAAGAGTCCGCAGAGCGCCTGTACCACCGGTGGGTCGTCGACCTCGACGATGCCGGTTTCGAAGTTCAGCGGGTCGGCCGGGAAGAGCGCGACGCGTCGGTCGAAGACCATGAGTTTGAGTGGCGGGTCGAGCAGTTCGCGGTAGTTCATCCCCCCGGGACCGCCCAACTGGGCCAGGTGGGCGGTGCTGCGGTCACCGTCGCCCGGCGGTCGGCCGATGATGCGCAGTTGGATGCCCCGTCGGACCAGGGCGCGGTCGGTCGGGAGCGCGGCGGCGGTGGCGTCCGCGGTGAGCACCTCCTCGGTGTTGATGGCCAGGTGCTCGTACCGTTCGGCGGCTGCCAGGTGGGCGATCCGACGTCGGGCCAACGAGCGGTTGACCCAGTGCCGGATCCCCTTCGGGTCCAACGTCGGCAGGTCCAGCCCGTCGATCGCGGCGAAGTGCCGTCGCCACAGGTCCCGTTCGCTGCCCGCCAGCGCGGGCCGGCGCAGTCGACCCAGCACCTGCGGCAGCGGCGACGGGTCCCAGCGCCGGGCGGCCCGGGACCCGGCCCGGGCGGTCGCCGGACCGGTGGGCCGCGCGGCGCTCAACGCGGCCAGTTCGTCCAGCGCCGCGACCACCCGGGACCGGGTCAGGCCGAGCTCCCGGCTCAGTTCGGTGTCCTTCCGGCTGCCCATCATGGTCAGGGCCCGGTAGACCAGGTCCGCGTCCGGAGACACCCCCCATCGGGTGAGGCGCGGAATCGTCTCGGTGGCTTCGGGCACCGGTTCCTCCCGTTGACCGTTCATGAGCGGCACCCCCGCTCCGCCCGTAAACAGAACACCATTTCGTCAACGACAGCGGAAGGTGTCGGTCGGCCGGTTGCAGGATCATGCAACGAGCTGATGGGCGGGCCTTGCCGGAGCGGCGTGGGCTACCGCATTGTCTTGGCGTCGGTAGGCGCCGAGAGCTACGGGAAAACGGGGGGTAGCTCTCGTCGCGGCGACGGCCGGGTTCCCGGTACGCGGTGCGGGGCCGCGGTGGGGCGCCGGGAGCCCGGTCATCTCCGTCACCGACCACCTCCACCCTCGGCACGGGCGTCGGCCGGCGACCTTAGGGTGGGGGGATGCCCCGCACCATCGCGACCAACACCAAGGTCGACCGCGTACGCCTGACCGAGTTCCTGGCCCCGCGCCACCGGGCGATCCTGATCACCACCCGGGCCGACGGCCGCCCACAGTCGTCCCCGGTCACCTGCGGTGTCGACCCGGAGGGACGGTTGGTCATCTCGACCTACCCCGAGCGCGCCAAGGTGGTCAACATCCGCCGTGACGCCCGCGTCTCGGTCTGTGTCCTCTCCGACGACTGGAACGGGCCGTGGGTCCAGGTCGACGGGGTCGCCGAGGTGCTCGACCTGCCGGAGGCGCTGGAGCCGCTGGTCGAATACTTCCGCTGCATCTCCGGCGAGCACCCGGACTGGGACGAGTACCGGCAGGCCATGCGGACCCAGGGCAAGTCGCTGATCCGGGTCACGATCGAGCAGTGGGGGCCGCTCGCCACCGGCGGCTTCCCGGCGCGTCTCGCCGACGGCTGATCCCGCTCCCGGGGTTTGCCGGTTCCGCCCAGGCCCCGGGCGGGCTGGGGCGGCATACGGAAATGACCCGCGTCGAGACACCGTTCGACTTCTCCTCGACCGCCGAGGAGGTGGCGGAGGGGATCGACCTGACCGGTCGTCGGGTGATCGTGACCGGTGCCGCGTCGGGGATCGGGGTCGAGACGGCGCGGGCGTTGGCCGGTGCCGGCGCCGAGGTCACCCTCGCCGTACGCAACACCGACGCCGGGGCGCGTGGCTGGCGTACGGGCAGTCCAAGTCCGTGAACATCCTCTTCGCGGTCGCCCTGATCGCCCGCGGGGCCGGGGTCGGGATCACCGCGAACGCGGTCATCCCGGGTGCGGTGGAGACCAACCTCCAACGCCACCCCGGCGGCAAGGTGAGTACGCCACCCGAACTCGTCAAGACCCCCGAGCAGGGGGCTGCCACGTCGGTGCTGCTGGCCACCTCCCCGCTGCTCGACGGCGTGGGCGGTCGCTACTTCGAGGACTGCGACGAGGCGGTGGTGCTCGGCCATCGCGGCAAGGATTTCAGCGGGGTGGCACCCTTCGTGCTCGACCCGGCCAACGCCGACCGGCTCTGGGAAACCTCACTGCGCCCGCTCGTCTGAATTCGCGTACCCGACCGGGCCGGCGACAACCTGGAGTTGCAGCGGGCGGTGGTCGCTGAGCGGGTCGGTGACGGTGAAGCCGGCCGATTCGAGGATGGCCCAGATCGCCCGGCGCATGGCCTCGGCGATGGCACCGAAGTGCTCCAGCACCGGGTCGTCGGTCCGCTGTTCGGTGACGCTCTCGGTGACCGCGTTGCCCAGTCGCCGGTGCGGGCGCCAGAGGACGAACACACCACCCGCCTCGTCGTCACCGGGATCGACGTCGACCGTCACCCCGGCGAAGTAGTCCGGCTCGTTCTCCACCGCGACCGGCAGACCGGCCTCGGTGAGGGTGTTCCGCACCCGGGCCGCCAGTCCCCGCCACTCGTCGAGCACCGCGGCCGGTACGAGCGTGAACACGCCTGGACTCCTCCAGCGTCCGGGGCGGCTGCGCCACCTGTCCGTCCTGATCAACGGCACCGACCCTAGCAACGCCCGGCGGCACGTGCCCGTCACACCGACCGTACGAAGGCGACGGGGCGGCAGGCAGGCGGCCGGTCCGTCCCGGTGCGGGTGGCCGGTCCGTGCCGGTGCGACGTACGGCCGGTCACTGGGCGGGATTTCCCGGTCACGCCATTGACACCGTCGGGGAAGCGCTCGTAGCTTTCCAGTCGGAGCCGACGATCGAAGCGCTTCGACTTCGCTTCGGCTGACCGCTCCGAAAAGCTTCCGACCCGCACTGGTCCAGACCGCGATCGATCAGGGTAGGACTCGATGAAGTTCAGTAACGGCTACTGGCGGATGCGCGACGGCGTCCACCCGCTCTACCCGATGCAGGTGCGCGACGTCACGGTGGAACCCGCCGCGCTGACCGTGTACGCGCCGACAAAAAAGATCCTGAGCCGGGGCGACACCCTCAACCAGCCGCTGATCACCGTACGGTGCACCTCGCCGGCCCCGAACGTGATCGCGGTCAGGATCGCGCACCTGCTCGGGGAGCGGCCCCGCCGCCCCGAGTTCCGACTCGGCGTCGACCCTTCGACGCCGGTGCGGACCGACGACGGCGCCGACCACGCCACCCTCACCTCCGGCGCGCTGACCGCCCGCTTCCACCGGGGTGACAACTGGTGCCTCGACTTCGTCGCCGACGACCGGGTGCTGACCAGCAGCGGTTACAAGGGCATGGCCGCGCTCGACACCGACCGGGGCCCGTACGTCCGGGAGCAACTCCGGCTCGGCGTCGGCGAGACCGTGTACGGCCTGGGCGAGCGCTTCGGCCCGGTGGTGAAGAACGGCCAGACGGTCGACATCTGGCAGGAGGACGGCGGCACCAGCAGCGAGCACGCGTACAAGAACGTGCCGTTCTACCTGACCACCGCCGGCTACGGCGTCTTTGTCAACCATCCCGGCAACGTCTCGTTCGAGGTCGGGTCGGAGGCGGTCAGCAAGGTTTCGTTCAGCGTCGCCGGCCAGTCGATGGAATACCTGGTCATCTACGGCCCGACGCCTCGCGAGATCCTGCGCCGGTACACCGCGCTCACCGGCCGTCCGGCCCTGCCGCCGGCCTGGTCGTTCGGTCTCTGGCTGAGCACCTCGTTCACCACCTCGTACGACGAGGAGACGGTGCACGGGTTCGTCGACGGAATGGCCGCCCGGGACCTGCCACTCTCGGTCTTCCACTTCGACTGCTTCTGGATGCGCGAGTTCCACTGGTCCGACTTCGAGTGGGACCCGAAGGTCTTCCCGGACCCGGTCGGCATGCTCAAACGGCTCCGCGAGCGTGACCTGCGAATCTGTGTCTGGATCAACCCGTACGTCGCGCAGCGCTCGGCGCTGTTCGCCGAGGGAATGGCCCACGGTTACCTGGTGCGGACGGCTTCCGGCGACGTCTGGCAGTGGGACCAGTGGCAGGCCGGCATGGCGCTGGTCGACTTCACCAACCCGGACGCCCGCCGCTGGTACGCCGACAAGCTACGCGCCCTGCTGGAGATGGGGGTGGACGCGTTCAAGACCGACTTCGGCGAGCGGATTCCGATCGACGTGGTCTGGTTCGACGGCTCGGACCCGGAGCGGATGCACAACCACTACACCCAGATCTACAACCGATTGGTCTTCGACCTGCTCCGGGAGCACCGGGGCGAGGGGGAGGCGGTGCTCTTCGCCCGCTCGGCCACCGCCGGGGGACAGCAGTTCCCGGTGCACTGGGGCGGCGACAGCGAGTCCACCTTCGAGTCGATGGCGGAGACGCTGCGCGGCGGGCTGTCGCTGGCCATGTCCGGCTTCGGCTACTGGAGCCATGACATCGGCGGCTTCGAGGGCAAGCCGGACCCGGCGCTGTTCAAGCGCTGGGTGCCGTTCGGGCTGCTCTCCACGCACAGCCGGTTGCACGGCAGCCAGAGCTACCGGGTGCCGTGGGACTTCGACCAGGAGGCGGTCGACGTACTGCGGCTGTTCACCCGGCTCAAGGCGAGGCTGATGCCGTACCTGTTCGGGCAGGCGCTGGTCGCGCACCTGGAGGGGATGCCGGTGCTCCGGCCGCTGGTGGCCGAGTTCCCGGACGACCCGGCGGTGCCCTACCTGGACCGGCAGTACCTGCTCGGCGACAGCCTGCTGGTCGCGCCGGTGTTCGACGCGGACGGCGCGGTCAGCTACTACGTGCCCGAGGGCACCTGGACCGACCTGCTCACCGGGGCGGAGATCACCGGCCCCCGCTGGGTACGGGAGTCGGTCGGCTTCGACCGGGTGCCGTTGCTGGTCCGCCCCGGTACGGTGCTCCCGCTCGGCGCGGTCTCCGACCGGCCCGACTACCCGTACGCCGACGGCGTGACCCTGGCCGTCCACCAACTGCCCGACGGTGCCGAGGTGCAGGTGAGCATCCCCGCCCTCGACGGCACCGAGGCCGCCCGCTTCACGGTGACCCGAACCGGCTCTACCCTCACCGCCACCCGCCTGTCCGGCGACCCGCTGCCCTGGCAGGTCCAGCCCACCCCACTGACCGCCCCCCACCAGGTCCCGGCCCACGAGAACAGGTGGACCGGCACCTGCTGACCTCCCCCGTCGGAAGGTCCACCCCGTCGATCACGAAGTTATCGCCGGTCGCGAGTACGGACGGCGGCGATAACTTCATGATCGACGCGCTGGGGTCGGGCGAGCCGTCAGGGTGTGGGAGTGGCGTCGCCGGGCACTGCGGGCCGGGTCACCCGGCGCCAGTACTGGTGCTTTCTCTTCTCGTCGCGGACGACGTAGCCGAGTTGGGCCAGTTCGGTGCGGATCCGGGCGGCGTAACTTGTCTTGTCGTCCTTCAGCGCCTTCTGGCGGGCGGTGAGCAGCACGTTCACCGCGTCCGGCAGGTCGCTGACCGGCGCCACCCAGAGCCGGTACCCGGCCCGGTACGGATCTTCGGCGACCCAAGGGTAGCCCTGAGCCTCGAACGCCTCGCGCAGTGGCTCGGCCTCCAGGTCCGAGGACTCCCGGGCGAGTTCCGCCCCGGCGACGTCGAGCAGCACCAGGTGCTTGCCGTCGAGAAACACCAGGTGTACGCGGGCACCGTCGATGTCCCGTACGGTGCCGTCGCCCCTGGTCAGGGTGACCCGGTCCGGGGCGACGGCCACCGTTAGCCGCTCGTGCACCGCGAGGACGGCGACGACCAGTCCGGCGGCCAGCCCGATGCCGATCGCCCCGAGGGTCGCGCCCGGTTCGGGCACGTCGTCCACGAACTTGGCGACGGCTTTCAACGGTGCCCAGGGCACCTTCACCAGCCAGCCGGTGAGCCCGTTGAGTCCGGCGACCAGACCGGCGCCGATCAGCGGGAAGAGGCCCCAGATCAGCAGCCGTACCCAGCGCGGTTCGGTCACCACCCGGGGAGCCGCGGATCCCGGCGGTCGAGGCATGGGCGGCCTGACGCCGGACGCCTGCGCGCCCGGCGTCTCCGGTCCGGGGACTCCCGTGTCCGGCGGCGGACCGGCTGATGCCGGACCCGGTGCCTCCGGACCGGGTGCTCCGAGGCCGGGCGGCACCATCTACGACACCTCGCGACGGACGATTCGCACCAGGCCGGCGATCAGCGGCAGCACCACCCAGACCGCGACCGAAACGGCGATCCGACCCCACTGACCGGCGGTCACCTCCGCCGAGACGAGCGGAACCGTGGTGACGCCGATGTCGAACCACTCCGCCGCCCGGCGCAACCCGCTGATCATGCCGCCGAGCAGCGACCAGACGAGCGGCAGCACCAGGTAGAGCACGATCGCCAGCGGGGTGTTCAGGAACAGCATGCCGAACGCTACGCCCATCACCACGTTGATGACCTGGAACACGGCCGCGTACCCGATGATCTGGGGCTCGAACGACCAGGTGCCGGCGCCACCCAGCGCCCCGGCCAGCGCGGTGCCGATCGCCGCCACCACCATGCTGGCCAGCACCGAGGCGAGCGCGGCGATGATCGCCGCCGCGATCTTCGCGACCAGCACCCGGGACCGCTGCGGCACCAGCGCGAACGTGGTCATCACGGTGCGCTGGGACCACTCGCTGGTGACCAGCAGGATGCCGAGCACCGGCAGCAGGATGCCGACCGGGAGCAGCGACGGGAAGAAGAAGTTGGCGAAGGTCTGCTCCGCGTCAGGCATGACAAAGAGTTGGACGGTGACGATCGCCGCCGCGGCGAGGGCGATCACGATCAGCAGCCAGTAACCGGCCCGGGTGTCGGTGAGCTTGCGCAGTTCGACCCCGGTGAGCCGGGCCAGCCCGGGGCGGCGCAGCGAGGGGTGGGGGGACGTCGGCCCGGCCGGCGGTGTGGTCGTACTCACGGTGGTGGTGGTCATTTGACAGCCTCCCGTACGGAGTCGCCGGCGGTCAGGGTGAGGAAGATCTGTTCCAGGCCGTTGCTCTCGGCCGAGCGCAGCTCGATCAGGACCGCGCCCGCGTCGGCGGCGACCTTTCCGACCGCGACCGGTTCCGCCTGGACCATCAGCGCGCCGTCGGTGGCGGTGGTCGCGGTCAGCCCGGCCCGTTGCAGTGCCGTACGCAGCGTCTGCGGGTCGAGCGCCCGGACCAGGGTGCCGGTCCCGGCCAGCAGTTCGTCCTTGCTGCCCTGTGCGACGATCTTGCCGCCGCCGATCACCACCAGCCGGTCCGCCACCGCCTCCACCTCACGCAGCAGGTGGGAGGAGAGCAGCACCGTCCCGCCCCGGTCGGCGAAGTCGCGCAGCAGGCCCCGCATCCAGAAGATGCCCTCCGGGTCCAGGCCGTTGGCCGGCTCGTCCAGGATCAGCACCCGGGGCTCACCCAGCAGCGCCTGGGCCAGGCCGAGCCGCTGCCGCATGCCGAGCGAATATTTTCCGACCCGGCGCTTGGCCGCGACCGCGTTGAGCCCGACCCGGTCCAGGGCCTCCCCGACCCGCCGCCGGTCCACGCCCATGGTCATCGCGGCCAGGCTCAGCGCCTCCTGGCCGGTACGCCCGGAGTGCTGGGCGGAGGCGTCCAGCAGGATGCCGATCTCCCGCCCCGGGTTCGGCAGATCCTGGTAGCGGACCCCGTTGACGGTGGCGCTGCCGGCCGAGGGCGGTGTCAGCCCGCAGATCATCCGCATGGTGGTGGACTTGCCGGCACCGTTCGGGCCGAGGAACCCGGTTACCGTGCCCGGTTCGCACTGGAACGTCACGTCGTCGACGGCCGGATGGGCGCCGTACCGTTTGCTCAGGTGGTTGACCGCAATCATGGGACCAGCCTGACGGCACGGCACCACCCGCCGCTGCGGCCGTCGGTCGCGTTCGCGCGACCTTGGTCTACGGTCCGGCCTCGACTTTGGTCGCTGTCCGAGCCCGGTGACAGTTCGTAACATGGGGTGGTGACCGGTATCGCGGCGTCGGAGAACGCCTGGCTGCTGCCGTCCGCCCTGGCCGCCGAGCCGGACCGGACCGGACGCCAGCCGCGCCGTACGACCCGCGACTGGATCGTCGACTCGATCGCCTTCCTGATCGCGCTCGGGTTCGTGATCATGGTCTCCTGGGACCTGCACCAGCGCGTCCAGCCGAGCCCGCTCGGCGGCACCATCCCGGAGTGGCTGCTCACCCTGGACGGCTGGCTCAGCGCCCTGCTCTGCGCCGTCCTCTGGGTACGTCGCCGCTGGCCGGTCCAACTCGCGGTGGCCGCGCTGCCGCTGAGCCTGATCTCGGCCCCCTCCGCGATGGTTGTCCTGATCCTGCTCTTCACCGTGGTGGTGCACCGGCCGCTCAGGGTGGCCGGACCGGTGGTCCTCCTGCACCTGCTGGCCGCTTTTGCCTTCTGCTGGATGCGCCCCGACCCCACCGTCAGCCTGCGCGTCTCGATCGTGCTGGCCATCACGATCACCGCCTCGGTGGTGCTCTGGGGCATGGTGGTGCGGGCCCGCCGCCAACTGGTTGTCTCGCTGCGCGAGCGGGCGCACCGTGCCGAGGCCGAGCAGCAGTTGCGGGTGGCCCAGGCCCGGCACCTGGAACGGACCAGGATCGCCCGGGAGATGCACGACGTGCTCGCCCACCGGATCTCGCTGCTCAGCCTGCACGCGGGGGCGCTGGAGTTCCGCCCGGACGCGCCGCCGGAGGAGGTGGCCCGGGCCGCCGGGGTGATCCGGGACAACGCCCACCAGGCACTCCAGGACCTGCGCGAGGTGATCGGCGTGCTGCGGGAGGAGGGCGCTGGCGACGGGCCGGAGCGCCCCCAGCCGACCCTGGCCGACCTGGCCATGCTGGCCGAGGAGTCCCGGGTGGCCGGGATGCGGGTGAGCGTACGGGAGCAGGTCGACCACGCGGAGGCGGTGCCGGCCGGGGTTGGGCGCAGCGCGTACCGGATCGTGCAGGAGGGGCTGACCAACGCCCGCAAGCATGCGTTCGGGGCGGCGGTGACGGTGACCGTGGCGGGGGGTCCGGGGACCGGGCTGAGCGTCGAGGTGTGCAACCGTTGGCCGGTCGGGCTGCCGCCGGTACAGCGAATCCCGGGCACCGGGACCGGACTGGTCGGGCTCGCCGAACGGACCAGCCTGGTCGGCGGTCGGCTGGAGCACGGCCGTACCGAGGCCGGCGACTTCCGGCTGGCGGCCTGGCTACCGTGGTCCGCGACATGAGCGACAGCGGACCCGGTGCCGGCGCGGTCGGGGGCGGTGTGGTCGGGGACAGGGCGGCCGGAGCCGGTGTGGGCGGGGGCGGTGTGACCGGGGATGGAGCGGCCGGGGACAGTCCGGTCGGGGGCGGGCCGATCCGGGTGCTGCTGGTCGATGACGACGCGCTGGTCCGGGCCGGGCTTTCGATGATCCTCGGCGGGGTGGACGACCTGCGGGTGGTGGGCGAGGTGGCCGACGGCGCCGAGGTCCCGGCCGCGGTCGCCGCGTACGCGCCGGACGTGGTGCTGATGGACATCCGGATGCCCCGGGTCGACGGGCTGGCCGCGACCGAGTCGCTGCGCCAGACGCCGGACCCGCCCGAGGTGCTGGTGTTGACCACCTTCGACGCCGACGAGCACGTGCTCCGGGCACTTCGTGCGGGTGCGAGCGGCTTCCTGCTCAAGGACACCGCCCCGGCCGAGATCGTCCGGGCGGTCCGCCGGGTCGCGGCCGGGGAGGCGACCCTGTCGCCGGCCGTCACCCGTCGCCTGATCGCGTACGCGACCGGGCCCGGTGAGGTCCGTGACGGTTCCGGAGCGGGTCCCGCCGGTGCCCGGGCGGGCGCGGGTGGCCGGGGTGCCGACGGTAGCCGGGGTGCCGACGGTGGCCGGGGTGCCGACGGTAGCCGGCGGGACCGGGCGTTGCGGCAGCTCGCCGGCTTGAGCGAGCGGGAGCGGGAGGTCGCGCTCGCGCTCGGCCGGGGCTGTTCGAACGCGGAGATCTCGGCCGAGCTGTTCATGAGCGTGGCGACGGTCAAGGCGTACGTCTCCCGGCTGCTGGCGAAGCTGGGGTTGAACAACCGGGTCCAGGTGGCCCTGCTGGTGCACGACGCCGAACTGGTCTGACCCGACACGTCCGCCGTCCGGTGGCCGTGTTTGTCCGTTCGGCCCCCTTTCCCGGATGACCGCAGTTCTCGGTCCGACTGCTGACGGCGGTCGATGCCTTCCCCAGAATGAGCGTCGAGTATCTGACTGATGACGATGGGTAGTCATCGGTGGCGCGGAAGGCGGACGATATGGACAGCAGGCTCAGTCAGCCGGAGTTGGCCACCATCCTGGCCCGGTACGACATCGCCGCCCCCGGGGTCGTACCGGAACCGGACGGAACGACAAACAGTAGTTACCTGATCCGGGGCCGGTCCGCGTCGTACGTGCTGACCGTGCTCGACGACCACGACGTGGCCTCCGCGCGGCGGCTCACCGCCCTGCTCGACCATTTGGTCCGACACGGCGTGCCGACGAGCCGACCGTTGCGTGGCCGCGACGGCACCGAGCTGACCACCCTCGGGGGTGTCCCGGTGCTGGTGAAGCAGTATCTGCGGGGCCACTGCCGGGCGCCACTGCCACGCTACAACTGCGCCGCCGCCGGTGCGCTGCTCGGGCGGGTGCACACCGTACCCGTGCCGAACTGGCTGCCCCGGCGGGCGCGGCGGCTCCCCGCCGGCTGGCTGGCCCAGGTGGACACCTTTCCCGACCGGCGGTTCGCCGACTGGCTCCGGGAGCGCTGGGTCGACGTCGCCGGGGTGGAGAACCTGGCCGGCCCGTACGGTCTGGTGCACGGTGAGTACGTGGCCCGAAACCTGGTCATCGGCGAGGACGGGCGGTTGGCCGTGCTCGACTGGGAGACGGCGAGCCACGACCTGCTCCTGCTCGACCTCGGCACGGCGCTGGTCCGGCTCTGCGCCATCGACGGACGGTTCGACGCCGACCGGGCGGCCTCCCTGCTCGGCGGGTACCGACGCAGCCGGGAACTCACCGATGCGGAGCAGGCCCACCTGCGACTCGCCGCGCAGTACGCCGTACTCCGGATCGCCTACCACCGCTACCTGCGTTACCGACGCCACCGGCCGGACCCGGCCCGGGCCCACCACTACCGTGAGCTGCCCGGCTTCCTGTCCAGTCTGGACCAGCACTGGTCCCGGCTGCTGCTCAGCCCGTCGGTCCGGTCACGTTGACCGACCCACCCGGCTCACTCGGCCCGGTCGGGCTCATCCGGCTCACTCGGCCCGGTCGGGCTCATCCGGCTCAGTCGGCCCGGTCGGGCTCATCGGGCCGGGCCGACTCATCCGACTCATCCGACTCATTCGACTCATCCGGCTTGGCCGGGTCACCCGGGCGGGGGCGGGGCAGGGTCGGCGGGTTCGCCAGCTCGCCCGCCAGTTCGCCGGCCAGCCGGTCCAGGACGTGCCACACACCCGGGTCCGACCAGTAGCCGGAGTGCCGGCCCGGGACCGGCTCCGGCTGGCCGTAGATGTGCCAACTCGTACGCGGATCCGGCAGCTCGACGTCGACCCCCGTCCCGGATGCCGGGGCCAGGACCGGGCCGCCGACAAAGTCGGTGAGGTAGTAGAAGTTGCGCCACTCGTACACCGCGACCGTGCCGTCCGGCGGTGCGAGCCGGCGCAGCACCGCGTCGTCGAAGTACGCCGGGAAGGCCCAACCGTAGAGGGTGCGCAGCGGTGACCCGAAGGTGACCAGCCCGACGATGTCGTCGTCCGGCCGGCTGCGCGCCTGCAACAGCGCGGCGGCGGCGATCACCGTGCCCTGGCTGTGTGCGGTGACGACCACCCGACCGCCCCGGTCGTGGATCCGCCACAGTCGCCGCTGCACCTCGGGCACCGCCCGCTCGGCGTACGACGGCGGGGCCAGCGGATGGTACGCGCGCGGCCAGAATGTCATCACGTCCCAGACCACGCCGATCCGCCGTCGACTGCGGAGGTTGTTCCACCCCCGACGGAGCAGGCAGATCACCGCCAGCGGGATGCCGGCCGCCAGGTAACTGCCGAGCGTGAAGGCCCACTGGGTGCCCCACGGCAGCTTGCCGAAGACCCAGAAACGTACCTGGATCGCGATCAGCACCGCCACCCCGACCACCGCCGTCGCGGTGAGCAGCTTGTCCAGGTCGTGGGCCATCCGGGCGACCCGACGAGCCCGCGCCACCCGCGTGCTCCAGGCCCGTCCGCCCGAGGGTGGCTGGCCGGGTCTGCCGGGATCCACGCCGGCCGCGTCGTACTGCCAGCGCTCCTCCTCGGTCGGCTCGCTGACGTTCTTCCGGTACCAGTTCCGGATTCGGGCAAGCTCCGCCCGGTCGTTCCCGGCCCGCCAATACACCACCAACTCGTACGCGGTGAAGAGGACGACCAGAGCGAGCGGCACCAGGATCAGGTAGTGCACGAGCTTGCCGACGATCGGGTAGAGGTACACCTCGGCCCCGGCCGTCGGTGCGTCCGGCAGCGTCGCCCGCGCCGACACCTCGGCCACCAGATCGGCGAAGCGGGACATCGCGCCGAGCAGGACCACGTTGAGCGCGAAGACGGCGAGCACCAGCGCCACGAACGGACCGAAGATGACGAACATGCCCCGCCGCCAGCCGCCGTCGAGCGCCGCCACCAGCACCAGTAGCAGGCTCACCACCACCGCGCCGAGGACCAGGTTGGCCACCGGCGGGATGCCGGGCAGGTAGCCGAACGGTTGGGCGTACGCCGGTTGGATCGCGGCGAACCAGCCGGCGCTGACCAGCGCGAGCGCACCCACCGCGAGCGTCGTCGCCGCGCTGCCGGCCGGGCAGGCGTCGAGCGCGGCGAGCAGGAGTACGGCCAGCGCCAGGCCGGCGCCGGTCAGCATCACGATCGGGTAGAGCCATTCGGCGGTGACCGGTGCTCCGGCCGCCGCCGAGGTCGCGCGCACGGTGTGCGCGAGGCAGAGCGCGACGAACCCGAGTCCCGCGCCGAGGTGCAGGAAACCGAGGTCGAGGGTGCTGCGCCGACCAGCCCAGAAACTCGGGTCGCCGAGGCCGACCCCCGGCTGGGCGGCGCTGCGCGGCGATTCCGGCGCGCTCGCCCGTGACGGCGGGCTGACCGCCTCGTACCGGGCGATGGAGCGGGTGGTCAGGACCGCCAGCAGGACGATCAGGGCCAGCGGGACGAGTGCGCCGACCAGCAGCCGCCGGCCCGGGAACTCGGCCAGCAGCGGTTCCCGCAGCGGACGGAGCAGCCAGCTCTCCCGCGCGCACCTCGGTCGGCCGCCACACTGGTACGCCAGCAGTTCCAGCGTGTTCAGCGCGGCGATGAGCAGCAGGTTGAGGGTGAGGCAGAGCGCCGCCCAGCGTACGGCCGTGCGGTGCAACCGGAACCGCCAGCCGGAGGCGTGGGTGCGCGGGGTGCACATCCACCCGGCAACGTTCGCCAGCGCGAACGGGAAGAGCAGCAGCCACAGCACCCGGGAGCCGGCCCGCGAGGTCAACCCACCCCACGAGTACGCCTCGACGTGCCGCCCGGCAACGTCCGCCGTACGGTAGAAGCCGGCGATCCGGTCGC
Organism: Micromonospora sp. NPDC050397; assembly: GCF_044901685.1. Lineage (NCBI taxonomy): Bacteria > Bacillati > Actinomycetota > Actinomycetes > Micromonosporales > Micromonosporaceae > Micromonospora > Micromonospora sp. NPDC050397. Next base: position 24,136 of record NZ_JBJDPS010000002.1, read on the forward strand.
CGGAGACCTGGAGTGGTGCCTCGTCGCCGAGCAGGTCCTCCGGCGTGGTGCCGCCGACGCCGTGCAGCCGGAGTTCGGTCACACCGGTGAGGTCGGGTACGGGTGGGACCAGGCCGGAGGGGCGTTGGACCGGATCGGTGTCGAATCGCGCTAGCGGCATGGGGCAACATCTCCGAAGATCAGCTCCGGACCCCCGTTTGCCCAGCTCAGCGTAGGTATGAGGGATACCGGTGCCCCATCACCGTGCGCCTGTCACGAGGACGGCGCAGTCGAATATCAGACAAAGGTCGGCCATCAGGGCATTCCCCACTGACTCGCCCTGCTCTGGCTCACCTCGCTCCCGCTCCGGCCCGCGCTGCTCCGGCCCGCTCTCGTTGCGCCGCTCGTGGGTGTCGGTCAGCCGACGCAACTGACCCCGGGCCCCAGGTGTGTAACGGGTGCGGCCGGGAACCGGCCCTCGAAGAGGAGGAACGATGCGGGGAACACGGACCGGCGGCCGGGGTGCCGCGATGTTGGCGGCGGTGCTCGGCGGCGGGCTACTGCTGCTCGGAGCCGGCTGCTCGACGCCGGCCGGGGGTGGCGGCAGTGGCGCGGGTGGAGGTGGCGCGGGGGTCGCTCTGCCGGCCGGCACGGCATCGGTGACCGTCGCGCCCGAGGCGAGCCCGAGCGGTGAGCCGAGCCCGTCCCCGACCCGCCAGGCGGGCACCCGGGCTCCGAGCCGCCCGGCGGTGACCGGTGCGCCGTCGAGGACGCCGACCGGCTACGACCCGGCCCGGGACATCACCGACCTGACCGCCTCGACCGGCGGGCTCACCCTGGGGAGGCCGGTGAACGGCGTACGTCACGGCGAGCTGGTGGTGACGATCCGCAACAACGGTCCGTTCCCGGTCCAGCGCACCATCTTCGTGGTCGAGCTGCCGGAGAGCATCACCGCCGACGGTGGGGACTGGACCGGGTGTGACGAACTCCGGTCCCGTCAGGACGGTTACCCGGCCGGCGCGAAGTGCGACAAGGGCGCTCTGGGTGCCGGCGAGACGCGGGTCTACCGGCTCGGCGTACAGACGCCGGCAGCCGAGGACGGCAACGACAGCCTCATCTCCCGCTGGCTGGTCGACGTCTGGTCCAGCAACGACCGGGATGAGATGCACCGCGACACCGCCCCCGAGAACAACCGCAAAATCTTCCGCGTCACCCGTCTCTAACCCGCTCCGCCTCTAACCCGATCCGCCTCGGCACGCCGACCGGCTCCGTCCCATGATCGCGAAGAGTTCGGCCGGCTGTGGCGAGCCGAACTCTTCGCGATCACGGAAGCGGGTGGCGACGGGAGACGGTCAGGCGAGGCCACCGGGGCAGACCGTGTTCACGGTGATACCCCGACCACCCGGGGCGCCGTCCGCGACGAGGCGGAGCACGGTCGCCCGCCCGATTCCCCGGGATCCGCCCGTGACGATCGCGCGCAGTCCGACCAGTTTTCCCATCGTCGCCTCCGAGGAGCGGTAGGCAGTGGATCTGACCGATTGGAGCGTCGGTGCGCGAAGACCCCGAGGCCCGCGACCGTTGCGGGGGGGGCGGGCCATAATGGCCGGCATGGGGCGGCGGGATATCGATGTGACGGCTGCGTCTACGGGCAGCGTCGAGAGGGTGTACGAGTTGCTCCGAGCGGGCGCCACCTGGCCGGTCTGGTCGGGGCTCGACTCGTTCGAGCTGGAGCGGCCGAGCCCGGAGCCGGACCGGGCCGGGGTGGCCGCCGACGGGCACGGCGCGGACGAGGGCGTCGGCGCGATCCGGGTGTTCCGTACCGGGCCATTGCGTAGTCGGGAGCAGATCGTCGAACTGGTGCCGGGGCGCCGGCTGAGTTACGTACTTCTCTCCGGTCTGCCGCTACGTGACTACCGGGCCGACGTCGAGCTGACCCCGACCGCCGAGGGCACCGAGATCCGCTGGCACTCGACCTTCGACGCCAAGCTGCCCGGCACTGGTTGGTTCTACCGCTGGTTGCTCGGCCGGTTCCTCCGCCAGACCGTGCGTGGGCTGGCCACGTACGCCGGACGGGGTGGTTCGTCCGCCGCCTGAGCGGACGGTTCAGGGCATCCGCTCGTACGCGGGCAGGGTGAGGAAGTCGACGAACTCGTCGGTCACCGCCACCTCCAGGAAGAGTGCGCGGGCGGCGGCGTACCGGTCCGGGTCGGGGAGCTTCGCGGTCTCCTCGGCGGCGATCCGTTCCACCAGCTCACGGGTGACCCGGGGACCGGGAGCGGAGCCGTCGTCGGCGAGGTCGAGCGTCACGTCGTTGTGCAGCCACTGCCACACCTGGGAGCGGGAGATCTCGGCGGTGGCGGCGTCCTCCATCAGGTTGTTGATCGCCACCGCCCCGGTGCCGGCCAGCCAACTCGCCAGGTACTGGATACCGACGCTGACGTTGCCGCGCAGTCCGGCCGCCGTACGCGAGCCGGGCGTGCTCCGTACGTCCAGCAGTTGACCGGCGGTGACGGTGACCTCCGCGCGGGTCCGGTCCAACTGGTGCGGCCGGTCGCCGAGTCGCGCGTCGAAGACCTCGCGGCAGATCGGCACCAGGTCGGGATGGGCCACCCACGAGCCGTCGAAGCCGTCGCCCGCCTCACGGGTCTTGTCCTCCCGCACCTTCGCCAGCGCGGTCTCGTTCACGGCGGGGTCACGCCGGCTCGGGATGAACGCGGCCATGCCGCCGATCGCGTGCGCGCCGCGCCGGTGGCAGGTGCGCACCAGCAACTCGGTGTACGCCCGGATGAACGGCGCGGTCATGGTGACCGCGTTCCGGTCCGGCAGCAGGAATTCCGCACCCCTGGTCCGGAACTTCTTCACCACGCTGAACATGTAGTCCCAGCGGCCCGCGTTCAGCCCGGCCGAGTGCTCGCGCAGCTCGTAGAGGATCTCCTCCATCTCGAACGCGGCCGGGAAGGTCTCGATCAGCACGGTCGCCCTGATGGTGCCACGGGGCAGGCCGAGCCGCTCCTGGGCGAGCAGGAACACGTCGTTCCAGAGCCGTGCCTCCAGGTGGCTCTCCAGTTTGGGCAGGTAGAAGTATGGGCCGGCGCCCCGGTCGAGTTGGCGCCGGGCACAGTGGAACAGGTAGAGGCCGAAGTCGACCAGCGCTCCGGCCACCCGTTCGCCGTCGACCAGCAGGTGCTTCTCGGTCAGGTGCCAGCCGCGCGGGCGTACCACGATGGTGGCCAGCTCGCCGTCGCCGAGGGTGTAGCGCTTGCCGGCGGGCGAGGTGAATCCGAGCGTACGGTCGATCGCGTCCCGCAGGTTGAGCTGGCCCTCGACCACGTTCTCCCAGGCCGGGGTGTTGGCGTCCTCCAGGTCGGCGAGCCAGACCCGGGCACCGGAGTTGAGCGCGTTGATGGTCATCTTCGCGTCGGTCGGCCCGGTGATCTCGACCCGGCGGTCGACCAGCCCGGGTGCGGGCTCCGCCACCCGCCAGTCGCCCTCGCGGACGTGCGCGGTCTCGGGCAGGAAGTCGAACAGCTCGCCCTCGGCCAGCGCCGCCTCCCGGGCCGTACGGCGGGCCAGCAGTTCCCGGCGCCGGGGCTCGAAGGCGCGGTGCAGTTCGGCCAGGAAGCCGAGCGCCTCCGGGGTGAGGATCTCGTCGTACCGGTCGTGCCGGGGACCGTTGACCTCGACTCCGGCGGGCAGGCTCATCGACACTCCTCTCGGCGCTCGGACCAGCGTCCGAGTCGACCAACAACCGCGCTCCGGTGACTCTAGTGCCCACCGGAGCAGGGCCTTCCGGGTGGATCTTGAGGAGTGGTCAGTCCAACGCGGTGGCCACGACCGGGCCGGTCTCCGGCAGGTCGGCGACGGTGATGGCGGCCACCGCCCGGTCGCCGAGGAGCCGGCCGTCGACCAGCACCAGCCGTACGCAGTCCGGGTCGCCGGTACGTTCCGGCAGCGCGCCGGCCAGGTCACGTACGCGGCTGCCGCTCGTCTCGTCCAGGGTGAAGCCGCTCGCGTCCCAGGTGCCGTCGGCGGTGAAAAAGGGCTTGCTGTCGTTGTCCAGGTCCCCGTTGAGCACGATGCTCCGGTCGTCGCCGGTCAGGCTGCTGGACGCCTCGTTCAGTCCCCACACCGCGTAGGACCCGGAGCCGGAGTCGGGTGCCCCGGCCACGCCGACCCCGGTGCAACCGCTCAGTCCGAGCGCCATCACCAGCAGGGCAAGGGGGAGTGCCCGCCGTAGTCGTACGTCCGTCATCGCGACCGCCCAGTCGTGGACCGTGGTGGCGACCGGGGCGCCACCGACCGGGCGCCAGCCTATCGACCATCGTCTCCCCGTTCCACCGGGGCGAGAACGGGACCGGGCGTCGGGGTGTACGTGCGGGAGCGCTGGACGTGCTCAGGCTGCCGCGGGGCCGGGCGGTGTGCCTCCGGGGCCCGGTGGTGGGCCGCCCGGGCCGGGACTGGGGGCGAGGGCGGGGCTGCGCCAGTCGGGTCCCAGGGTGAGCGGTAGGGCGAGTGCGGCGAGGATGCCGCCGATCAGCGGCGCCACGATGAAGGCCCAGAGCTGGGACAGGGCCGCGCCGCCCTCGAACAGGGCCGGGCCGAACGACCGGGCCGGGTTCACCGAGGTGCCGTCCAGCGCAACGCCGACCAGGTGACAGGCGGCGATGGCGAGGCCGATGGCGACGGCGGCGATGGCGCGCTGCTCGTACCTGCTGGTGACCGTGAGGATGACCAGGACCAGCAGGAAGGTGAGCACGATTTCCAGCAGGAAGGTGCCGCCGAGGTTGATGTTGGCGCCGTACCCGTTGGTGCCGAGCGCGCCGCTCTGGTCGACCACGTCGCCGCCCTCGACCAGGATCCAGAGGAACAGCGCGCCGATCACCGAGCCGACCAGTTGGGCGATCCAGTAGCCGATCGCGGCGGACGCCGAGATCCGGCCGGTGAGCAGGGCACCGAGCGTCACGGCCGGGTTGACGTGGCAGCCGGAGACCGGAAGCAGCATGTAGGTCAGCACCAGCAGGATGAAGCCGAAGGTCAGGGCCACCACGACCACGCCGCCCTCGACCCGGGCGGCGATGTTGCTGCCGACGCCGAAGAAGACCAGCAGCAGGGTGCCGAGGAACTCTGCGGCGTACCGTTTGGTGTTGTCCATGTCGTCAGGATAGGAACCTTTTAGGCGCTCTGAGGGCATTTTTCTGCCGATCATGCCGGCATGTCGCGGCGGCGGCCGTCGAAGCCGGCGGGTGTGAGCGGGGCGACGCGGATATCCGGTACGGATCGACCCGGCCGATCGGTTGCACCGGTCGTGGATGGCCGTGATGTCGACGTGGTGGTGATCGGGGCGGGCCAGGCCGGTCTGGCCGCCGGCTACTTCCTGGGCCGGGCCGGCTTCGCGCCGGAGTCCGGTTACGTGCTCCTGGACGGCGACGACGGTCCGGGTGGCGCGTGGCGGCATCGGTGGCGCACGCTGCGGCTGGACGGCGTACACGGAATTCATGATCTTCCGGGGCTGCCGCTCGGGGCGGCGGACCCGGCGCGCCCGGCGGCGGAGGTGGTGGCCGAGTACTTCCAGGCGTACGAGCGCGAGTTCGGGCTTCCGGTGCACCGACCGGTCCGGGTCGACGCCGTACGGGATCGTCCGGACGGCCGTCTGGAGGTCTCCACCGATTCCGGCACCTGGACCGCCCGCGCCCTGGTCAACGCGACCGGCACCTGGACCAGGCCGTTCTGGCCGCACTATCCCGGCCAGGAGTCGTTCCGGGGCCGGCAGTTGCACACCGCCGACTACCGGGGGCCGGAGGAGTTCGTCGGCCGGCACGTCGTCGTGGTCGGCGGCGGCACCTCCGCGGTGCAGTTGCTCGGCGAGATCTCCGAGGTCACCTCGACCACCTGGGTCACCCGGCGGCCACCGGAGTTCCGGGTCGGCGAGTTCACCCGGGAGGAGCACGGCCGGGCGGCGGTGGCCAAGGTCGAGGAACGGGTACGCGCGGGTCTGCCGCCGGCCAGTGTGGTGAGCGTGACCGGGCTGGTCGACACTCCGCGCACCCGGGAGCTGCGGGAACGTGGTGTGCTGGACCGGTTGCCGATGTTCGACCGGATCAACCCCGAGGGTGTGGTGTGGGCCGACGGGCGGGCGTTGCGGGCGGACGTGATCCTCTGGTGCACCGGGTTCCGGGCTGCTATGGACCACCTTGCCCCGTTGCGGCTGCGCGCCCCGGGTGGCGGGATCACGATGGACGGCACCGGCGTGGTCGACGACAGACGGATCCACCTGGTCGGTTACGGCCCGTCCGCGAGCACGATCGGCGCGAACCGGGTCGGTCGCACGGCCGTACGCGAGATCCGGCGTTATCTGAGCCTGGCGCCCGTCGGCTGATCGCTCTCGCCGACCAGAGCCCGACCGGTCTGGCCAGCGGCAACGCCGCTCTCCGTCCATCAGGGACTGATTCGGGACTCGACATTATGTGAGCGTTGCTCGCATGCGTCTACTTGTGTCCTTGATTGTACAGGTGTTCGACCTGGTCACTGGCGGTAGTCGCCCCTAGCCTTAAGGGGGTAAATGGCATTGATCGGCGGTAATCAAGCTAAGTCACCACGATCGATATTTTGGTGCCATTTCTCTCCATCCCGCAGGTGACGCCAGCCTGCCGTTGCAAGGAGTGTCGCTATGTCCGAATCCGCCACCAGCAAGGGCAAGTCGACCGCCCAGCCGCCCGCCACGGCCCACGATGCCGAGGCCGGCGCCGAGTTCGTTCCCGCCACCACCGCCGGACTCCCGCCCACCGCCCAGGCGTTCTTCGCGGTGATCAACGGCGGCAACGGAACCGTCGTACGCGGCTTCGGCGTGGCGTCGGCCGCCCGTCTCGCCGTCGGCATGTACCAGGTGATTTTCACGCACGACGTCAGGGGCTCGGCCTACGTGGGCACGATCGGCCTGACCGGCAGCGACGGCCAGTCGCCCGCGGGTGAGATCGCCGTGGTCGGGCGGACCGGTGTCGCCAACGGAGTCTTCGTGCAGACCTTCAACTCCGCGGGCGCGTTCGCGGACCGCTCGTTCCATCTCGCTGTGCTGTCCTGACACCCCCACCGGTGGTCCCCGGGAGGCGCTCGATCCCGGGGACCACCGGGTGTTCCGCCTGGGATCTGGACACGAGCGCGCGGCGCCGCCCGACCTCGGTCGAACGTCGCCGCGCTCTGGCCGTCTCCCACCACCGCAGCCCTTCGGCGGTACGCCAGCGGGGACCTGGCTCGACCGACGCGGACCTCAGGTGGCGCCGGTCTGCTGGTCACATTCCCGAATCAGCCGGTGGCAAACCTCACGACGGCGGCGGACGTCGATGACCGGCTTGCCCGACCAGCCTGTGGCCGCCCCGTCCGGCCGCGATCCACGCGTGATCCGTGTGACCGTGTCGGTGGGCGTCATCCGGTGTTGATCCGGGTAAGAATCTGGCCATGGAGCATTTCACTATCGCGACCGTTGCCGAGCAGAGCCCGGACTTCCGTCGGGTCCTCTGGACCGGCACCCACACCCAGCTCGTGATCATGACCATTCCGGCCGGCGGTGAGATCGGTGAGGAGGTCCACGAGGGGACCGACCAGATCCTCACCTTCGTCAGCGGCACGGGCGAGGCGCGGATCGCGGGTGAGACCAAGGCGGTGGCCCAGGGCGACCTGGTGGTGGTGCCGGCCGGGACCAAGCACAACTTTGTCAACACCGGCCCGAACCCGCTCGTGCTCTACACCGTCTACGGCCCGCCGGAGCACGCCGACCAGGCGATCCACCGGACCAAGGAGGAGGCGGACGAGGCCGAGGAGTCCGGTCGGGACAATCCGCCGAACTCCTGACCCGAGCCGTCCCGCTCCGGACGGAACGTGGCCGCCGCCGGCCTGAGTGGGGCGCGAGCGGGCGAACTGTCAGGCCGGGACCACGTCCAGTGGCCGGTCGAAGTGCCGGTGCCGGGCGACCGCCTCGACGAAGCCGGTGACAAACGATTCGAGTGCCGGACCGGCGGTCGACTGGAGCACCACCCCGGCCGCGTCCGCCACCCCGTCCGGGCCGGGCACCGGGGCGGTCAGACCGGCCTGGTCGAACACCGCCAGCCCGCCGCCGAGTACGCCGATCGGCTTCGCGTGCTTGTACGCCTCGGCGACGAAGTGCACCGCGTACCCGTCCCCGGTGAGTTCCAGCGCGGCCTGCTCGCCCGCCGGCAGCACCACGGCGTCGTACAGCACCGAGGCGACGGTGGTCAGCGCCCGGGTGACCGGCACGGCCACCCCGTCGGCGGCGGTCACCACCCCGTCCACCGGGGCGAGCAGTTCCACCGTGGCGCCGAGGGTGGTCAGCGCGTCCCGCAGCCCGGCGACGCTCTCCCGGTCCACCCCGTCGGTGACCAGGAAGGCGATCTTCCGGCCCAGGATCGTCCCGTGCGCGGTCCCGGCCTGGCTCAGCGCGGCCGAGCGGCGGCCGTGGTTGACCCCCTCGGGCACCGGCGCCGGTACGCCGATCCCGGCCGCCACCAGGACGGCGAGATCGTGGTCGACCCGGTTGAGCTGGCCGACCACCCGTTCGCGGATCCTCGGGTCGGTCACCTTGCCCAGCTCGAACCGGTACGCCGTGACGATGTGCCGCCGTTCCCAGTCGGACATGCTGTTCCAGAAGAGGGTGGCCTGGCCGTAGTGGTCGGCGAAGGTGGCGCTGCGGCGTCGCTCCTTCGGGCCGTCGACCAGCTCCGGATAGGTGACGAACCCGCCCGAGTCCGGGCCGGCGGGGGGCGGACCGTCGCCGCCGATCGAGTGTGGGTGGTAGTTCGCCGGGCCGCGTCGGATGGTCTGCTGGTGGAAGCCGTCCTGCTGGTGGTTGGCGACCGGGGCCACCGGCTGGTTGATCGGGATCTGCGCGAAGTTGGGGCCGCCGAGGCGGGTGAGCTGGGTGTCGAGGTAGGAGAAGAGCCGGGCCTGCAACAGTGGGTCGTTGGTGAAGTCGATGCCGGGGACGACGTTGCCGACGCAGAAGGCGACCTGCTCGGTCTCGGCGAAGAAGTTCTCCGGGTTGCGGTCGAGCACCATCCGCCCGACCGGGGTCACCGGCACCACCTCCTCCGGGATGATCTTCGTCGGGTCGAGCAGGTCGATGTCGTCGAAGTCGTACTCCCGCTCCTCCGGGATGAACTGCATGCCGAGTTCGTACTCCGGGTAGTGACCGGCCTCGATCGCATCCCAGAGGTCGCGGCGGTTGAAGTCCGGGTCCTTGCCGGCGATCTTCTGCGCCTCGTCCCAGACCAGCGAGTGGGTGCCGAGCAGCGGCGTCCAGTGGAACTTGACGAAGGTCGACCGTCCGGCCGCGTCGACCAGCCGGAAGGTGTGTACGCCGAAGCCCTGCATGGTGCGGAAGCTGCGCGGGATGGCTCGGTCGGACATCAGCCAGATGACGTGGTGCATGGTCTCCGGTTGCAGCGAGACAAAGTCCCAGAAGGTGTCGTGCGCGGAGGCGGCCTGCGGCATCTCGTGCTGCGGCTCCGGCTTGAGCGCGTGCACCAGGTCCGGGAACTTGATCCCGTCCTGGATGAAGAAGACCGGCATGTTGTTGCCCACCAGGTCGAAGTTGCCCTGTTCGGTGTAGAACTTCGTGGCGAAGCCGCGTACGTCGCGCGGGGTGTCGGCCGAGCCGCGCGAGCCCTGCACGGTGGAGAAGCGGACGAAGACCGGCGTACGCGCCGACGGGTCGTGCAGGAAGGTGGCGGTGGTCCGGTCGGCCAGTGACTCGTACACCTGGAAGTAGCCGTGCGCCCCGGAGCCGCGCGCGTGCACGACCCGCTCCGGGATCCGCTCGTGGTCGAAGCGCATGATCTTCTCGCGCAGGTGGAAGTCCTCCAGCAGGGTCGGCCCACGGACCCCGGCGCGCAGCGAGTTGTCCGTGTCGGAGACCCGGATGCCCTGGTCGGTGGTGAGGTGGCGGCCGGCGAGCGGGTCCACCTGGTACGTCTCCAACTGCCGGGACTTGGCGGTCGGCTCGGGCTGCGGTCCGGTCATGGGGTCCTCCCGGGCAGGCGGGTCTGCGCCCTCCGTCCCTGCTCGGGGTGGAGAGCGCGCTTACCGCAATTCTGCGCCGATCCGGCCGGTTCGGGGCTGATTCGGGCCAGTTACCCGTTTCGCCGTTCCGCTACAGACTGTCATCGCCGCGCCGCTACGGGCGCGGCAGCACCGGGAGGTGGTCCGCGTCGACCGTCTCCGGGTACTTCAGACCGGCGCCCGTGTTGAGCACCACCACCCGCTCGTCCGCCCGGATCCAGCCACCGGCCCGCAACTGCTTCGCGGCGGTCAGGCAGGCCGCTCCCTCGGGGCAGAGCAGCAACCCTTCCCGGGCGCCGAACTCGCGCAGGTCGGCGAGGATCTCCTCGTCGCTGACGGCGATCGCGGTGCCGCCGGTGTCCCGCAACGCGTCCAGGATCAGCTCGTCGCCGAGCGGCGCCGGCACGGTGATGCCGAAGGCGACGGTCTGCGCGTCCGCCCACGGCTCGGCCCGGCGGGCACCCGACCCGAACGCGCGCACGATCGGCGCGCAGCCGGTCGACTGGACCGCGACCAGCCGGGGGAAGCGGTCCCCGATCCAGCCGAGCTGGCGCATCTCGTGCAGTGCCTTGTGGATGCCGATCAGCCCGACCCCGCCCCCGGTCGGGTAGAGGATCACGTCCGGCACCTCCCAGCCGAGCTGCTCGACGATCTCGTACCCCATGGTCTTCTTGCCTTCGAGCCGGTAGGGCTCCTTGAGCGTGCTGGCGTCGAAGATCGGGCCCTCGGGCGCGTCGGCCGAGGCGGCGATGAGTCCGGCGACGAACCGTCCGGCGTCGTTGATCAGGCCGTCGATCAGGTGCAGCTCGGCCCCGGCGGCCAGGCACTCCCGGCGGGTGATGGTGGGCGCGCCGACCGGCATGGCGATGGTCGCGGTCATGCCGGCGCGGGCCGCGTAGGTGGCCCAGGCGGCTCCGGCGTTGCCGTTGGTCGGCATCGCCACCCGTCGGATGCCGAGTTCGCGGGCGCGCGAGATGCCGACCGCCGCGCCCCGGGCCTTGAACGAGCCGGTCGGGATCAGCCCCTCGTCCTTGACCAGGAGGTTCGGCAGGCCGATCGCGGCGCCGTAGCGGGGTGTCGGCAGCAGCGGGGTCCAGCCCTCGCCGAGGGTGGTCACGTTGGCCGGATCGGCGACGGGCAGCAGCTCCCGGTAGCGCCACAGGTCTGCCGGCCGACCGGCGATCTCGGCCGGGGTCACCGCGTCGGCGACCGTGCCGAGGTCGTACCGGGCCAGCAGGGGCGAGCCGCAGGGACAGAGGTTGCGCGGCCGGTCGGCCTCGAAGGTGTCGCCGCAGCGCGGGCACTCCAGGTGGGTCAGGTACACCGTTCTCCCTCGGGGGTCCGTGCGACGGGACGCTCCGAGCCAGCGCCCGTGCCGCGCGCGGTCCGAAGATCAGAAACTGTACGCCGATCCGGCCCCGTGCGGCACCCGGAACCCGGTAGCCGTCCGGTACGCCGCCGCGGCCGGTACCGTCCCGCCTGCCCGGATCCGCCGGTGCATGGTCCGGGCCGGTTCGGGTAGGAAATCACCATGACCTCATCAGTCGACCAACCGGCGATCCCCCTCCCCGGTGACGTGTTGATGCCGCTGGTCGGGTTCGGCACCTGGCAGGCGACCGGGCGGGCCGGTTACGAGGCGGTCCTCGCGGCGCTCGAGGCGGGCTACCGGCACATCGACACCGCGACGGCGTACGGCAACGAGGCGGAGGTGGGTCGGGCGCTGCGGGACAGCGGTGTCCCACGCGAGGAGGTCTTCCTCGCCACCAAACTGCCGGCGGAGCACGCCGGCGACGAGCGGCGTACGTTCGACGCCAGCCTGGCCGCGCTCGGCACCGACTACCTAGACCTGTGGCTGATCCACTGGCCGCCGCAGCGCGGTGGCGGGCTCGACACCTGGCGGGAGTTCATCGCCGTACGCGACGAGGGGCTGGCCCGCGCGATCGGGGTGAGCAACTACAGCGCCAGCCAGCTCGACGTGTTGATCCAGGCGACCGAGGTGCCCCCGGCGGTGAACCAGATCCGGTGGGGTCCGTCGCTGTACGACCCGCGCCGGGTGGCCGAGCACCGGGAGCGAGGGGTCGCGGTGGAGGGCTACAGCCCGTTCAAGACCACGGATCTCGACCATCCGGTGCTGGTCGAGATCGCCCGCGCGCACGGCGTAAGCACGAGTCAGGTGGTGCTGCGCTGGCACGTCGACCACGGCGTCGTGGTGATCCCCAAGTCGGTGACGCCGGACCGGATCAGGCAGAACTTCGACGTGTTCGGCTTCTCGCTGGACGAGGAGGAGCTGCGCCGGATCGACGGTCTTGCCGGCTGACCGCCGGGCCCGTGTGATCAGCGGCAAACCTGGTGGATTGTCAGATCTATCGGGTTGAGGTATGATCAGTCCGTTTTCGGTCGTAACTAGCCCCTTGTGCCCTCGTTACAAAGATCGGGTTTGAGTAGTTTTCCTCGGTTCCCGAGAAGACTCCGACGTGATCTGAGACGAGGCAACCACGTGCGTCCTTTCTGGCGAAACACGACAACTGCAATGCTGACTCTCGCGGTGGCGGGTGTCGCCACCCTGGGAGCGGCTTCGCCCGCACTCGCGGCGCCAGGCGACGCCAGTGCCACCGGAGTGGTGGTAGATCTTGACGCCGAGGTGCTCGGCATACCGGTGGTCAGTGCGACCGCCACCATCGGATCGGTGACCGCGCCGCCCGGCGGCGGAACCGACACGGACACCGCGTTGGCGATCAGCCTGCCCGGCGCGATCGGCGCGGCGGCCAGCGGCACCGTTACGGTCACCGCCTCGCGCGACCCCGGCATCTCGTCCGCGTCGTCCACCGTCGAGGACCTCGCCCTGGCGATCCTCGGTATCCCGGTCATCGCCGCTGGCGAGATCACCGCGGCGGTGACCTGTCCGGCCACCGGAGTCCAGACCGCCGACACCGTGCTGAACGGCCTGACCCTCTTCGGCAACCCGGTCAACCTGCTGCCCAACACGCCTGGCGTGAACGGCAGCATCGGGATCACCGTCGCCGGCCTGGTCGGTGGCGCGCTCAACGTCACGCTTACCAGCGTCGAGACCGTCGCCGTGGGCGGCGCCACGGCCACCGCCGTGATCGCCGCTGTCACGATCACCGGTACGGTGCTCGGCCTGCCGGTCAACATCGACGTCGGCGACATCACCGTCGCCTCGGCCACCTGCGAGCGGGCCCTCGCGGCGGCGGCTCCGATCGCCTCGTCGATCAACCCGAACGCCGGTCCGCAGTCGGGCGGGCAACTGGTGACCATCACCGGTGCCAACTTCGTCCCCGGTGACACCACCGTCGTCTTCGACGGCGTACCGGCGACCAACGTGGTCGTCGCCGCCGGTGGCACCTCGCTGACCGCGATCACGCCCGCCGGTGAGGTCGGCCCCGCCGCGGTCGTGGTCAGCACGAGCAGCGGCGACTCCGACTCGCTGGGGTACACGTACCTCGCCGACGGCAGTGACGCGGTTGTCACCAACCTGACCCCGACCTCCGGCCCAACCGCTGGGGGCACGCTGGTCACCATCACCGGCACCGGCTTCACCGGCGCCACCGGCGTGACCTTCGACGGGACACCGGGCACCTCGTTCACGGTGAACCCGGCCGGCACCACCATCACCGTGATGAGCCCGGCCAACGACGCCGGCCCGGCCACGGTCAACCTGGTCTTCCCGGCCGGCACGGCCGCCGCTCCGGTGTTCACCTACGTCGCGCCGACCATCACCGACATCGTGCCCGACCAAGGTCCCACCTCGGGCGGCACCAGCGTGACGATCACCGGTACCGGCTTCACCGGGGCGACCGGGGTGACCTTCGGCGGTAACCTCGGCACCAACCTGGTGGTGAACCCGGGCGGCACCTCGCTGACCGTCACCACCCCGGCCGGACCGGTCGGACCGGTCGACGTGGTCGTGCTGCTGGCGGGCCCGGACGCCACCGCGCCGGACGGCTTCACGTATGTGCTGGCCGCACCGACCATCAGTGACCTCGACCCGGACCAGGGTCCCACCACGGGTGGCACAACCGTCACGGTCGACGGCAGTGGCTTCGTCCCCGGCGGGACGATCGTGAACATCTGCGGGCGGTCGCTCCCGGCCAGTTCGGTCACGGTGAGCCCGGACGGCCTCTCCCTGACCTTCGTCACCCCGCCGTGCGGCTCCGGGAACACCACGGTCACCGTCACCACCGCGGCGGGCAGCTCGAACGGTCTGCCCTTCCGCTACATCCCGAGCGGCCTGCCGGTGACCGGTGCCTCGGCGGGCACGCTGGTCGCCATCGCGGCGTTGCTGATCGGTGCCGGTGCTGTCGCCCTGATGCTGATCCGTCGTCGTGGGCGGTTCTCCTTCACCGTCTGATCCACGGATGGTCGATCTGATCCACGGATGGTCGATCCGGGCTCCGAGGCACCTGCCCCGGAGCCCGGATCCGTTCGGGCGAGGGGTGCGGTTCTAGGGTGGTCGGGTGGCGACGTACCGGATGGGTGAGGCGGCCGAACTGCTCGGGGTCAGCGTGGACACGCTGCGGCGCTGGGTGGACGCCGGCCGGCTGGCCGCGACCCGGGACGAGCACGGCCACCGGACGATCGCCGGTACGGATCTCGCCGGCTTCGCCCGTTCGTTGGCTGAGGCGCCCGACGGGAGCGGCGGCCGGTCGTCGGCCCGTAACCGGTTGCGGGGCATCGTGACGGCGGTGAGCCGTGACTCGGTGATGGCGCAGGTGGACATCCAGGCCGGGCCCTTCCGGGTGGTGTCCCTGATGAGCCGGGAGGCGGTCGACGAGCTCGGCCTGGATGTGGGGTCGACGGCGGTGGCAGTGATCAAGTCCACCACGGTCGTGGTCGAACGGGCCTGATCCACGCCCCTCGGGATCGCATTCCGGGCCCGCTCCCCGTGCGGACCGCTCCGAATCCCGGCGCCGATCCGGCCGACCGGCCGGGGTGCCCCGGCTATCCGGCCGGCACGGATTACCGAAATCGAAGGCGGAGAGTCTTTTCTTTCACCTGGCGAGATCAGCGTGACCGCGTCGTCCAGTTCGGATCGTGAGGAGAGTGCGGCGCTGAGTGACCTGCCCGATTGCCGTAACCGGTTCCGTGGCGCGCTTGCCCGAGTTCCGCGCCGAGCTTCGCTCCGGGAGTTGCATTTTCCCCATCTTCCATATGAGCTGATTACTCAGCGTGTTGTATGGGACCCATTGAGCAATGTTGTCTCTTGGCCCTGACCTGGTGTATTACCAATCTGCACGTCCGCACTGTCAATTCCATGACTAACCGTCAGTATCTGTGGAGCCGTTCCGCGTTGCCCGTGGATTTTCTCGCGGATGTAGGGCAAAGTGGCGTCACCCACAGTTCGGGCCACTCGACCCGCCCCTGCTTCGAGGCAAAAAGGTCGGGCGCAGCGGGTGGGTGGAGATTGGGACCTGGGGTGGAGCCATGGGGAGGCGCAGAGATGAACAATGAGGTGAACCGCGGCGGCACGATGCCGCCGATCTGGGGGCACTACAGCGAGTCGGAACCCGATTTTGCTACCTGTCTGCTCTATCTGGACTGCGGTGACGAACCGTCCCGCAGCCTGGCGTTGTTGGAGCACTGGTACGACGAGGCGTGCCGGCTGCTGCTGCCCTTCGTGCAACCGCCCGGGGCGCCCGAACCGTGGCTGTCGCTCAGCGCGTTCGAGCAGCACCCGGACGGTCGGGCCCGGCGCCGCCGGCCACAGCGTTGGGTGGACGGACTGACCGAGGGGCTGTACCAGCTCTCCGCGCACTGGGCCGACGTGGACCCGGCCGCCGTCGCGTCGGAGTTGGAGCTCTACGTCTTCCGCTTCGCGCACCAGCGGCACATCAAGTTGCAGGTGTCGGTCGGGTTCGAAGGTCGTCCTGGGCGGCTGGGGCAGGTGCTCCCGGCCCTGGTCGAGCTCACCCGGCGGGTGGGCGACGTGGCGAACCCGTCGTACGGCGAGATCGTCATCAACGCCGGGACGGTGGCGCCGGCGACCGTCCTGGACTCGGTGCTCGCCCGCCCGGTCGAGGACTCGGCCCAGGCCAGCCGCGGCTACCTGCGGGGTTACGAGTGGGTCACGCTCTGCCCGGAGGAACTGCTCGCCCGACTCGGCGGCGCCGCGGCACTGCGCGACACCGGCGCGTTCGCCGAGGTGATCCCACTGCGGTACGGCGGCGCGATGCTCCGGGCGACCCAGTCCCCGGCCGACTACCGGGGTGACCGGGTGCGGGCCGTGTTCCGGGCACTGGCTCCGGTGCTCCCGCCGGGCCAGCCCCGCGACCTGCCGACGGACCTGCCGGACCAGGACCTGAGCCGGATCGTCTTCACCGACGCGGCCTACCCGTACGGTCCGCTCGACCTCGGCCCGTCGATGCCGACCAAGAACGGCGCCAACCCGCCGGTGTCACCGGCGCAGCAGCCGGTGCAGGCGATGGCCCCGCAGGGCTGGGGCAGCTACGGTCAGGCCGGCAGCCCGGCACCGGTACGCCGCGACTTCTGAACCGGAAGCCCGCGCCGCCAGGACTCCCGGGCCGGGTGTCCTGGCGGCACGGACTTCTGAGCCGGAAGCCGGCGCCGGTACGCCGCGACCTCCGACGGTAGGGGAGGCGAGCGGGTGCCCGGTGGCGACCACCCCGCCCCACTGCCCGGCGCCGTGGCCCGTTTTCGGGTCAGGCGCCGGGCTGGCCCGGTCAGCCCCGGGTGCAGGCGGTGCCGTTCAGGCTGAACGCGGTGGGCGTGGTGTAGCCGCCGCCGTGGGTGCCCTGGTATCCGAAGGAGACTGTGGCGCCCGGCGCGATGGCACCGTTCCAGCCCAGGTTCCGGGCCGTCACCGCCGACCCGCTCTGGGTCACGTTGGCGTTCCAGGAGCTGGTGATCTGCTGGCCGGAGGGAAGGCTGTAGCTCAACGTCCAGCCGTTGACCGGACTGGAACCGGTGTTGGTGACGCTGACGTCGGCGGTGAACCCGTTCTGCCAGGCGTTCGAGGTGTAACCCACCCGGCAGGTGCCGGTGCCGGGGTTGCCCGGCGGCGTGGTCGGCGGGTTCCCGGGCGGGGTGGTCGGCGGATTGCCGGGCGGGGTGGTCGGCGGATTGCCGCTGTTCACCGAGGCGGAGAACGAGTTGACGCCGAGCCCGGCGCCGCCCTGCCACGGCTCGAAGCCGGCCTGGATGCTGGTCAGATACCAGGAGTTGGTGATCGCGCCCCGGTTGCGTACGTCGTTCACGAAGTCGAGCACGCTGAAGCTCCAACTCGTGATCGCCGACGGCGCCAGGTACGAGATCACGTTGTTCCCGCCGTTGTTGCCGGTCCACACCTCCCAGCTCCGGCCACCGACCGTGGCACTGCCGGTACGTGAGCCGATCGGCTGGATCGAGCCCTGCCGGTTGAACCAGATCATGATCTCCATCTGGTTGACCCCGGTGGTCTTCGGCGTCGGGTCGAGCCAGATGTCGTACGACGCGTTGTACGTCGCGCCGCCGACGTAGGTGTAGTTGATGCTGCTGGTCGCGCTGCTGATCCGGCTCACCTGGATCGGCAGGTTGCTGCCCGGCGAGCAGTTGCCGTAGTGGCAGCCGAGGTAGACCGACGGGTACGACACCGGAGCGCCGTTGGTCGGCGCCGAGCCCTGCTGGCTGAGCACCGAGAAGCCGGTGTCGGTGACGTTGATGCACTGCTGGGCGGTGGTGCCCCAGCGGTTGTTCTGCACCACGTAGCGACCCTGGATCGTGGTGGAACCGTACTGTTCGCAGATCTGGGTGTCGGCCTGGGCCGGGCCGGCGGCCACGATGGCGACGAGCGAGCCCGCGATGAGCAGGCCGGTCGCCGCGATAGCGCGAGCGGTTCTCATGGAAACTCCTTGGACGGTGGGGTGACCGTGCGGTGAGCGGTGACGAACGGTGGCGCTGGTCGACCAAGCACTTCCGGTTCCCACGACCCACGGGAGCGCTCCCACAACCACCCAATACATTTACACGCACAACTCCCCCACGCAACCACCCCCCCCGCCGCGCCCCCTTCCCCGCCCCCACCCCCACCCCGTCGATCTAGCGCAGATCAGCGCTTTTTGATCTCTGGCGACGACGATTTCCCCTGGATCGACGCCCGGGAGGGGCGGGGGGAGGAGGGAGGGGAAGGAGGGTGGGGGTGGCGGGCGGGGTTAGAGGGTGGGGAGGAGGGGGCGGGCGGCTCGGATTTGGTGGAGGGCGGTGGTGAGGGCGGCGACCACCTGTTCCTCGCTTGTCGCGCCGAGCCGGCTGGCCGGGATCGAGAGGCTGATCGCGTCTGTGGCCGGTGAATGCATCGGAACGGCCATCGCGAAACAGACGATGCCGTCGGTGTTCTCCTCCCGGTCGACCGCGTAACCACGGGACCGGACGGTCGCCAGCTCGGTGTGCAGGGCGTCGGGATCGGTGATGGTGTGGGCGGTCAGGGCGGCCAGTGGCCAGGTCAGCAGGTGGTCCACCGCCTCGTCGGGGCGTTCGGCGAGCAGTGCCTTGCCCAGTGCGGTGGCGTGCGCCGGCAGGTGTCGGCCGATCGCGCTGTAGAGCCGCAGCGGGTGCACCGACTCACGTTTGGCCAGGTAGACCACGTGTGGCCCGTCGAGCCGGCCGAGGTGGACGGTCTCCCCGAACTCGGCGGCGAGCTGGTCGAGCACCCCGCTGAGCAGTCCGGTGACGGTGTCCGTCTCCAGGTAGGCGGCGCCGACCTGGAGGGCGCGTACGCCCAGGCCGAACCGGGTCCCGGTGGCGTCCGCCTCGACCCAGCCGCGCTGGATCATCGTCCGGAGGATGCCGTGCAGGCTGCTCTTCGGGATGACCAGCGCGCGGGCCAGTTCGACCAGCGAGCGCGGGCCGCCGCCGTCGGCGAGCGCATCGAGCACGTCCAGGGTCCGCCCGGCGGACTTCACCGGCTGGAACGCGTCTCCCCTGGTCGCGTCGGCGGCGGCGGTGGTCATGGCGGCCACTCTAGCCCGCTTGACAGGCAGGGTGACCGCAGTATGGTCACGTATGTGACTAGCGTTCATCATTCTGAACAATCATCGGGTTCGTCGAGCGCGCCGGAGGGCGCGTCGGGACCCGGGTCGGCGGCGCTCGACGGAGCGGGCCGGCACTCGGTGCCGTCGGCCATCGCGGCGGGGCGGATCCTGCCGGTGGTGGTGCTGGAGGACGCGGCGTCGGCCGAGCCGCTCGCCGCCGCCCTGACCGCCGGCGGGCTGCACAGCGTCGAGGTCACCTTCCGGACCGACGCCGCGGCCGAAGCCATCAAGGTGATGGCGCAGCGGCCGGACCTGCTGGTCGGCGCCGGGACCGTACTCACCCCGGCGCAGGTCGACCGGGCGGTCGAGGCGGGCGCCCGGTTCGTCGTCAGCCCCGGCTTCGGACCCGCCGTCGTACGGCACTGTCAGGAGTTGGGCGTGCCGGTCTTCCCCGGTGCGGCGACCGCCACCGAGATCCAGATGGCCCTCGACGCCGGGCTGGACACGGTGAAGTTCTTCCCGGCCGAGCAGCTCGGCGGACTCAACATGATCAAGGCGCTGTCCGCGCCGTTCCGCTCGGTGCGGTTCATCCCGACCGGCGGCGTCAACACCGCCAACCTGACCGACTATCTCGCCCACCCCTCGGTGCTCGCCGTCGGCGGCACCTGGATGGTGGCACCGGCGCTGCTCGCCGCCGGACGCTTCGACGAGGTCACCCGACTCACCGCCGCCGCGGTCGCCGCCGCCCACACCGCCACCGGAGGTCAGCAGTGACCGCGTTCCCGCTCCGCCCGGCCGACAAGTGCCGGTACGACCTGGTCTCGCTCGGCGAGATCATGCTGCGGCTCGACCCGGGTGAGGGGCGGGTGCGTACCGCCCGGGGGTTCCGCGCCTGGGAGGGGGGCGGCGAGTACAACGTGGCCCGGGGGCTGCGGCGGTGCTTCGGGATGCGTACGGCGGTGGTCACCGCGTTCGCCGAGAACGAGGTCGGCCGGCTGTTGGAGGACCTGGTGCTGACCGGAGGGGTGGACACCTCCCTGATCAAGTGGTTCCCGTACGACGGGATCGGGCGCACGGTCCGCAACGGGCTCAACTTCACCGAGCGGGGCTTCGGCGTACGGGGTGCGGTGGGCACCTCGGACCGGGGGCACACCGCCGCCAGTCAGCTCCGCGCCGACGACGTGGACTGGGACCACCTCTTCGGCACGCTCGGCGTGCGCTGGCTGCACACCGGCGGGATCTACGCCGCGCTCTCCGAGACCACCCCGGAGACGATCGAGGCGGCGATGGCGTCGGCCCGGCGCCACGGCACCGTTGTCTCGTACGACCTCAACTACCGGCCCAGCCTCTGGAAGGCGGTCGGTGGACAGGCCCGTGCCCAGGAGGTCAACCAGCGGCTGGCCCGGTACGTCGACGTGATGATCGGCAACGAGGAGGACTTCACCGCGTCGCTCGGCTTCGAGGTGCCCGACACGGACGAGTCCCTGACCGAGCTGGACGCGGCGAACTTCCGCCGGATGATCGAGGCGGTGACCAAGGAGTACGACAACTTCCGGGTGGTCGCCACCACGCTGCGTACGGTGCGTAGCGCCACGGTCAACGACTGGGGCGCGGTGGCCTGGTCCGCCGCCTCGGGTTTTGTCGAGGCGACCCACCGGCCGAACCTGGAAATCCTGGACCGGGTGGGCGGCGGCGACAGCTTCGCCTCCGGTCTGGTGTACGGGCTGATGGCCCACGGCGACCTCGCCCTCGCGGTGGAGTACGGCGCGGCCCACGGCGCGCTCGCCATGACCACGCCCGGCGACACCTCGATGGCCAGTCGGTGGGAGGTAGAGGCCCTGATGGGGGGCAGCGGGGCACGCGTCCAGCGTTGACAATCTCCCGGGGAGACTCCGGCACCACCGGTGGTGGTGCTATCGGTCAGCGGTCGCACGGAGTAGCGTCTTGGCTTCAACGCGTGCCGAGTCCCCTCCCGGAGGCGTCACCAACATGCTCGGTTCCACCACCCAGCGCATCCTCGTCGTCGGCGGTGGCATCGCCGGCCTGGCCACCGCCCGGGCGCTCCGGCTCGCCGGCTTCCGGCCGGAGGTCACCGAGTGGCAGTCGGCTCCCATGGCGGTCGCGGGCGGCATCTACCTGCTGGGTAATGCCGCCCGCTCGCTGCGCGAACTGGGGTTGGACGGTCCGGTCCGCCCGCTCGGCCAGGTGATCGGTCGGCAGCGCTGGCTCGACCTGCGTGGCCGCCGGCTCTGTGAGGTGGATCTCGGTCTGCTCTGGGCCGGGGTGGGGGAGTGTCGGGCGCTGCCCCGCGCCGAACTGCACCAGGTGCTGCTCACCGCGGCCGGCGGCGAGGTCCGCTATGCCACCGGGATCAGCGCTCTCACGCTCGGGCCGGAGACGGTGGAGGTCACCTTCGACGACGGCCGGCGGGCCGAGTACGACCTGGTGATCGGGGCCGACGGGCGGCACTCGACGGTGCGCGCACTGGCCGCGCTGGGTGGACCGGCACGGGCGGTGGGGCAGGTGACGTACCGCAGCGTGGTCACCGGTGGACCCCGGGTCACCGAGTGGACCGCGCTGCTCGGGCAGCACTCCGCGTTTGTCGTGGTGCCGATGGGCGCCGGTCGGCTGCACTGCTACGCCGACGAGACCTGCAACGAGGTGCCGGAGGACCCGGTGGCCCGGCTCCGGGAGCGGTTCGCCGAGTACGGCGGCCCGGTCCCGGGTGTGCTCGACGCGATCCGCTCGGTACGGGTGGCGACGAGTGACGAGGTCGAGTTGGGACGCTGGTCCCGGGGACGGGTGGTGCTGGTCGGCGACGCGGCGCACGCCACCGCGCCGACCCTGGCCCAGGGTGCCGCGATGGCGTTCGAGGACGCGCTGGTGCTGGCCGGCGCGCTGAGCAAGGCGGAGAGTGTGCCGGAGGCGCTGCTCCGGTACGAGAGCCGCCGCCGGCCGCGTACGAAATGGGTGTTGGACCGGACCCGGGACCGGGACCGGACCCGCGACGTGCCGCCGCCGCTGCGCGACCCGTTGTTGCGCGGACGCGGCGCGCGCATTTTTGCCGAGCACTATCGCCTGCTGCTCGATCCGGCGTAATCAGGCGGTTACCGCCCGAACCGAAGCAACCGCCGGTCATCCGGCTGGCCCCGCTCTGTTGCAGCCGGGCAAGCGCCTCCGGCGGCGCGTCCGCCCACCCGGCGCCGGAGCCGCCGCTGCTGGGGACTATTCTCGCCTGCGAGATGCGGCCAATAGAGAATCAACAGCGCGTGCGGATCGAATCTGTGGGCGCAGTGGGACTAACGAGAACCGGAGGCCACTCGTGACCACCGTCGCACCGAAGCCGATCGTGACCCGGCCGTGGCCGGTCCGCCAGCCGGTCAGGGGTTCGGCCATCGCGCGGCTGCTGCGTACGACGGACGCGAAGCAGATCGGGATCATGTACATGATCACCGCGTTCGCGTTCTTCATGATCGGCGGCCTGATGGCCCTGCTCATGCGCGCCGAGCTGGCCCGACCGGGGCTGCAGTTCCTGTCGCCGGAGCAGTACAACCAGCTGTTCACCATGCACGGCACGATCATGCTGCTCTTCTTCGCGACGCCGATCGTGTTCGCCTTCGCGAACTACGTGGTGCCGCTGCAGATCGGCGCGCCGGACGTGTCCTTTCCCCGGTTGAACAGCTTCGCCTACTGGCTCTACCTGTTCGGCGGCACGATGGCGCTCGGTGGCTTCGTCAGCCCCGGCGGCGCCGCCGACTTCGGCTGGTTCGCGTACGCGCCGCTGAGCAGCGTCGAGAACTCCCCGGGGGTCGGCGCCAACCTCTGGATCGTCGGCCTGGCCGTGTCGGGTCTGGGCACGATCCTCGGTGGCGTGAACATGATCACCACGATCCTGACGCTGCGTGCCCCGGGCATGACGATGTTCCGGATGTCGATCTTCAGCTGGTCCATCCTGGTCACCAGCCTCCTGGTGATCATGGTCTTCCCGCTGCTCGCGGCTGCCCTCTTCGCGCTCGCCGCCGACCGGATCCTGGGTGCGCACGTCTTCGACGCCGCCACCGGCGGGCCGATGCTCTGGCAGCACCTCTTCTGGTTCTTCGGGCACCCCGAGGTCTACATCGTCGCGCTGCCGTTCTTCGGCATCATCAGCGAGGTCATCCCGGTCTTCTCCCGCAAGCCGATGTTCGGCTACAAGGGCATGGTCGGCGCGATGATCGGTATCGCCGCGCTGTCGATGAGCGTCTGGGCGCACCACATGTTCGCCACCGGCCAGGTGCTGCTGCCGTTCTTCTCGTTCCTCAGCTTCCTGATCGCCGTACCGACCGGTATGAAGTTCTTCAACTGGATCGGCACCATGTGGCGCGGCCAGATCAGTTTCGAGGCGCCGATGCTCTGGGCGGTCGGCTTCCTGGTGACGTTCCTCTTCGGCGGTCTCTCCGGCGTACTGCTGGCCAGCCCGCCGGTCGACTTCCACGTCTCGGACACGTACTTCGTGGTGGCGCACTTCCACTACGTGCTCTTCGGCACCATCGTGTTCGCCGTCTTCGCCGGCATCTACTTCTGGTTCCCGAAGATGTTCGGCCGGATGCTGGACGAGCGCCTGGCCAAGGTGCACTTCTGGCTCACCATGGTCGGCTTCCACACCACCTTCCTGGTGCAGCACTGGCTCGGCGCCGAGGGCATGCCCCGGCGGTACGCCGACTACCTGCCCGACGACGGTTTCACCACGCTCAACACGATCTCGACGATCGGCGCGTTCATCACCGGTATCTCGACGCTGCCGTTCATCTACAACGTGTGGAAGTCGTACAAGACCGGCCCGGTGGTGGAGGTCGACGACCCGTGGGGTCACGGCAACTCGCTCGAATGGGCCACCAGCTCGCCGCCGCCGCTGCGTAACTTCGACCGGATGCCCCGGATCCGCTCCGAGCGGCCGGCGTTCGACCTGAAGTTCCCGGAGCTGGCCGCCGGTCACTCCCTGGTCGGCCCGCCCGAGGGCGGCGCCAAGCCGCTGACCAGCGAGTCCGACGGTGGCGCCAGCTACCAGGAGGACGTCGCCTCCGACATCGACCGGCACTGAGCCAGCCGCCGGTCACCTGAAGCGGTGCGAAGGCGCCGATCCCCGTCCGGGGATCGGCGCCTTCGCACTGTCGTACCGGGCGTCGCAGGACGAGCTGTAGGGCCGGGACTTCGTACGACCGTCGCGGGGCCCGTTCAGTGTGCGGTGGGGGCACCCGTGCCGCTGGTGGCGAGCGCGTCGGTTCCGGTCCGCTCGGGGCCGTCGGTGGGGTGGACGTCCCGCTGCCGGCGGCGCAGCTCGATCGGGAGCACGACCAGGGCGATCAGCGTGCCGAGCAGCCCGGTCGCGGCGAAGCCCCAGACCGGGGCCGAGGAGTCGATCACCGCGCCGGCCAGCGGTGCCCCGACCGCGATGCCGACGGTGATCGCGGAGCCGTGCAGCCCCATCGCCTCCCCGCGTACGCTCGCCGGCGCCAGCCGGCTCACCGCGTCCGCGCTCGCCGCCAGGGTCGGGGCGCAGAGCGCGCCGGCCGGGAGCAGGGCGAGGCAGAGCAGCCACCACTGACCACCACCGAGCCCGACCGGGATCGTCGCCACACCGAGCAGCACGGTCAGCAGCAGCGGCGAGACCGGGCGGGAGAGGGCGCCGTACGCGAATCCACCGACCAGCGAGTACGCGGCCCACATCGTCAGCACCAGCCCGGTCCAGCCGATCTGGCCGGATTCGCGCAGCACCGCCACCACCGCCACGTCGGTGCCGCCGAGCACCAGCGTGCTCGCCGTGGCGAGCGCCAGCAACCCGACCAGACGCGGGGTGAGCCAGTCCCGGCGGGCCAGTGGTACGGCCGGGGTGGTCGCCTCGTCGGCCGTACGGGTCGGCGGGTCGAGCAGGTAGAGCAGGATGCCGGAGAGGACCATGCCGGCGCCGATGGCGTACATGGTGATCTCGGGCGACCCGGCGGTGGCCAGGAGTACGGCGAGCGCCGGCCCGGTCATGAAGGAGATCTCGACCGACATCGAGTCCAACGCGTACGCCTGCCGCCGTTGCGCGGGCGGCACGAGCGCGGCGATGGACTGCCGGACCACGGAGAAGACCGGCAGCGTGAGCAGGCCGCCGAGCAGTACCGTACCGAGCAGGAACGGGTAGGACAGGCTCGGCGCGGAGATCCAGAAGACCGCCGACGCGATCGTGGTGACCGTCAGCATCGGCCGCAGGCCGCGCCGGTCGACCAGCCGGCCGAGCAGGGGCGCGCCGAGCGCCGAGCCGACGGTCATGAACGCGCCGACGAGTCCCGCCGGGCCGTAGCCGTAACCGAGATCGACCACGTGCAGGGTCATCACCACGGCGCTGGCCGCCATCGGCACCCGGGCCAGGATCGACACCAGCAGCAACGGTCGGAGCCCCGGTAGCGCGAGCACTCCCCGGTAAGGCTTGAGATTCAACAAGGTCCGTACCTCCCGGACCATCTTGGCCCAGGGGCGACGGCTGCGCGCTACCGGGTTTTCCCCGCTGACCGGCGGTTCCGGTCGGTCAGCGCTCCTTGATCACCGGCTGGCCGAGCAGCTCGACGCCCGCCCCGTCCAACTCGTCCAACGTCTGCGCGGTGGTGTGCCCGGAGACGCCGGCGGTCAGGTCGAGCAGCACGGTGGTCTCGAAGCCCTCCCGGAGCGCGTCCAACGCGGTGGCCCGTACGCAGTGGTCGGTGGCGATGCCGACCACCTCGACGGTGTCCACGTCGTGCCGGCGCAACCAGTCGGCCAGACCCTCGCCGTCGTCGGCCAGCCCCTCGAAGCCGGAGTACGCCGCCGACCGTTCCCCCTTACGGAAGACCGCCTCGATCCGGTCGGTACGCAGGTTCGGGTGGAAGTCCGCACCCGGCGTACCGGCGACACAGTGGCTCGGCCACGAGTCGACGAAGTCCGGTGCCTCGTCGAAGTGCGCACCCGGGTCGACGTGGTAGTCCTTGGTCGCCACCACGTGCCCCCAGCGCTGCGGCTCGGCGGTGATCAGGTCGGAGATCGCGGACGCGACCTGGGCTCCGCCGCCGACGGGGAGGGTCCCGCCCTCACAGAAGTCGTTCTGCACGTCGACGATGATCAGTGCTCGACTCATCTGGGTCGCCTCCTTCGGCAAGGGTCAGCTCGTGTCTGGGAAAGGTCAGCTCGTGGGAACCACGGTGACCGGGATCGTCGGGTCTCCGGCGGAGAGTTTGAGCCCCTCCCAGGGGATCGAGATCAGGCACTGGCGCAACTGTTCCCGGGACTCGGCCAGGGTGGGCAGGTCCACCGGCTCACCGGCGACCAGGAAGCTGCGCTGGAGCAGGCGGTCGTTCGGCCGGTGGTCGGGCACCCCCTGGGAGACCACGATCTCCTCGGTCGCCGTACCGGTCGGCTTGTGCCGGCGGATCGCCACCTTGCGCCCGCCCACGGTGGCCTTGTTCTCCGAACGCTTGACCACCGGGCGGCCATCCACCTCGACCAGCTTGTAGACCAGCCCGGCGGTGGGCGCGCCCGAGCCGGTGACCACGGCGGTGCCGGCGCCGTACATGTCGACCGGCTCGGCGGCGAGCGCGGCGATGGCGTACTCGTCCAGGTCGCCGGAGACGATGATCTTCGTTTCGGTGGCACCGAGCGAGTCGAGCAGTTCGCGCGAGTGTTGGGCGAGCACCGACAGGTCACCCGAGTCGATCCGGATCGCCCGCAGGTCCGGGCCGGCGACCGCGATCGCGTTCCGGATGCCCTGCGCGATGTCGTACGTGTCCACCAGCAGTGTCGTGTTCTTGCCCTGCGCCGCGACCTGCGAGGCGAACGCGGCCGACTCGTCGTCGTGCAGCAGGGTGAACGCGTGTGCGGCGGTGCCGGCGGTCGGGATGCCGTAGCGCTGTCCGGCCGCCAGATTGGAGGTGAAACCGAACCCGGCCAGGTACGCCGCCCGCGCGGCGGCGACCGCGGCCTCCTCGTGGGCCCGCCGGGAACCCATCTCGATCACCGTACGGCCCCGGGCGGCCGTCACCATCCGGGCCGCCGCGGCGGCGATCGCGCAGTCGTGGTTGAGCACCGAGAGGGCCAGCGTCTCCAGCACCACACACTCGGCGAAGGTGCCGGAGACGGTCAGGATCGGCGAGCCGGGGAAGAACAGCTCGCCCTCGGCGTACCCCTCGACGTCCCCGCTGAAGCGGAACCGGGACAGCCAGGCGGCGGTCTGTTCGTCGACCACGCCCGTCGTCCGCAGCCAGTCCACCTCGGCGGGGTCGAAACGGAAGTCGCGGATCAGCTCGACCAGGCGGGCCGTGCCGGCGACCACGCCGTAACGTCGGCCGGTGGGGAGCCGACGGGTGAACACCTCGAAGACGCACTGGCGGTCGGCGGTGCCGTCGCGGAGCGCGGCACTCACCATGGTCAGCTCGTAGTGGTCGGTCAGCAACGAGGAATGAGGATTGCTCACCCGCCTAGCGTAAGCGTGCCCCAGACGGACCGGGACGGCATGACCCGAGTGTTCACGCGGTGGGCTTGCCGTCGTGGTCGGGCAACGCGCGCAGCGCCGGCCACAACTCCCCGCGACCGGTCACGCCGAGCTTGGCGTAGACCCGTTGCAGGTGATTTTCCACGGTCCGGGTGGAGATGTAGAGCTGCTCGGCGATATTGCGGCTCGGCACCCCACCGGCGGCCAGCCGGGCGATCTGCCGCTCCCGATCGGTCAGGGCCGGCTGCTCGGCGATCAGCGCCGGGCTGCGTACGGTGTCACAGCGCTCCAGCAGCGCGCCGAGCCGTACGTTCGCCTCGTGCGCCCGGGGCGACTTTCTCTCGCGCAGCCGGGCCACCGCCATCGCGGTCGCCTCGGCGGCGAAGAGGCCGAGGTCCAACTCGTCGAAGTCGTTCGCGACGGCGAGCAGTTCCTCACCGGAGCGGGCGGCCACGGCCCGGGCGTGCCGGGCCAACAGCGGGGGCAGCACGCCCTCGACGGTCTCGGTCAGCTCGGTCAGCCGGTGTGCCACCGTCTGCCGGCGGCCGTCCCGGGTCTCCCGGCCGATCTCCAGATCGGCCCGGTCCAGCCGGACCAGGTCGTGCAGCGCCAGCACCTCGTGCGCGCTCAGCCCGTCGGTCCGCAGCCGGTCCACCAGCTTCGACAGGTGACCGGCCGCTCCCTCGAGATTGCCGGTCGCCGCGATCACGGCGGCGCGGGCCTGCTCCCGCCAGGGGTAGAGGATCATCATGCCGTCCCAGTGCGCCCGGTCGGAGGCGGCCATCGCCTCGGTCGCCTCGGCGGTCTCGCCGCGCAGCGCCGCCGCGTGCGCCCGCTCGGCGTGGGCCAGGCCGGCGAAAACCCGACTGGTGGTGAGCATCGCGCAGGCGTCCGTGCTGGTCGTCAGCGCGTCGCCGGTCCGGCCACGCAACCTGGCGGCCTGGGCGCGCAGGATGGACAGATAGCCGGAGCCGAGCCGGAAGTCGCCGGCCACCGCCAGGTCGGCGAACTCGGCCGCCACGATCTCGTCGATGCCGGTCAGGTCCCCGGCGAGGGCGAGCCGGGTGCCCCGGGCCAACTCCAACGCGAGCTGTAGGTACGGCATGTCGTCACGCCAGGCGGCCTCGTCGGCGGCCACCCCGGCGATCGCCCGTCCGCTGTGCAGCAGTTCGCCCCGGGCGGCCTGGAGGTGCGCGATGGTGCACCGGGCCAGGCCCCGGGCGGCGACCGTCGCCGCCGGCCGGTCCAGCACCGCCCGGCTCAGCCGCAGCGCCTCGACGAGGTCGAGCTGGTGCAGGCGCATGATCGCCTCGAACGCGCGGACCCGGGCCCGGGCCGGCGGGTGGTCGAGGCGATCCGCCTCGGCCGAGATCTCCTTGATCGTCGACTGCTGGCTGAGTCCCCAGTAGGTCACCATCCCGCGTACGGTGAGCCACCGGCCGCGCTGCTCGTCCGTGGTGCCCTGGTCGACGACCTTGTCCAGGACGGTGATCGCCTCCCGGGGCTGGTCGGTGAACATCAGGATGGTGGCGAGCTGTTCGGCCGCCTCGAATTTGCCGTTCTTGTCGAGCGCCGCCCGGGCCAGCCGGGCGGCGAGCGGTACGTCGAACCGCCCGAACGCCTGCCCGGCCGCACGCAACAGCAGCTCCGGGTCCTGCGCGGTGTCCGAGTCGAGCCGCCACACGGCCAGCCGGAGCAGGTCGTCCCGGCGGTTGTTGCCAACCTGCTCCAACAGGTCGGCGAGGGTGGCCTTGAGCCGACGGGTCCGGACCGCCGGGCACCTCTTACGCACCAGGTCGCCGTAGAGCGGATGGCCCAGCCGTACGTTCCGGCGCCGGTCGTCGTGGAGCTCGCGGATCAGTTCCCGTTCGAGGGCGTTCTCGACATCCGTCGGCTCGACGATCTGGAGCAGCAGTCGCATGCCGATCGGCTCGCCGAAGGCGACCAGTTCGAGCACCCGCCGCACGCCGGGGGTGAGCTGCCCGATCCGGTCGTCGATCAGCTCCTCCAGACTCGGGGCCAGCCCGAGTTCACCGGTGCCGGCCCAGGACCAGGTGCCGTACTCGTTCTTGGACAGTTCGTTGGTGGTGATGCCGGCGAGGACCAACTCGCGCAGCATCAGCGCGTTGCCCTGGGTGTACTTGTACAGCTTGTCGGCGGAGATGCTGTCGAGTGTGCCCTCTTCGAGCAGTCCGTTCACCATCTCGTGCGCCTCGGCCAGTGGCATCGGGCCCAGCGCGGTGTGCTCGACCAGGTCGTCCCTCCACAGTGCCCGGATCGACAGCGGGATCTCCTCGCCGCTGCGGACCGTGCAGAGCACCTTGGCGTTCTCACCGTGCGCGATCAGGTAGACCAGCGCGGCCGAGGAGGGGTCGAGCAGGTGGGCGTCGTCGATGGCGAGCACCATCGTGCGCCCTGCGGCCTGCTGTTGCAGCGCGTCGAGCGCCCAGCGCAGCACCCCGGCGGCGGAGAGGCCGGCGGGCTGGTCCGCCGGGAGGACCTGGGCCAGCCCGCCGAACGGTAGCCCGCTGGTGGCGATGTTGCCCGACGCCTGCCAGACCGCGAACTGGTCCGACGGCAGGCGTTTCACGACCTCCCTGAGTATTCTGCTCTTGCCGATCCCGGCGTCACCGCTGAAAATGAGGCCGCGACCGCTCGAACTGGTTGCGGCGGCGGTCAGTCGGGCGAGTTCAGCCGAGCGGCCGACGAAGTTCCACAGAGCCATCTCCGCAGCATATCGATCTGACTCGTTCCGAGCGTGTTCTACGGCGCGCCGGAGTTGAGTATCGCGGTTGATACCGATGAGTAGCGGTGGTGCTCGCAGCGTGCGGGCATCGACACGTAGCGTTCTCCATGTCCGGGGCGCAATGCCGGACTTCTACCCGTCCGGCGTGATCCGCTGGACGCTCCAGCAGGTCAGGGAGGCCGCCGCATGGAGTCCGGACCGCGTAAAACCAATACCGGTTCCGGCCCGGCCCGCGCGTTCGCCGACACCGAGGCGGGACCGGACGGGGTCGAGCCGCGTCCGGTGCGAGCCGATCGGCCGGGTGTAGTCCCGCCGCCGCCCGAACCCATCCGGGTCGACGAGGCGGAGTTGGAAGCCGTACCGGACGAACCGGTCGCGGTTGTCGCGGTCGGTCCGGCCGGCGCCGGGCGTGGCGCCGTGCTCGCCGCCCTGCTCGGGATCGGCGAGTCCGTGCCACGGGTGCCGGAGGGGACCTTCCTGGTGCTCCGGCACGGGACCTCGGTCACCGGTTCGGCCTACGTGCCGGGCTACCGCGAGCCGCACGCGTACGGCACCGGGGCGACCGGCGCCGGACCCGCGCTCGCCCGGCCACCACGTCGGGTGGAACTGACCCTCACCGAGCCGCTGCTGCGCCGGTTCGACGTGGTCGACACCCCGGACACCGGCGACCTCGGGCCGGCCGGCATCCGGGTCCTGCTCGACGTCGTGGACCGGGCCGGTGGGTTGCTGTTCGTGATCTCGGCGGAACAGGCGCTGACCGCGACCGACCTCGACCTGCTGACCCAGGCCGCGCGGAGCGGGGCGCGGGTCTTCTTCGTGGTCACCCCGGGGCCGGGCGGCTGGCCCGAGCCGGGCGAGGCCGACCCGGCGACGGACCCGGAGCGGAAACCGGACCTCGACCCCGCGATCGGGTACGTGTTGCTCGACTCCGCCACCGACCCGGTCGAGGTGATCCTGGACGCGCACCGGGCCGCCCTGCTCGCCGCCGTGCCGTCGCTCGCCGCCGCCGAGTGGCTGCCGCTGGACCCCGGGCGCGAGGACCCGATCCGCCTGCGGCACGCCCTGGACCACTGGGCGGAGCGGGAGGCGTTGCACCGGGTCGCCGCGCACCCGCCGGTCGTGCCGGAGGCGACCCGGACCGTTCCGGTCGCGGCGGGCGCGCCGGACTCGCACTGGGCCGACTGGCTCGATCGTGAGGTGCACATCCGGGCGCACCGGCTGCGGCAGCACCTGGCACTCGAACTCGCCAACATCCACCTGCGCTGCGTGCAGGTGCTCGTCTTCGGCGGCGGCTGCCGGGCCCTGCCCGGGGCGTTGGACCGGGAACTGCACGCCCTCTCCCTGCGTGCGGTCGCCGAATCCGACCAGGGGGTGGAACGGATCCTGACCGAGACTCTCACCCGGGTCTTCGGTGAGGCACCCGACGAGGCCGTACGTCGGCGGGTCGCGGTCGCCGTACGGTGGGGGTTCCACGACGACCGACCCGGCCGGGAGCTGGACCGGGTGCTGCTCGTGACGAGCACCGGCGGGGTGGCGGCGGTCACCGGCCCGGCGGCCGTCGCGGCGCTGGCGGTGTATCCCGGCGAACTCGGCGGGCTGGTGCTGCCGCCGATCGGCGCCGGCCTCTCCGGCGGTTGTTACCAGCACTGGCGCAACCCGTCGAACGCGGACGTGGCCAAGGCCCGGTCGTGGCTCCAGCGGGCGCTGCGGGAGGTCGAGCTGGAGCTGGCCCGCGAGCTGACCCGGCGGTTCGAGGCGGTGCAGACATCGCTGAGCGCGGTGCTCGACGACGCCGTCGAGCACGGCATCCTGCTCGCCTGAAGCGACCCGGTTCGCGGGTCCGGCCGAAGTTCCGGACATCGGCGGCGTTCCGGTTCAACAGTTCCCGTGAGGCAGTGGCACGATGGAGGGCATGGCGGCTCCCCAGATCGCACCAGTCGAGACGCCGGACACCGAGGAGGTGCCGGTCTCCGACCGGGCCTGGGTCACCATCGTGTGGGACGACCCGGTGAACCTGATGTCGTACGTCACATGGGTGTTCCAGAAACTCTTCGGCTACAGCCGCGAGAGGGCCGAGCAGCTCATGCTCGACGTGCACCACAAGGGGCGCGCGGTGGTCTCCAGCGGTGCCCGGGAGCGGATGGAGCACGACGCGTCCCAGTTGCACGCGTACGGGCTGTGGGCGACGGTCGACCGGTCGTGATCAGAGGGCACCGGGCGGGTCGTACCGGTCGAACGGCAAGGGTGACGGGGAAGCGGAGTGGGCATGTTCCGGCGCTACGGTGAACACTGTGTGGCCACGTTCACCGCGGATGACGTACGGGTGCTGCGCAAGGTCGCGGGCGAGGTGGTGGGCCTGCTCACCGACGGCTTCGACCACGACGACCCCGTGGTCGGCCGCCTCTTCCCGGACATCTACCCGGACGACCCGGGCAACTCCGCCGAGTTCCGCCGCTACACCGAGGGCGACCTGAAGACCGGCAAGATCGACCAGGCCGGGGCGATCCTCGCCGCGCTGCCGTCGGAGAGCGGGGGTGAGGTACGTCTCGACGCCGAGGCGGCCGAGGCGTGGCTCCGCGCGCTCAACGACGCCCGGCTGGCGATGGGCGTACGGCTGGAGATCAAGGACGGCACCGACCTGGGTGACGAACTCGACGAGGCGATCCTGACCGATCCCACCTCCAGCCGGGTGTTCCAGCTCTCCGTCTACGCCTACCTGGGCTACCTCCAGGAATCACTCCTCAACGCCCTGGTCGACTGAGGTGTAAGGAAGGGCCCCTTATTAACGCATAGCGTTAATAAGGGGCCCTTCCTTACACTCGGCGGCTCAGCCGAAGGTGAGGGCGGCCAGTTCGTCGTCGTCCAGGGTCAGCGCCGTGGCGGCCACCGAGTCGAGGATCGACTCCGGGCGCCTCGCCCCGGGGATCGGGATCACCACCGGGGACTGGGCCAGGTGCCAGGCCAGGCAGATCTGCTGCGGGCTGACCCCGCGCGAGGCGGCCACGTCGGCGAACGGCTGGAACCGGCTGCCCAGTTGCGCGGCCTGTGCGCTGCCACCGAGTGGGGCCCAGGGCAGGAACGCGATGCCCAGCTCGTCGCAGAGCATCAGCTCCGGCTCGGAGCTGCGGAACGCGGGGGAGAACTGGTTCTGCACCGAGACCAACCGGCCGCCGAGGATCTCCTGGGCCTGCCGGATCTGCTCCGGGTTCGCGTTCGAGATGCCGGCCATCTGGATCTTGCCCTCGTCGAGCAGGTCGCGGACCGCGCCGATCGAGTCCGCGTACGGCACCGAGAGGTCCGGTCGGTGGTGCTGGTAGAGGCCGATCGACTCGACCCCGAGCCGCTTGAGTGACGCCTCGCAGGCCGCCCGGATCTGCTCCGGCCGCCCGTCCTCGCCCCATGTCCCGTCGCCCGGCCGGAACATCCCGCCCTTCGTGGCGACCAGTACGTCCGAGGTGTCGCCGCCGTAGCCGGCCAGCGCCCGTGCGATCAGGGACTCGTTGTGCCCGACCTCGTCGGCGTGCACGTGGTACGAGTCGGCCGTGTCGATCAGTGTCACACCGGCGTCGAGCGCGGCGTGGATGGTACGGATGGACCGGTTGTCGTCGTCCGGGCGGCCCTCGACCGACATCGGCATGCCACCGAGCCCGATCGCGCTCACCTCGACCGCACCGATGCGGCGGTTCTTCATGACAGAGCCCTCCTTGGATGAAATCTCATTGACAGCTTCCCTCCCCGGGGGCGGGTTAACCCGTTCGGGGCCGCGAGGGGGTGAGTGGGCGGAGTCGGCGTGGCGGCACAGGCGGTAGGCTGGTGCCGTGCTGAGCATCGACCGGGCGATCCGCGACGCGATCGTCGCGCACGCTCGTCGGGATCATCCCGACGAGGCCTGCGGTGTGGTCGCCGGCCCGGCCGGCAGTGACACGCCGACCCGACACATCCCGATGGACAACGCCGCCCGGTCCATGACCTTCTACGAGTTCGACTCGATGGAGCAGTTGCGGGTGTGGCGGGAGATGGACGACCGGGACGAGGAGCCGGTGGTGATCTACCACTCGCACACCGCGACCGAGGCGTACCCGTCGCGTACCGACATCTCCTTCGCCGGTGAGCCGGGCGCGCACTACCTGCTGGTCTCCACCCGTGATCCGGACACCGAGGAGATCCGGTCGTTCCGGATC
This sequence comes from Micromonospora sp. NPDC050397, assembly GCF_044901685.1. Lineage (NCBI taxonomy): Bacteria > Bacillati > Actinomycetota > Actinomycetes > Micromonosporales > Micromonosporaceae > Micromonospora > Micromonospora sp. NPDC050397. Next base: position 58,576 of record NZ_JBJDPS010000002.1, read on the forward strand.
GTGGACGGGTTGGTGACCGAGGAGCCGGTCCGGATCGTCGAGGCCGCGGTGGATCCCGACGCCGTGCAGTCCTACATGTTCGGGCAGAGCCCGACGACGGTCGACTACGAGTGTTCCGGCCGCTGACCGCCTTCGCGCGGAGAGTGCCCTGTCCGTAGTCCCCTTCCCCGAAACCGTCGCATCCAGGAGTAAGAGCATGGCCATCGAGGTTCGCATCCCCACCATCCTGCGCAGCTACACCGGCGGCGCGAAGATCGTCGAAGGTAGCGGCGACACCATCGCCGAACTGTTGTCCAACCTGGACACCACGCACAACGGGCTCCGTGCCCGGCTGGTGACCGACGAGGGCACGCTGCACCGGTTCGTCAACGTCTACGTCAACGACGAGGACGTACGGTTCCTGGGCGCGCTCGACGCGAAGGTCGCCGACGGCGACACCGTCACCATCCTGCCGGCCGTGGCCGGCGGCGCGTTCGGCTTCGCGGCGGCAGCCGCGATCATCTCGCACGGTGCGGCGGCAGCCGGGTCCGTCTCGCACGGTGCGGCGGCAGCCGGGTCCGTCTCGCACGGTGCGGCGGCGGCCGAGACCGTCTCGCACGGTGCCTCGGCCGTTGGTGACGCGGCCGGTCGCCGCGCGCCGGTCACCACCCGCTGAGGGCGGCTGCCGTGGCGCGGTACGACAGCCTGCTCGACGCCACCGGCGGTACACCGCTGGTGGGGCTGCCTCGCCTCTCGCCGACGGTGCCCGAAGGGGCACCGCCGGTGCGGCTCTGGGCCAAACTCGAGGACCGTAACCCGACCGGCAGCATCAAGGACCGGCCGGCACTGCACATGGTCCGCGCCGCCGAGGCGGCCGGCCGGCTCCGGCCGGGCGACACGATCCTCGAACCGACCAGCGGCAACACCGGCATCTCCCTGGCCATGGTGGCGAAGCTGCACGGCTACCGGTTGGTCTGCGTGATGCCGGAGAACGTCTCGGCCGAACGGGTGCAACTGCTCCGGATGTACGGCGCCGAGATCATTTTCTCGCCGGCCGCGGGCGGTTCGAACCAGGCGGTGGCGACGGCGAAGCAGATCGCCGCCGAGCACCCGGACTGGGTGATGCTCTACCAGTACGGCAACGAGGCCAACGCGCGGGCGCACTACGAGACGACCGGGCCGGAACTGCTGCGGGACCTGCCGACCATCACTCATTTTGTGGCCGGGCTGGGCACCACCGGCACCCTGATGGGGATCGGCCGGTTCCTGCGGGAGAAGGTGGACGAGATCGAGATCGTCGCCGCCGAGCCGCGTTACGGTGAGCTGGTCTACGGGTTGCGCAACATCGACGAGGGCTACGTGCCGGAGTTGTACGACGCAACCGTACTGAGCCGCCGGTTCTCCGTCGGGACCCGGGACGCGGTGCTGCGTACCCGGCAACTGGTCGAGGTGGAGGGGATCTTCGCCGGCTTCTCCACCGGTGCGATCCTGCACGCCGCGCTGGCGGTGGCGCACGAGGCGGTACGAGCCGGGCGGCGGGCCGATGTCGCGTTCGTGGTCGCCGACGGGGGCTGGAAGTACCTGTCGACCGGCGCGTACGGCGGCACCCTGGGCGATGCCGAGGAAGCACTGGAGGGGCAGCTCTGGGCTTGATCGCCGAGTGGCCGCCGGCTCCCCTCGGGTGACCGGCTCCCGGACCGCTCCGGGCGGTCGGCGGCTACAACGCGGCGAGGGTCAGCGCCAGGTTGACCGCGAGCGGCACGGTGGCGAGGCCCAGCATGATCCAGGGCAGCCGAGGGTGCCGGATGAAAAGGAACGCGACCATGGTCAGCACGATGCCGCCGAGGCCGATGCTGGCCATGGTCGGCTCGTACCAGTTCGGCGCCACACCGGCGACGATCGCGACCAGTCCACGCAGCCCGGTCCCGAGTCCGACCAGGCCGAGAACGGTCGCCCAGCCGCACACGCCGAGGATCTGCCGGCTGGTGCCCCTCGGTCCGGCGCGCCGGCTACAGATCGGGTGGTCGGCGGTGGGCGCGGCCCACGGCACGAGAGGCGGCCGCGCGGTGGGCGTGGCCTGCCGCACCGGCGGAACGTACCCGGCCGCCGCCGGCACGCCGGGTGGGTGGGTCGCCGTCGCCAGGTCGGGTGGGACGGTCATGGTCGACACCTCGGGTGGGGCGGTCCCGGTCGTGATCCCGGTCCCGGTCCCGGTCCCGGTCCCGGTCGTGGCCGTGGCCGACAGGGCGGGTGGGACGTCGCCGATCAGGTCAGCCAGGGCGGAGGCGGCCGTGTCGATCGTGTCGACCCGTGGCAGCGTGGCCAGCGCCTGGTCGGTGGCGCCCGGGTCCGCGGTCGGTGTGGGCGGCCGGATCGAACCGGGCGTCACCAGCGGTACGGCGGCGACGGCGATGGTCGGCGTGGCCGCCGCCCAGAGCGGGCCGGCAGTCGTGTGATCAGCCTCGGAGGGCACGATGCACCGTCCTGGTCCAGGTCATTGCCCGTGGCTTCCGACGGGCGTTGTCACCTGATGCAACGCTCAGGTGTGACAGGGCGTAACGGCGCGGTTGGCGAAGTCGTTCGGACCTTGGGGAAGGCGGAGGTTGGGCCGGTGTCACCTTGGCGACAACAAGCACGAGTTTTTTCTTGGCTCCCCGTGTCGAAGCGTAGGCTGCGCACCGTGACAGAGGCGCCGGCGAAGATCGTCTACTCATTGGTCGGCGGGCTGTCCGTGACCATCGGTAACTTCAGGACAACCGGATGCGACTGACAGTTCTGGGCTGTGCCGGGAGTTTTCCCGGCCCCGAGGCGGCCTGTTCGGCCTACCTTGTCGAGGCTGAGGGGTTCCGGCTGCTGGTCGACTTCGGCTCGGGCTCACTCACCGCGCTTCAGCGCTATGCCGGGCTGCACGCGGTCGACGCGATCGTCCTGACCCACCTGCACTGTGACCACATTCTCGACGCGGTCACCTATGTCGTGGTCCGCAGGTACGCCCCGGACGGACCGTACCCGCCGTTGCCGGTGTACGCACCGGCCGGTGCGCCCGATCGCCTCGCCGCCGCGTACAGCCAGGAGGAGGCGGGCGTCGACGACGTCTACACCTTCTACGGCCTGCAACCCGGGACCTTCCCGATCGGGCCCTTCTCGGTCACCGTCGACCGGGTCAACCACCCGGTGGAAACCTACGGCGTACGGCTGGAGCACAACGGTCGTTCACTGGTCTATTCCTCGGACACCGCGCCCTGCGAGGCGCTGCTGCGACTGGCCCACGGCGCCGACCTCTTCCTCTGCGAGGCGAGTTATCTCGACGGGGTGGACAACCCGCCTGACCTGCACCTGACCGGGCGCGAGGCGGGGGAGATAGCCACCAAGTCCGAGGTCGGCCGGTTGGTGCTGACCCACCTGGTCAGTGCCTGGGGCAGCGAGGCGCTCACCCACGAGGCGGCAGCGTCGGCGTTCGCCGGCCCGGTAGAAATCGCCCGCCCAGGCGCCAGGTACGAGATTTAGCCGCAGATCGGACATCGACGGCGACATCTTGTGCGGCACTGTTTGCCGGACGGTCAGCTAACCGTCGCCCGCCGCACCAGCGCGGGTTCCACGGTGAGCGCATGCGCATCGCGATCGTCACGGAGTCCTTTCCGCCGGATGTCAACGGTGTGGCGCACTCTGTCGTCCGCGCCGCCGAGCATCTCGTCCGCCGGGGGCACACCCCGATCGTGATCGCGCCGGCGCCGTCCTCGACCATCCGTGGCGCCGCCGACGACCATCCCTACCCGGTGATCCGGGTGCCGAGCGTGGCGGTACCGCGCTACCGCAGCTTCCGGCTCGGCCTGCCGTCCGGGCGGCTGGCCGATGCGCTCAACCAGCACGCCCCCGACGTGGTCCACCTGGCCAGCCCGTTTGTTCTCGGTGCCCGGGGCATGACGGTGGCCGGTCAGCTCGACCTGCCCACCCTCGCGGTGTACCAGACGGACCTGGCCGCGTACGCCCGCCACTACCGGCTCGGCTGGGGCGAGGCCGCCGCGTGGCGCTGGTTGCGCAACATCCACAACGCCGCCGACCGTACCCTCGCCCCGTCCACCCGGTCCGCGGCGGATCTGGTCGCGCACGGCGTACAGCGGGTCTGGTTGTGGCGCCGGGGAGTGGACAGCGTCCGGTTCGACCCCGCGCTGCGCGACGAGGCGACCCGCCGGGAACTCGCCCCGAACGGTGAACTGCTGGTCGGGTACGTCGGCCGGCTCGCGGTGGAGAAGCGGGTGGAACTGCTGGCGGCCACCTCCCGGCTGCCCGGCGTACGGCTGGTCATCATCGGTGACGGTCCGGCCCGACGGGACCTGGAGAAGGCCCTGCCGGGAGCGGTCTTCCTCGGCTCCCAGCAGGGGGCGGACCTCGCCCGGCTCTACGCCAGCCTGGACATCTTCGTGCACAGCGGCCCGTACGAGACCTTCGGCCAGACGGTGCAGGAGGCGCTCGCCAGCGGTCTGCCGGTGGTCGCGCCGGCCGCCGGTGGTCCACTCGACCTGGTCGAGCCAGGGGTGACCGGGACCCTGGTGCCGCCGGAGGACGGTGCGGCGCTGGCCGAGGCGGTGGCCGACCTGGCCGGTGACCCGGAGCGTCGGCAGGCGTACGGGATCGCGGCCCGGGTCGGCATCTCCGGTCGTAGCTGGGCCGCGGTCGGCGACGAGTTGATCGGCCACTACCGGGCGGTGCTGACCGGCGCCGCCTCCACCTCCCGGCGGATCGCCGCGTGACGGCGCTGCGCATCGTCCGGTTGGCGAACTTCGTCACCCCACGCTCCGGCGGGCTGCGTACCGCGCTGCGCTGCCTCGGCACCGGTTACCGGGCGGCCGGGCACGAGCCGGTGCTGGTGATCCCCGGTGAGCGGGAGAGCGACGAACTCGTCGGCGCCGACCGGGTGATCACGCTCCCCGGTCCGACGGTGCCGGGTATGGGCGGTTACCGGGTGCTGGCCGGTCGCCGCCGGCTCCGCCGGCTCCTGGACGAACTCGCACCGGACCGGCTGGAGGTCTCCGACCGGTCCACCCTGCGCTGGACCGGCTCCTGGGCCAGGGCACACGGCGTGCCGTCGCTGATGGTGTCGCACGAGAGCCTGAGCGGACTGCTCGGTGTCTGGGGCACCCCGCCGTCGGTGGGTGAACGGATCGCCGACCGACTCAACGGACGCAGCGCGGCGACGTACGACCGGATCGTCTGCACCACCGACTGGGCCGCGGCCGAGTTCCGCCGCATCGGCACACCGAACCTGACCCAGGTGCCACTCGGCGTCGACCTGGAGGCGTTCCACCCCGAGCGCCACGATCCCGAGGTACGGGCCGAGTACGCCACGGCCGACGAGGTGCTGCTGGTGCACTGCAGTCGGCTGTCCCCGGAGAAGCGGCCCGATCTGGCGGTGGACGCGCTGGTGGCGCTCCGCGAGGCCGGCGTACCGGCGACCCTGGTCGTGGTGGGCGACGGGCCGCGACGGGCCGCGCTGGAGTACCGAGCGACCGGCCTGCCGGTGCACTTCACCGGCTTCCTGCCCGACCGCGACCGGGTGGCGGCGCTGCTGGCCAGCGCGGACGTGGTGGTGGCGCCGGGGCCGGTGGAAACGTTCGGGCTGGCCGGCCTGGAGGCCCTGGCCTGCGGTACGCCGGTCGTGGTCAACGCCGCGAGCGCGCTGCCGGAGGTGGTCGGGGAGGCGGGGCTGGGCGCCGACGGGACGGGTGCCGCGTTCGCCGAGGCGATCGTGACGCTGCTGTCCCGGCCGGAGCGGCGGGCGACGGCACGGGCGCGGGCCGAGCGGTTCGGCTGGGCGGCCTCGGTCGAGGGCTTTCTCCAGGCGCACGACGCCCCGGTGGGGGTGCCCGCGACGGCGTGACGGCCGCTCGCCCTGTCCCGGGCCGACCACCACCGCCACGCCACCCCCGGCGGAGACCCGCGGTCCCGACCGGCTGCGACGGGCGCCATGCCCCGCAGTCGATCGGATGGTCCTCCTGCCGGGCCGGTGGCAGTCGGGACCCCCGGGCCGGTGGTAGTCGGGACCCCCGGGCCGGTGGTAGTCGGGACTTCCGGGACGGCGGCAGTCGGAACCCCGGGACGGCGGGCCGTGGCCAAACACATAGGCTGCCACCATGGCACGACCTGATGGGCGGCAGCCCGACGAACTCCGCCCGGTGACGCTGACCCGGCAGTGGAGCGTGCACCCGGAAGGGTCCGTGCTCGTCGAGTTCGGCCAGACCCGGGTGCTCTGCACGGCGAGCGTGACCGAGGGCGTGCCCCGTTGGCGCAAGGGGTCGGGGCTGGGCTGGGTGACCGCCGAGTACTCGATGCTGCCCCGGGCCACCACCACCCGGTCCGACCGGGAGAGTGTCAAGGGTCGGGTCGGTGGGCGTACCCAGGAGATCTCCCGGCTGATCGGTCGCAGCCTGCGGGCCTGCATCGACCTGAAGGCGCTCGGCGAGAACTCGATCGTGCTCGACTGTGACGTGCTCCAGGCCGACGGCGGTACCCGTACCGCCTCGATCACCGGGGCGTACGTCGCCCTGCACGACGCGGTCGGTTGGTTGGCCGCGCGCAAGGCGCTCGCCGGCAAGCCGGCGTCGGTGATGCACAGGTCGGTCGCGGCGGTGAGCGTCGGCATCGTCGACGGCGAGCCCCGGCTCGACCTGAACTACCTGGAGGACGTGGCGGCCGAGGTGGACATGAACATCGTCTGCACCGGCACGGGTGACTTCGTCGAGGTGCAGGGGACCGGTGAGGCGAACGTCTTCGGCCGGGACCAGCTCGACGCCCTGCTCGACCTCGGGGTGCTCGGCTGCGCCGAACTCGCCGACGCCCAACGCAAGGCCCTGGCCGAGTAGGTGACGACAACCGTGGAGCGAGGAGAGCGGATGACCCGGGTGCTGCTGGCGACCCGCAACGCCAAGAAGTTGGTCGAGCTTCAGCGCATCCTGGACGGCGCGCTCGGTCCACAGCGGATCGAACTGGTCGGACTGGATGATCTGCCCGCGTACCCGGAGGTGCCCGAGACCGGCCTGACCTTCGGCGAGAACGCCCTGCTGAAGGCCCGCGAGGGGGTTCGGCAGACCGGACTGCCCACGGTGGCCGACGACTCCGGCCTGGCCGTGGACGCGCTCAACGGCATGCCCGGGGTGTTCAGCGCCCGGTGGTCGGGCAAGCACGGCGACGACCGGGCCAACCTGGAGCTGGTGCTGGGCCAGGTCGGCGACGTACCGGACGAGCACCGGGGGGCCGCCTTTGTCTGCGCGGTCGCGCTGGTCCTGCCCGGTGGCAAGGAGCACCTGGTCGACGGCAGGCAGACCGGCCGGCTGTTGCGCGCCCCCCGGGGCGAGGGCGGCTTCGGCTACGACCCGATCTTCCTCGGCGACGGGCAGGAGCGGACCAACGCCGAACTGACCCCGGCCGAGAAGGACGCGGTCAGCCACCGGGGCAAGGCGCTGCGCGCCCTGGCCAAGGTGATCGCCAAGACGCTCCTACCCGCCTGAGCCCCACTCCCGCCCGCCCGCCCACTCCCGCCCGCCCTCCCGCCCACTCCCGCCCGCGCCCACAGGCGTTAATAAGGGCCCCTTGTTATGCAAAAAGCGATAACAAGGGGCCCTTCCTTACGCCAGGGGGCCTAGGTGGGACTCGATGGTGGTGCGGAGGTCGCGGTTGGCGACGACGGTACGGGCAGACTCCAGGACCGGGGCGAGGAAGATGTCCGGTCCGGGAGGGCCGGCATGACGCGCCATGGCCTCGACCGCGGCCCGGCCGGCGGGTGAGGGGGTGAGCGGCGTACGGAGTTGCAGCCCGCGTACGGCGGCGAGCAGTTCCACCGCGAGCAGGCTGGTCAGGTTGTCCAGCACGGTACGGAGTTTGCGGGTGGCCGCCCAGCCCATCGAGACGTGGTCCTCCTGCATGCCGCTGGTCGGCAGCGAGTCGACCGAGGCCGGTGCGGCCAGTCGGCGGTTCTCGGCAACGATCCCCGCCGCCGTGTACTGGGCGATCATCAGGCCGGAGTTGACCCCGGCGTCGGGGGAGAGGAACGCCGGCAGGTCCCGGTTCCGGGTGATGTCGAGCAGCCGGTCCACCCGGCGTTCGGAGATGGCACCCACCTCGGCGGCGGCGATGGCGAGGAAGTCGGCGGCGAAGCCGAGCGGGGCGCCGTGGAAGTTTCCGGTCGACTCGACCCGGCCGTCCGGCAGCACCACCGGGTTGTCGACCACCGAGAGCAGTTCCCGGCCGGCGACCGAGGTGACAAAGCCGAGGGTGTCCCGGGCCGCCCCGGCGACCTGCGGGGCGCAGCGCATCGAGTAGGCGTCCTGCACCGCGTGCACCAGGTCGTTGCGGTGCGAGTCCATGACGGCCGAGCCCTGGAGCAGGCGGTGGATGTTCGCCGCCGAGACGGCCTGCCCCGGGTGCGGCCGGATGCTGTGCAGTTCGGGCTGGAACGGCCGGTCGGTGCCGAGCATCGCCTCGATCGCCAGCGCGGCGGTCACGTCGGCCATGGTGAACAGGTGGGCGGCGTCGTCGATCGCCAGCAGCAGCATGCCGAGCATGCCGTCGGTGCCGTTGATCAGCGCCAGCCCCTCCTTCGCGGCCAGCTCGATCGGGGCCAGCCCGGCCCGGTGCAGCGCGACGGCGGCGTCCTCCCGGGCACCGCCCTTGCCCAGCGTCCAGCCCTCGCCGAGCAGGGCCAGCGCGCAGTGCGCCAGCGGCGCGAGGTCGCCCGAGGCGCCGAGTGATCCGTGCTCCGGCACCCACGGGGTGACGTCGTGGTTGAGCAGGTCGACCAGGGACTGCGCGACCAGTGGCCGGACCCCGGAGTGGCCGAGGGCGAGCGAGCGTACCCGCAGCAGCATCATCGCCCGGACCACCTCGCGGGGCATCGGCGCACCGATGCCGGCGGCGTGCGAGCGGATCAGCGCGTGTTGCAGTTCGGCCCGACGTTCCGGGGCGACGAAGGTGTTGGCGAGGGCGCCGAAGCCGGTGGAGACGCCGTACACCGGGCGGCCGTCCTGCTCGATCCGGTCGACGATGGCCCGGCTGGTCTCCATCGCGGCGATGGTGGCCGGGTCGAGCACGACCGTGGCCGTACCTCGGGCGACGGCGAGGACGTCGGCGGGGGTGACGCCGGTGGGTGTGATGGTGACTACTGACATTGCGGTACTCCGTTGTGCAGGACCTGGCGGATCAGCGGTACCCCCGGCCGGTAGGCCAGGTGCAGGTGGGACGGCGCGTCGAGGATGGTCAGGTCGGCCCGCGCGCCACGGCGGAGCACGCCGATGTCGTCGCGGCGCAGCGCCCGCGCGCCTCCGGCGGTCGCGGCCCAGACCGCCTCCGCCGGGGTCATGCGCATTTCGCGTACGGCCAGAGCGATGCAGAACGGCATCGAGGAGGTGTACGACGAACCGGGGTTGCAGTCGGTGGCGAGCGCGACGACGGCTCCCGCGTCGAGCAGGCGCCGGGCGTCCGGGTACGGCGACCGGGTGGAGAACTCCGCCCCCGGCAACAGGGTGGCGACGGTCGCCGAACCGGCCAGCGCCTCGACGTCGGCGTCGCTCAGGTGGGTGCAGTGGTCCGCGCTGGCGGCACCGAGTTCCACCGCTAGCCGTACGCCCGGACCGGGGCCGAGCTGGTTGGCGTGCAGCCGTACGCCGAGACCGGCGGCCTGGCCGACGGTGAGGATCGCGCGGGCGTGGTCGGCGTCGAACGCCCCCCGTTCGCAGAAGACGTCGATCCAGCGGGCGTACGGCAGCGCGGCGCGCAGCATCGGCCCGCAGACCAGTCCGACGTAGTCGTCCGGCCGGTCGGCGTACTCGGCCGGGACGACGTGCGCGCCGAGGAAGGTGGTCTCGGCGGTGAACTCACCGGCGATCCGGAGCGAGCGGGCCTCGTCGGCGACGCTGAGCCCGTACCCGCTCTTGATCTCGATCGTGGTGGTGCCCTGGCGCAGCGCCTCGACCCGCAGCCGGGACACGTTTGCGCGCAGCGTGTCGTCGCTGGCCGCCCGGGTGGCGCCGACGGTGGTCCGGATTCCGCCGCCGGTGTACGGCTGTCCGGCCATCCGGGCGGCGAACTCGGGCGCCCGGTCACCGGCGAAGACCAGGTGCGAGTGGCTGTCCACGAAGCCGGGCAGCACCGCCGCACCCTCGGCGTCGATCCGCCCGTCGGCGGCCGGCGCGTACTTCGCCGGCCCGATCCAGGCGACCCGGCCCCCCTCGACCAGCAGCGCCGCGTGGCGCCGGAGGCCGAGCGGACCACCCTCGCCGTACGGCTCGTTGGTGACCAGTTCGCCGATGTTGTCGATCAGCAGGCTCGGCCCGCTCTGCGCGCTCACGACCGCAGCTCCCCGATCGAACGAGCCGGTTCTGGCGTCGAGCGGGCCAGTTCTGGCGTCGAGCGGGTCAGTTCTCCGATCGAGCGGGCCAGTTCGGCGGCGACGTCGATCGAGACGTGTCGTCCGTCGCGGACCACCACCCGCCCGTCCACCAGCACGTCGGTGACGTCGGCGGCGGTGGCCGCGAAGAACGCCCCGGCGGCCGGCACCGCCGCCGTCCGTACGCTGTCCAGCCGGACCGTGGTCAGGTCGGCTCGGGCCCCGACGGCGATCATGCCGGCGTCGTCCCAACCGAGCGCGGCGTGTCCGGCGGCGGTGGCGGCGTGGGTCAGCTCGTCCGGCGCGAAGTGGCCGCGCCGCTCGGTGCGGAGTCGCTCGTCCAACTCGACCGCGCGCGCCTCCTCGAAGAGGTCGATCACCGCGTGGCTGTCCGAGCCGAGGCTGAGTGGGCTGCCCGAGTCGGCCAGCGTCCGGGCCGGGCCGATCCCGTCGGCGAGGTCCCGCTCGGTGGTCGGACAGAGGCAGGCCCCGGTGCCGGAGCTGCCCAGCAGGTCCAGGTCGGTGCCGGTCAGGTGGGTGGCGTGCACCGCGGTCGCGGTCGGTCCGAGCACGCCCATGTCGGCCAGGAGCTGGGTCGGGGTGCAGCCGTGTCGGGCGACGCTGGCCTCGTTCTCGGCCCGCTGCTCGGAGAGGTGGAAGTGCAGGGGCACACCCTGGTTCCGGTACGCGAAGGCGGAGAGCGCGCTCAGTGGCACCGCGCGGACCGAGTGCAGGGCCGATCCGATCCGCGCGTGCGGCGCGGGGCGCAGCGACTCGTGCCGGGCCGACCAGGCGTCGAGGTCCCGGTCACCGAAGCGGCGCTGGACCCCGCGTAGCGGCTCACCCTCCACGGTGGAGGTGAGGTAGAGCGTGTCCAGCAGGGTGATCCGGATGCCGGCCGCCGCGGCGGCCTCGACAAGTGCCTCGCCCATCGCGTTCGGCTCCGCGTACGGGGTGCCGTCCGGGTTGTGGTGCAGGTAGTGGAACTCGCCGACGCAGGTGATCCCGGCCAACGCCATCTCGGCGTACGTGGCCCGGGCCAGGGCCAGGTAACGGTCCGGGTCGAGTACGCCCGCGACCTCGTACATCCGGTCCCGCCAGCTCCAGAACGTGCCGCGTTCGGTGTGGGTGTGCCCGCGCAACGCCCGGTGGAACGCGTGCGAGTGGGCGTTGGCCAGGCCGGGCAGGGCCAGGCCCCGCAGCCGGGTCACGCCCGACGGCGCCGGCACGCCGACGGTGACCGAGCTGAACCGGCCACCCTCGACCTCGACCAGCACGTCCGGGCTCGGCTCGACCTGGCCGGGCAGCCAGGCGTACTCGGCGTGAAACCGTCGGGTCGCCGCGCCTTTGGTCGTTGTGTCGTACCCGCTGCTCATCGTCCCTCCCCGGGGTCGGTGGCCAGGGTGGAGAGCACGTCGGCGAGGCGGGCGACCCCGGCGGCGCAGTCGATGTCGTCGGCGGTCTCGGCCGGCGAGTGCGAGACCCCGGTCGGGTTGCGGACGAAGAGCATCGCGGTGGGCAGGTGGGCGGCGAGCACCCCGGCGTCGTGCCCGGCGGCGGTCGGCAGCACCGGTACGCCGCCGGCCAGCACCCGCCCGAACAGCTCGATCAGGCCGCCGTCGAACTCCACCAGCGGGGTGACCGACTCGCGGGTCAGCCGGAACCCGGTGCGGTCGCGTACCGCCCGCTCCGCCGTCTTCTGGTCGATCGCCGCGACCAACGCGTCGAGCGTGCCGACCTCGGCGGCGCGGGCGTCCAGCCAGCCACGTACCAGCGACGGCACGGCGTTGGTGGCGTTCGGCTCGACCTCCACCCGGCCGACCGTCGCCTGGGCGCCGGAGCGTCGGGCCTCCTTGTTCGCGGCCAGCACGGCGAAGGCGTACGTCAGCATCGGGTCGCGCCGGTCGCTCATCAACGTGGTCCCGGCGTGGTTCGCCTCCCCGGTGAAGTCCATCCGCCAGCGCCCGTGCGGCCAGATGCCGCTGGCGACGCCGACCGGAGCGCCCAGGTCGACCAGGGCCCGCCCCTGCTCGATGTGCAGCTCGACAAAGGCGCCGACCCGGGCCAGCAGGTCCGGCCGGGCACCCGTCGGCCGACCGCCGAGCGCCTCGGCGAAGCTGACGCCGTCGGAGTCGGTGAGCGCCGCCGCCCGGTCGACCGTCAGTTCACCGGTGAGCAGCCGGGAGCCGAGGCAGGGTACGCCGAACCGGGCCCCCTCCTCCTCGGCGAACGCCACCACACCGATCGGTCGGTCGGGCGGCGGCCCGGATTCGCGTACCCGGTCGAGGGCGAGCCAGGCGCTGACGATGCCGAGCGGCCCGTCGTAGCCGCCGCCGTACGGCACCGAGTCGAAGTGGCTGCCGACCAGGACCGCGTCACCCCGTTCGGGGTCGCCGTACCAGGCGAACAGGTTGCCGTTGCCGTCCTGCTCGACCGGCATGCCCCGGTCGGCGGCCTGCCGGCGGAACCAGTCCCGCAGCCGCAGCTCCGGTTCGGTGAAGGCGTACCGCAGGTAGCCGCCGCTGCCCGGATCGCGCCCGACCGGTGCGATCTCGTCCCACAGCTTCCGGAACGCCGCCACGTCTCCGGCGTTAGGAGGGGGCCCTTCTACAACGGAATCCGATAACAAGGGGCCCCTCCTTACACCTGGGACATGGGGATGGGCAGGGCGGTACGGGTGGCGACGTCGGCGGCCTCGGGGTAACCGGCGTCGACGTGCCGGATCACGCCCATCGCGGGATCGTTGGTGAGCACCCGTTCGATCTTCTGCCCGGCCAGCGCGGTGCCGTCGGCGACGCAGACCTGGCCGGCGTGGATCGAGCGACCGATCCCGACGCCGCCACCATGGTGGATGGAGACCCAGGAGGCGCCGCTGGCCGTGTTGACCAGCGCGTTGAGCAGCGGCCAGTCGGCCACCGCGTCGGAACCGTCGGCCATCGCCTCGGTCTCCCGGTACGGCGAGGCGACCGACCCGGCGTCCAGGTGGTCCCGCCCGATCACCACCGGGGCGGAGAGTTCGCCGGCGGCGACCATCTCGTTGAACCGGACCCCGGCCCGGTCCCGCTCGCCGTAGCCGAGCCAGCAGATCCGGGCCGGCAGGCCCTGGAAGGCGACCCGCTCGCCGGCCATCCGGATCCACCGGGCCAGCGACTCGTTCTCCGGGAACAGCTCCAGCACCGCCCGGTCGGTGGCGGCGATGTCGGCCGGGTCGCCGGAGAGCGCGGCCCACCGGAACGGTCCGCGTCCCTCGCAGAACAGCGGCCGGATGTACGCCGGCACGAAGCCGGGAAAGTCGAAGGCGCGCTCGTACCCGGCGAGCTGTGCCTCGCCCCGGATCGAGTTGCCGTAGTCGAAGACCTCGGCACCGGCGTCGAGGAAGCCGACCATCGCCGCCACGTGCCGGGCCATCGAGGCGCGGGCTCGCTCGGTGAACTCGGCCGGCTTGGCGGCGGCGTACTCGGCGGCGTCGGCCAGCTCCACCCCGACCGGCAGGTAGGAGAGCGGGTCGTGCGCACTGGTCTGGTCGGTGACGATGTCGATCTCGACCCCGCGTACCAGCAGTTCGGGGAAGACCACGGCGGCGTTGCCGACCACGCCGACGGAGAGCGCCCGGCGGTCCCGCTTGGCGGCCAGCACCAACTCGACCGCCTCGTCCAGCGAGTCGGCGACCCGGTCCAGGTAGCGGTCCCGGACCCGGCGGGCCAACCGGCCCGGGTCGACGTCGACGATCAGGCAGGCGCCGCCGTTCATGGTCACCGCGAGCGGTTGGGCGCCGCCCATGCCGCCACAGCCGGCGGTGAGGGTGAGGGTGCCGGCGAGGGTGTCGCCGAACCGCTTGGCGGCGACCGCCGCGAAGGTCTCGTAGGTGCCCTGGAGGATGCCCTGGGTGCCGATGTAGATCCACGAGCCGGCGGTCATCTGCCCGTACATGGTCAGGCCGAGATTTTCCAGGCGGCGGAACTCGGGCCAGTTGGCCCAGTCGCCGACCAGGTTGGAGTTGGCCAGCAGCACCCGGGGCGCCCACTCGTGGGTGCGCAGCACGCCGACCGGTCGGCCGGACTGGACCAGCATGGTCTCGTCGTCGCGCAGCTCGGTCAGGGTACGGATCAACGCGTGGTAGGACGGCCAGTCACGGGCCGCCCGCCCGGTGCCGCCGTACACCACCAGGTCCTCGGGGCGTTCGGCCACCTCCGGGTCGAGGTTGTTCATCAACATCCGCATGGCCGCTTCCTGGGCCCAACCCACGGCGGTACGGGTGCTGCCGCGCGCGGCGCGTACGGGCTGGTACATCGGATCTCCTCGGCAACGGTGAAGAGCGGGCGGGGATCGGCTCGGTCGGGTTCGGGTTGGTGGTCGGTGGGGTCAGGTGAGGAACACCTGGCGCCGGGCGGCGGACTGTTCGAACTCCTCCAGTCGGCGCTGGGTGTGGCTCGGCGCGGCGTCGCAGATCGCCTGGAGCAGCACCATGGCCAGGGCCATCGGGGCGGTGTGCAGGTCGAAGACGAGTTGGGCGCCGACCGCGGCGGGGAGCACGATGTCGGCGTACTCGGCGGCGGGGCTGACCGCCGAGTCGGTGAGCGCGACAACGGAGAGCCCGGCCAGCCGCGCCTCCCGGAGCGCGTCCAGCGACTCCCGGGGGTAACGGGGCAGCACGATGGCGAGCAGCGCGGTGGCGCCGGCCGTACGGGCCTGGTCGAGCCGGTCGGCGAGCAGGCTGCCACCGGTGTCGAGCACCCGTACGTCCGGGAGGACCTTCGCCGCGAAATAGGCGAAGTACGCGGCCAGCGGTGCGGCGGCCCGCAGTCCGAGTACGGGCAGCGGCCGGCTCTCGGCCAGCAGTGCACCGGCTGCGGTGACCTTGTCCGGGTCACCGAGCTGCTCGGCCAGTCGGTGCAGGTTCTGCACCTCGTCACTGACCGCCCGCTGGAGCTCGTTGCCGGCGGCCGGTACGTCGGCCGCCGGGCGACCGCGCTCGGCGGCGGTGATCTCGCGGAGCCGACGACGCAGGGCGGGGTAGCCGTCGTAGCCGAGCGCGATCGCGAACCGGGTCACCGACGGCTGGCTGACCTGGGCGAGTTCGGCGATCTCGGCCGCCGAGAGGTACGCCGCCGAGGCGGCGTGCTGGACCAGGCTGTGCGCGATCCGTCGCTGGGTCGGGGTGAGCCGGATGCCGTGGAACAGGTCGAGCACCTGGTCGGTGGGGGCCACGACCAGGGGATCGAATGTCGCATCCCGGACAAGTGAATCGTCATTCACGGAAGCACTCTATGCATAAAAACATTCAGATGGCAATGACGTGCGGCCGAACATGGCACTACCGGGTCCCGCCGGGACGGCTAGGGTCTGGGCGCATGG
This sequence comes from Micromonospora sp. NPDC050397, assembly GCF_044901685.1. Lineage (NCBI taxonomy): Bacteria > Bacillati > Actinomycetota > Actinomycetes > Micromonosporales > Micromonosporaceae > Micromonospora > Micromonospora sp. NPDC050397. Next base: position 74,288 of record NZ_JBJDPS010000002.1, read on the forward strand.
ACACTCCGGCGTGGATCGCTGGCGTCTCGTCGGCGGCGACACGCGGTGTGGGCGGCGAACCTTCCTGACGACCGGGTCGTCGGGACCGGGACGTGATACAACCAACCCCGTGGATGGGACCCGGTTCCGACGCACCATCGCCCGTACCCCGCTCGCGCCCGTCGCGGCCTTTCCCAAACGGCTGCTCCGGGTCGCCCGGCACGATGCCCGGGTGCTTGGCGTCTCCGCCCGCTGGCTGCTCACCTCACGCGAGCACCACAACTACACGTACGATCTGACCCGGCTCAGCCGGGAGCATCTCGCCTGGTTCGTCAGCGTCATCACGGACACCCCGGTCAAGCAGATCCGGGACTACCTCGCCGAGATCGAGTCCGACCACACGCTGCGGCAGCACATCGAGCGGACCACGGCCGCCTCGGCGCGGCGTGGGCTCGCCGACCGCCAGGTGCGTTACGCCCGACGGATCGGCTGGTACGCGATCGTCCGCGCGACCCGTCCGGCGCACGTCGTCGAGACCGGGGTGGACAAGGGACTGGGCACCTGCGTGCTGGCTGCCGCGCTGTTGCGTAACACCGCCGAGGGGCAACCCGGACGGGTCACCTCGCTGGACATCAACCCGGAGGCCGGCTACCTGGCCCGGGTCGAGCCGTGGGCCGACGTGGTCGACCTGGTGATCGGCGACTCGATCGCCTCGATCCGGGCGCTGGACCGACCGGTCGACCTGTTCCTGCACGACAGCGACCACAGTGCCGGCCACGAGCGCAACGAGTTCGAGGCGGTCGAGTCGAAGCTGTCGCCGAACGCACTGCTGCTCACCGACAACGTCACGGTGACCAATGTGCTCTCCGAGCACGCCGAGCGGACCGGTCGGCGGTTCCTCGCCTACCGCGAGACCCCGGCCCGGCACTGGTTCCCCGGCGACGGCATCGGGGTCGCCTGGTAAGGGCGGTCGCCGGCAGCACGGGTGGCGTTGCCGGCAGCACGGGTGACATCGACGGCGAGAGCGAACAGTCGGGACTACCCCGTCGCGTCGCGTCGTGCCATCCTGGCCGGATGCGAGTGGCCTCGATTCACACGTACCCGGTGAAGGGGTGCCACCGGATGGACCGCGACGCGGCGCGGGTCGAGCCGTGGGGCCTGGACGGCGACCGGCGCTGGCTGATCGTGGACGAGCGCGGCATCGGCCTCACCCAGCGCCAGCACCGGGAACTGGTGACGATGCGGGCGGTGTCCCGGCCCGGAGGGCTGACCCTGGCCGCGCCGGGTCTACCTCCGCTCGATCTGGCCGAACCGACCGGCGGCGAGCAGATTCAGGTCCGGGTGTTCGGGGGACGACCGTTCTCGTCGGTACGCGCCGCCGGCCCCGAGGCCGACGGCTGGCTCCACCGACTGCTGGGACGTGCGGCCCGGTTGGTCTGGCTCGGCGACCCGGCCGGCAACCTTGTTCCCTGGCCGGTCGCGGTCGGCTCCGGCGCCGAGGTGAGCTTTGCCGACGGGACACCGTTGCTGCTGGCCAACACCGCGTCGTTGGACGCGTTCAACGGGTGGCTGCTGGAGTCGGGCAGCTCCGAGGGGCCGCTGCCGATCAGTCAGTTCCGGCCCAACCTGGTGATGAGCGGTGCCGCTGCGTGGGTCGAGGGGGAGTGGGTCGGCCGCCGGATCAGGATCGGCGGGGCCGTGTTCCACGGCGCCGCCGAGTGCGGGCGCTGCGTCGTCGCGACGATCGACCAGGAGACCGGGGAGCGGGGACGGGAACCGCTACGGATGCTCGCCGCGCGCCGGAACATCGGCCAGAAGCTGCTCTTCGGCCTCCAGATGACGGTCCGCGCCGAATCGGCCGGAACTCCCGGCGGGGATCGCACGATCCGCGTTGGTGACGCCGTGGAGGTGCTGGACTGACCGCGACGGACCGGGCCGGCAAGGTTGCGCTGGTGGAGGTCCGGGCGGGCAAGGTTGCGCTGGTGGAGGCGCTGCGGCAACATCAGGCGCCGTGACTGCACCAGGCACGGTTCCCGAAGACAACACCCCGGCCGGCGACGGCGGCACCGATCGGGCGCGGCGCCGCCGGATCAGGAGCTGGTTGGCGGGTGCCGGTGTCACCGCCCTGGCCGCCGTACTCGGCATCACCCTCGCCGTACGCTCCGGTGCCGCCCCGGCCTGCGCCGCACCACCGACCGGCAGCACCGTCCACAAGGGAAAGGCCACCTTCTACGACTCGGCCGGCTCGGGTGGCAACTGCTCCTTCCCGAGCCCACCGGCCGACCGGCTCTACGTCGCGCTCGGCCCGTCGGAGTACGCCGACGCCGCCGCCTGCGGTGGCTATCTCGACGTGACCGGCCCGAAGGGCAAGGTCAGGGTCGTGGTGATGGACCAGTGCGCCGGCTGCGAGCCGGGTCACATCGACCTCTCCGACCAGGCGTTCGCCCGGATCGCCGACCCGGCGCAGGGTGTGGTGCCGGTGACGTACCGGGCCGTGGTGAGCCCGCCGGTCAACGGGGGGCTCACCTTCCGGATGAAGGACGGCGCCTCGCAGTGGTGGTTCGCGGTGCAGGTCGGCAACCACGGCAATCCGCTCCGCTCGGTCGAGGCGAAGGGACCGGGCGGCGGCTTCCGCGCGGCGGCCCGCCAGGACTACAACTACTGGATCGTCGAGGGCGGCCTCGGCCCGGGGCCGTACAGCATCAGGGTCACCGACGTGTACGGCGGGCAGGCGACCGCCACCAACATCCGGATGGTTCCGGAGCAGCTCCAACGCAGCACGGTCTCGCTCTCCGGCTCCGGTGCGCCGGCCGGCTCCGCCCGTACCCCCGGCGGTTCGCCCTCGGCCCGACCGACGCCCACGGCGAGCGTCGCGCCGACCGCCACCGCCACCCCGGCCCCGCCCTCGCCGACCCCGGCGGAGCCGACCGCCCCGGCGACGACTCTCGAGGCCCTGGCCGGTGTCGATCCGGTGGACACCTCCCGCTGCTGACCCGGACGGGCGACCCGGGGCCGGGGCGGCGGCGCACGGTGGGTGTTCGGGCCTCAGCCGAGTCGGGCGGGTGGCAAAAGGCCGGGCGCCGGGGTGAGGGGCAACCCGCGCGGCTCGACGGTACGTGCGCTGGACGGCGCACCACAGAGGGCGGTGTCGATTAACTGGAAGGTTGCCGGGCTGATCGGATCACCGGGGTACTGGTAGTGGCTGACGTTCAGTGCCACGCTCACCTGGCGCCGACCGTCCGGGGAGTGCAGCGACAGTGTCTGGTAGCCCAACACCTGGCCGTCGTGCCCGTACGCGTCACCGCAGGGCAGCGACAGTGCCAGCAGGCCGAGGCTGTACTGGAGACCGGGCACGCCGGTCGGCAGGAACCGCACCAGTTCGGCTTGTTCACCCGCGCGGAGCAGTCGGCCGCCGAGCAGTGCTCGGTAGAAGCGGTCCAGGTCGGCGGTGGTGGAGACCAGTTCGCCGGCCATCTGGGCCCAGGACATGTTGTAGACGGTGAAGTCCCGCAACTCGCCCTCGTACCAGGGCACGTAGCCCCGGCTGTGCGGGCCGGCGATGCGTGGGTCGGTGCCGGGGAAGTAGGTGTCGCGAAGTCCCAGCGGGCGCAGGATCCGGCGGTGGATCTCCTCGGCGGCGGGGCGCCCGGTCACCCGTTCCAGGATCAGCCCGGCCAGGACGTAGTTGGTGTTGGAGTAGGCGTAACCCTCGCCGGGCGGGTTCGTCGGCGGCATCGCCAGCCCGGTCCGGGCCAGCTCACGAGGGGAGAAGGTGGTGGTCCGGTGCTGCTCGATGAGTTCCGGGGTGGCCAGCAGGACGTGGTCGTAACTGCCGATCCCGCTCCGGTGGCCGAGCAGCATCCGTACCGTCACGCCGTCGGGCGCGAGGCCCGGCAGGTAGCGCTTGACCGGTGCGTCGAGCGAGATCCGGCCCTCGCCGACGAGTTGCAGCACGGTGGCGGCGACGAAGGTCTTGGTGACACTGCCGACCCGGTGCCGGTAGTCGGGGCGTACCGGTCGACCGGTGGTGATGTCGGCGACGCCGCTTGCTCCGCGCCAGGTCGCCCGACCGTCGCGGACCTCGGCGAAGACACCGACCATGCCGGCGCCGGTGATCCCTCCCAGCGCGGCGTCGAGCGCCGCCACGGGCAGCGGGTCGCCGCCCGGGTTTCCGCCGGGCGCCGGTCGGGCCGATGCGGCGCCCGGGTTCGCCAGGACGCCGACCAGTACGGCCGGAGCCAGGGCGGCGGCCCAGAACGAGGATTTGCGTCGTGTTTTGCCCATGTTTCCTCCCGGATGGTCGTTCCGGGATTGACCGTAGTAGTGCTTTGCAACTGTTATCGGGCGGCCGACGCCTCGTGTCCCCCTGATCGGTCGGTCGGGCCGGAGATCGGTTCATTGCCTCACCCGGCCGGAGACCGGACGTGAGAATAAGGTCGTGACCACGGGTGTCAGGCTGGTACGCGGCCCCGGCAGCCCGATGCAGCCGGCGTTCCTGGAGCTCTTCTACGACCTGGTGTACGTCTTCGCGCTCACCCAGATCACCCACCTGCTGGTGCAGGATCTGAGCTGGCGTGCTGCGCTCAGGGCGTTTGTCCTGCTCCTGGCCCTGTGGTGGATCTGGGTGCTGACGGCGTGGCTGACCGACCAGTTCGACCCGCAACACCCCCTACTACAGCTCTACGTCATCCTCGTCATGCTCGGCGTCCTGCTGATGGCGATCGTGCTTCCCCAGGCATTCGCCAGGTACGGGCTGCTCTTCGCCGTCGCCTACGTGGCGATCCACCTCACCCGGCACGTTTTCATCATGATTGCCGAGTGGGGCACCCAACTCGCGCAGCGGTCGCTGCGGGCGGCCTTCTGGTTCACCGGCTCCGCCCTGCTCTGGATCCCGGGCGCGTTCGCCGAGGGTTGGCTGCGGGTGGTGCTCTGGCTGGCGGCGTTGACCGTCGACTACGTCTCGGCCGCCCTGCGGTGGCCCGCCCCGGGACTCGGGGAGGCGCCCGGGTGGGAGCTGACGATCCAGGAAAGTCACCTGGCCGAGCGTTACCGACAGGTGCTCGTCATCGCGCTCGGCGAGATCATCCTGATCCTGGGCCTGACGTTCGCCCAGGGAGAGCAGGGCCTGACGTTGCACCGTACGACCGTGCTCGTGTTCGCGTTCGCCAGCACCGCGCTGATGTGGCGGCTCTACATCTACCGGGCCGGCGAACAACTCGCCCCCGCCATCGCGGCTTCCTCGCGCCCGCACCGGTTGAGTCAGTGGTCCTCGTACGCGCACATGGTGATGGTGGCCGGCATCCTGCTGACCGCCGTGGGCTTCACGGTCATCCTCGAACACCCGGACGGGAACCCCGAGCCGGGTTGGACCGCCGGCATCGCGGGTGGCCCGGCCCTCTTCCTGGCCGGGCGTTCCGCGTTCGAGTACGTCATCTTCGGTCGGGTGTCCCGGTCACGGTGGGTCGCGATGATCCTGCTGGCCGCCGTCGCGGGTGCCGCGTTCCACCTCCCGCCGGTGGCGACCGCCGCCGCCGGGACCTTCGTGCTGGCGGCGGTCGCGCTGTTCGACACCCACCGCGCCTACGGTCGTGCCCCGGAACCGCCCGCGCCGCCGACCTGACCGGTGGCTTCCGGACCTCGGTGGCGGCGCTCCGGACCTCGGAAGCGGCGCTCCGGACCTCGGTGGCGGTGCTCCGGACCTCGGTGGTGGCGCTCGGGACCTCGGAGGCGGTGCTCGGGACCTCGGTGGCGGTCAGGCCAGCGGCAGCCACATCAGGATCTCGTCCCGGTCGTCGTCCGGGGCCAGCCGCAGCGCGCCGGGCAGGCGACCCACCTCGCGGTAGCCGCAGCGCTGGTAGAACCGTTCCAGGTTCAGCCCGCCCCGGACGGTGACCTGGAGCGCCTCCAGGCCCAGCTTGCGTCCGAGGCGCTCGGCCTCGGCCATCAACGCGACGCCGTTGCCCGTGCCCTGGAGACCCGGGTGGACCATCACCCGCTTGAGCACCTGCCAGTGCTCCTTGAGCGCGAACCGGTTCGAGGTGAAGATCAGGAAGGCCGCCGGACGGTTCTCGTCGGTGTAGCCGACCAGTAGCCGGTCCGGGCCGTCGGCGATGCCGGCGAAGGCCGCTTCCGCGAGTGGACGTACCAGTTCCTCGGTGACCGGGGCGACGAAGCCGACCGCGCCGCCGGCGTTTGTCACCACCGTCCAGAGCGTGACGAGCTGCTGTCGCAGCTCCGGGGTCAGCTCGGGGTCGAACACGAAGCGGAGGGTCACCCGGTCATCTTCGACGCTCCGGGCACGCTCGTGCGCCGGGCGGCCGAGCGGGGTGACGGAGGTTACAACCGATCAGCCGACCCGGGATCCGGAGCCCAACGCGGCCCCGGAGGGCGTCGCCGGCCAACCCCGGGCCCGGCCGTGAACTGCTAGTCGAAGGGCTGCGCTGACGAGCCCGACGATCGGTGCGGGAGAGGGGAGTCGAACCCCCACGCCCGAAGGCACAGGAACCTAAATCCTGCGTGGCTGCCATTACACCACTCCCGCTGGCGGTACGAGTCTAGAGCCTGCGCGGCCTCCGTGCGCACGTACATCCGACGGCTGCGGATCCGCCGACCGCCCCGCCGTAAGGAAGGGCCCCTTATTAACGCTATGCGTTAATAAGGGGCCCTTCCTTACACCTCAGTCCAGGCCCAGGTCGCGGCGGAGCTTGGCGACGTGTCCGGTGGCCTTGACGTTGTAGAGCGCCCGCTCGATCCGGCCCTCCTCGTCGATCACGAAGGTGGAGCGGATCACCCCGGTCACGGTACGGCCGTAGGACTGCTTTTCGCCGTACGCGCCGTACGCGGTCAGCACCGCCTTGTCCACGTCGGCGACGAGCGGGAAGGTGATCGCGTCCCGCTCGCGGAACTTGGCGAGCTTGCCCGGTTGGTCCGGCGAGATGCCGACCACCTCGTACCCGGCGGCCTGGAGCGACGCGAGCGAGTCGCGGAAGTCGCAGGCCTGCTTGGTGCAGCCCGGCGTCATCGCGGCCGGGTACGCGTAGAGCACCACCTTCCGGCCGCGTAGCTCCCCGAGGGCGAGTGTCTTGCCGTCGTCCGTCGGCAGCGTGAATTCTGGCGCCAAATCGCCCGGCGTGAGGCGAGAACCCGTCATGGCAGGTGACATTACCCGCTCCGACCAGGCACGATCTTGAACGGTCACGTCCGTTGTTGCAAGATGCTGGCAACAGAGGTGGCTAGGCAAATACGCTGAGTTCCCCTGGCGCGGACCCTCCCTCGCCACGGGTGGGGAGGACGTATGGACAACGTCGCGATGCACATCGCCAACGGGATCATCGACGGTCCCGTTGCCGCGATCTACGGAGCGTTCGCGCTGGTGGTGCTCACGTTCTGCGTGATCCGTGGCCGGCGGGACCTGGACGACCGGCTGGCCCCGATGGCCGGCCTGGTGGCGGCGTTCATCTTCGCCGTACAGATGCTCAACTTCCCGATCTTCACCGGGGCGGTCAGCGGACACCTGCTCGGTGGCGCGCTCGCCGCGATCCTGGTCGGCCCGTGGGTCGGCGCGCTCTGCGTGTCGGTGGTGCTGATCGTCCAGGCGCTGGTCTTCGGTGACGGTGGCGTGGCGATGCTCGGGCTGAACATCACCAACATGGCGATCGTCGGTACGGCCGCCGGATACCTGCTGATCGCACTGCTGCTCAGGGTCCTGCCGCGTACGCCGGCCGGGCTCGCCGTGACCGGCTTCGTCTCGGCCATGGTCAGCGTCGTGATCGCGTCCCAGGGTTTCGTCCTGCAGTACTGGCTCGGCGGCACCACCGACCTCGGTGGCTCGCTCGGCGGGCTCGCCGGCACCATGGCCGGCGCACACCTGCTGATCGGCATCGGCGAGGGGCTGATCACCGCCACCACCGTGGTCACCGTCGCCAAGGTACGACCCGATCTTGTCTACGCCCTGCGCGGTCTGCGTACCGCGCCGGTCTTCTCGAACCCGGCCACCGGAGGTGCGCGGTGAAGCGGAAGCACTGGGGATTCATCTTCGGCGGCCTGCTGGTCGCGCTCCTGCTCGCCGGGGTGGTGAGCAACTTCGCCTCGTCCCACCCGGACGGGCTGGACTCCTCGCTGCGTGAGGGCTGCACCTTCGACGCCGAGGACAACATCACCGGCGGGAGCTGCCCGGCCCAGCAGACCAAGGACCACGAGCTGGCCGACAGCCCGCTCGCCGACTACGGGGTGAAGGGCGTGCAGAACCCGTACCTCTCCACCGGCCTGTCCGGTGTCGCCGGGGTGCTGATCACGTTCGCGGTCGGCGGTGGCCTGTTCTGGCTGACCCGTCGCCGGGGCACCGGCAAGCGGGCGGTCACCGGGTCGACCGCCGACGAAGCGACCGGCAGCGGGTCGACTGTCGACGGACCGACCGGCACCGGGTCGACCGCCGGCGAGCAGCGGCCGACCGGCACCGAAGCGGGCAAGCTGACCAGCACCGAAGCGGGCAAGTAGATGGGCGCCGGGCACGCGCACGTGCTCTACCGGGCCGGCACCTCGCCCGTGCACCGGCTCCCGGCCGAGGTGAAGATCACGGCGATGGTGGCGTTCAGCATCGCCGTGGTCGCCACCCCGCGCGAGGCGTTCTGGGCGTACGGCGGCTACGCGCTGCTGATCGCGCTGGTGGCGGCGCTGGCCCGGATCGGCCCAGGTTGGCTGCTCAAGCGTTCGCTGATCGAGCTGCCGTTTGTCCTCTTCGCGTTCGTCCTGCCCTTCCTCGGCACCGGCGAGCGGGTCGAGTGGCTCGGCCTGCACCTTTCCGTCGACGGGCTGTACGGCGGCTGGAACATCCTGGCGAAGGGAACGCTCGGCGTACTGGCCTCGCTCCTGCTCGCCGGGACCACCACCATGCGGGACCTGATCATCGGCCTGGACCGGCTGCACTGCCCGCAGATCCTGACCCAGATCGCCACCTTCATGCTGCGTTACCTCGACGTGCTGACCGGCGAGGCCCGGCGGATGCGGGTGGCCCGGCTCTCCCGGGGCGACGACCCGCGTTTCCTCTGGCAGTTGCGCGGCCTCGCCGCCGGCATCGGCGCGCTCTTCCTGCGCGCGTTCGAGCGCGGCGAGCGGGTCTACCTGGCCATGCTCTCCCGGGGGTACGCGGGCCGGATGCCGGTCGTCTGGCAGTCGGCCGGGGCGGCGACGGCCGGGCACTGGGTCGTCGGGGCGACGGTGCCGCTCACCGCCGCCGGCATCGCCGTCACCGCACTGGTGCTGTCGTGACCAGCCTCGCCCTGACCGGCAGCGTCGCCACCGGCCGCGTTGTGACCGGCCGCGTCGCCACCGGTCGGGGGCTGTCATGATCGGTGCCGTGGAAACCGCTGCCTCGCTGGACGTACGGGACGTGCGTTTTGCCTATCCCGACGGTCACGTCGCCCTGGACGGGGTCGACCTGACCGTGCCCCGGGGGGAACGGGTGGCCCTGCTCGGTCCGAACGGCGCCGGCAAGACCACGCTGGTGCTGCACCTGAACGGCATCCTGAACCCGACGCACGGCACGGTGGCGGTCGGCGGGCTCACCGTCGACCGGGACCGGGCCACCCTGGCCGAGATCCGCCGCCGGGTCGGCATCGTCTTCCAGGACCCGGACGACCAGCTCTTCCTCCCCACCGTGGCGGAGGACGTGGCGTTCGGCCCGGCCAACCTCGGGCTGCGGGGTGCCGAACTGGCCGCCCGGGTCGACGAGGCCCTGACGGCGGTCGGGATGAGTGAGCACCGGGACCGGGCGCCGCACCACCTCTCCTTCGGGCAGCGCCGCCGGGTGGCGGTGGCGACCGTGCTCGCCATGCACCCGGAGATCCTGGTGCTCGACGAGCCCTCGTCCAACCTCGACCCGGCGGCTCGGCGGGAACTGGCCGAGATCCTGCGCGGACTGCCGGTGACCCTGCTGATGGTCACCCACGACCTGCCGTACGCGCTGGAGCTCTGCGACCGGGCGGTGATCCTGGACGGCGGCCGGATCGTCGCCGACGGCGCCACCGGTGACCTGCTCGCCGACGCCGACCTGCTGGCCCGGCACCGGCTGGAGCTGCCCTACGGGTTCGACCCGGTGGCGGCTGCCGCCGCCCGCGCCTGACCGTCACCTTCGGAAGCGGGGTCCGGCGCGACCTCTTGCGGTGCGGCACGCAGCCGCAGCACCCCGGCCAGGGCGCCACCGACGCCGACCACGATCACCACCGCGACCAGCAGCCGGGCCGAGACCGCCGGCCAGGGCACCGGCGCGACCGACCGGCCGAAGACCGCCGCGTTGGCCACCCCGGCGAAGAGCGCCAGGCAGGCCCCGGAGAGGGCCAGGGCAAAGTCGGCGGCCGGACGTCGGGCCAGCGCGTACGCCCCGGCGGTGACCGCGCCGAGTCCGGTGAGCACCGGCCAGATCTGACCGGCGAGCAGACCGGTCAGCACCCCACCGACGCCGACCGCTCCGGCGTCCAGCTCCCGGGCCACGGCGAGCGTCACCGCACCCAGCCCGGCCAGGGCGAAGCCGCCGGCCAGCACGGCGGTCACCGTACGGCCGGGGCGTCGGTCGGCGGGGAGTACGCCGAGTGTGCCGAGCAGCAGGGCACCGACCACGGTCGCCAGCCACCAGGAGCCGGGGTTCGGCGGTGGGACCCAGTCCAGGGTCCCGCGCAATTCCATCGGGGTCACCCCGTCGCGCATCGGCACGACCCAGTCCCGGACCCGGTGGGTCCGGTCCGGGTCGGCGACCACCTGTGGCGGGCGCCCCTGCTCGACCCAGTGCGTCCGACGGTCGTGCCAGCGGACCACCGGCTCGGTGTCGATCCGCCGCCAGTCCGGTGGCAGGGTCGAGTCGGCGGTGGCCGGTACGGCGCTGTCCGCGTCAAGGGTCTGGTTGACGTACGTGGTGGGGGAGTTGCGGTTCTCGTACGTGCCGTCCGGCCGGACCTCGAGGTAGGGCTCGCCGTCGTAGCCGAGCACCTCGATGGTGCGACCGGTCCGGTTGGTGAGCTCCAGTCGGGCGCCCGCCTCGATCGCACGTACGGTGACGCCGGGCAGCGCCGGGGCGAGCCCGGTGACCTCGGTCCGGTAGTCCGTCCCGTCCGGTGCGTCCGCCCCGTGGGCGAAGGCGGGCGCGCCCACCGCGAGCGCGCCGAGCAGGCCGGCGGCGCACGCGGTGAGCAGGCGACGGATCACTTGGTGGCCGCTGCCACGGCTGCCTTGAGGGCGTCCGGGTTCGGGTCCACGCCCTTGCCGTTGACCAGCACGGTCGGGGTGCTGTTGATGTTCGCCCGACTCGCCTCCTCGGTCACATGCGCGGTCCACGACTTGAACGTACCGTCACGGACGCAGGAGCCGAAGGTGCCCCCGTCCAGGCCGACCCCGGTGCCGATGTCGATCAGCTCCTGGTCGCTGAGGCCGGCACTGCCCTCGGCCGGCTGGCGGTTGAACAGCGCCTCGACGTACTCCCGGAACTTGCCCTGGTTGGCCGCGCAGCCGGAGGCGGCGGACGACCGGGTCGAGTACTCGGTGGAAGAGGCCCGGTCCAGGTACGCCACCGGGTGGTACAGGACCCGCACCTTGTTCTCGCTGACGAGCTGGTCCAGGGTGCTCCCGGTGGACTTCTCGAACTGCCCGCAGAACGGGCAGATGAAGTCCTCGTAGATGTCGACCGTGACCGGGCCGGTGCCGACCGCGATCGCGTTGCCGTCGGCGGTCGCCCCGGCCGGCGCGGTGAACTTGCTGGTCGAGTCCTGGCCGGCGAAGGCGGCCCAGCCGATCAGCCCGGCGATGACCAGCACCGCCACCGCGACCAGCGAGGTCCAGAGGGTACGTCGACGGCGCCGCTCCCGGGCCAGTTGCTCCCGGACCACCCGCGCCGAACTCTTCTTCGGCGTCTTCTGCGCCTTCTGCGGTCCCTGCTGCGCCTTCTGCGGTCCTTGCTGGGCTTTCTGCGGCCCCTTCTGGGCCTTCTCCGGCCGCCGTCCCGGTCCGCCGCCTTGGCGGCCCGGCCCCCGTGGACTACTCATCCTCGTCCTCCAGACGCTGCCCGCCGGTTATCCACCGGTCGATCGAAAACGGGCTGCGTGGCCAGCGCAGCAGGAAGGCCGCCATGATCAGAAAGCCGATGTCCCGCAGGATCTCCGGCAGGTAGCTCGGGGTCTGGCCGGCGGCGAGCGGCCCGCCCTCGCTGAAGCAGCCGCAGTCGATGGCCAGGCCCCGGATCCAGGCCGAGCTGATACCGGCGATGAAGATCACCAGCAGCAACGCGGAGACACCGGCGGCGAGTCGGGTGGCCAGGCCGAGCAGGAGCAGCACGGCGAGGGCGATCTCCACGAACGGCTGCGCCGCCCCGATCGCCCTGGCCACGTCGAAGGAGAAGATCTGGTACGCGTTGACGGCCCGACCGGAGGCGGCGAGGTCGCCGACCTTCGTACTGCCGGCCCAGAACCAGACCGCCGCCAGCCCGAGCCGGACGGCCAGCCCGAGCCACGGTTGGACCGGATCCCAACGCGCGCGTGCTGAGGTCACCAAGGTCATGGTCCCTTAGTCGCCCGGGTGTGGTGGCGGGTTCCGCCTTCCAGGCAAGTCCCAGCCAGTCCCAGGAACCTCCCAGCCGGTCATCCGGCCGGCTGGCTCCGGCTCAGCTCGCCAGCGCATCGCCGACCGCCTCCACCAGTTCCGCCCGCGCCCGCGCCACCCGGGACCGGATGGTGCCGACCGGCACCCCCTCCACCGCCGCCGCCTCCGCGTACGACAGGCCGAGCACCTGGGTCAGCACGAACGCCTCGCGCCGTTCGGCGGGCAACCGCCGGAGCAGGTCGGTCGCGCCGAGCTGCCCGGCCGGGTCGGGGTAGGGGTGGTCGGTGTGCGCCGCGACGGCGAGCCGTTCGTCCAGGCGGCGGCGCCGGACCACGGTACGGAGATGGTCGGCGCAGGCCCGGCGGGCGATGCCGAGCAACCAGGTACGGGCACTCGACCGCCCCTCGAACGCGGGCAGTGCCCGGAACGCCCGGAGGTAGGTCTCCTGGACCAGGTCGTCCGCGCTGTCCCGGTCGACCAGTGCCGCCGCGAACCGCCACACCTCCGTCTGGGTGGCCCGGACGAACGCCGCCTGCGCCACCGGGTCCCCGTCCCGGGCGCGCAGCGCCCAGTGGCTCGCGTCGTCCAGCGCGAGCGTCCGGTCGACCGCCGCCACGACGTCGGCGGCGGCGCTGACCTGCTCGGACTCGCGCGGGACGGGGATCACGACATCCGAGGTTACGCGCGCGGCCGGAGTGCGGGGGTCGCCTTGGCCGGCTTGGGTGCGGTTGCGCACGTCCGGGAACTTTTCCGGGCTCTACGCCGACTATCTCCCCATGACCTGCGACGAGGTACGGGTCGCGCTCTCCGCGCGGCTCGACGGAGAAGACCCGCGCGCGCCGATGGAGGCGCTCGACGCGCACACCCTGACCTGCCCCGGCTGCCAGCTCTGGCTGGCCCGGGCGGAAGAACTCGGCCAGGTCATGCGGACCGTACGGGCGGTCGAGGTGCCCGACCTCACCGCCACCGTACTCGCCGCGGTGGCCGCCGACCCGGCTGCCACGGCAGCGGCCCGTCGCCGCTCCTCGGCCGCGTACGGCCGGCGCCAGATCCTCCGGGTGGCGGTCGCGGTGGCCGCCGTCGCCCAACTCGCCATCGCGCTGCCGATCCTGCTGGCCGGCTTCGGCGTCGAGGTCGACCTGCACACCAGCCGCGAGATGGCCTCGTTCGACGTGGCGCTAGCGGTCGGGTTCGCGCTCGCCGCCTACCGGCCGGAGCGGGCGCAGGCGTTTGTGCCGGTCGCCTTCGTGCTCGCGGTCTGCCTCGCCGGCACCAGCGCGATCGACGTGGTGAACTCGACCACAGCGGTGGTGCACGAGATCGGTCACCTGGCCACGGTGGTCCAGGCCGGGTTGCTCTGGGCGCTCGGTCGGGTCAACCGGCGGATCGACCCGCCGCTGCGCGTGGCGGCGGTGGCGGGTCGCGGGTGACTCCAGGTCGCGCCGGGGTGGGTAACTGGGCGAGCATGTCCGGCATGACTGCCGCACAACGACGATGGGTGTCGCGCGCCGGCGCGACGCTCGGCCTCCTGCTGGCGACGTTCGCCCTGCTGCTCGGGCCGGCCAGCCCGGCCAGCGCCCACGCGGTGCTGGTGAGTAGCAGCCCGCTCGCGGACTCGGTGCTGCCCAGCGCGCCCAGCGAGGTGGTGCTCACCTTCAGCGAGGGCGTCCGGAACGTACCGGACAAGATCCGTGTGCTCGGCCCGGACGGGGCCCGGGTGGACCGGGGCGAGCCGGCCTTCGACGGCTCCGTGGTCACCATCCCGGTCGACCCCGGCGGCGCCCGGGGCACCTACCTGGTCAGCTACCGGGTCATCTCGGCCGACAGCCACCCGGTGGCCGGCGCCTACACCTACTCCGTCGGGGCCCCGTCCAGCCCGCCGGAGGACACCGCGAACGACACCGTCGACCCGGGGATCACCGCCGCCGTCGCGGTCGGCAAGTATCTCGGGTACGCCGGACTGGTGCTGCTGGTCGGCCCGGTGCTGGTGCTCGGCCTGCTCTGGCCCAGGCGACTGGACCGGCGCGGACCGGCCCGGCTGGTCTGGACCGGCTTCGGTCTGGTCAGCGCGGCGACGCTGATCGGGATCTGGCTCCAGGTCCCGTACACCACCGGCGGCGGCATCTTCTCGATCAGCGGCAGCGCCCTCGGCGACGTGCTCGCCAGTACGTTCGGCGCGGTGCTGCTGGTCCGGCTCGGCATCCTGGTGGCCGCCGCGATCCTGCTCCGGCCCCTGCTGGCCGGTCGCGCCAATCGAGCCGACCACGTCCTGCTCGCCGTGCTCGGCGTCGCCGGACTCTTCACCTGGCCGCTCGCCGGGCACTCCGCGGCGTCGCCCGTACCGGCGGTCTCGGTGCTGGTCGACGCGGTGCACGTGGGCAGCATGGCGGTCTGGCTCGGTGGTCTGGTGATGCTGGTCGGCTTCCTGCTGCGCCGGGCCGACGAGCGGGAACTCGCCGCGATCCTGCCGATCTGGTCCCGCTGGGCGGCGGTGTCGGTCTCCGCGTTGCTGCTCGCCGGGGTCGTCCAGGCGCTGATCGAGGTGGCCACGCCGAGCGCCCTGGTCGACACCACGTACGGCCGCCTGATCATCGCCAAGGTGGTGCTCTTCGCGCTGGTGATCGGGGTCGCGGCGTACTCGCGGCGGCTGGTCCAGCGCCGACTCGCGACCGAACACCCGGGTCGGATGCGCCGGGCGGTCTGGACCGAACTGGGCATCACCGCGCTGGTGCTGGCCATCTCCGCCGTACTGGTGCAGACGCCGCCCGGCCGAACCGCCGACTCCGGCGACGCGGCCGGCGGGCCCGGCTTCTTCAGCACCACGCTGACCAGCTCGCTGCTGAACGTCCAGGTCGAGGTGGACCCGGCGGGGACCGGCAGCAACACGATCCACCTGTACGCCTACACCGGCGAGAACAAGCCGCAGTCGGTGGTCGAGTGGACGGGCACCGCCGCGTTGCCGGCCAAGGGGGTCGAGCCGATCGAGATCCCGCTGCTGCCGCTCAGCCCGAACCACGCCACCGGTGAGATCAGCCTGCCCACCCCGGGCGACTGGCAACTTCGCTTCACCGTACGGATTTCCGACATCGACCAGGCAACGGTGACCGCCACCGTGCCGATCACCTAGGAAGGCACCTACCCATGATCCGTCCCCGGCGTACCGCCCTCGCGGCCAGCCTCGCGCTCGGAGCCACGCTCGTCGGTGTGCTCGGCCTCGCCCTGCCGGCCTCCGCGCACGTCACGGTCAACCCGAAGGAGGCGACCCAGGGCGGCTACGGCCGGGTCGACTTCCGGGTGCCGAACGAGAGTGACACCGCGTCGACCACCAAGCTGGAGGTCAACCTGCCGGAGAACGCGCCGGTCGCGTCGGTCTCCACCATCCCGGTGCCCGGCTGGACGGTGGTGGTGGAGAAGCGCAAGGTCGACCCGCCGCTGGAGGTGCACGGCAGCAAGGTGACCGAGGCGGCGGCGAAGATCACCTGGACCGCGACGGCGGGCGCCGAGGTCAAGCCCGGACAGTTCCAGGAGTTCGGCGTTTCGATGGGCCCGCTGCCCGCCAGCACCGACAAGATGATCTTCAAGGTCTTGCAGACCTACTCGGACGGCAACATCTCGCGCTGGATCGACGAGCCGGCGGCGGCCGGGGCCGAGGAGCCGGAGCACCCGGCGCCGGTGCTGAAGCTGAACCCGGCGGCGGCTGCGGCGGGCGCCGCGACTCCGGGTGCCTCGGTGGCTGCGGTCGCCCGGGCGGATGACGATGACGACGACGCCGAGGAGGGCTCGGGCGCCGCGCTCGGACTCGGCATCGCCGGTCTGGTCGCCGGTCTGGCCGGGCTGGCGCTGGGCGGGCTGGCGTTCGCCCGCACCCGTCGTCCGGAGGGCACGCCGGCAGCCTGAGCCGTCTGTCGCCCTGCCCGCTGGCCCGCCGGATCACCGGCGGGCCAGCGCCGTTTTAGGTAATAAGACGCGTTAGACCCTTTTTGGTCGGTATCGTCTATAGATACATTGATCAGGGGGGAATTGCGCATGCGCGTCGTACGCACCGTCGCCGGGGTGCTGCTGCTCACGGTCGGGCTGACGGTCCTGCTCCTCGGTGGCGCACTGTGGACGATCGGGGAACAGCGGGGCACCGGTGACGCCTATGCCGCGCCGCTGCAACGGATCGAGACCTCCGGTCGCGCGATCGTCGTACCCGACCTGGACGCGTTGCTGCGCCGGGACGCCCCGTTCACCCGTACCGCCGGGACCCGGCTGCGGATCACCGCCGGCACCGACGAACGGCCCGCGTTCCTCGGCCTCGCCCCGGCCGCCGAGACCGCCCGCTACCTCGGCACGGTGCCGTACACCCGGGTCGAGCGGGTGAGCGTCACCCGTGGCCGGCTGCCCGTGCAGCGCGTCCTGGTGCCCCGGGCCGAGGCATCGACCGCCGCCGCGACGCCCCCCGGCGAGCAGCGATTCTGGGTACGTCAGGGCGCCAACACACTCGACCTCGCCCCGGACGACCTGCGTGGACAGCGGCTCACCCTGGTGGTGATGTACCCGGACGCGCGGGCCGGGGTCGCGCTCGACGTCCGGGCCGAACTCCGGGTGGACTGGATCGACCCGACCACCTGGGGCCTGTTCTCCGGCGGCGCCCTGTTCGCCCTGCTCGGCATGGCCATCCTGGTCTGGCCGACCCGGCCGCGTGAGGTGGTCTTCGTGGTCGAGCCCGGCCAGATCCCGGTGCTGAGCGCCCGACTCGGCGTACGCGCACTCGACGACCTCGGCCAACCCGTTCGCGGTACGCCCGGACGCCGCCGGCCGGTCCGCCCCGGCGGACCCGCCCTGCTCCCCGTACCGCCCGCCGCGACGACCGCAGGCCCGGCCGTGCGCCCGCTCCCGGCCACGGCGCCTGCCGCCGCGCCGGTCGGCTGGCCGGTCCACTCGAATCTGCCGGCACCGTCCCGTCCGGTCGACCTCTCGGCCCGTCCGGAGACCCTGGCGGACGTGCTCTCCCGGCCGGAATCCGCGCCGACCCGATCGGGTGTCCCCGTCCCTGCTCCTGTGCCTGTGCCTGTCTCTGGCTCTGCCCCTGTCTCTGACTCTGACTCTGTCCCTGGCTCTGCCCCTAACCCGGTGCCGGGTTCGGTGCCGGTTTCGGCCGACGAGGCGACTCCGGGCGGCGACGATGCCCGTCCCCCGGCGGACCAGGGCCCGGACCAGGGGGCGGACGCCGACGACGCCCCGGTGATCGCCCAGCGCCTCGGCCGGGCCTGGCCAGCGAGCAACCCGCCACCGGCCAAAATCGTGCTCAACTGGCCGCCCCGGGCGGGCAACCAGGTCCCGCCGGTGTCGAAGCGTTCGGTCAACCTCTCCCCGGCCCATCCGACGACAACCAGGCAGAACGGCGCCGGGACGCTCCAGTCCACTCCGGCCGGTTCCGGGTCGGCGGTCTCCGAACCGACACCGCTGCGGCCCGGACAGCCACCGGATCCGGTCCACCCGATACCCGTACCGGCGGCGAGCCCGGTCGAGGAGGTCGTCCCGACCGAGACCGCGCCCGCCGAGAACGTCGAGGCGGGATCCGAGCCGGCGAACCTTCCACCGGCCGGGGGCGACCCCGGACCGGAGGCGTCGGCGGAGCCGGGGACACCCCCGGACCTGACCGACCCGATCGACCTGACCGACCGGAGTGACCCGATCGACCCGATCGATCTGGGCGACCCGATCGACCCGACTGGCCTGAGTGACCCGATCGACCCGACCGACCTGGGCGACCCGACCGACCCGACCGAGTTGGGCGACCTGGGCGGCAAGCCGGCCTCCTCCCCGTCCGGTCAGGCAGCCAGGGGCAGGGTCACGACCGGCAGCCGTGCGGCGGCCACCCGGCCCAGGAAGTGCAAGCCCGGCTCGCCGGAGGCGGACCTTCCCCGGACGCTGTTGGACAACTCCACCGAGAGCATGGCGGACGCCGTCAGGTCCCCGTTGGCGCCACCGGTGAACGCTCCGCCGAAGCCGGGCGACCCGGCACCGGTCAGCCCGTCCACGGCGCGCGGGGCGGCGGTGGGAGGCGCGGCGCCAGGGACCGGACAGGGTGCGGCCGTGGTGGACAGCGCGGGCATGATGGACAGCGCGGGCATGATGGACAGCGCGGGCATGATGGACAGCGCGGGCGTGGCGGACAGCGCGGGCGTGGCGGACAGCGTGGGCGTGGCGGACGAAGCCACGGCGGGCAGCACGGCGGGCGGCGAGCGGGTCTGCGGCTGACCGGCGACCAAGGAGACGTACGCCACCGGCGACGGCGGGGGTAATCAGCGCACCGCCCCCGGCCCGCGCTCCGCCCCAGGGGTGTCGATCATGAAGCTATCCGCAGAGTTGATCTTCAGGGCGTGCGACAACGTCATGATCAATGCCCTCAAGGATGGCAGGCCGTCAAATGTGCCGGAAGTGCCCGGAGGCGGCGAGCGGCCCTTCGTGCTGCCGACACGAAGGGCCGCTCTCACCGGGGGATCGGTGTAACTGAAGGACGTTTGAGGTGTTGCCTCTAGGTTAGCCCCAACAGGACGAGTAAGGGGAGATCTGTCCAATTGGCGCAAGTTTTGGCGATACCGGACAGTCAGCGGGTAGCCGGCACACCGCTGCGCGGCGGGCTGACCGTCGGCGCCGGACGGGTCACGTACCGCCGGGTGGGCAGTACCACCAGCAGCAGTACGGCCAGCAGCACGTACATGTTGCGCAGCACGAACTCGACCGGTGAGTCGGTCGGTTCGGGCGCGACGCCCCAGTCGTGGAAGGAGACCACCCCGTACGCGACGCTGGCGTAGACCACGACGGCGAGTACGAGCAGCGCGCGGCGGTGACGCCGGCCGAACCCGCGCGGCTCCCAACTGTGCGCCGGTGCCAGGCCCGCGTCGACCAGCACCACGACGGCGGGGATGAACCAGTACACGTGGTGGGTCCAGGTGATCGGGCTCACCAGTGAGCCGACCAGCCCGGTCAGGGCCAGCCCGGCCAGCCCGTCGCCGCCGCGCGCGGCCCGGCTTGCCCGCCAGAGACCGTAGCCGCCGACCAGGACGACCAGCGCCAGCCAGAGCACCTGGTTCGGCTTGTCCGGCACGGTCAGGCGGCTCAGCAGGCCGAAAAGGGACTGGTTGCCGGTGTAGTCGGTGCGGCCGACCCGGTTGGTCGTCCAGAGTTCGTGGGTCCAGAACCGCCACGAGTCGGACGGTGCGATCGCGGCGGCGAGCAGCGTCGCCACGGCGGCGCTCGCGCTGGCCACGGCCGCCTCCCGCCAGCGCCGGGCGGTCAGCAGGTAGACGATGAAGATGCCCGGATAGAGCTTGAGCGCCGTCGCCAGCCCGATGCCGACGCCGGCCCACCGGGAGTTCCGGGGTACGGCGTACAGCAGGTCGGCCAGGATCAGCACCACCAGCAGCATGTTGATCTGGCCGAACGTGATCGTCTCCCGGGTGCTCTCCGCCGCGAAGACCAGCGGGATGGCGAGCCCGGCGGCGAACCAGCGGGGGATACCTCGCCGGTCGGCGATCGGCGTGACCAGCCACCAGGTGGTCACCACGATCGCGAGCGAGGTGAGGATCGTGAAGGTGGCGACCGTCGCGCCGAGTCGCAGGTCGGCGAAGGGACGCAGGAGCAGGGCGGTGAACGGGGGGTAGGTGAAGTACAGCTCGCCCTGGACCCGGTCCGGCTGGACGTAGTTGTAGAGCGGCTCACCGTCCGCCCACCACCGCATCGCCCTCATGTAGATCTTCAGGTCGAAGAAGTTGTGCGGTGTGCCGAGGAAGTAGACGACCGGGACCACGGCGGCGAGGACCACCGTCACGACGAGCCTACGAACGGTTTTACCGCCCGGATCGTCGGTGGCGGCGGCGGGTGGTACGTCGTGATCGGCTGGCACGGGAAAACCCTAGCGGTCGGTTATGGCTGCCGCGTTGAGGCGCGGGCTGGTGGGCTGCGCGTAGTCTGTGTCGGTGGCTGATCTTCTTGTCTGGATCGACTGTGAGATGACCGGCCTCGATCTCGGCAAGGATGCGCTGATCGAGGTCGCTGCTCTGGTCACCGATCCGGACCTCAACGTGCTGGGTGAGGGTGTCGACGTGGTGATCCACGCCGACGAGCAGGCGCTGGCGGGGATGCCGGAGATAGTACGGGTCATGCATGAACGCTCCGGTCTGACCGAGGAGGTGCGCCGCTCCGCGGTGAGCCTCGCCGAGGCCGAGGACCGGATCATGGAGTACGTGACCAGCCTGGTCAAGGATCCGCGTACCGCCCCGCTCTGCGGCAACTCGATCGCGACCGACCGGGGTTTCCTGGCCCGGGACATGCCCCGACTCGACGCACACCTGCACTACCGCATGATCGACGTGTCGTCGATCAAGGAGCTGTGCCGGCGCTGGTACCCCCGGGTCTACTTCGGGCAGCCCCAGAAGGGGCTGGCCCACCGGGCGCTGGCCGACATCCGGGAGAGCATCCGCGAGCTGGAGTACTACCGGCGTACGGTCTTCGTCCCGCTGCCCGGCCCGGACGTGGAGACGGCAAAGGCGATCGCCGCCGAGCTCTGATCCGTGGGCGTGCCGCCCGGTTGGTAACCCGCTCGACGCGGCATGGGCGGGTGTGGCTATTATTGGTCGGCGCCCCGCCCGGGTGTGCAAGATCCGGGCTGGTCGACATGGTGGCTGTAGCTCAGTAGGCAGAGCACCGGGTTGTGGTCCCGGGTGTCGTGGGTTCAATTCCCATCAGTCACCCCACGGTCAAGCCCCCTCTTCGGAGGGGGCTTGTGTCGTTTCCGAGCCCTTCCGTCCACCCGCCCCGTGAAACCCACCCGTCCCGCGAAACGTGCAGGGCCGGACCGAAGATCGCGGTCCGGCCCTGCACGGGACGACTCAGGCGGTGGGCGTGGCGCTCGGGTCGGCGGCGGGCGAGTCGTTCGAGCTTGGCGGCTCGTACGGGATCGCGCTGCCCTTGACGTACTCCTCCCAGCTCAGGCTCCAGTCGGTCCAACCGTTACCGTTCTTGAGCTTGACCTCGGTCCCCTTGACGGTGACCGGGTCGCCGATGCTGGTGACGCCGAAGAGCCAGGCCGCGTTCTCCTGCGACATGTTCACGCAGCCGTGCGACACGTTCGTATGCCCCTGCTGCGCGACCGACCACGGCGCGGCGTGGATGAACTCGCCGCCCCAGGTGAGCCGCTGGGCGTACTCGATGTCGGTGCGGTAGCGGTTGTCCGGGTTCGGGTCGTCCATGGTGTCGAAGACGGTCTTGCGCAGCTTCTCCATCACGATCATCGTCCCGCTGGACGAGGGGGTGCTCGGCTTGCCGAGGCTGATCGGGAAGGTCTTGAGCGTCTTGCCGTCCTTGGTGACGGTCATCTGCTTGGTCTTGTTGTCGACCGTCATCACCACCGCCGAACCGATCTTGGCGTCGATGGTGAGGTCGGCGCGGCCGTACCAGCCGTTGCCGAGCGGCAGACCGCCCGCCTGGATCTTGTAGTCCAGCTCGGTACCGGCCTTCCAGTACGTCTTCGGCCGGTAGTGCACCTCGGTCGGGCTGGTCCAGCGCCAGGCGCCCTCCTGGGGCGGGGTGGTCGTCACGGTCATCCGGCGCTGGATGTCGTCCCGGTAGTCCTCGGGGATGGCCCGGGAGAACTGCACGATCGCCGGCATGCCGACGCCGACCACCGAGCCGTCGCCGAGGAAGCTGGTCACCCGGATCTGGTTGGCCGGCTTGGCCATGGTGGTGAAGTTGCTGGTGGCCGTGGCCGGCTTGCCGTCGTCGCCGGTCGCCGTCACGGTCGCGGTGTACGTCGCGCCGTACTCCAGGGCGCCGTTCGGCAGGAAACTCGTACCCTCGGCGTTGACCTTGCCCTCGACGGCCTTGCCGGCGCTGTCCTTGAGTTCGAACTTCGTCTCGGTGGCGTCCTTGCTGGTGAAGGCGACCTCGGTCGACGCCGGTACGTCCTTCGCGTCGGCCGCCGGGCTGGTCACCGTGGCGCTGGCCTTGGGACCATCGGGAGCCTTGCCTCCCTGCCAGGCCGGTGCGTCCCCGCCGCTGCCGCTGCTGCAGCCGGCGAGCGCGAGCACTCCGGTCAGCGCGGCCGCCACGAGCGTGCGTACGGTTGCCCGGCGCCGCTTCGTGGTCTGCCCCATCAGCTCGTCTCGACTCGCGCGCATTGTCCCCTCACAGTCCTCATCCCCACGACCCATCCTCTCGCAAAGACGCTGACCGGCAAATTTTGGTTTCACCACGTGGCGAGAAACGCAGATTTTGATGTTGAGTTGTCGGTATAGTGGCTGATTTGTCCACGCCGATCTCGCCTGTTCGGACGGGTGGTCCGACCCGGTCGACAACCGGCGTCCAGTGGTTCGTCCGCCACTTGTGAAATTGCCGTGAAACGTACGCCGAAATGGTTACCGAAATCAGGAGCTGGGCGTACCACCGGCGGTCGGGCTGGCCGGTGCGCCGGCCGTCGTCGCCGACACCGGCAGCGCGCTGCCCTTGATGAACTCTTCCCAGGTCATGTCCCAGGCGGTCCAGCCGTTGCCGCTCTCGAGCCGGCGCTCGGTGCCCTTCACCGTGACCGGGTCGCCGACCTTGGTCTTCTCGAACAGCCAGCGCGCGTTCGGGGTGGAAAGGTTGACGCAGCCGTGTGAGACGTTGCTGCGCCCCTGCTGCTCCACCGACCACGGGGCGGCGTGGATGTACTCGCCACCCCAGGTGAGACGCTGCGCGAAGTCGATGTCGGTGACGTAGCGGTTCGCGGGGTTCGGATCGTCCATGGTGTCGAAGACCGTGGACTCCTTCTTCTCCATCACCACCATCGTCCCGCTGGACGACGGCGTGGCCTTCTTGCCCAGGCTGACCGGCATGGTCCGGACGAGCTTCTCGTTCTCGAAGACCGTCATCTGCTTGTTCTCGTTGTCAATCTTCATCTCGAACCGGCTGCCGATCCTGGTGCTGGCCTTACGGTCGACGTTGCCGTACTTGCCGTTGCTCAGTGGGATGCCCTCCAGGGCGATGCGTACGGTCAGCTTGGTCTCCGGTTGCCAGAACTCCGGCGCCCGGTAGTACGCCTGCGTGCCGTTCGCCACCCAGTGCCACGCGCCCGGCTGTGGCGGGTCGGTACGGACGAACATCCGTTTCTGCACCGCCGCCCGGTCCTTCTGCGGGATGCCGGGGCTGAACTCGACCACCACCGGCATCGCCACGCCGTAGACCTTGTCGTCGAAGAGGTACAGCCCGGACCCGATCTGGCCACGCGGCTTCGCCATCGTGGTGAACGAGGTCGTCTTCGTCTCGACCTGGCCGGACGGGCCGGTGGCGGTCACCGTCGCGTCGTACTTCTTCGCGTACTTCAGCGGGGCGTCCGGCACCCAGGAGGTGCCGTCCTCCCGGAGACTGCCGGGAACCTTGGCGCCGCCACTGGTCACCGCGACCTCGGTGATCGTCCCGCCGCTCACCGTGGTGCCGATCTCCGTGCTCACCGGCTGCTTCTCCGCGCCCGCCGCCGGGGCGATCGCGAGCGCCAGCGGCTCGGCGGGTGGGGTTGGACTGGCGGTCGCCTGGCCTGTCGCACTGACGAACTCCGGTCCGTCACCACCAGCGCCGCAGCCCCCCAGCGCCATTGGCGCAACCACGATCAGGGCGGCGATCGTCGCCCACGCCCGAGTCCCCTTAGCCATTGCCGACAACCCCGTTCATCCGCATCCTGCGGCACATCGTGCACCATCCGTACCAGACTTCGGTGCCCCGGCAGCGCGCTTGCGAAGTTTCGCCCCGTTTGCCGTCGCCGCTGCCCGTTTCCGCCGGGCGGTCCTGCCCGTCCGGGCGGCCACGGGTATCTGATTGGAGTCGGCTCGCGGGTGCGTGCTAGGGTTTCATCCGTTGTCAGAGAGCGCCGCTAGCTCAACTGGCAGAGCAGCGGACTCTTAATCCGCGGGTTCGGGGTTCGAGTCCCTGGCGGCGCACCAGCAATAACCAAGGGCCATAGCTAATTAGCTATGGCCCTTGGTTCGCGAGCGGGGCTCGGACGGGACCCCTCCAGTCCCGTGTTTTCGAGCCCCCATCACTGGTCTGACCTGCGCAAACAATGATCAAACCCTGCGGATCGTGTTTGGCCCTGCCGGTGAGCCGGGGAATGCTTGTCCTGCGCCAACACGGCCCCCGGACACGCAACCGGACACAACAGAGCCAGCAACCAGCCCGGCTCAGGCCGCCCGCTCAGCCCGGGGTTCGAATCGGCCGGCGCCAGCCCGGATGAATTCGGTGGGCGTCGAACTGGGGCCGGACGGAGCGCTTGCCCCCGAGGTGCTGTGACAGGTCGACGCCGGCCACTCGGCCGAGGTCGAGCGGCGTCCACGTCTCAGGGGGAAGCCCACCAGCTCATTCTTCGCACGGCCCGGTGCCGAGAGCAGTGACGGCACGTCACGCATCGGCGTGACACGGCGTCACTGTCGGGTGGCTGCGGCGGCTGGTGGCATGGAGAGCGGCGTGGACCCGGTGCAGACCAGACAGTCCACTTAGCGCGAGCGTTCGAAGGAGTCCGTGACGTGAGCAGAAGGACGAGCATGACGTCCCGCCTCGGCAGGGGGCGCCGGCCCGTACGGCGACTGGGTTTCGCGAGTGTCGCCCTGGTGGCAGCGCCCTGCTGACCGTCGAAGGGCAGGGACACACCATCGTCTCGTCCGGGAAGAACAAGTGCGTCGACACCATCGCCGCGGACTACCTCATCGACCTCAAGCTGCCGGCCACCATGCCCACCTGCTCCATCTGAGTCCGTCCGTACGGCAACTCGCGGTGGACTCCAGCCCCGGCCGCACTCTCTTGCGGCTACTCAGGAACTGATAGAAAGTGGCTGGATGGGGACCAGACAGGAGATCAGTGCGCTGTCGCCGGATGCCGACCTGGCGCGGGCCGACTCACTCGCGCGGGAGATCTTCTCGGACGTGGCCAACAAGTGGGCGTTTCTGATCATCGAGTTTCTCGGACAGCGCACCATGCGCTTCACCGAGCTGCGCCGGGAGGTCGGCGGTATCAGTCACAAGATGCTCACCCAGAACCTGCGGATGCTGGAGCGCAACGGCCTGATTGAGCGGACCGTGTATCCCACCATCCCACCCCGCGTCGAATACACCCTCACGGAGGCTGGTGAGGGCTTGCGCGGGGTCGTCGACGGCATGTGCGGCTGGACCCAGCGGTACCTGAGCCACATCGAGGACTCACGCCGCAGCTTCGGTGACGTGTAGTCGTTCTCCTTAGTCGAGGATGGCCGTCGCCTCGACCTCCACCAGGTGCTCGGGAACGTGCAGCGCCACGATGCCGAACAGGGAGACCGGCGCCGCCGGGGTGATACCCAGTTTGGCGGATGCCCGGGCGATTCCGTCCAGGAGTTCTGGCATCCGGTCCGGTGTCCAGTCGACGACGTACACGGTCAGCTTCACCAGATCGGCGAAGGACGCCCCGACACCGGCCAACGCGGTGGCGACGTTGAGATAGCTCTGCTCGACCTGGGCGCTGAGATCGCCCTCGCCGATCGTCTTCCCGTCCGCGTCCCAGGCGACCTGTCCGGCGAGGTGGATCAGCTTCGAACCTGTCGCCACCGACACCTGGTGGTAGACGTCGACCTGGGGCAGGCCGTTCGGATTGACCAGGGTGACCGCCATGACAAGGACCTCCTCGTTCGCTCTCCTTTGGTTACTGGATAACCGTAAGAGATCGTCAGATGTAGGGGAAGAAGGCACCTTTCCGAGACTCGGGAACCTTTCGGTAACTACCTACTCCATCCATCCCGCCCAGTCAGTGCCCTCGCTCAGCAGTGCCAGTGCCAGTGCCAGATGGCGGGGGCCGTCCGGACCGTCGCTCACAGCCAGTCGTGCTCGCGGGCGTAGCGTGCCGCCTCGTGGCGGGTGTGGGTCTGGGTCTTCTGCATGGCGTTGGAGAGGTAGTTGCGCACGGTGCCCTGCGCGAGGTGGAGCCGGCGGGCGATGTCGGCGACCGAGTAACCGGAGCCGGTCTCTCGCAGGACATCGAGTTCGCGGTCGGTCAGGGGGCAGTCGTCGATGACGGCCAGCGCGGAGACCTCCGGATCGATCCAGCGCCTGCCGGTGTGCAGGGTGGCGATGACCGAGGTGATGTGGGCCGGCTCGGAGGACTTGCTGACGAAGCCCTGGACGCCGAGTTTTAACGCCTTTCGCAGCACGCCCGGTCGTGCGTGCCGGGTGAGCATGAGGACGACCTGTTCCGGGCGCGCGCGGCGGATCCGCGCGACCGCGTCGAGGCCGTCCACGCCCGGCATCTCCAGGTCGATGACGAGCACGTCGGGTCGGTGTCGCAGGGTGGCTTCGACGGCTGTTTGTCCGTCTTGTGCCTCGGCGAGGACGGTGATGTCGCCCTCCAGCGGCAGTAGTGCGGCCAGGGCCGTGCGGAGCAACACCTCGTCGTCGGCGAGCACGATGGTCGTCATCGGTCCTGCTCCCGGGCAGCCGCGGTGGTGCCGGAACGAGCGGACGGGAACATCGCGGCCGTCCGGAACCGCCCCTCGTGCTGTTCCACGGTCAGCTCACCTCCGTCGCCGGACACTCGTTGTCGCAGAGCCGAGAGCCCCCTGAGGTCGGGAGGTGAGGTGCCCGTCACCCCGTCGTTGACGATCGTGATACCCGCCTCGGAGAGCGTGATCTGCACCTGGGTTGCCTGTGAGTGGCGGAGGACATTGGTGGTCGTCTCGCGCAGTACCTGGCCGAGCAGTTCGCCGGCCCGGGTGTCGACCTCGGCCTCACGGGTCAGCCGCACCCGGATGCCGGCGGCCTCGAACAGGTTCTTGGCGTTCTCGATCTCCGCCGAGAGATTCAGCCGCCGTTGGGCGTAGGCGAGTTCCTTGGTCTGCGCGATGGTGTCGCTGACCAGGGCGTACGTCTCGCGTAGTTCCTTTTCCGCCCGTTCGGTGTCGCGGAGCAGCAGTTTCTGCGCCAGCGCGATCTTGAGCTTCACCACGTGCAGGGTGTGGCCCTGGATGTCGTGCAGGTCACTGGCGAACCGGACGCGTTCCCGGACGACGGCCAGCTCCGCCTCGCGCTCCCGGGTCTGTTCGAGTTCCCGGATGAGGTCGTAGAACCGCTCGCCCACGATTGTCATGACCGTCACCAGGACGGTGAGGGCAGTCGGGATGAGGACGTAGTCGACCAGGACCTGGCGTACGTCGTCCCGCTCCACCAGCAGGCGCGCCGCGCCGACGACGGCGACGTAGGAGAACAGCCCGGCCACCGCCAGGCCCCGCCGCCGCCGCACCTCGCGCAGGGCGAGGGAACCAACGGCGCAGAAGCCCCAGTACGCGTTCGGGCTGCCGGTCAGCAGCACCCCCAGCGGCCAGACGGCTCCCGCCACGATCAGGCCGGGTAGCACGACCCGGGCGAGGTCGTTGGCCGTCCACCGTTCGAAGGCCACCAGGCCGGCCACGACCCCCGGAGCCAGGACGATGACGTGCCACCAGGCATGCGCGTCGAGGAACAGGAGGACTGCCGCAGCGATCATGAGCGGCGGCAGTGAGACCGCGAGGTTGAGCCGGCGCAGCCGTCCCTGCGTCGACTCGGTGTAGCGCGGCGATCTTGCGGTCACCATCCCAGTATCCGGCTTCCACCGGCCACGACCAGTGACACCACGTCACCTGCGGTCGTGACGCCGCGCCACTGACGGGTCGGCTGCGCCCGCACTGTCGTGGCGGCGTATCCGTCACACCAGGCATCGAAGTCGAACGCCTGGACCTCACGCACGGCGACTTTCACGCGGTGAGGGATCTCTCTTTCGAGGTACGGCGGGGGAGCTGTACCCGCTGCCGGTGTCCTTCCTCCCCGCCCGGAACCGCTCGACGAGGGCTCACCCACGCCCTAGCTTCGAGGAAGCACGGTGATGGCCACGATGGCGCTGTTGACGACCGTGGCCGTCACGGTGCGGGTCACGGCTGCCGCCGCGGCGTCGGCACCCCAGTCGCCGCGCTCGAGTTCCTTGGCCCGCGCGATCACCGCCGACGTCCACGGGATCTCGCGGTCGAACTGCGGGAGCGTCCCGCTCGCCGAGAGCAGCGCCGCGAGCGCGGCGACACGGGCTTGCGGCTCCGCGCCGTCCACGAGGACCTGCCGAACGTCGCCGAGCAGGCGGGCCCGTCGTTCGGTCCTGCCGTCCCGCAGGGCCGTCGTCCGGAACAGGCCGAGCACCCTACGGGGCCGCTGGTCGATGTCGCCTCGCGCGATGAGCCGCTCCAACACCGGTTTACGCAGGGCGGGACCGATCGCCGCCAGTGCCGTCTGTACCCCCCTCGGTTTCTCGGCGAGGTAGTCCCACGCCGGGCGGAGGAGGCCGTCCGACGGTGGGTGACCCGCCACGCTCCTGACCCGCCCCCGGGCCGCCGTGGTCAGGTAATCGCCGAGGGCGAGGTCCGCGAGGACCGCTCCACCGAGGACGTAGAAGAGGATGTTCTCACCCGCGATGGTCCCGGACCTGGGTTGGAACAGAAGCAGCAGGAGATCTTCCACGAGGGTCGGGACGTCCGACCGGGGTTCGGTGGTCATCGGCGGGGCTCCCAGCGGAAGAGTCGGGTGGCGAGGGCGACGGCGATGACGACCCAGCCGAGCGTGGGCGCGAGCAGGAGCAGGGAGTCGGTCACGGCGACGCCGCCGTTCCAGGCGTTCATGGTCAGTTCGGTGGCCGCGCCGCCGGGCAGCAGCCGCTTGAGCCAGGCGAGGTTCTCGGTGCCGGAGATGCCCACCCAGCTAGCCATGGCGATCACACCGAGGGTGACGGGCAGGGTGGTGACCTGGGCGTGTTCGGGGGAGTTCGTCAATCCGGCCGTGGCCAGGGCCAGGCCGATCATCATGGCCAGGGTCGCGAGGACCGCCACGACCAGCAGGGCGACGTTGGCCGGTTCACCGGCGACCACGGCCAGGGCGGTCAGGATCGCGGTCACCTGCACCACGGCGAGGACGAGTACGGGCAACAGCAGGCCGGCGAGGATGCCGGCGTCGCCTTCGGCGGTGGAGCGCAGCCGCTTGAGGAAGAGATTCTGCCGCCGTGACGCCAGGGTGGTGACGGCCGTGGCGTAGAGCCCAAACGCGGCCACGGTGAACACTACGATCGCGGCGATGTAGCCGAGGCTCCCGATGGCGGCGTAGGTCTCGTGCTGACGGACGAAGAACACACAGACCGCGGCCGGGATGATGAGGCTGGTGATCAGCACCAGCCGGTTGCGGAAAATCTGGATCAGTTCGCTGGACGCGATGGGAATCACGGTGATGCTCCTCTCGGAAGAACGAATCAACTGTTGATGGCGCGGAAGACGTCGTCGAGCCGGGTCGGCCCAGCCGCCAGGTCCCGCAGCTCCACGGCGTGGTCCTGCGCCCAGCCGAGCAGGAGGTGCAGGTCCTTCTGCAGCTCGAAGGTCTCGACCATGACCTTCCCGTCCGCGTCGACGGTGGCCCGCACCGGCAGCATCGGCGCCGACGCCGAGAGGGAGAAGCGGATGACCGCCGGCAGGGTGCGGGTCAGCTCGGAGACGGTGCCCTCCCGGTGGAAGGCGCCCTCGTGCATCAGCCCGATCCGGTCCGCGCGCTGTTGCGCCTCCTCCAGGTAGTGCGTGGTGAGCACGATGGTCGCGCCGTTCTCCCGCAGCCGGTCCACAGTCGCCCAGACGGCGTCGCGTGACTGAATGTCGAGGCCGGTGGTCGGCTCGTCCAAAAAGATCAGCTCTGGGGTGCCGTAGACCGCGGTGGCGAAGTCCAGCCGCCGCTTCTCCCCGCCGGACAGGTGCGACACCTTGCGGCTGGCTCGACCGGTGAGGTCGACCAGGTCGAGCACCCGGTCGACGTCGTCGGTGCGCCGGGTGAGCCGGCCGACCAGACCGACGGACTCACGGACGGTGAGGTCCGGGGAGAACCCGCTCTCCTGGAGCATGACACCCGTCCGAGGACGTACCGCTCGCCGGTCGACGGGGCTGTGCCCGAAGACGCGTACCGTGCCCGAGGTCGGCCTCCGGTGTCCCTCGACAACCTCCAGGGTCGAGGTCTTCCCGGCTCCGTTGGTACCCAGCAGTGCGTAGAGCTCTCCGGGCCGTACCTCGAAGGAGAGGTCCTTCACGGCGTGGAAGTCGCCGTAGGTGAGGTTCAGCCGTTCGACTTCGATGACCGGTGTGGTGGACATGTACCTAGGACAGCGCGGGCGCGGCCGACCCGTCAGTGGCACCATGTCACCACCGGATGTGACGTGGTGTCACTGGTTGTCGTCTCTGGCCGCCGGATACTGGTGTGGTGACCGGGAGATCGCCGTGCTTCACCGAGTCGACGCAGGAAAGGCCGCACCGGTTCAACCTCGCCTCGCCGAGACAGTCTGATATTCACGTCTTTCGAACGTCCGTCGTCCGCGACCGGTCCGAATCGACAACGATGGCTCCCCATGACCCGACCAGTTGCCGAGACGGTCACCCCGTACCTGTTGGGCGAACCGACCCGGTGGTGCTCCGGTCGCTGGGCTGAGACCTGGCGGGCGACGGTACTTGACCGTGTCCCGGCCACATGGTTTCCACTGGAACGATCGGGACGGAGGGAAAATGCGAAAAATATTGTCTGGTGTTCTCGTCATCGCCGTCTCCGGGGTCACATTCGGCTCGCTAGGCGGGGTGTCGGAGGCGGGAACGTCAAGCGCGCTGCGGTGGGAGGCGTGTCCGGCGGACGTCGCCTCGCCCGACCTGGAGTGCACGACGGTCCGGGTCCCGCTGGACTACCGGAGGCCGGCGGGGCGGCAGATCGACATCGCCGTCTCCCGCCTGCCGAGCAAGGACCCGTCGCAGCGCCGTGGCGTGCTGCTGACCAATCCCGGCGGCCCCGGCGGCGGGGGCCTGAGTTACCCGGGCCTTCTCGTGAACCCCGTGTTCCCCGAGCCGCTGCACCAGAGCGTCCGCGATCGGTACGACGTGATCGGGTTCGATCCCCGCGGTGTGGGCCACAGCGCGCCGGTGACCTGTGACTACACGCCGGAGCAGATCGCACGGCTCAACCTGCCGTACCCGGGCAACCCGGCCGACGTGCTGACGGACGCCCGGATCGCGAGGACGATCGCCCGGCAGTGCGCGGCGTCGGAGACGGCCGGGATGCTGCCGTACATCACCACCGCGAACACCGCCCGGGACATGGACCGGATCCGGGAGGCGCTGGGCGAGCCGGCGATCTCCTACCTCGGCGCCTCGTACGGCACCTACCTCGGCGCCGTCTACACGACGTTGTTCCCGAAGCGCAGCGATCGGATCGTGCTCGACAGCAACCTGGGCCCGGGCGGTTACGACCACACGGCCTTCCAGCGGCTGGCCCTCGGTATGGAGCAACGGTTCCCGGACTTCGCGAAGTTCGCCGCGGCCAACCCGCAGTACGGGCTGGGCGTCACTCCGGAGCAGGTGCGTGCGAAGTACTTCGAACTCGCCGCGCGGCTGGAGCAGACGCCGGTGCAGAACATCGACGGCTCGCTGTTCCGTGGGACCACGTTCGACCTGCTCTACACCGACGTGGGCTTCACCACGCTGGCCACGATCTGGCAGGCGCTCGACACCGGCCGGCCGGTGCCGCCCGCGCCGCCGCCCGGCAACCCGGACAACTCGTTGTCCAGCCGTCTCCACGTGCTCTGCGGTGACTCGAACTGGCCTCGGTCGGTCCGGGGCTACCAGCGTGACGTCGCGCTCTACCGGATGAAGTACCCGTTGATCGGTGCGGCTGCGGCAAAAATCGGGCCGTGCGCCTTCTGGCCGGCGCCGATCGAGCGCCCGGTCCGGATCGGTGACCGGGGGCCGTCGAACGTTCTCATGGTCCAGAACCTGCGCGACCCCGGAACCCCGCTGACCGGCGCCTGGGAGCTTCGGAAGGCGTTCGGTGACCGGGCGCGGATGGTCACGGCCGACCAGGGCGGCCACGGCGCCTACGGGCTCTTCGCCCGGAACACCTGCGCGAACGACACGGTGACAGCCTTCCTGACCACCGGGCAGCGCCCGCACCGCGACGTCGCCTGCGCGGCCGAGCCGGGGAAGTGATTCGTCTCAGCGGATCGGGGTGAGGCGTGGTTCAGCGGTCGAGGGGGGCCATGTTCGATTCGTCGTGACGATCGCCGGAGGCGGGCGTCAGGTCGTTCAGGCGGGCGATGTGCCGGGGTGGCCGCGGAAGGGCCTCGCACGTCGTCACCTTCCCAGTACACAACACCAACCCAGGAAAGAGAGGCCAACATGTCTGAGTCTGAAGTGCGCGAGGTCTTCGAGCGCTACATCGACGCACTCAACGCCCATGACTTCGACCGCATGACCGAGTTCGTTCACGACGAGCTCGTCGAGAACGGCAAGCCGGTCACGCGGGACGACATCATCGCGGAGCTGAAGGCGCACGGCGATGCGGTGCCGGACTTCACCTGGCGGGTCCAGGACATCGCCATCGACGGTGACCGCGTGGCAGCCCGTCTGTTCAACAAGGGCACGCACACGAAGGAGTGGCTCGGCGTGGCCCCCACCGGCGCCACCTTGGAGTTTGCCGAGTACTCCTTCCACAAGGTCCGCGACGGGCGCTTCTACGAGATGAACTACCTGATCGACGCCCAGGCAGTGCAGCGACAGCTCGGGAGCTGACAACGCCGTTCGCGTTCGACTTCCCGAGCCGCGACTGCCGGCTAGGGAAGTCGAACGCGAGGCACAGCCAAGACCACATCACCGTCACCCGGAGATCGTGCTGGTTGCGGACAGCCCGATGGCCCGGCAGGCGGCCTCGGCCCGCTCGCCCCGCCTCTGCCTGACCTGCTCCCGGACGGCGGGACTCCGCCTCAGTCCACCCCGAAATCCCCTGGACCTCGACCATGATCGCCCCGATCCAGGCAACGCGGGAAAGGTAACTGCGAAGCCGAAGCGGTTGCCCGAGTCGTCAGCACAACCATCGTCAAAAACGTCATCGTCGTGGCGGCGGCACCCTCCCCACAGTGACCGATAAATTCTTGAGGACAAGGATTCACATGGGCACCTACGCAGTGACGGGTTCGGCATCGGGGATGGGCTCCGCGGTGACCGAGCGGCTGAGCACCGCCGGACACTCGGTGATCGACGTGGATCTGCGCGACGCTCAAATCAACGTCGACCTTGCGACACCGGAAGGCCGTTCGGCAGCGGCCGCCGCAATACTCGAGCGGTCAGGTGGTGCACTCCACGGTGCTGTTTTCGCCGCCGGTATCGGGCCCCTGCCCGGTCCCGACCGTGCATTTAGGATCATGCAGACAAACTACCTAGGTACGGTCGAACTGCTGACCGCCCTGCGGCCGGCACTCGCTGCGGGCGGTGACTCCAGAGCCGTGGTATTCGGAAGCAACTCGCCCACCGTCATGCCCCATGTGCCCCGGGCGGTGGTCCGGGCCATTCGTGCGGGCAAGATCGAACGAGCGGTGCGGAGGGTGCGGGTATTCGGGCGGGCCGCCCCCAACTTCGCTTATGCGGCGTCGAAGCTTGCGGTGACCGACTGGGCGCGGCGGGCGGCGGTGACTCCGGCATGGGCCGGCGCTGGGATCAGGCTCAACGTGATCGCTCCAGGACCGGTGAAGACTCCGCTGCTCGACGAAGAGCTGGTAGACCCACGGGCGGCCAAGGCGTTCCGGTCATTTCCCAACCCGATCGGGGAACTCGGCGAGCCCGGCCACCTCGCCGACTGGGTGATGATGATGCTTTCGCCATCGGCGGCGTTCATGAGTGGCAGCGTCGTCGTCGTCGACGGCGGCGCCGAAGCGTGGTTCCGCGCCGGGGAGTGGCCCCGGCCAGTCGCTCTTCGGCAGCTGTCCCGCTATCTGTGGCGCTGGCGGGCCTATGCCCGGACTGCGTCCCCCGATCACGCTGGACCGTCGGGCAGGTCCCTTTCCGAGTCCCATCGGTGACCCGCCTGAACCTGCGTGAAGTGCTGTCGAGGCCGAACGACCGTTTCTGCTCTGTGCCGCGTGTACGTCGGCGGTGAGCTCCGGGACGGCTTTGCCGGCGGGGTGAGGAACGGTTCGTCGGCGATCCGGGCAAGTACGGCACCGAGCACCACACCGGTGACCAGCCCGCACAGGCTGTAGAGCGCGTCGGTGTCGGCTGCGTTCACCGGCGGGTTGCCGGCGAGCGCCGTCATCGCCCTGCCGACGGGCAGCACGAAGGCGGTCAGGACCAGCGTGAACACCGTCAGTACCGGGTAACCGACGAGCGCCCCGAGACCGACGAGCGCGTGCCGGGCCGGACTGGGACGGCCTCCGGGCCAGTCCCAGCTCATCAGCGCGACCCCGGCGACGAGCAACCCGCACACCAGCACTCCGACCAGTGACCGTTCGCCCGGTTGGATCAGACGCAGGGCAACGGCTGCCGCGCCGCCGAGGCAGACCAGCACCACGAGCGCCCACCGGCGCCGGGCGAGCGGTGGAGGTGCCGCCGCTGCGGCGCACCCGACGGCCACGGCGAGCAGCAGCGCGGCCACCACCAGCGTCGACGGGGTGAGCGTCGCCTCGGTGTCGGTGGGTGATTCGATACCGGCGGTGACCGGCAGAAGCGTCGCACCGATCGCGGCGGCGGCGATCAGCGGGCGTCGACCATCGTCGCCCACACCGCCTGGCTCGTCACGCCGGAGCGCCCAGGCAAAGGCGAGCACAACCCCGCCCCCGACCAGTCCGAGCAGTACGGCCGTCGGAAGGCCGGCGACACCGACGCGGTCGAGCGCCACGTCGGCGACGAGCCAGCCGGCGCCGATGGCGATGGCGATGGCCAGTCGGGACCGTACCCGGTCGCCGCGGGCGATCAGGACCAGTCCGAGTACGACCACGATCAGCGCGACGAACCTCAGGTCACGCGACCAGTAGGTGTTGTTCTCGGCCCACTCGACGGGCGGGGCCGGCTCGGTCGACGGTTGCAGGACCGCCAGCGCGTACGCCCAGAAAGCCGCCGCGCTCGCGGAGACCACCGTGCCTGTCACACTCGCCCAGCCCCGTCGCATCAGCCGACCCTAACGTCTACCTTTGACCGCGTGCTGCCCTTGGCGCTCGTGAACGTCGAGCGGTCAGAAGAGGGTCAGGGGTTCGGCCGGGATCGGCTCGGGCAGCGTTTCGAGTTCGGGGACGCGTGCCCGTACCTCGTCGTGGAAGCGGCGGGCGAGCATGGGCGCGTCGGCGTTGTCCGGCGTGTGCACGAAGACGGTCGGTGAGCGGCCCTCGCGCAGCCAGCCGGCGGTCACCCCGACCCAGTGTTGCCAACCCTCGACCGTCCGCGCCTGGTCGTCGCGGCCGAGATAGCGCACGATCGGCCGGTCGGTCAGCGCGCGCGACCGGAGTGGCATGCGCGGCTTCTTGGTCCAGGCGTC
This sequence comes from Micromonospora sp. NPDC050397, assembly GCF_044901685.1. Lineage (NCBI taxonomy): Bacteria > Bacillati > Actinomycetota > Actinomycetes > Micromonosporales > Micromonosporaceae > Micromonospora > Micromonospora sp. NPDC050397. Next base: position 110,212 of record NZ_JBJDPS010000002.1, read on the forward strand.
CCGTTCCGCGTCGCTGGTCGGCGGGGTGCGGAAGAACGCGGTGGTGTCGAAGGGTATCCATTCGGCGGACACCGGGGTGAGCGCCGCTTCGAGCAGTTCGGCCGCGTGGGGGTCGTCGAAGAACGCGGGATGGCGGACCTCCACGGCGTACCGGTGGGAGGTCGGGAGTTGGCGCAGGAAGCGGGCGAGGGTGGGGACGTCGGTGGGTCCGAACGATCCCGGCAGCTGGATCCAGAGGGCATGGGTACGCGGACCGAGCGGCTCGATCGCGTCCAGGAAGACGCGCAGCGGCTCGTCGACATCGGTCAGGCGGCGTTCGTGCGTGACAACCTTCGGCAGCTTGATCACGAAGCGGAAGTCGGGATCGGTCTGCCGCGCCCACGAGGCGACGGTCTCCCGGGTCGGCGTCGCGTAGAACGTGGTGTTCCCCTCGACGGCGTCGCACCAGCTCGCGTAGTGCCGCAGGCGCTCCTGGGACGGCAGCGGGTGCGGCAGGAAGCGCCCCTGCCAGGACTTGAGGCTCCACATCGCGCAGCCCACGTGAAGTCGCACGTGCCCGATCCCTTCCGTGGACAATCGCCATCCGTACGGCCCCGGCCACGTCCCGTCACCGGGTCGCCGACCGCACGTCCGAGTACGGTACGCCGCCACCGCAGCAGGAGCGGCGGCGTGGACCGGTGCGGGGAGCGGGTTGTTCGATCTCTCTAGCTCATAATTTATGAAATATTATTGACACGTGCTCGTAACGGATTGCAGGATCTTGGAAACGACCCAGGAGTGCGGGCATGACGTGCAGCCGTTGGCCGACCTGCCACAGCCCCTCCTGGTGTCCGCCCTTCCAGCAAAGGAATCCAATGTGAAACGACACGTGTTCACCGCTCTGACCGCCCTCGTGGCCGGTCTGCTGGTCGTACCCTCGCCCGCCCACGCGGGTGCGGCAGCGGACACCTCGACCGGGACCGGGCCCGCACCCCGACCGGTGCTCAGCCCCACGCCGTACCAGGGCTGGAACACCTACTTCGGCCTCGGCGGCGACTTCTCCGAGGAGTCCGTACGCGGGGTCGCCGACGCGATCGTCTCCCGTGGCCTGGCCAAGGCCGGCTACGACATCGTCTGGCTGGACGGCGGCTGGCAGGACCCGGAGCCGCGTACGGCGGCCGGTGACCTCCAGGCCGACCGGACCCGGTTCCCGAACGGGCTGGCGCCACTGGTGGACTACATCCACGCCAAGGGCCTGAAGGCCGGCATCTACACCGACGCCGGCCCGTACATCCCCGGCAAGTGTGGGCTCGGCAGCGGCGGCGGCTACTACCAGCGCGACGCCGACCAGTTCGCCACCTGGAAGTTCGACGCGGTGAAGGTCGACTTCCTCTGCGGCATCGCCGCGAACCTGGACCCGAAGACCGTCTACACCGAGTTCGCGCACGCGCTGCGGAACAACGCCAGCAAGCGGCCGATCATTTTCAACCTGTGCAACCCGGTGACCTCGCCGGACTGGGGCAACTACCCGGAGGAGCAGCAGTCGACGTACTCCTGGAGCTACGCCCCGGCGATCGCGCAGTCCTGGCGGACCTACACCGACGTCGGTTTTGTCGGTGACATCAAGTTCAAGGACGTGCTGCGCAACTACGACGCGAACGCGCGCCACCCCGAGGCCGCCGGTCCGGGCCACTTCAACGACCCGGACTACCTGGCACCCGGGCTCGGGATGACCGACGACGAGTTCCGTACCCAGATGACGCTCTGGTCGGTGGCCGCCGCGCCACTGGTGATCGGCAGCGACATCCGCAAACTCAGCCAGACCTCGGTCGACATTCTCAGCGACCCCGAGGTGCTGGCGATCAACCAGGACCGCGCGGGCGTGCAGGCGGTCCGGGTCGGCCCGGCCGGCACCACCGAGACCTGGGTGAAGCGGCTGGCCGACGGTGACCGGGCCGTCGTACTGCTCAACCGGGGCGAGAGCTCGAAGACCCTGACCACGAAGGTGTCGTCGGTCGGCCTGTCCGGGGCGCGCTTCACCGTACGGAACGCCTGGACCAACCAGGTCACCGAGAGCGCCGGCACCATCAGCGCAGCCGTTCCGGCCCACGGGGCGGCACTGTTCCGGGTCGGCCCGGCGCGTGGCCTGCCGGGTGTGCCGCACGTGACCGCCGGTCTGCCGCAGGTCACCAAGGTCGGCGACACCGCGACCCCGGACGGTACGGCACCCGTGCTCGGCGGTGGCGACACCGCGCGGGTCGAGGTCGGCGTACGCAACGACGGCCTGCTGCCGGTTTTCACGCCGCAGGTCGCCCTCGCGGCGCCGGCCGGCTGGACGGTGCGTCCACTCGGCGGGGCACCGAAGGTGCTGCTTCCCGGCGCCGCCACCACCCTGGCCTTCACCCTCGCCCTGCCGACCACCGCCGCCCCCGGCGCCGTCACGCTGACCGCGACCACGTCGTACGACGTGATCGGGCACGGGCGGCTGCGGCAGACGACCGCCGCTTCGGTGGTGGTCGCCCCGGCTCCACCAACCGGCGCGGTCGTGCTGTCGCACCACGACTGGATCAGCGCCACCAGCGGCTGGATGAGCCCGACGGTCGACCTCAGCGTCGGCGGCTGGTCACCGATCAGCATGATCGGCCAGGTCTACCCGACCGGTCTCGGCGTCGCGTCACCCTCCACCGTCCGCTACTACCTGGGCGACCGGTGCACCCGGCTGACCGCGACCGTCGGCCTCGACGACGCGGTCCGCAACGTCGGACCCGAGGGCGCGACCTCGACCTTCCAGGTGGTCGGCGACGGCCGGGTCCTGTTCGACAGCGGCGTGCTGACCCGCGACGACATCCGTCAGGTGGACGTCGACCTGGCCGGTGTCCGGGTGCTCGACCTGCTGGTCGGTGACGGCGGCGACGGCGGTTACAACGACCGGGCTAACTGGGCCGGTCTGAACGCCACCTGCTGACGACGGTCGTCGCCACCCCGATCGAGGCTCTGGCCCCGGCTCAGCCCGGGGCCAGAGCCCTTTCCGTCCGCTGGTCCTCACGAGGCGTCATCGGCCAGGAACTTGCACGATCTCAACCACAACCGCAGGGCGCTGGCCGCCGCCACGGTGCTGACAAGCTGCCAGTCCTTTGACCGGTCGGAGTGGCCGAAGTCAGCGATCCCGCGTACGACCAGCCACGGCACTTTCGCCTCCTGGTTGGCCCGGGCGAATCCCGTCCCCTCCATCTCCAAGGCGCCGGTTCGGCGGGCGGGGCCGGCGGTACTGGCCCGCACCCGGATGGAACCGTCCTCGATCAGCTCGTCGGCGGCCAGAATGGTCTTGCGGAAAAAGCGGGGACGGTACTCCGATGGGATGAACGACTGTGGCATGCGCAGCATGGGCACCCGTTCGACGGCCTTGGCGATCTGCTGGGCCAGATCGTCGTGCCAGCCGAGTCGCTCCGGATGGAACGAACTCATCTCGCGCCGGATCGCGGGGTCCGGCGTGAACTGTGGCAACTCGCGCTGGTCGCCGTCCGTGGTGGTGATCTTCAGCCCGTAGTCGGTGACCCGCTCGGCGAACACCACATCGCCGAGGTCGACCTCCTTCTCCTGCCCGGCCGCCATCCCGACCAGGCAGCACAGCCGCACGGTGTAGACCGACAGCACGGTGTGCAGGAAGGCGGCCATCTGCTGATTGCCGCCCTCCCCACAGGTGGTGACGACTCCCTTGAGTGCGCGCTTGCCGGGGCGTTCCAGCGTGACCTCGTAGAACGAAGCACCACGCCAGCTGTGGTCCGAGTCACTCAACAGGTCGATGCCGAAGGCGACCTTCGCCGCGTCGAACTCGGTGTCCTTCACGGTGACCACCGCGAAGTCGACCGATCCCCGTTCCACCGGCCAGTCGTCGAGCTGCTGGAAGACCTCCCGTGCGAGCGTCGGGGTCATCCGCCGGGTACCCACCGTCGCGGCGGCGTGCACAAGAACCCGGGCACGGAAGCGGTGGTCGAGCTTCGCCACCGACCAGACGAGGTCGTCCAGCATGATCGAGAGTACGTCGTTGTCATGCTCGTCCCGCATCAGTGCGAGTAGCGCCAGTACGTCCTTCTCGGAGGGCTTGCGACTCATGGCCGACCTGCTCCGGACATGCCCTCCACCGCTAGCCGAGGTTTCGGCACCCGCAGACTCTCCTCCTGCGGACGCCAGGAATAGAGCGAGTGGCGGCTCTGCACGTCGTCCGGCGCGAAATCGACGAGCGCGCAGACGGTGGTCACCGACAGGTTCATCGCCACGACGATTCGCTCCATCGCCCTCATGGTCTCGCCGTCACCGACAAACTCGTCTGTCAGCACAACTTCCCGTCGGGCGACCGAGGCGAGTTCCCGACACCACGGAAGCGCCCGGTCGCATACCTGCTCCGGCGGCGTCCCGTTCGCCACCAATTCGATCACGTCGCGAGGAATGCGTATGACCCGTGCCCCGCTCCAGAGCGACAGCCGCTGCGAGACCTTCCGCGAACCCCGTTCGCCGTCCGGACAGACGAGGACCAGGTCCTGTCCCACGGTCGCGGTCTGCCGCTGGATCGACCGCCACAGTTTGTCGGTCAGCCAGTTGCCGTACCGATCGAGCATCGCGGGCAGGTCGGGCACCACGTTGTAGCCTTTGCGGCGGTCCGGGACGTTTTCCTCTGGCTTGCTGCCGCAGAGCCGGACCAACTCCCAGAACTCACCCGTGGTCAGCGAGTCGGTCAGCTCCGCATACTGTCGGGTCTCGCCGAAGACACCGAATCGGCAGGCAGAGGCCGCCTCGGAGACCTGCTGTACGGAGAGGAAGTAGTCGACCTCGTACATGCGGCCCGCGCGGTTTCCGATCCGTCGACTGCCAAACATCCGCTTGCTCCCCTCCGCAGAGAGGACAGCCAGTATCCGTAGCTCGCGTGGAGCGAGGCGGTCCTCGATCGCGGCTATCTTGTTCAGCAGGGAGACTCCGCGGTGCATCAGCGGCACGACGAGCAGCACGGACCGCCCCCGGTAGCTCCACACATCCCGCTCCGGATCGGTCCAATCCGCCACGGAGAGCATCGGCAGCGAGTCGGCCCTGATGCAGCATCCCTGTAACGGGGCGGCGAGCCAGTCGGAGGCGGACTCGTGGTAGGCGACCAGGTCGGGCCGGCGCGCCCCGACATACGCGTCGAGCAACTCGCCGAGCTCGTCATTGGCTTTCTGCGCGTCGAAGTAGTGCCGGAGCACCCAGGTGTCGCCGTTGTTCTCGTGTGGCCGGAACCAGCCCAGGCGGGTGATGAGTTTTGCATCGAGGCCGTCGATCGGCCGAGTGGTCACGCCGGCCAGCGCGCCCCGGTAGTCGCTCGGGTCGATTCCCGACCACGACGAGTCGCCGTCGTCGCTGAGGATCACGATCCTGCTCTCGCCCATGTAGGGGTCGAGCGCTTGGCGCAGCTTCTCCGACCTGGCCGGCTCCGGCGGTAGGAGGATCACCAGCTGTCGCCGGGTCCATCCCCCGGACTCGATCGCAGTGACGATCGCCGAGCCGATGTGGTGCATGGTCCCGGGGCGCAGGAACAGTTCGCTGTTGACCTTCTTGGTAATCACCGAGAGGTCGAGTATGCCGAGATCCACGTCCGGTGGGATCTCCTTGAGCGACTGGAAGAGGGGTTGGTAGATGGCCGCGTCGATTTCGAGCACGGTGCCGGTCTCCACCGTTCGGAATTCACTGAGACCCACCGTGTGTACGACGGTGCCGCCCAGCACCAGTTCGGCGACCCGGTGGTAGAACCTGAGGTGGATCTCGCTCGGTTCCTCGCCCGAGCCGAGGCCGAAGCGGGCCAGGCCGAAGCTACCGCCGGTCATGTCCGAACCATGGCTCTGCTCGCTCGGCGTCTTCTGTTCGGCCGGAACCAGGCTGCCCGGCGAAGGGAATCGTGACCACGAGCAGGTTGCCAGGAAATCGAGTTGTCCGGGACCAGTTCACGCGCGAGACCGCCGGGGTGACGTCCGTGCCCGATGGTGACTTGGGTGGTTCGAGGATCATCCGGAGGACGCTGTGGTAGACGTCCAGGCGACCGGCGAACCTCTGGGTGACGGCGTCGGCGAAGACCGTGGGCGGTGACGCCAACGGCTGCCAGGGGGGTGCGCCGCGGAGATCGGGCGCCGTGACGCCACGCTGCTCCGTCGCCAGCGCCAGCATCTTTGTCGCGTCAGCCTTGAGGGGATCGACGGGGATCGCGGGTCGGATGGGCGGGACGGGTCGGACACCGCGCTCTCCGGCCGGCGGGTCCGTCGACCGTGTCGCCTCGTCCCACCAGATGACGATCTGCAGACACGGTCGGGCTGCGGGCCCGAGCCCGTAGTACGCGGCGACGAGCGCCCTCCGTCTACCACTCGACGTCGAGGCCGCCATGAGCGCTTCGAGCACGACCGCACGGGCCACCTGCGATCCGGCGCCGGCCAGGTCACGGTTGAGCGCGGACAGGACGTGCCTGGACAGCCACCGGTGTGCGTACTGCACCGCCTGGACGTGACGGGTGCTCGACCCGATGAGTAGCGCTTCGACCGGGAACTGATTCGCGGGCAGGGTCGGGCGAGTGCCCGTCGAGGTGGGTGGGCCCGACCTCTTGGTCAGCGCGAGACGGACCACGCTGTCCGGCGTCAGGATTTCCGAGAGCGGCCGGTCGAGCGCCTCGGTGAGGGCATTGTGAAAATTGAACTGCCACAGGAAATTCAGTGCTTCGGTGGCGGTGGGTAGCCGGACCGAGGTCTGCCGGGGCCCATGACGCTCTCGTTCGAGCAGCCGCGCGATGAGGTAGACCAGGCTGGCCACGTCGCCGAATCGGCAATCCGACAGGTCGAGCTGGCAGACCCGTTCACCGGTCCACCGTGGTCCCGCGTCGTCCCACGCCCGCTGGAGGTGCTCGACCCCCACGTCGCCGCTGATCAACAGCACGTAGCCCGAGGCCGTTGGCGTACGGGACGCGTCGGTCTCGCGATGGGCCTCGGGTTCGCGCCGCAGCGCGTTGACCACCATCGGACCGAGCCCTTTCAGAACCAACGGACCGACCAGGCGGGCAGCCTGGGTCAGCCGGCTCACCAGGAAGGGCTGGCCGAGGATCGCCGGCTGGGTCGCCTTGCCGGTCATCGTCTTACCACCTCACTGCGGATAGCGGTGATCGTGATCGTCTGTACGGCTGTACGGCGCTCGCTCCACTGCCGTCACGGGCGAGTTCGCAGGTAACGTAGCAGCGTCGTCACCATGTGTGAAGGTCGAAAGATGTCTCAACACCGATCCACGTCCGACAGTGTCCGAATGACTGAGACGGCAACGGGCATGCGTCCGACTTGGACGCCGACGTTAGGGTGATGGGAGTGCGGGTTTGTACATGATCCGTGACCCCGACGGCGTGACCGCGAGAGAGGTTGATCGTGAACACCGAGATCACGCCGGGCACCCTGCTCGTCGCGGAGTACGAACGTTTGAAGGAGGAGCAGAACACCCGGATTGGATTCCGGGACAATCTGCTCTACGCCTCCCTGGGATCGATGGCCGCGGTGATCGCCGCAGTGCTGCAAAGCCCAGGTCGGCCCTATTTGCTGCTCCTTCTGCCGCCGGTGTCGGTGGTGCTCGGCTGGACATACTTGGTCAACGACGAGAAGGTCTCTGCGATCAGCCGTTACATCCGCGAAGAGCTCATTCCGTCACTCCTGGCGATGACCCGCTCCGAGGTTCCGGTCTTCGGTTGGGAGTTCGCCCATCGCGCCGACGTCCGCCGCAGATCCCGCAAGCTGCTCCAACTCGCTGTCGACCTAGCGACATTCTGTGCGTCCCCGCTCGCCGCGATCGTGGTCGTCTGGGCGGCCGGCGTCACGGACGTCTGGGTTGTCGCGGTCTCGGTCATCGAACTCGTCGCCGTCGGGGTGCTCGGAGCCCAGATCATCATCTATGCCGACCTCCAGGTGCACCGGCACGCGTCCGGTGACGACGGCTCCGCCACGACCGTTTCACCCGCCACGGGCGCGGCCGACGGAGAAGCTCGACAGTCGTGTCGATCGCGTACCCGGTCGGAAGTGGAAGAGGCAACGGGAAACTCTTTTCCGGTCTGACAAGCGGGTGCCCAGAATTGCGGCGTCACCACCGTCCGGTGCGTGATTCGAGCCGCCGTTCGAGCATTCGCTGCACCGGGGCACGCCGGGGCGGCTGCGCATCACCTGGGTCAGCCCGAATCCGGTCAGAATGCTCGATCATCCGTCGTGAGTGTCGCGCCACTCCAGGGCGGGAGCGATCAGCGCCCGGTGCCGGCCGATGCCGCCGCGTAACCGCCGGGAGAGCGGGCCAGTTCGGCGGTGAGCCGGGGCCGCAGCCGCTGTATGTCGGCGTGGCCGGCCCACCGCAGGGTGGTGCGAGCCAGCGCACGCAGTTCGGCCCGGACCGTCGCCGAGTCCGCCCGCTCGGCCTGGTCGAGCACCTCCGGCAACAGCTCGCAGACCCGGTCGACGTTGCCGGCCGAGGCATGCGCCAACACCCGGCGAGTGGCGAACCGGGCGTACGAGCGGGTCGACTCGGTCGGGATGCGCGGCACCTCCTGGTCGAACAATGTCGCCGACGCGGCAAAGTGGCCGAGGTCGTAGAGACACCAGGCGGTCGTCACCGCGTGCAGGTCCATCGGTGTCTCCGGCCCGAGCCGGGTGTCCACCGCCGGGGGTACGAGTGCGGCCAGTTCCCGCGCCCGGTCCAGCGCGGCCAGGCAGCCGCTCTGGTCACCGGCGAGCGCGTACCCCTGTGCCTCGCGCAGCGCGGCGAGCCACCGTATCCGGGGCGACGCTCCGGGACGGGACCGGGCACGCTCGGCCAGTGCGATCGTCTGGGCCGGCTGTCTGTCGTACATCGTGACCAGCGCGCGCCGGATCAGCACGTGGTCGGACATCTGCGCCATGCCCGCCTCCTCGGCGAGCCGGGCGGCGAGATCGGTCCACCACAGGGCGGCGGGCGAGTCACCGGCCTCCTGCGCCATCCAGCCGGCGAACTCGCTCATCCGGGCGGCCAGTGCCATGTGCCGCACCCGCACCGGTCCGGTCGTGCCGGCCGCCGCGGCGCGTACCACGTGCAACTGTGCGATCAGGACCGGCAGCACCGCGGCGGGCGAGGCGACCCGGCCCCAGCGTCGTACGGCGTCGAAGACGCTCTCCATGTCGGCCGTCCGGTCACCGGCCGTCGGCAGCGGCAGACTCTGCTCGCCGATCTGGACCGTGCCCGACCCGTCCGGGCGTAGCTCCAGGCGCCAGGCGCCGGTGCCGAGACCGATCTCCGCGAGGGCCGTCGCGGCGTTCTGTTCCGGCGGCGTCGCCAGGCGTACCAGGGCGCCGCCACCGTCGAGCAGCGCGTCACAGGCGCGGGCCAGTTCGGGGCTCGGACCCCGACGTCCGTTCTCGACCTTGCTGAGGTGACCCTTGCTGTAGTAGATCCGCCGCGACAACTCGCCCAGGCTCATGCCCGCGACGAGACGTAGGCGTTGCATCTCCGTGCCGAAACCTGTCATCTGGCCCGCCGCTCATCGGTCGTGCTGGCCCGCCTCCCCGGGTCCAGCCTAGAGCGCGGGCGCACCCGACCACCTCGGGTGTCAGGCCCGGGGCCTGCGGCACGTTCCTCGATGCCGTCTCAGCCGACCGACCGCCCCTCGGTCCCACGTCGGCCGCTCCCCGTCCCGCGTTGGGCGAACACTTCCGCGAACGCGGCCGAGAGCAGGCCCAGTGTGGTCCAGTCGACGAGCCGGTCGGACAGGATCTCCCGGTAGGTGCGGACCTCCACCGTCGTCCGTTCGCCCTCGTCGGCCAGGCCGAAGGTGCCGGCCGTCGAACGGAGTCGGCTGATCTCCTCCTCGTCCAGTTCGGCGCTGAACAGGTGCTGCCGGTGTGCGCAGAGCGCGCCGACCGGCTGCCGTACGCCGTGTGGGCGCAGCCGGGCCGGGTCGAGCGGCAGGCCGGTCTCCTCCTCGAACTCGGTCGCGGCGACCTGTACCGGCGGCGCGTCGTCGAGCTGACTACCGCCGGGCAGCTCGTGCACGTACCCGTCGCTGGTCGCCGCCGGTGACCGGAACTCGCGGACCAGCGCGATCTCGGTCTCCAGCAGGGTCGCGCCCGGCCGGTACGCGACCACGCTCGCCACGTCGGTCCGGCCGATCACGATCTCGTTCTTCTTGACCCGGTCCTCGGAGTTGATCAAGATGTGCGGGCGTACCGCCCAGAGGAAGACGTCGCCGTGTGGCCGAGGCAGGAGGTTCCAGGTGACCCGGGCGTGTTGCAGCCGGTGGCCGGAGTGCTCCTTTGTGTCGAGCCAGTGCCGGAAGCTGTCGGTACGCCACAGCGTCAGCGGGATTTCCCGGTGCGTGTCGTCCCGGCGGGCGCCGGAGCCGATCAGTGACAGCGCGTGCCCGACGGTCGCCGCGATGCTCGTAGCGACCGGAATGCGCCGTCGCTCGGCGCGATGACGCAGGTAGCCGCCTTGTGGATCGTGCGCCGGCAGGCCGAGCACCACCCGCCCGGTGCTCTCGCAACTGCCCAGCAGTACGTGCGTGACACTGCGGGACACCGGGTGGTCGTCCTCGGCCAGCCAGAACAGCACGATGTCGGACTGGTCGACCCGGGCTCCCGACCAGTCGTCGCCGTCCACCGGCTCGGCTCCGTCGCCGAGGCGGGGAACGAAGACCACCAACCGGCCGGGGCCGGTCCAGAGCCGGCGCAGCGTGTCAACGGCCTCCTCCTGCCAGGGCAGCAGCACGGTCGAGCCCGTGGTCGGGCCGGCGAGGAAGACACTCGCGTGCCACCACCGTGGTAGCTCGACGCCCGGCTGGACCACCAGCACCTCGCCCGGCTCCTGCATGGACATCACTCCCGGCCGTTGTTGTCGTGCGGAAGCGTCCCGGACAACAGGTGTGGGGCATGGTTCCCGCGCCGGCCGGCGGCCTAACAATTCTGGCCCGACGGCTGTCGGCCGAGTCGGCCGATCGCGACGTCCGTGACCCGGCGTCGACCTCGGGTGGCACCGAACGCTGGCTGGACCGGGCCACGACGGGTCGCCGTCCGGGTCACAGCGCCCGCTCCTGGGTCAGTGCCAGCTCGACCACCTGCTCCGTCGTGCCCGGCGGGTCCGAATACTGGGCGGTGATCTGGAACAGGTCGGAGCCGTGCCGCCAGGTGACGCTTCGGCTGGTGATACCGGCCTGCGGGCCGATCTGGAAACCGTAACCGCCGGCGAGCACGGCCGGTACCGGGAACGGGAGGTAACCGTCCTCCCGGCTGTGCCGCTCGAAGTGGGCCAGCACCGCGTCGGCGTTCGGGACCGTGTCGAAGCGCAACACCATCGCGATCACGACGGTGGTGGCCGGGATCGTCGTCGCGGTCGGGTCGAAACCGGGCGGTGGCGACTTCCAGCCGTTCACGTGCCCGGCGACAAAGCCGTGCCCGAGCACCGTCGCCGGGTCGTCCGGGTGGTCGACGAAGACCCGACCCACGTCGTGCCGGCCGATCGGTCCGGAGAGCGGGTCGCCGGGCACGTCGGTGAGTCCGGGCGGCCGGACCAGCAGCGCGGCCAGGTCGGTCTCGGCCGGGGCCGCCACCGGCGCGGTCGGGCTCGTGGACGACGGTCCCCGGGCCGTGGGTTCCGCGACCGGCCCGGGCCGCCCACACCCGGCACCGAGCACGACCACCGCGGCGAGCGCCCAGAGCCGCCACCCGAGGCGTCGCCCGCGGGTCGCGCGGTCCGGCGCGGGCACGGGCGACGGCATCTGTTCGGACGTCACCGGGGCGGGGCCGGGCAGACCCGGGGTTTGGCGCCGGCGCCGTACGTCTGCCACTCCGCCGTCTCCAGGTCGCGCTGTACCACGTCGCATATCCACTCCAGAACGGGTTCGGGATCGAGGTTCCACTGGACGACCGTGGATCCGGTCGCGCTCAGGGTGAGCCCGCCGGCACCGCCGAACGTCAGCGACCGGACCGGCACCGGTGCGGTCAGTACGGAGTCCAGGCGGCGGCCGGCGGCCAGGTCCCACAGCACGATCGTGCCGCCGTCGGTCGTACCGGCCAGCAGCGTGCCACCGGGTGCCACGGCGAGCCGGGTGAGCCGGAACGCCCCGTCCAGGGCGGGCAACGGGTACGCCCTGCCATCGCGTACGTCCCACTGGACCAGCCGCCGACCGTCCGTGGCGAACAGGCGGCCGGCTCGGTCAAACGCGACCGCCGTGACGTCGGCGGGCGGTTCGGGGTGGGTGAGCGTGCGGACCAGCCGCTGCCTCGCCAGGTCCCAGAGCTGTACGCCGTCGCCGGTTGCCACGGCCAGTACGTCGCCGTCGGGGCCGAAGGCCAGGTCCCGCGCCGGTGTCCCCGGCACCAGCCTCGACCGGGCCCTCAGCGGCCCCGTGTCGTCGGGCCCGGTGGCCAGCGCGGTTACGCTGCCGTCCGGCCCGGTCACCGCCAGGGTCGCGCTGTCCGAGCTGAACGCCAGTCGGCCCGGGGGCCCGCCGTCCGGCGCGGGGGCGATGGCCGTGACCGGGAAGGTCAGGTGGCGGGCCGTACCGTCCACGGTCGACCAGACCGTCACCTGGCGTCCGTTGACCCCGGCGGCCAGTCGGCCGTCCGGGCTGGTCGACAGGGCGGTGGAGGCGAGCATGCCCGGCTGCGGCGTCCCGTTGCCCGGTGCGGTGACGGCGGAGACCCGGGTGACCGGGACAGCGGTCGGGTCGGCGTCCCAGAGCGTGATGCCGCCACGGAGGGACTGGTCGAGCCAGTGGCCGGCCGCCGCGTACACCGTGCCGCCCGGCCGGAACGCCAGAGAGCGGATCGACATGCCCGGCGGACGCCACCCTGTCCGGGGCGTGGCCGTGCCGGCGTCGGTGACCACGACCCCGCTGTCGTTGGTCAGTACGTCGCCGTCGCCGAGCCCGAGCACCGTCCCCGGCAACGTGCCCGACACCGGCCTCGGGCGCCCGGCGGGCAGGTCCGCGAGCCACACCCCGGGTGTCCCGGCTTCGGTGCCGAGCACCAGTTGCCGGCCGTCGGGCCGGTACGCGATCTCCGCCACGTCGGGCAGCGTGATCGTGCTGGCCACGGCGTAGTCGCTGGTCCGTCGGACGACGACCCGTCCGTCCGGAGCCAGGGTGCTGATGGTCGCTCCCGCCGGGGCGAAGACCGTTCGGCGTCCGCCGAATGAGGTGAGCGGGCGCGCCGTGTGCCGGTCCCACACCCGGGTCGTACCGTCGGCGTGGCTGACCGCGACGCTGCGGCCGTCCGGGGCGAAGGACAACCGGTCGACCTCCGGCAACCCCGACCCGGCCGGCGCGGGAAGCGTCGCCAGCACCGGCGGCTGCCGCGTCGTGTTCGACGGCACGCCGACCAGGGTGACCGCTCCCCTCGGGTCGCCCACGGCGAGCGCCGTCCCGTCCGGTGTGTAGGCCAGGCTGGTGGCGGCGACCGCACCGGCCGGCACCGGCACCGGTGTGCCGATCCCGTCACCGGACGCCGGCCAGAGCAGCACGGCCGATCGCGGCAGGCTCCCGTCGGCGCTGCTCGTGCCGGCCGCGCCGATGCCGCCGCGCAGGCTGGTCGCCGCGGCCAGCCAGCGGCCGTCCGGGCTGAACGCCACCTCGCGTACGGTGTCCACCGTCACGTCCGGCGGCATTCTCAGCACGCGGCGTAGACCCGGGTACGTCATCGCCCGCTGCCACAGGGTGTGCGCCTGCCGTCCGGGCGCCACCCGGTACGCCGCCGAGTGCAGCAGCAGTGCCACGTCCGTGCGTACCCCGGCTGTCTGCGCGGCGCGGACGAGTTGCTCGGCGGTCCTGTCCTGGGCCTCGATCGCGGCCCGGGCACGGGCCCGCGACGCCGAGTCCGCGTAGACCAGCGAGGTCGCGCCGAGCGCCGCCACCAGCAGGACCGCCGTCGCGGCGAGCGCGAGCTGACGGTGCTGTCGTCGGCGCTCCTCACCGGCGAGCGTGATCGGCTCCATCCGCAGGAGCGACGCGGCGACGGCCACCGCTGCCCGGTCAACCTGCTCCGGGCGGGCCAGGTCCACCCAGAGCGGTTCGGTGTCGTACCAGCCGGCGAAGACCTCACGCGACAGCGCCGTGGTGCGCGGCCAGTCGAAGTCGCCGGCCGCGCCGTCCCAGTGGATCTCACCGCCGGTCCGTACGATGATCGGACGTTCGGTGCGGTTCTCCCGCCACCAGCGCAACTCCTCCGTCACCCAGTGGGACTTCGCCGAGAGCGGTCGGGCAAGCAGGACCAGTCCGGCCGAGGTACGCAGTCCCGTTCGGATGACCCCGGCCAGGTCGGTGTCCGCGGCGATCCGGTCCACGTCGAGGAAGACGCTCATCTGCCGGCGTTCCCACCAGCGTCGGGCCACCCGTTGCAGCCGGCGACGTACGCGCTGCGCGGTGACGGCGTCCGGGTTTCGCACGTGGGACAGGAACAGGTGGTACGCGTACCCGTCGCCGGCCTCCCGGATCAGGCGCCGAATCTCCCGGGCCGAGTCGCCGCGCTCGTATCGCCGCCTGCCGGACCGGTGCCAGGCTTCGAGCAGGGGCGGCCGGCGGAGTCGGGTGAGCATTCGTCGGACCAGTGACACGCGATCCCCCAAATCGATCGTTTCCGCGAGCGGGACCGCCCGTCGGGGATCCGGTCAGTCGACCCGGTCGAGGTCGAAGTCGAGCCGGTAGCCGCGCAGCCAGTCGGTGGTCCGGCCCTCGACCCGCAGGGAGCCGTCGCGGTCGCCGAGCCGACCGGAGATGGTCGTGCCGACATCCATCAACAGCGGTACGAGCACGCTGCCCAACCGATCGCTGCACGGGTCCAGGCGTTTGTTCGTGTAGAACAGGTTCTGCGCAACGCCCTCGGCGGAGTGGGTGTCGACCAGCCGTCCGGAGATGCGGCCGTCGTTCTCGGTCAGGTCCCAGTAGGTCAGCGTGAGCGGGCCGGAGCTGGTGTTGAACCGACCGCTGGAGACCATGGTGAAGCCGGCCTCGGTGGTCTGCCGGGAGGTCGAGATGGAGAGTTGGAAGTTGTTCCCGTCGTCCTGCTGCGGCGCGTTCACCGCTACCTGCGCCGGCTGGCGATACGACTGCGAGCCAACCTCGATCCAGTCGAAGCTGGCACTGCACGGCGCGAAGTAGTCCACCGAGATGGTGACGGTTCCCTCCCAGGTCCCGTCCAACTCCTCGTCCTGCGGCTCCTCCTCCGGCTCCGGCTCGGGCTCGTCGCGCTCGGTGTCGCTCGGGGACGGCGCGGCGGAGGTCGGGCTAGGCGCCGACGTGGTCGGTGGCGGTGTGGTCGGCGTCAGGCTGGTGACCGACGGGGCCGGCGCCACCGCCTCGGGCTCCGGCTCGTCGGGGGAACCACAGGCGGCCACCACGACAACGGCGACCGTCGTCAGGATCAGGCCGCGTAATCTCGGCGTGGCGCTCATTGTGCCCTCCCCCGGACGGGGGTCAACGACCACCGCCTCGTCATAGGCGTGGTGCCCGTCCCGCCCGGCACCACCATGATGGGAGCGAGCGGTCGGGCACGGGCAGTGTTGTCCGTTGCCCGTTGGCGGAGTCCGTCCGAACGGGCCGCTGGGGCGCCCGATCGCCGACGTACGGTGGTCGGCCGGCGCCGAACGGCCGGTGTCCCGGGAAGGGGACGATGCGACCCGGTGAGAGCGCGACGCCCACCGAGCGCCCCCGGACCGCCGTTGTCAGCCGGCGGCGCTGTTGAGCCGGCCCAGCCCGAGGCCCACCAGAGTCGCGATGTCGCTCGGTCGGTGTGTCACCGCCAGCCAGCCGTTCTCCTCGTCGCTCAGGCCGTTGGCCAGCCCGCTCCAGCCCGGTGCCGAGGTCAGCTCCCGCAACAGGTCGCACCCGGCGAGGAAACCCGGCTCCGGCGACGGCTCCCGCGGGTCTGGGGGCAGCCAGTCACCGTCGTCCACGCCGAGCAGCCGGGCGATGTCGGAGGTGACACCGCCGAAGCCGCCGGCCAGGTAGATCGGCTGACCGGCGCGCAGCGCGACCAGAGACTCCTCCATCAGGCCCGGGGTCGAGCCCTCGAACCCGTACCGCCGGCCACCGACGAACACCCGCCCGTGCTGCCGGTCACGCATGAAGTGCCGCAACCCGGTCAGTGCCCGGTGTCGATCCCGAGGCTCGGTCACGGGCTCGGGCGGCTCGCCCCGACCGTCCGCCGGAGCGATCGGGACACCGTTCGGATCGAGGCAGACAAGCCGTCCCACCAACCCCAGCTCCTGGCGGAACCTCTCCAGGTCGGACAGTGTCATCCGGCGGTGCTCGTGCCAGGCGAGGCAGAGTTCCAACGGCCGGTCGCGGCGGGTGTGGCGGTGCAACTCGGTGGCGACGAAGGTGGCGTAGCCATCCGGGGCGAGGCGCCCGCCGTAGAGCAGGGAGCCGCCGGTCAGCAGCACCGTCCTGGTCAGCTCGCCGAGCGCGAGCCGGAGGTGCGTTTCGAGTAGACCCAACCGGGCAAGGTCGGTGGACTCCGAGACGGAGATGCCCAGCCGTACGCCGGCCAGCGAATCGACAGGCAGGAGCGGGGTGGTCGACACGTCAGCCTCCTCGGGCCGCGAGCGAGCGGGGCGTGAGGATGTCCAGCGGTTCCTCGATCCCACTGGCCGCCGCGATCTGGTCGAGCACCAGCCGCTCGTCCGGCCCGAGAGGTGGATCGGGATGCAGGATGCGTACGGGCCCGGCCAGCGCCGACGGGTCCTTGCCGCGTACCTCCGTCAGCCACGCGGCGAACGTCGCCGGCTCCGGTGCGTGCGGTGCCCACCAGGCGACGTCGAGTTCGGAGGCGGTGTCGGTCAGATCTCGCTGTCGTAGCCAGAGCGTCCGCTTCAGACACTCGTCGACCAGCAGGTTCACCCCGCGACGGATGTCCGGCTCGAGCCACTGGCCGTGCTGACGTCGGACCGGCACCCGGGGCACGTGGTCCATCAGGAACGACCCGCGCTCCTCACCCTCGTTCAGCGCGTCCAGGATCACGATGGGCATCCCGGCGCACTTCGCGATCAGCATCTCCCGTTGACACCACGCCCGGCTCGCGTAGCGATCCGTACGGAGCGCGAGCAGCGCGCTCGACGCCGCGTTGGCCCGTAACGCGTCCCCCCAGTCCGTGCCGACCTGGAGGTCGCTGGTGGAGAAGAAGTCATCGAGCCGGGTCCCGCCGATGGTCGACCGGACCAGGCTGATCAGCTCCCGTACGGTGCTCTGCTCGCGCTGCCCCGGCTGGTTGGTGTGGCTGATGAACACCGTGAGCCGCCCACCGGCCGTGCCACCGGCGAACTGTGCGATGCCCTGGGACAGATCGCGGCAGCGACGCTCCGACTCGGGCTCGTCGGCCGGTCGCGGTCCCCGGTCGATGCCGTGGAAGCGGTTCAGCAGCCGGCCGAGTTCGGTCTCCTCGACGGCCCCCTTGTGCAGCACCAGCGGGAAGATCGCCACCCGGCCGGGGTCGCCCCGCTGGCCAGCGAGGATGTCGAGGGCGTACCGGTGCCAGGGGCCGTGGCGTGGCTCCACCGCGTGCGCGAACTCGTAGTCGAGCAGCGGTACGACCGCGGTGAACCGGGCCTGGGGCAGCCCCCGCTCCGACGGTACGCGTGGCATCGGGATCGGC
Organism: Micromonospora sp. NPDC050397; assembly: GCF_044901685.1. NCBI lineage: Bacteria > Bacillati > Actinomycetota > Actinomycetes > Micromonosporales > Micromonosporaceae > Micromonospora > Micromonospora sp. NPDC050397. The sequence goes on from NZ_JBJDPS010000002.1 coordinate 127,836, forward strand.
CTGGGTGCGTCGTCGGGTCCGCGCCACCCGTGGTTGCGTACGTACACCTCCACCGCCCCGCCGAGCAGACCGGTGAAGCGGGAGCCGTGGAAGTGCCGTACCAGTTCGTCGGCTATCGGCTGCCCTGCGCGGTCGCCGGGGTGCCACACGACGTATATCTCCAGGACCGGCGAGAGCATTCGCTGTCCTCCGACATCTCGGTGCCGCGCGGACGCGGACATCGTGGCGAGCTGGCTGCTTGTGCTGCGACGGGATCCAGTCTGGTGGGCGTTGTCCAGCGGAGCAGGTCGGTGAAGTCCGCCGACGCCTCCCACGGTTGGTCACCGTGCGCGACGAGACAGCCGGTGTGCCAGCGATGGACCACGGCGAGTCGACGCTGTCGCGAGGCCGCGTCCACCCCAGCATCGGACCCGGGTCCCGGGTGGGGGCAGACTACGTATGCACTGTTCACGAAGCTGGGTGGCCGGATACGGGTGAAGGCCCGTTGGTCGGACCGGCACCATGTCGCGTACAGGAGGCCCTGCGGAATGTCGATCCTCACCCGCTGCCGTCAATTGGCCGGTCGGCTACACATGAACGCCAAGTCTGACACGGAGGGTCACCAGGAGCGGGCGACGTCGGTCGGCGACGCGGCTCGACCCCGCTGGCGTTTTGTGCTTGCCGGTACGACCACGGCGACCGCCTGCCTACTGGTGCTGATCGCCATCCTCGCGCCGAACCAGCTCGGCCGCCTCACCCCGTACGCCTTCGTCCGCATCCCGATCGAGGCGCTGCTCGGCACCGCGCTGCTCCTCGTCCTGCCGGCCCGGCCGAGACGGGTGGTCGCGGTGCTGGCCGGTGCGCTGCTCGGTCTGCTCCTCGTCCTGAAGATCGTCGACGTCGGGTTCTTCATGGTCCTCGCCCGCCCCTTCGACCCGATCCTCGACTGGACCTTCCTCCGGGCCGGCACGGACTTCCTCACCGAGTCGTACGGGCGGGCCGCCGCGATCGCGGCCGTGGTCGCCGCCGTGCTGCTCGTTCTCGTCGTGCTGGTTCTTGTCACCCTCGCGGTGCTGCGGGTGGCCCGGATCGTGGTCGCGCACGAGCGCACCGCCACGCGTACCGTCGCGGTCCTCACCCTGGCCTGGGCCGCCTGCGCGGTGCTCGGCGCGCACATCGTGCCGGGCGTGCCGATCGCCGCCGACACCGTGGCGAGCGCGGCCCACGACCGCGCGGTCCAGGTGCGGGCGGGTCTGCGCGACCACGAGGTGTTCGCCGCGCAGACCGCCGACGACGCGTTCCGGGACACCCCCGCCGACCGGTTGCTGACCGGGTTACGCGGAAAGGACGTGGTCGTCTCCTTCGTCGAGAGTTACGGGCGGGTCGCGGTCGAGGATCCGGAGCTCGCGCCCCGGGTCGACGCGCTGCTCGACGCCGGGACCGGCCGGTTGCGCGCGGCCGGGTTCGCCTCCCGTAGCGCCTTCCTCACCTCGCCGACGGCCGGTGGCGGTAGCTGGTTGGCGCACGCCACGCTCCTCTCCGGGGTGTGGGCCGACAACCAGCAGCGCTACAACGACCTGGTCAGGGGTGACCGGACGACGCTCAACGGCGCCTTCCGTCGCGCCGGTTGGCGGACGGTGATGATGATGCCCGCCCTGACCCAGGACTGGCCGGAGGCCGGCTTCTTCGCCTCGGACCAGATCTACGGCGCCGACGATGTCGGATACCGGGGCCCGAAGTTCAGCTTCGCCCCGATGCCCGACCAGTACACCCTCTCGGCCTTCGAGCGGCTCGAACGGAGCCGGACGGACCGGCCGCCACTGATGGCCGAGATCCCGCTCGTCTCCAGCCATGCGCCCTGGACACCGGTTCCGGAAATGGTCGACTGGGACGACGTCGGCGACGGCTCGGTCTTCGCGCCGATGGCCTCGACCGCCGACGCGGAGGACACCGAGTCGCGGGAGACCTCCCGGGTACGCGCCGACTACCGGCACTCGATCGAGTACTCGTTGAACAGCCTCATCTCCTACGTCGAGACGTACGGCGACGACAACCTGGTGCTGGTCTTCCTCGGTGACCACCAGCCCTCGCCGCTGGTGACCGGTGAGGGCGCGAGCCGGGACGTGCCGATCACGATCGTGGCCCGGGATCCGGCGGTGCTGGACCGGATTTCCGACTGGGGCTGGCAGGACGGCCTCAACCCGGACCCGAAGGCTCCGGTCTGGCCGATGGACACGTTCCGCGACCGCTTCCTGCGGGCCTTTTGACCGTTCGGTGGTAGGTTCAGCCGATGCTGAGCCGAGCCTGGGGACTGGCCCGATCGCTGATCATCTATCACGGGCAACCGAGCAAACATCGACGGGCGCTGCGGCTCTACCGCGAGTTCCTCGGGCCGGGCGACATCGGCTTCGACATCGGCGCGCACGTCGGCGGACGGGTGCGTACCTGGCGGCGGCTCGGTGCCCGGGTGGTCGCGGTCGAACCGCAGCCCGACTGCCTGCGCGTCCTGCGTCTGCTCTTCGGTCGGGACCGGGGCGTCACCATCGTGCCCGGCGCGGTCGGGGCGCGTGCCGGGCGGGCGAGTCTGGCGATGTCCACCGCCACGCCGACCGTCTCGTCCATGTCGCCGGACTGGATCAAGTCCGTCACCGCCGACCACAGCTTTTCCCGGGTGCGGTGGGACCGCTCGGTCGAGGTCGAGGTGGCGACCCTGGACGACCTCATCGCGACCCACGGCGCACCGGCCTTCTGCAAGATCGACGTGGAGGGTTTCGAGGCGGACGTGTTGGCCGGGCTGAGCCAGCCGGTGCGGGCGCTCTCCTTCGAATACCTGCCGCCGGCACACGACGCCGCGATGGCCGTACTCGACATGGTCGACCGGCTCGGGGCCACGGCCGCCGGCTACCGCTACAACTACTCGCCGGTCGAAACCATGCGGTACGCCAGCGACGGCTGGCTCGACCTGCCCGACCTGGTACGACTGCTCGAACGCTACCGTCCGCTGGGCCGCTCCGGCGACGTCTACGCCCGACTGCGCCAGCCCGGCGACGAGACCCCGGCGGACGGGACGGCCTGACGCATTTGGTGACGGTACGCGGGAGGGGCACCCGTCGGGTGCCCCTCCACTGGTGTGACGTGCTGGTTCTGCGTCGGGCCGGTCAGCTCGCCGGGTAGACGATCTGCACGTTGCCGGAGCGGGGGACGGTGACCAGCGTGGCGCTGGCGAAGTCCGTACCGCCGTACCAGCGTCCACTGAACTCGATCTTGACCTTCTGTGAACCGATCACCGGGATCTGCACCCCGGCCGCGAAGGTCTGGCTGTCGACCACCGCGATCGGGTCCCGGGTGACCGAGTTGCGGATCACGGCCCGGTCCCAGCCGGACGCGCCGGGCACCGTGATCGTCATGGTCGCGCCCTGCTTGAGCTGGTAGTCGAAGACCGTGGGTGTGCCCACGCCCACCGGCACGAGCTGCGCGTTGAGCCGGTTCCCGACCCCGCCGCTCCACTGGATCGCGTGGTCGGCGGCCTCGAACTGCAACGGCCACTGGTACGGCCCGAGCCAGTCGATCCGGTACGTGCCGTCGGCGGCGACCGGCGAATAACGGGTGTCGACACCGGCGCCGACATCCGGACCGACGATGCCGACCGATCCGTCCCGCGCGGGGAGGCCGTCGGTGCCGGTCACCTTTCCGGTGACGACGCCCCGCGGGTCCAGCTTGATCGTCGGTACGGACTTGCTGGCGCCCGCCTCGACGGTCACCCGACGGGCCGCGCCCTGGTCCCCGGTGCCGCCGTCCAGCCCGACCCACTGCGCGCCGTACGGGCTGTTCCCCTTGGGCAGGACAAAGAGGTTGTAGGTGCCGGGGTCGGACACTCGCAAGCTGATCGCTCCGGTGGAGTCGGTGAGGTCGCCGCAACCGTCCGGCAGCGAGAAGGTCTTCACTGGCCGGGCGAACACGCACATCCCCGCCACCGGTGCGCCGGTGGCCCGGTCGGTGACCTTGGTGGTGATGGTGGCGAGCCGGCTGAGGGTGAGCTGTACCTCGCTCTGCTCTCCCGCGACCACGGTCACGGTCGCGGCCCGGTCCTCGTAGCGGTAACCCGCCGCGTAGGCCGAGACGGTGTGCGTGCCGATCGGCACGTCGGACAGGATGGCGCTGCCGCTGGTCGCCTCGCCCGACGTGTTACCGATCGATGCGGAGAACCGGCTGATCGGCGCACCGGTCACACTGTCCTTGGCGGTCACCCGTACGGTCCCGGTGGGGAGCCGACTGTCGTTGACCGTGGTGGTCTGGTCCGCCGTCACCGTGATCGGGTCGGCTGCCTCCTGGGTCAGCTTGCCGTAGGCGTACTGGCTGAGATTGGTCTGCCAGTGGTAGAACGACACCTGGTAGCTACCCGGGAAGATTCCGTCGATCCGGTAGTCGCCGTCGGCCGAGGTGTAGGCGGTGACGAAGTCGTCGGTACCCGACAGTTGCACCTGCACGTCGCCCATGCCGTGACCTGCCTGGTCGGTGAACCGGCCGGCGATCGAGCCGGTCGGCAGGAACCGCTCGTCGATCGTGGTGGACGAGCCGGCGGTCACGTCGTACACGCGGGCGTCATCCCGGCCGTGGGACTGCGGTGCCCACTGCCGGACCCCGGACGACTGCTCGAAGTAGACCCGGTAGCCACCCGGCACCAGGTCGGTGAGCTGGTACGCGCCGGAGTCGTCGGTGGTGGCGTACCCGAAGTTCTCGTTGCTCTCGGCGCCGACCCGGAATCCGGCGGCCGGGGAGCCGTCCGCCCGGGTCAGCTTGCCGGTGATCGTCCCGGTGCCGATCCTGACGTCGTTGACCGTCGCCGTCTGCCCGACGGCGACCTGGATCGGGGTCGCCCGGTCCTCGGTCGCGGCGCCGTACGCCCACTGTCGGCCGTTGCCGAAGAAGAACTCGACCCGGTAGGTGCCCGGCCACGCGTTGAGCGTGTAGGCGCCGTTGACGTCGGTGTTCAGGCCGACCTCGACGCCGTTGCCGTCGAAGGGGCGAGCGCTGACCCAGGCGCTGACGCCGTTGCCGGCAGGGTCGGTGAAGCGGCCGGTGATGGTGCCGGTCGGTAGCAGCGAGTCGTCGGCCACGGTCCGTCCGTCCGCCGCGACGGAGAACAGGGTGGCCGCCTCCTCGTCGATCTTGCCCGGGATGTACTGGCGTGGGCCGCCCCGTGGCTCGACCGTGAGCCGGTACGCGGACTCCGCGACCGGGACGCCCGTCAATTCGTACTGCCCTGAGGCATTGGTGGTGGTGGCGTCGTTGAAGCTGCCGTCCGCGGAACTCACATAGACCGTGACGTCGGATGCCGGAGCGCCGTTGCCGGTGATCGTGCCGGCGATGGTGCCGGTCGCGACCGCCGCCTGCGCTGGTGCGCCCACCGACAGGGTCGCGACGAGCGCCGCGACGACCACCGTACCGAGCCCACGCAGATGTGATCTGCTCATACTCTTCCTCTGGGGGTGAAAGGGGAAAGGGCATGGGGTTCTGACTGATCTTCGAATCCCCGTTGCCGGCACCATAGTCGAGCCCTACGACAGTGGACACCGAAATACATCTCTCCGAGTCGTCCACCGGCGTCCCGGCCGCCGGCGGTACCGGCGGCGGCCGGGACTAGCTGTGGTGCTCAGTGGCAGGCGTTCGTGCCACTGTCGTTGTACGTCTTGCCGGACTCCGGCACGAACTGCCAGTCGTAACTGTTCGCGTGCAGCGTGAACTTCAGTACGCCGAACGTGTCGCTGTTGCGCGCCTCGCTGTTGGCCTGGATGGTGCCGAAGCCGTAGTGGTCGGCGCCGCCCATGCCGGCGACGAAGGAGCGCACGCCACGGGTGGTGTCCCGGGTGCCGGCCGGGTTCATCGGGGCGAACCGCTCGTACTGGTGGTTGTGCCCGGTGACAACAACGTCGGCATTGTGGTCGTACAGGGCCTGGAAGAGCGGGCGGGTGGAGGTGGACGGGGCGTGGTTGGCGCCCGAGGTGAACAACGGGTGGTGCCAGTACGCCAGCGTGCACGCCTTCGGGTTGGCGGCCAGGTCGTTGCGCAGCCACTGCTCCTGGGCCGAACCGGCGGACATGCTGATGTTGGAGTTCAACGACACGATGTGCCAGTTGCCCAGGTTGTAGGAGTAGTAGCCCTGGCCGGACGGTCCGGCCACGGATCCGAAGTAGTTGTAGTAGCCGGAGGCACCCGACGTGTTGTAGTCGTGGTTGCCCGGCGACGGCCGGGTACGCGCCTTGTGGCGGCCCCAGGTCGGCTGGTAGTAGCTGTTGAACTCGGACGCGGTGCCGTTGCTGTAGACGTTGTCGCCGGTGGTGAAGACGGTCCCGGAGATGTTGTCGAGCAGCGCGGCGGTGGCGGTGTCGCCGGAGCCGGAGGTGGCGATGTCACCCGCGCCGACCAGGACCGGGTCACCCGAGGGCGGCGCGGTGGTGGCGGTCGGGGTCGGGTTCGAGGTGCCGGTCGTGATGACGAGCTGCGGTGCGTCGGCCCCGCTCTCCCGGCTGTCGTAGTAGGCACCGTCGGTGCTGGTGGACGAGGCACCGAAGCTGAACGTGCCGTTGCCCTTCACCACGGCGGCGACGTTCACCTCGTACCAGCCGTTGGCGGTGACCGACCCGATCGAGCCGACCGAGGCGCCGTCGATGGCGGGCTGGTTGTTCCAGGTCGTACCGGTCTCCGACCAGGTGTTGCTGGAGACCACCTTGAACGCGCCGCCGTTGTTGCTGCCGTCGTTGCCGCTGATCGTGCGCAGCCGCAGCTTCGCGCCGGTCACCGTGCCGCTCACACCGGTCACGGTGAAGCGCAGGAACATCCGGCGTACGGGGGAGTTGTCGACGGTGATCTGGTTCGACGTGCCGTAGCCGGTCGTCGGCGTGTCCTGCTGGACGTACGTGTCGGCGACCGGGGTGAAGGTGGAGGTCGCGGCGGCGGCCGGTCCGGTCGCCGTGAGCAGCGCCGTGGCGGTGGCCGCGACCAGGACCACCGCTGTGCCAGCGGTCAGTCCGAGTCGAATGTGGCGGGTACCCATCCGATGTTCCCTTCGTGTGGAGTGGGGTGGGGCGGTCGGAATCTAGGGAATTGAAGGGAACGGGACGTCCGCATCCGGGTGAACTTTCAGGTGCACAGTGGGCATAGCCGCCGATGACACGAATTGTTCATCGATCACATACCTGGCCGGTGTCTGGCACGGGTTGTACCTCCGTCGAGCCGGATAGACCCTGGTGCACCGGCGACGCCGACCGGCGTCCGTACGAACAGACGCGGGTGGAGGTGCGGGACTCTTGTACCTGTCGACCATCGACCGACCCGGGACCGGGGACGAGCCGCCGGCCGAGGCACAGGGGGCACCGACCGACCGGCAGCGGCGCCGTCGCCGGCTCGCCCTGGTCAGCGGCAACGTCGTCGCCCTCGGTACGGTCAGTCTGATCACCGACGTCTCCTCGGAGATGGTCAGCGCCGTACTCCCGCTCTACCTGGTGCTGGGACTACAGCTCAGCCCGCTCGCGTACGGCGTGGTCGACGGCGTCTACACCGGAGCGACGGCGGTGCTGCGTGTCGTCGGCGGCTACCTCGCCGACCGGATCCGTGCCCGCAAGCTGATGGCGGGCATCGGGTACGCGCTCTCCGCCGTCGCGAAACTGGGCCTGATCGCCGCCGGTCGGTCGATGGCGGCGATCGGGTTCGTGATCGCCGTGGACCGGATGGGCAAGGGCATCCGCACCGCCCCCCGGGACGCGCTCATCACCGCCTCCACCCCGCCCGACGCGCTCGGTCGGGCGTTCGGCGTACACCGGACCATGGACGCCGTCGGGGCCTTCCTCGGACCGCTGGTCGCGCTCGCGGTGCTGGCCGCAGCCGGGCAGTCGTACGACGCGGTCTTTGTCACCAGCTTCTGCCTGGCCTCGCTCGCCGTGGTGGTCCTGGTCCTGTTCGTACGTGACCACCGCCCGCCGGCACCGGCCGCCGCCACCGCGCCCGCCGATGCGGCTGGGACGCGCCCGCCGACGGTGACCGTGCGCGAGGCGTTGGCGCTGCTGCGCGCCCGACCCGTCCGCCGGCTCACCGTGGCGGCCGGGCTGCTCGGCCTCGCCACCATCGGCGACGGCTTTGTCTATTTGCTGCTGCAACGCCGGGAGGAACTGAGCGTGGTCTGGTTTCCGCTGCTGGCGGTCGGCACCAGCCTGGCCTACCTGCTGCTGGCGGCACCGCTGGGCGTGCTGGCCGACCGCTTCGGCCGGCTGACCGTGATGATCGCCGGGTACGTCGCGCTGACCGTGACGTACCTGCTGCTCTTCGGGCCGGTGGGCGGTTGGCCGCTGCTCGGCCTGGCGCTCGCCCTGTACGGGTTCTTCTACGCGGCCACCGACGGCATCCTGATGGCACTGGCCGGGCCGGTGCTGCCGGAACGGCTGCGCGCCACCGGGATCGCGCTGGTGCAGACCGGGCAGGCGCTGGCGTACCTGGTCTCGTCGGTCCTGTTCGGCCTCGCCTGGCAGACCTGGGGGCCGGCGGTGGCGAGCCGGGTCGCGGCGGCCTGCGTGGGCGTGGCGGTGGTCGCCACCCTCGTCCTGCTCGGCACCGAACCGTCGCTGCGTCGTGCGCGGGTGGCCTCGTGAGCGCGCTCACCGCCCGGGGTCGGATCGTGGTGGCCTCGGTCAGCGCGGTGGTGCTCGCCGCGGTGGCGGTCGGCTACATCCGGTTCGCCGCCGGCCGGGGCTCGGCCGACCCGACCGTGCCGACCTCGGCCCACGGGGAGCCACTGGACCTGCGGCCGGGGCCACGGCTGCTCACCGTCACCGACCGGCACCTCGCCACGGTGCCGGCCGACGATCCCACGGGCGAGCGGACCATCTCCGACGTCGAGTGCGTACGGGCGTACGCCGCCGCCGGCACCGGTGTGTGCCTGCGGCCCGAGTCGCAGTGGGCGTACCGGCTGGTGGTGCTCGACGAGCGGCTTCGGGAGACCCGCTCGTTCGCGATCCCGGGCCTGCCGAACCGGGCCCGGGTCTCGGCCAGCGGACGCATGGTCGGCTGGACGACGTTTGTCGGCGGCGACTCGTACAACAGCGGTGGCTTCTCCACCCGCACCGGGATTCTGGACACCCGAACCGGCACGCTGGTCAGCTCGCTGGAGGAGTTCGCGGTGACCCGGGACGGGCGGTCCTTCCGCTCGGTCGACGCGAACTTCTGGGGCGTGACGTTCACCCGCGACGACAACGCCTTCTACGCCACCATGTCGGCCGGTGGGCGGCGCTACCTGATCCAGGGCGACTTCGCGGCGCGTACGGCCCGCACGCTGAAGGAGAACGTCGAGTGCCCGTCGCTGTCGCCGGACGGCACCAGGATCGCGTACAAGTCCGCGGTCGACGGTGACCCGACGAAGGGCTGGCGGCTCAGCGTGCTCGACCTGGCCACCATGGCGACCACCCCGCTGGCGGAGACGAACAGCGTGGACGACCAGGCGGCCTGGCTGGACGACTCGACCGTCGCGTACACGCTGCGGCAGGCCGATGGCCGGCCGGACGTCTGGTCGGTCCCGGCGGACGGGGCGGGAACACCCCGGCTGCTGGTGCCGGAGGCGGAGTCGCCGGCCACCCTCGTCCCGGCCGGCTGACCCCGCCCCGATCCGTCAGTTGCCCCGGTTGCGCCAGGCGGCGGCCAGCGAGGTCCGACCGTTGGTACGCAACAGCGAACCCTCGTACAGGCGGGCGGCGAGCAGCACCACCGCCACCGCCGAGGCGAGCAGGACCACCAGCGCCACCACCGGTTCCCAGGACGCCGCCTCGCCGAGGAAGAGCCGTACCGGCATGGCCGTCGGGGCCGAGAACGGAAGGTACGACAGCACGGTCATCAGGGTGTTGTTGTCGTTGCCGAAGACGACCGCGAAGAACGGCACCAGGATCAGCATCTGCACCGGCATCGACACCGAGCCGATGTCCTCCTGCCGGCTGACCAGCGCCCCGGCTACCGCCCAGATCGCCGCCAGCAGCACGAACCCGACCACGAAGAACGGGACGAACCAGCCGATCGCAGGACCGAGCTGGGACATGATCGTGCCGCTGTCGGTGACCGTCATGCCGACCAGGGCGGCGATCGCGATCAGCACGATCTGCCCGATCGCCAGGGTGCTGGCCGCGATCACCTTGCCGGCCAGCAGCGCGCGTACGGGCACCGTGGCGACCAGGATCTCCACGATCCGGGTCTGCTTCTCCTCGGTCACGCTCTGCGCGATCTGCACGCCGAAGGTCATCGAGGTGAAGAAGAAGATCATGCCGAAGGCGATCGGGATCAGCGCCCGTACCACCGGGTCCACCGCGAGCGGGTCGAGCAGTTCGACCGGGGGAGCACTGCTCAACGCGCTGACCACGTCGCTCGGCGCGTCGTCCAGCGCCAGCACCCGCAGCCCGGTCGGGTCCACCACAACCGCCGCGTCGACCTCCTCGTCCAGCACCAGGGCCCGCGCCGCCTGCTCGTCGGCGACCGTCGTCACCTCGAGCCCGGCCCGGTCGAGCGCCTCGGCGGCCTGGGCCCCGACCACCGCCACGCTCGACGGACCGCCGCCGAGCAGCGCCGGCAGTACGGTCGCGGCGATCGTGATGAACAGGAAGAACACCGTGCTGAACAGGAACGCCTTGTCCCGCAGCTTGGTGCTGATCTCGCGGCCGGCGACCAAACCGACGGCCTGCCAGTACGAGGTGGTGGCCCGGGGCGCGTCGGTGTCGGTGGTCGGACCGTCGGACGGCCGGGTCTGGTTGGTCAGCGTCATCGTGCGATCTCCCGGAAGATTTCGGCGAGGGTGGGGACGATCGGGCGGAACGCGCGTACCGGCTCCCGTTCCAGGGCCCGGCGCAGGACCTCCTGGTCGTCCGTGGGCGGGTTGATGTCGACGACCGCCCGTGCCCCGTCGAGGTCGACGACGGTGACGCCGGGCAGCTCCCGTACCCATCCGGCGTCGGTCTCCACGACCAGTTCGTAGCGCGGCGAGGCGTGCTCGCGGCGCAGGTCGGCGCGGCTGCCGGCGGCCCGGATGACACCGTCCGCGATGATCACCAGGTCGTCGCAGAGCCGTTCCACGACGTCGAGTTGGTGACTGGAGAAGAGGACCGGTACGCCCCGCGCGGCCCGTTCCCGCAGCACCCGGACGATCACGTCGACCGCGATCGGGTCGAGCCCGGAGAACGGCTCGTCCAGGACCAGCATGATCGGGTCGTGCACCAGCGCGGCGGCGATCTGGGCCCGCTGCTGGTTGCCGAGCGAGAGGGTGTCCAGGGCGTCCCCGGCCCGTTCGGTCAGTCCCACCTGCTCCAGCAGGTCGTCGCTGCTGCGCCGGGCCGCCGGGGCGCTCATCCCGTGCAGCCGGCCCAGGTAGACGAGCTGCTCGCGGACCTTCATCTTCGGATACAGGCCACGCTCCTCGGGCATGTATCCGAAGCTCTGGCGCATGCTCCGGGTGAGCGGCTCGCCGTGCCAGGTCACCTCGCCCGAATCGGCTGCGAGCACGCCGAGGATGATGCGCATCGACGTGGTCTTACCGGCGCCGTTCGCGCCGACAAAACCGGTCATCCGGCCCGCCTCGATGGCGAACGATATGTCGTGCAACACCCGCCGGTCACCGAACGTCCGGCTCACGGACGCGACGCGGAGCATGCGGCCTCCCTCTGCTTCGTCGATCCCCGGGCCGGCGGCCCGGGCGATCTCCCGCTGAGCGTAGGTGCAATCGTCCGCCGTCAGCGTCCGACGCCGGCGGTTGGCGCGGCTCAGGCCGTCCGGGGGCGGCGTAGGCCGAGGATCTTCCGGCCGACGTCGAGCAGCAACTCGCGCAGGGTCTCGTCGTCGAGTTCGCGCAGCTCCGGCGTTGACGCCGCCATGACGATGCCGAGCAGCGCCACCTGGCCGTTCACCTGTCGGGTCGGTCCGGTGAGGTGGCTGGCGAGCAGTTCGCGCGGCTGTTCCAGCAGGATCGCGGCGTTCTGTTCGTCCTTGAGGTGCGGCTTCACCGCCGGGTCGGTCTGGAGCAGGGTGATCAGCGCCCGGTGCTTGAGGGCGAGATCCACCCAGCCGGTCAGCATCCGCTCGGCCCGCGCGGTCGCCGTACGCTGCGCCGAAGCCGCCTCGATCACCTCTCGTACGTCGTCGAGTGCCGGTCGGACCACCGCCGCGAGGATCTCGTCGCGGGTCTTGAAGTGGTGGTAGACGGCCGCCTTCGTGACGCTCAACTGGTCGGCGATCATCTGTAGCGACGTGCCGGCGAAGCCACAGTGGGTGAACAGGTCCAGTGCGGCGTCGAGCAGCCGGGCACGGGTGCCCTCGGTGGGAACCGGCGCACGCGACGGAGTCGAGGTCATGTCTCCTCCTCGAAGTGCTCGGCAGAACGCGGCCCTAAGCCTAGCCTGCCGCTCAGCAGGCTCTCAGCTTGTCGATCGGCAGGGAGGTGGCCCGCTCGCCGGCCGAGAATCACTTGCCGATCGGCAGGACGATAGCTTGCCGATCGGCAAGGTGCCAGCTAGTCGATCGTAAGGTTCATCACTTGCCGATCGGCTAGTGCGCTCCTTGCCGATCGGCTAGCTTCAGAGCCTACCGGCGACACCGTGCCAGCGTCTTTCCCGCTGATCCGACGAGGGCGCCCGCCGGCCGCGTACGACGCCTTGCTGCCGCGAGGGCACAAGGACGACATCCCCATCTGTCTCAGGAGTGGATCTCGTGGCAACGTTTCTCTACCGGATAGGCCGGTTCTCGTACCGTCGGCGATGGCTGGTGACCGGGCTCTGGGTCCTGGTGCTGGCGCTGTTCGGCGTCGGCGCGGCAACGCTCTCCGGCACCATGTCCAACTCGTTCAGCATCCCCGGCACCGAGGCGCAGCGCGCGATCGAACACCTGGCCGAGCGGTTCCCGCAGGCGAACGCCAGCGGCGCCACCGCCCGGGTGGTCTTCCGGGCACCCGAGGGGCAGACGTTGACCGACCCGGTCAACCGCGCGGCCGTCGACGACGTGCTCGGCGAGTTGGCCGGGGCGTCGAAGGTGGTCGAGGTGGTCGACCCGTTCCAGGTGAACGCCATCTCACCGGACGGCCGGTACGCGGTCGCCCAGGCCCGGTACGCCGTACAGGGTCCGGCCCTGGAGACGGCGGACCGGGAGGCGCTGACGCGGACCGCCGAGGTCGGCCGCGCGGCCGGGCTGACCGTCGAGATAGGCGGCGACGCGTTGCAGACCTCGCCCGAGACGGGCGTGGGCGAGGTGATCGGCATCGTCATCGCCGCCGTCGTGCTGGCGATCACCTTCGGCTCCCTGCTCGCCGCCGGCCTGCCGCTGCTCACCGCGCTGGTCGGGGTCCTGGTCGGACTGGCCGGCATCGCCCTGGCCAGCGGGTTCGTCGACATCAACACCAACAGCACGATCCTCGCGCTGATGCTCGGCATCGCCGTCGGCATCGACTACGCGCTGTTCATCGTCTCCCGTTACCGGCACGAGGTCGCGGTCCGCAAGGACCCGGTGGAGGCCGCCGGCCGGGCGGTCGGCACCGCCGGCTCGGCGGTCGCCTTCGCCGGCCTGACCGTGATCATCGCGCTGGCCGGGCTCTCCGTCGTCGGCATCCCGGTGCTCCGCTCGATGGGGCTGGCCGCCGCCGCCACCGTGGCGGTGGCGGTCCTGGTCGCGCTCACCCTGCTGCCGGCGCTGCTCGGCTTCGCCGGTCGCCGGGTCACCTCGGGTCGCCTGCTCACCTCGCGGCGGCGGGTCCGTGACCCGGAGTCCGACCTCGGTCCGGCACCGATGGGCGAGCGCTGGGCCCGGTTCGTCACCCGCCGCCGGGTGCCGGTGCTGGTCCTCGCCGTGCTCGGGCTGGCGCTGGTCGCGGTGCCCGCAGCCGATCTGCGCCTCGGTTTCCCGGACGACGGTACGGCCCCCGCCGACACCACCCAGCACCGGGCGTACGGGCTGCTCAACGTCGGGTTCGGCCCCGGCTTCAACGGTCCGCTGACGGTGGTGGTGGACGCGGGTGGCGGCGACGTCGACGCGGCGGCGGCGCAGGCGAGCAGCACCATCAAGGGGCTGCCCAACGTCGTCTCGGTCGGCCCACCCGTGGTCAGCCCCGACGGCGGCACCGCCCTGCTCAGCGTCGTACCGGGCACCGGCCCCAACGACGAGGCCACCACCGACCTGGTCCACGACATCCGCGAGCACCAGGCGGCCCTGCGGGCCGACACCGGCGCCGAGGTCTCCGTCACCGGGGCAACCGCGGTCAACATCGACGCCGCCGCCCGGATCAACGACGCGTTCCTGCCCTACCTGGGTCTGGTCGTCGGCCTGGCGTTCCTGATCCTGCTGGTGATGTTCCGTTCCGTCCTGGTCCCACTGAAGGCGACCCTGGGCTTCCTGCTCAGCGTCGGTGCCACCTTCGGTGCCCTGGTCGCGGTCTTCCAGTGGGGCTGGCTGGGTTCGCTGTTCGGCATCGAGCAGACGTCACCGATCGGCTCCATCGTGCCGGTGCTGCTGATCGGCATCCTGTTCGGCCTGGCCATGGACTACCAGGTCTTCCTGGTCACCCGGATGCGGGAGGACCACGTGCACGGGCGGTCGGCCCAGGAGGCGATCGTCACCGGCTTCCGCCACGGTGCCCGGGTGGTCACCGCCGCCGCGATCATCATGATCAGCGTCTTCGGCGGGTTCATCTTCGGCGACCAGGTGATGATCCAGTCGATCGGCTTCGCGCTTGCCTTCGGCGTGCTCGTGGACGCCTTTGTCGTCCGGATGACGATCGTCCCGGCGGTGATGTCGCTGCTGGACCGGGCCGCCTGGTGGCTGCCCCGCTGGTTGGGCCGGATCCTGCCGGTGGTCGACGTCGAGGGCGAACGGCTGGCACTCCGCTCCGACCAGCCCGTTCACCCGGACCCGGCCGTCGAGCCGGAACTGAGTGGGGCCGGCGCCCGGTAGGACGTACGCGGAAGGCGCGCGAACCTGGACCGGGGTTCGCGCGCCTTCCGCCATCGGGTTATGCCGGTGGGACGCGGTGTTTCTCGGCGAGCAGTCGGGCCGCCGCGAGCGCCAGCGGGTCGAAGCCGTCGGGTTCCGTCTCCACCCGGTGGTCGAGGTCGGCCCGCATCCGTGGGTCCCAGAACAGGCGGATGTGTTCGGCGATCTCCGTCGCCGCCCGCTCCGCCGGTACGTGGTGGAAGTGCACCGCGATCTCGTTGGCCAGCCGTACCGCGGGTGGGGTGAGCTGCTGTGACATGGTCAGTCCGCCAGTGCCGGTTCGAGCAGTTCGTCCTGTACGGCCTCGGCGGCGGGACGGGGGTGCTTCAGCCCCACCTGGACCGCCGTGACCTTGTACTCCGGGCAGTTCGTGGCCCAGTCGGAGTTCTCCGTGGTGACCACGTTGGCGCCGGTCACCGGGTGGTGGAAGGTGGTGTAGACCACGCCGACCGGCATCCGGTCGGAGAGGACCGCGCGCAGCGAGGTGGCACCGACCCGGCTGGCCAGGGTGACCTCGTCGCCGTCGCTGATGCCCCGCACCTCGGCGTCGTGCGGGTGCAGTTCGAGTACGTCCTCCTGGTGCCACGCCACGTTCGCCGTACGCCGGGTCTGCGCCCCGACGTTGTACTGGCTCAGGATTCGGCCGGTGGTCAGGATCAGCGGGTACTTGCGGGTGCTCCGCTCCCGGGTCGGCACGAACGGAGTCTGCACGAACCGGCCCTTGCCGCGTACGAAGCCGTCCACGTGCATCGTCGGCGTGCCCTCGGGGGCGGCGTCGTTGCACGGCCACTGCACGCTGCCGAGCTTGTCCAGCTTCTCGAACGAGACACCGGAGAAGGTCGGGGTGAGCGCCGCGATCTCGTCCATGATCTCGCGCGGGTGGCTGTAGCTCATCGGGTAGCCCATCGCCTCGGCGATCTCGCAGACGATCTCCCACTCGTGCTTGCCGGTCTTCGGTGCCATCACCGGACGTACCCGGTTGATCCGGCGCTCGGCGTTGGTGAAGGTGCCGTCCTTCTCCAGGAACGAGGTGCCGGGCAGGAAGACGTGCGCGAACTTGGCCGTCTCGTTCAGGAACAGGTCCTGGACCACGACCAGGTCCATCGCGCCGAGCGCGGCGAAGACGTGCTTGGTGTTCGGGTCCGACTGGGCGATGTCCTCACCCTGCACGAAGATCGCCCGGAAGCTCCCCTCCACCGCCGCGTCGAACATGTTCGGGATCCGCAGACCCGGCTCGGAGAGCAGCGGCCGACCCCACATGTTCTCGAACACCGTGCGTACGGCGTCGTCGGAGACGTGCCGGTAACCGGGCAGCTCGTGCGGGAACGAACCCATGTCGCAGGAGCCCTGCACGTTGTTCTGCCCGCGCAGCGGGTTGACCCCGACGCCCTCGCGACCGATGTTGCCGGTCACCATGGCCAGGTTCGCCATCCCCATGACCATGGTCGAGCCCTGGCTGTGCTCGGTGACGCCGAGACCGTAGTAGATCGCGGCGTTGCCGCCGGTGGCGTAGAGCCTCGCTGCGGCCCGCAGCTCCTCGGCCGGCACTCCGGTGATCTCCTCGACCGCCTCCGGGCTGTTCTCCGGCCGGGAGATGAACTCGGCCCAGCCCTCGAAGTCCTCGCACCGCTCGTCGACGAAGGCCCGGTCGTAGAGGCCCTCGGTGAGCACCACGTGGGCCAGCGCGTT
This sequence comes from Micromonospora sp. NPDC050397, assembly GCF_044901685.1. Classification (NCBI taxonomy): domain Bacteria; kingdom Bacillati; phylum Actinomycetota; class Actinomycetes; order Micromonosporales; family Micromonosporaceae; genus Micromonospora; species Micromonospora sp. NPDC050397. Next base: position 144,498 of record NZ_JBJDPS010000002.1, read on the forward strand.
GACCACGGCGACGTTGGTGCCGGGGGCGAGCTGGAGGTGGTGGGTGGCCTCGATGTGCGGCGAGCGGACCAGGTCGATCCGGCGCGGGTCGATCACCACGAGCTTCGCGCCCTCGCGCAGCCGGCGCTTCATCCGGGAGGCGAAGACCGGGTGCCCGTCGGTCGGGTTGGCCCCGATCACCAGGATCACGTCCGCCTGGGCCACCGAGCGGAAGTCCTGGGTGCCGGCCGAGGTGCCGAAGGTCTGCTTCAGCCCGTAGCCGGTGGGGGAGTGGCAGACCCGGGCACAGGTGTCGACGTTGTTGTTGCCGAACGCCGCCCGGATCATCTTCTGCACCACGTAGACCTCCTCGTTGGTGGTACGCGAGGAGGTGATGCCGCCGATCGCGCCGACGCCGTACTTGGCCTGGATGTCGAGCATCCGGGTGGCGACGTAGTTGATCGCGGTGTCCCAGTCGACCTTCTGCCACTCGTCGGTGATGCTGTCCCGGACCATCGGCGAGAGCTGGCGGTCCGGGTGGGTGGCGTAGCCGAAGGCGAACCGGCCCTTGACGCAGGAGTGGCCCTCGTTGGCGCCGCCGTCCTTGTACGGCACCATCCGGACCAGCTCGTCGCCACGCAGCTCGGCCTTGAACGAGCAACCCACACCGCAGTACGCGCAGGTGGTGATCACGCTGCGACTCGGCATGCCGAGCTGCACCACCGACTTCTCCTGGAGCGTGGCGGTCGGGCAGGCCTGCACGCAGGCGCCGCAGGAGACGCACTCGGAGTTCATGAACAGCTCACCGGCGCCCGCGCTCACCTTGGAGCCGAACCCGCGCCCCTCGATGGTCAGCGCGAACGTGCCCTGGATCTCGCCGCAGGCGCGTACGCAGCGGGAGCAGGCGATGCACTTGGAGGACTCGAAGTCGAAGTACGGGTTGCTGGTGTCCTTCGGCGCGTCCAGGTGGTTGGCCCCCTCGTAGCCGTACCGGACCTGGCGCAGGCCGACCGCCCCGGACATGTCCTGCAACTCGCAGTCGCCGTTGGCCGAGCAGGTCAGGCAGTCCAGCGGGTGATCGGAGATGTAGAGCTCCATCACGCCCTGGCGGAGCTTCTCCAGCTTCGGCGTCTGGGTGCGTACCTTCATCCCCGGGGTGACCGGGGTGGTGCACGAGGCGGGGGTGCCGCGCCGGCCGTCGATCTCGACCAGGCAGAGCCGGCAGGAGCCGAACGCCTCCAGGCTGTCGGTGGCGCAGAGCTTCGGGATGTCGACGCCGCTCTCCGCCGCCGCGCGCATCACCGACGTGCCCTCGGCCACCGTCACCGGCATGCCGTCCACCTCGATCGACACCGTCGCCGGTCCGGGCTTGGCCGGGGTGCCGAGGTCGTGTTCCTTCAACAGACTCATGGTTTCGCCTCCTGGTAGCGGGCGGTGAAGTCGTCGGGGAAATGCAGCAGCGCGCTGCGTACGGGATTCGGCGTCAGCCCACCCATGGCGCACAGTGATCCCTCGGTCATCAGCTCACAGAGATCACCCAGCAGGGCCAGGTTCCCGTCCGGGTCCTCACCCGCCACTATGCGGTCGATCACTTCCACACCGCGTACGGCACCGACCCGGCAGGGGGTGCACTTGCCGCAGGACTCCTCGGCGCAGAACTCCATCGCGAACCGGGCCATCGAGGCCATGTCCACGGTGTCGTCGAAGACCACGATACCGCCGTGCCCGAGCATCGCATCCGCTGCGGCGAACGCCTCGTAGTCCATCGGCAGGTCCAGGTTGGACGCCGGCAGGTACTGCCCGAGCGGGCCGCCGACCTGGACCGCGCGGATCGGGCGCCCGGACCGGGTGCCGCCGCCGTAGGTGTTGATCAGCTCGCTCAGCGTGATGCCGAAGGCGGTCTCGAAGACCCCGCCCCGGGCGATGTTGCCGGCGAGCTGGAACACCTGGGTGCCGCGCGAGCGCTCGACCCCGAGGTCGCGGTACGCCGCCGCCCCGTCGGCCAGGATGGCCGGCACCGAACCGAGCGTGAGCACGTTGTTCACCACGGTCGGCTTGCCGAACAGGCCGGTGATCGCCGGGATCGGCGGCTTGGCCCGGACCATGCCGCGCTTGCCTTCGAGGCTCTCCAACATCGCGGTTTCCTCACCGCAGATGTACGCCCCCGCGCCGACCCGCACGAACAGGTCGAACCGCACCTCCGAGCCGAGCACGTTGGCGCCCAGCCAGCCCTCCGTACGCGCGATGTCGATCGCCTGCCGCAGCGTGCGTACGGCGTCCGGGTACTCGGAGCGGACGTAGATGTAGCCCTCGGTCGCGCCGACCGCGTGCGCGGCGATGGTCATGCCCTCGATCAGGGTGAACGGGTCACCCTCCATCAGCATCCGGTCGGCGAACGTGCCGCTGTCGCCCTCGTCGGCGTTGCAGCAGACGAACTTCAGCGGCCCGGGGGTGTCGAGCACCGTCTTCCACTTGATGCCGGCCGGGAAGCCGGCGCCACCGCGCCCGCGCAGCCCCGACTCGGTCACCTCGGCGACCACCTCCGCCGGGGTCAGCTCCAGCGCCCGGCGCAGCCCGACCAGGCCGCCGTGCGCGACGTAGTCCTGCGGGGAGAGCGGGTCGGTGACACCGACCCGGGCGAAGCAGAGCCGGGTCTGGTCCCGCAGCCAGGGCAACTCCTCGACCGGCCCCTGGCAGAGCTCGTGCTCGGCGCCGTCGAGCAGCCCGTCGGCGACGAGTTCGGCGACGTCCTCCGGCTGGACCGGGCCGTAGCCGATCCGGCCCCGCTCGGTTTCCACCTCGACCAGGGTCTCCAGCCAGAGCATGCCGCGCGATCCGTTGCGTACGACTCGGACCGGCCGTCCGGCGGCCGCCGCCTCGCGCTCGACGGTCGCGGCGACCAGGTCGGCGCCGACGGAGAGCGCGGCCGAGTCGCGCGGTACGTAGACCGTGACCGGGGTCGTCATGAGTTCACCGTTTCCGTGACCAGGATCGCGTCCAGCCGCGATGCGTCGACCCGGCCGTGGACCCGGCCGTTGATCTGGGCGGCCGGTCCGAGGGCGCAGTTGCCGAGGCAGAACACCTGCTCGAGGGTGACCGAGCCGTCCGAAGTGGTCTGTCCGACCTTGATGCCGAGAACCTGTTCGGCGTGGGCGACCACCTGCTCGGCGCCGACCGACTGGCACGCCTCGGCCCGGCACAGCTTGACCGTGGTGCGGCCGGCGGGCTCGGACCGGAAGTCCGAGTAGAAGGTGATCACGCCGTGGACGTCCGCGCGGGACAGGTTCAGCTCCGCGGCGAGCACCGGCACGACCTGTTGGTCGACCCAGCCGAACTCCTCCTGGATCCGGTGCAGGATCGGCAATAGCGCCCCTCGGTCGCCGCGGTGTGCCGCGACCAGCGCGCGCACCCGCTCCTTGACCGAGGCATCAGGACCGTCCACTGCCATCCCACCTCCACGTCGCCCACCGCTACCGTGTTTACAATACTGTAGCCTGAATATCGTATGCAATACTGGCCCGATTGCCTTGCCGCTCCGGCCGGCGCCGGCCGGCTGACCAGGGGTCTGTGCCGCACACCTGGACGGGTCCTCGTGGTGTGCCGTGGACAGCGTTCGTGCCCCCGGGGGCGGTCGGGGTGTTGCCGACGAAGCGGCGTTCCTGGAGTCCATCATGCTTCAACGAACGCCGCCTTGGCAGGTTGATCTTTGTCGAGATATGTGCGAGGTTGCGCCGATGGAAGATCGGCAACGGGCACTGGTCACCGGTGGGTCACGGGGCGTCGGGGCGGCGGTCGCCGCCGCGCTGGCCCGCGCGGGCTACCGGGTCGCCGTGCACTGCCGGGGCGACCTCACCTCGGCGCACGCGGTGCGCGACACGCTCCCCGGCGACGGGCACACCGTGGTCAGCGGCGATCTCGCCGACCCGGACGCGGCCGAGTCGGTGGTCACCGCCTCGGTGGCGGCGCTGGGTGGGCTCGACCTGCTGGTCAACAACGCCGGACGGTACGTCGAACTGCCCGTCACCGCCGACTCCTACGCCGACTGGCAGGCAAACTGGCGGGAGATGCTCGACGTCAACCTGCACGGCGCCGCGAACGTCACCTGGTGCGTGGTGCACCACCTGCTCGGGCGCCCGGAGGGTCCGGCGGGTGGGCGGATCGTCAACGTCGGCTCCCGGGGCGTCTTCCGGGGCGAGCCGAACGCGCCCGCGTACGGGGCCAGCAAGGCCGGTCTGCACTCGCTGACCCAGTCGCTCGCCGTCGACCTGGCCCGACACGGTATCGCCGTCGCGGCGGTCGCGCCCGGGTTCGTCAACACGGACATGGTCGCACCGCTGCTCGACGGCACGACCGGTGACGCCATCCGGGCGCAGAGCCCGTTCCGGCGGATCGCCGAGCCGGCCGAGATCGCCGCCGCCGTCGCCTGGCTCGCCTCACCGGAGGCCGTCTGGGCCAGCGGCGCGATCCTCGACCTGAACGGCGCCTCGTACCTGCGCTGACACCCACCCGCCCCCACCCGTTAGGAAGGGCCCCTTCCTATACAAAAAGCGATAACAAGGGGCCCTTCCTTCAGGAGATGGGGGTTACTTGGGCTTGTTGGGCGGTTGCCACGATGTTCCAGCGTTTGCCGAGGGCGGTCAGCGTGTCGAGGGCGATGGTGCCGTACTCGGGCGGCACCCGGGGGTCGGCGACGAGTTCGTCGCCCCGCACCTCGAGGCCGAGCATCGTACGGACGAAGAGCATCGGGGCCGCCGCCGACCACGCCTGTGGGCTGCACGCCGTCGGGTACGGCACCGGCACCCGGCCGTACGAGCGGTCGTACCCGGACAGTGCCTCGGGCAGGCGGTAGTCGGAGTAGCTGGCCGCCTCCAGCATCGCCATCACGATCCGGTTCGCCTCCTGCCGGAACCCGTACCGGGCCAGGCCGTGCGCGATCAGCGAGTTGTCGTGCGGCCAGACCGTACCGGAGTGGTAGCCGATCGGGTTGTACGCCTGCTCCTCGCTGCACGTGGTGCGGACGCCCCAGCCGGAGAACATCTCCTCGGACATCAACTGGTTGGCCAGGATGATCGCCCGTTCCGGTGGCACGATCCCGCTCCACAGGAGCTGCCCCATGTTCGACGTCATCGAGTCGATCCGACGCTTGTCGCCGTCCAGCCCGAGCGCGTAGTACCCGCCGCGCTCCTCGATCCAGAAGTCCCGGTTGAACCGCTCGTACAACTCGTCGGCCAGGAACCGCTGCCGCCGCGCCAGTTCCGGATCGCCCAGCGGGCCGTCGGCCAGCTCCGCCACCCGTTTGCGCGCGTCGTACGTGTAGCCCTGGATCTCGCAGGTGGCGATCGGCAGCACCGGGATCGACCCGTCGGCGAACTTGATGCCGTCGGCCGAGTCGCGCCAGCACTGGTTGCCCAGTCCCTGGGTGGATCGGGTGGCGTACTCGATGTAACCGTCCCGGTCCGGGTCGCCGTAGTGGTCGATCCAGCGCAGCGCCGCGTCGACGTTCTCCCGGAAACCTCTGACGAACTCGTCGTCCCTGGTCCAGCGCCAGTACTCGGAGAGCAGGATGAGCCAGAGCTGGGTGGCGTCGGCCGTACCGTAGTAGGGGTTGTGTGGCTTGAGCTGGAGCTGGGTCAGTTCACCGCTGCGGATCTCGTGCAGGATTTTTCCCGGTTCCTCGTCCCGGAAGTCGTCGACCTTGCGGCCCTGGGCCGCGGCGAGCGCCAACAGGGTGCCCCTGGCCAGGCTCGGCCCGGAGGCGATCGCCTGGTACGCGGTGATCAGGGAGTCACGGCCGAAGATGGTGAGAAACCAGGGAAGGCCGGCGGCGGGAAGGATGATCGGCACCCCGCCGGCGGATTTCTCGATCCGCAGCGCGGCCAGGTCCGACCTCGACTTCGCCAGCACGCCGCGGAGCAACTCCGAATCGATTCGCAGATTAGGACACTCACGACTCCAGACGGTGATCGCGTCATCCCGTACGTCGTCGAACACCTCGCCGAAGCGGCGGTGCTTCGGCGCGATCTGTAGTGCGCCGAACTCCAGCGGGACGGTCAGCTCGCACCGCCATACCGTGCCCGGCTCGAGGCGTAGGTGCCAGACCAGCCCGTCCCCCTCGGTCCGGGTCGCCGACGGGCTGGCCTCGATCCGGGTACGGGCCCGGAAGGTGTCGTTCGTGTAGAGGAAGTCGAGGTGCTCGCCGGTTGCCCCGTGCAGCCGGGTGGTGGTCTCCGAGCGGTCCGGTACGCATTCCTTGATCTCGAAGAGGTCGGCGAAGTCGGCCCCGGCCAAGAGTTCGAGGTCGAACTCGACGTGCCTCTGGGCGAAGCACTCCAGCTCGATCCGTTCGTGCAGGCCGTCACCGATGAAGCGCTGCCGGCGCACACCAATGCTGTTCGCCGGTATCCCCTCCAGGTCGGCGTTGGTGAGGAAGAAGGCGGCCGAGTAGTCCTCGACGGTGCAGGAACTCAGCAGGAGCAGAGGCTGTCCGCCGATGCGCAGCTCCCACCGGCTCAGGAACCGGGTGTCGTCGTGCACCAGTCCGCCGATCGTGCCGTCGGGGATGTCGCCGGTCGCGTTCGAGATCATGAACGAGCGACCCTCGACCACGGCGATCGCGTCCGGACCCAGCTCCGGCGGCAGGTTCCGGACCACGGCGCTGGGCACTCCGGTCTCCGACACGTGCCCAGGCATGGGGTCGGCGGGGGTCGGCCTACGCACCACGCCTGCCACGTACGCCTCCAGCGGAGCGGAACGCCTGACGTGCCTGGACTAGAACCCAGCGTAGTGCGGGTCCGTGCTGGTGAGCGGGTGTTTGAGACAGTCGGACGAGGCAGCCACAGTCCGACTACTCGGTGCCGGTGCCGGTGAGCCGGGCGCGGGCCTCGGCCACGAAACGGGCGCCCGGCCCGGACAGGTCCCGACGGTCCCCGCTCTGGTGCAGCACCAGCGCCTCGGCGACCAGCGGATGGTGCGGGTGCCGGGCGAGATACCAGCGACCGGCACCCACCTTGGCGCAGAGGCTGCCCTCGGCCGCGAAGCGCAGCGCCCGGCAGGCGCTGAGTACGCCGTGTGCCTGGCCGCCCTGGGCCAGTGCCCAGTCGAGCTGCTGACACATCGCCCAGCGCAGCCGCTCGACCCCGACCGGGCCGAAGACCCGGTCCGGAGGTGGTCCGCTGACCGCCAGGCCGTACCGGCGGCAGAGTTCGGCGTGCACGATCAGCTCGGGGTTGCCCGGATGGCCCGTACCGGGGATGACGTGGGCACTGCCGGTGGCGGTGCCGGTCACCCGTACCTCGAACGGGCAGTCGCCGAGGGAGCGGGCGGTGGCGGCGGTGAGGACGGTCAGTTCCAGGCCGCGCCCGGGGCAACGGTCGATGGTACGGCCGAGCGCGGTGCCGGTCCGGAACTGTCGCGCCGCGTTGCCGGGTTGGCCGACCACGGCGAGCACCTCGACATCGCTCAGTGCCGGCGAGAACCCGCCCAGCACCGCCGATCCGTGCAGATAGAGGCCGACCAGATCGGAACCGGACAGGGTGTGCAGCACCATCGTGAGCTGACGGGCATACCCGACCACCCGGTGGGGGGCGCGGGCAGCGACGGACATGAGTACAGATGGTAATGCCCGCAGGCCCGTGCGCCGACGGGTGAGCTGAGCCGGTGCGGGAACGGTGTCCGCTGTCGCGGCGTACGCTGCGACTTATCGCCGGCCGCAGTGCGAGGAGCCGCATGCTCGACACACGCCTCTTCCACCACCTGGTGAGCTGGCTGGGGCAGTGGCCCACCCGACGGCCGTTGCAGGTGGTGGGCTCGGAGCGGCGGACCCTGCCGGGGTGGGACGGACAGGTGCGCCCCGCGCTCGCCGTGGCCGCGCCGGGCGGCATGGTGCTGTCGGTGCCGCCGGACCGGCTCGCCGAGGTACGTGAACTGGCTGGCAAGCCGTTGGACGACCTGCTCGCCGCGCTGCCCTCGGCGGTCGGCCAGCCGGGCTGGCGGACGTACCCGGCGGTCTTCCGGTACTCGCTGGTGCCCGCGTCGCTGCCCGACGCCGGTGAGTGGGTCGCCCCGGACGACCCGACGCTGCCGTCGTGGCTGCGTCCCTTCCGGGACGTGCTGGTGGCCCGCGACGCCGACGGCGAGTACCTGGCCGGGGTGGGAATCAAGCGCCACGACCGGTACGGCAACGAACTGTCGGTCGGCACCACGCCCGCCGCCCGGGGCAGGGGACTGGCTCGTCGACTGGTCGCGCAGGCGGCCCGGCGGGTGCTCGACGAGGGAGCGGTCCCCACCTACCTGCACGCGCCGGAGAACGCGGCCTCGGCCCGGGTCGCCGAGGCCGCCGGCTTTCCGTCGCGCGGCTGGATGTCGTACGGCGTCTTCAAGTCCGAGTAGCCCCCGGATCTCTCCTGGTCGGACCGGCCCCACCGGCTCGGTTCGTTCCTTCTACGCGGCTGCGGTGGGTTGACAACGTATCGACCGAGATGGTCGTATCGACACTAGTTAACACTCCTTACAGTTTGGTGCCGGTCAATCCCGATGCTCCCGCCGGTTCAGCCCGAACCCGCGAACGAGCCCGCCCCAGGAGGACCTGATGTCCCAACCATTCCGGCGCGGAAGATGGGCGTTCGCGGTCACCGCCGCGACCGCCCTGCTGATGACGGTCGCCCCGGCCGCGTCCGCGCGCGAGACCAGCACGGCCGATGCGGCGACCCGGACCGGGGACGTCGTGGCCGCCGCGCCCGCCACCTTCACCCACCCCGGTGTGCTGGTGAGCCGGCCACAGCTCGACTTCATCCGGTCCCGGGTCAACGCCAACGCCCAGCCGTGGAAGGCCGCCTACGACCAGATGATGGCGAGCCGGTACGCCTCGCTCAGCCGGACCGCCAAGCCGCGTGCCGTGGTCGAGTGCGGGTCGTACTCGAACCCGAACAACGGCTGCACCGACGAGCGCGAGGACGCGCTGGCGGCGTACACGCTCTCGCTCGCCTGGTACATCACCCAGGACAGCCGGTACGCCACCAAGGCCATCCAGATCATGGACGCCTGGTCGGCGGTCATCCGGGACCACACCAACAGCAACGCCCCGTTGCAGACCGCCTGGGCCGGATCCTCCTGGCCACGGGCCGCCGAGATCATCCGCTACACGTACGGCGGCTGGTCCTCGGCGAACATCACCCGCTTCGGCAACATGCTGCGCGACGTGTACCTGCCGGAGATCGTCAACGGCAACACGTACAGCAACGGCAACTGGGAACTGAGCATGATGGAGGCGTCCATCGGCATCTCGGTCTTCCTGGAGGACCGCGCGGTCTACGACCGGGCCCTGGCCAAATTCCGTGACCGGGTGCCCGCCTTCATCTACCTCACCAGTGACGGTGCCTTCCCCCGGGGTCCCGCCGGCAGCACCATCGACACCCGGGCCGAGGTGGCGAGCTACTGGCAGGGGCAGAACACCTTCGTGGACGGTCTGTCCCAGGAGACCTGCCGGGACTTCACCCACACCGGCTACGGCATCTCGGCCATCGCCCACGTCGCCGAGACCACCCGCCACCAGGGACAGGACCTCTACCCGGAGTTGCAGGACCGGCTGCGGCACGCGCTCGGCCTCCACGCGAAGTACCAGCTCGGCGAGCCGGTACCGAGCTGGCTCTGCGGCGGCAGCCTGACCAGGGGACTCGGACCGGTCACCGAGGTCGGCTTCAACGCGCTCAACAACCGGATGGGCATCGCGATGACAAACACCCAACGCCTCACCGAGCAGCAGCGCCCGGCCGGCAGCAACAACCTCTTTGTCGCCTGGGAGACGCTGACCCACGCCGGCAACCCCAACTGACCGTACGGCGCCACGGAGAGTCGCCGGCACACCCGCGCCCACGGGTGTGCCGGCGCACCGGGCTCCTCACCCCTCGTGGTTCGGCAGCGGCCAGTCGGCGAGCGACAGGCCGGTGCCGGTGATTGGAGTAGGCGAGGAAGACCCCGGTCACCGCGACGGTCAGGGCCAGGGTCAGCCCCGCCGAGCACCGGCTCGACGCTGAACGGCCGGGCCGGCACGGGGGACACGTACGCCGCCGGTGGGTCAGAGACCGATCCGCCCCACACCGGCCCCGGCCGAGACGGTCGCCGGCACGGTCGCCGGGTCGTCCACCGTGTACGGGTAGTAGCTCCTCGGCTCGACCACGGTGCCCGCGGTCTGCGGCGTACCCGAGTTGACGTACCGGTTGTTCCGTTCGACCACCCGGCCGGGACCGCTCTTGTCGTACCCGACGTAGATCGGGTGCGCCACGTTCTCGAAGTAGTTGCCCTCCACCATCAGTCCGGCGTTCTCGGTGGAGGCGATCCCGTAGAGCGCGTTGTTCCGGTAGTAGTTGTTGAAGACGTGCACCGGATCGGCGAAGCGGACCCGGGGGTGGCGCTGGTCGGTGCCGTCGAAGAAGTTGTGGTGGTAGGTGACCCGCAGCTTGCCGATGTCGGCCGGGTAGTTGTCGGAGTGTCCGACCAGGCTCGACTTGCTGTGGTGGTGGAAGTGGTTCCACGAAACCGTGACGTAGTCCGACTCGCGTTTGATGTCGAGCAGGCCGTCGTACCCGTCGGAGAGGTCGTTGTGGTCGATCCAGACGTGGTGGGCCTTGTTGGTCACGCTGATCGAGTCGTCCTCGGCGTCGGTGAACCTGATGTTGCGGATGATCACGTTGTTGCCGGGCCGGGTGGTGGAGCCGAGTTGCAGCCCGCCGCCGGTGATCTCGGCGGTGCTGCCCACGCCGAGAATGCTCTTGTTCGCGACCACGGTGAGCATGTCGGAGACCTGGATCCGGCCGGCGACCCGGATGACGTACGGGCCCGGCCGGCCGACGTAGTCCTCCAGCGCGGCGGCGGTGGTGACGGTGACCGTGGGGCCGCCCGCGCCGCCGGTGGTGCCGTTGAAGCCGAGGGCGTTGACCGAGGCGAACCCGACCGGTGTGTCGGCCAGCGGCTGGACGTCGGCGGAGCCGCTGCGCGGGACGACGTGCCGACCCGGGCTGTCCGAAGCGGTGGGTGGCCCGGCCTGCCCCGGGGCGGCGGGGCCGACCATCGTGCCGACCAGCACCGTGACGATGCCGGCGACCAGCGCGAGGGTGCGGGCGGGTGAGCGGGGTGGGATGAGGTGAGAGGTCATCGAAGCGCTGCTTTCTCGGCCCGGGCCGTTGCCGGCGGCGGACCGGAGCAAGGGGGATCGCCGTGACCGGGACGGGCCGGCGAGCGAGAGAGGAAAGCGCTTTCCTGACCCAACCATAGGATGGCCAGCGAGAGTCGTCAATGGGCAGGGGTTGGTGGCCCGAGTCGCTGGCGCCCGCGAGAGTCGTGGCGCGGACCGTGGACCCCGACGGGTCCACGGTCCGCATCCTTCCCCAGGCCGAAGTTCTGGACGCGGTACGGGCGCGTGTGGTCGTAACGCTACGAATCCGGGCCAGTGCTTTCAAGCCCGCACGAGAGCCGTCCAAAATGTCCGTTCGGGGGACTTGACGGCAAATGTACGTTCGGCCTACCGGGTCCGGCCCGGTGTCGGTCCCGGTGCCGCTTTCCGTGTCGGTGCCAGTCGTAGGGCGTGCAGCAGCCGCGCGGTCGGCGCGGTCGCGACCGCCACCGTGCCGGCGGCCAGCACCCCGCCCAGGGTCAGTCCGGCCAGGATGTCGTGCGGGTAGTGCACGCCGGCCACCACCCGCAGCAGCGCCGTCGCCCCGGCCAGCGGCAGGGTGACCAGTGCCAGTTTGGGTACGACCACGGCCAGGCCGACCGCGAGCGCGGCGGCGATGGTGGCGTGGTTGCTCGGGAAGGACCAGTCCCCGACGGCGGGACAGGTGGCCATCGGCTCCACCCCGGACAGCGCCCGGCAGGGCCGCTCCTGGTCCACCACCAGCTTCAGTCCCTCGCTCAGCCCGTACGCGCCGGCCGTGACGACCAGGGTCAGCCCCGCACCGGCCAGCAGCAGCGGGTTCCGGCCGTGACCGGCCCAGCCGATCACCGCGAGCAGTCCGAGCAGGACCAGCAGCGCGGCGTCGGTGGCCAGCTCGACCGCCCGGTGCAGCCAGCCCGGGGCGCCGGCCACCGCGTCGACGACGGTGCGGTAGCCGGCGGCGGAGAGGCCGTCGGTGATCCGGATCGGGTCGGGATCGCCGAGCCCGCCGGGCGCGAGCCAGCCGACCAGCCCGGCTCCCGCCACCACGAGGGTCAACGCCCCACCGATCCGGACCACCCCCGTACGGGCACGACGGGCTCTCGCTCGGCCCGCCGTGCCGGTCGGTTCCACTGACTCCGCTGTTGGCGCTGGCTGCTCCGTCATGGTGAACACTCTATGAACGGAGGGTGGACCAGGTCTTGCGTCGAAGGTCGGTGTCGCGAGCTGACGAAGGTCAGCCGGCCAGGCCGAGCGTCTCGGCGGCGGCCCAGCCGTTGGCGTGGCTGGCGCCGTACGTGGTGACAAACGCCCGTACGCCCGCCGGCCGCCAGGTCGACGGCCAACCCATCTCGACCACGGTCACCGGGTGTCGGGCGGCCAGCGCCTCGACCAGTTCGGCCGCTCCGGCCAGCCGGTGCACGTGCCGGCCGACCAGCACGATCGGCCGGTTGCCGGCCAGCTCGGTCAGGGCCGTCGGCTCGGTCTCGGCGGCCACCACCGGCACGCTCTCGGTGCCGTCCAGGTGCGGGCCGAGGCCCCACGGCACCCGCCCCTCGGCGATGTTGGAGGCGGAGACCAGTTGCAGCACCAGGGGGCTCTCCAGGTCGGAGAGGACGCCCTCGACGCGTACCGCACGCTTCGCGGCGGCGTACCCCAGGTCAGACGCGGCGGCCTCGGCGGTCGTGCCGGCCCGGGTCCAGGCGGCGAGCGCGTCGGCGCGGCCGGCGGCCTCCTCCACCCGCGCGGTCGAGAGCCGGCCGTCACCCAGCGCCGCGACGATCTCGGCGGCCACCTGCTCGACCAGGGCGGCGTCCACGTCCGCGCCGATGCAGAGCAGGTCGGCCCCGGCGGCGAGCGCGCGGACGGCGGCCGGACCGATCCCGCCGGCGGCGAGTGCCGCACCCTTCATCTCCAGCGCGTCGGTGATCACCGCACCGGTGAAGCCGTACTCCCGGCGCAGCAGGTCCACCAGGACGGCCCGGCTGAAGGTGGCCGGCCCGTCGCCGGTCAGCACCGGGACCCGGATGTGCGCGGTCATGATCGCCTTGGCGTCGGCCGCGACCACGGCGGCGAACGGTGGCAGGTCGCGGACCCGGAGCAGGTCCAGTGTCACGTCGACGGTGGGCAGTTCGTAGTGTGAGTCGGCGACGGTGGCGCCGTGGCCGGGGAAGTGCTTGGCGCAGGCGGCCACCCCGACCGACTGTAGGCCGGCGACGGCGGCGGCGGAGTGCGCGGCGACCCGGACCGGGTCGGCGCCGAACGAGCGGGTGCCGATAATCGGGTTCTCGTCGGCGCTGTTCACGTCCACCGTGGGGGCGAGGTTGACGTTGATCCCGAGCGCCGCCAGCTCGGCGCCGATCGCCTGGTAGACCCGGCGGGTGAGACCCACGTCGTTGACCGCGCCGAGGGCGGCGTTGCCCGGGTACGGGCTGCCGGTGGCGTGGGCCAGCCGGGTGACGTCGCCGCCCTCCTCGTCGATCGCGATCAGGACGTCCGGGCGGACCGCGCGCAGTGCCGCGGTGCTCGCCGCGACCTGGGCGGGATCGGTCACGTTACGCCCGAACAGGGTGTGACCGGCCAACCCGTCGGCGACCAGGCCGAGCGCCCAGTCCGGCGGCGCGCTGCCCGGAAAGGCGGCGAGCAGCGTACGCAGTGCCAACCGGCGGAGTCCAGGATCGATCCCCACGTTGTCTCCTCTTCGCGGCCGCCCCTGGTCCGAGTGTCGCACCCGAGGGGCCATCTCGTGACCAACCGGTGCCCTGTCGGCTTACCGCCGGAACACCGACCGGCCGTTACGCTACGGCTACTCGGTAAAGGCTAACTCATCTAATAACAAACTTTACTAATAATTAGGGGACCTGCATGGCTTCCACCCGGTTACCCGGCACGCCTCGGCTGCTCCGCGCGCTCAACGATCGCGCCGCGCTCGAACTGCTGCTCACGCAGGGGCCGCTGACTCGGGCGCAGCTCGGTGAGTTGACCGGGTTGTCCAAGGTGACCGCCTCGCAGCTCGTCGAGCGGCTGGAGGAGCGCGGGCTGGTCGTCCGGGTCGGCGAGCAGGCCGGCGGGCGCGGGCCGAACGCGCAGCTCTACGCGGTGGAACCGGGCAGCGCGCACGTGGTCGGGGTGGACGTCGGCCCGGACCGGGTGGTCGCGGCGTGCGCCGACATCACCGGCACGGTGATCGGCCGGGTGGAACAGTCCACCCGCGACACCGACGACCCGGTCGGCGTGGTGCACAACGCCGTGGTCCAGGCGGTGAGCAGCGCCGGGGCGTCGCTGTCGAGCGTACGGCGGGTGGTGCTCGGCACCCCCGGTCTGGTCGACCCCGGCACCGGGGACATCACCTTCGCGTTCAACCTGCCCCGCTGGCACCGGGGCCTGCTCGCCGCCCTCCGGGAGGACCTGCACACGCCGGTCGTCTTCGAGAACGATGTCAACCTGGCCGCGCTCGCCGAGGCGCAGTCCGGCGCCGCCCGTGGCGTGGACGACTTCGTGCTGGTCTGGGTCGGGGTCGGCGTCGGTCTGGCGATCGTGCTCGGCGGTCGGCTGCACCACGGCAGCACCGGGGCGGCCGGTGAGATCGGCTACCTGCCGGTGCCCGGCGCGACCATCCCCCGGGACGTCTCCCGCCGGGCCAAGCCGGCCTTCCAGCAACTCGCCGCGGCCGACGCGGTCCGGGTGATCGCCCGCGAGCACGGTTTCCGGGCGCAGACGGCCGGCGACGCGGTACGTGCCGCGATCGCCGCCGGCACCGAGGGCGGACCGGTGCTGGACGAACTGGCCCGCCGGCTGGCGCTCGGGGTGGCCAGCACCTGCGTGGTGCTCGACCCGCCGCTGGTGGTGCTGGCCGGCGAGGTGGGGCAGGCCGGCGGCAGCGCGCTGGCCGAGCGGGTGCAGCACGAGGTCGCCGCGATCACCCTGGTCACGCCGAGGGTGGTGGTGACCGAGCTGACCGACGAGCCGGTGCTGCGGGGCGCGCTGCGCACCGCCCTCGACGCGGTACGGGACGAGGTGTTCGGCTCCACCGTCGGCTGAGCACCGGAGGGTCACCTACCGTTGACCTCACCGACCTGGACATCGATGAACGTCGCGCTATAGCGTGCCGTCATCCGATCTGTCCCGATCCAGGGAGATCGATCTGTTCGGGGAGGAGTGACGGTGACTGTTCGGTTTCCCCTACGGCGGGCGAGCTACCTGCTCGGCGCCGTACTGATGCTGGCCGCCGGCCTGACCGGTCAACCCGCGCTGGCCGCCGGGCCGGTGGCCGCGACCGACGCGGACGACCGGGTCGGGTCCGGCGGCCATCCGCCGACCCGCTCGGCGCTGGCCGTCGCGTTCGACCGCGCGCAGGCGCGTTACCAGGTGCCGGCCGACCTGCTCGCCGCGCTGGGATACGCCGAGACGAGACTGGACGGGCACGGCGGTGCGCCGAGCGCCTCCGGCGGTTACGGCGTCCTGCACCTGACCAGCAACCCGACCGTACGCACGCTCGACCTGGCGGCCGACCTCACCGGCCTGGACCGGGCCGTACTGCGCACCGACACCGGGGCGAACATCCTCGGCGCGGCGGCGGTGCTGCGTTCGTACGCCGACTCCGCCGGCCTGGACGCCGCCCGGCGCGCCGACCCGAACCACTGGTACGTGCCGGTGGCCCGGTACGGCGGCGCGTCCGACCCGGCGGTCGCCCGGCTCTACGCCGACGCCGTCTACGACCTGCTCGCCACCGGCTTCGCCACCCCGTCCGTCGAGTCGGATCCGACCGGCCTGCTCGCCACCGGGTCCGCCACCCCGGCCGCCATTCAGTCCCCGGCCGGCAGCGCGGCGGCGGACGCGGCATCCCCGTTCGCTGTCCCCGCCCGCCAGGTCGCGCCGCACCGGGGCGAGTACGCCTCCGTCGCGCCGCTCGGCTCCGGACCGACCGGAGGCGCGGGCATTCTCAGCACCGACTACCCGCCCGCGGCCTGGGCGCCGGCCCACTCCGGCAACTACACGGTGTCCAGCCGGGAGTCGTCGTACCCGATCAACTATGTGATCATCCACGTGGCGCAGGGGTCGTACGCCGGCACCGTCAACTGGTTCCAGAACGCCGCCGCCGGGGTGAGCGCGCACTACACGTTCCGTTCCTCCGACGGAGCCGTCACCCAGTCCGTACGCGACAAGGACGTCGCCTGGCACGCCGGCAACTGGACGTACAACACCCAGTCGATCGGGATCGAGCACGAGGGCTACGTCAACCAGGCGTCCTGGTTCACCGACGCGATGTACCGCGCCTCGGCCGCGCTCACCCGCCACCTCTGCGACCGGTACGGCATCCCGAAGGACCGGGCGCACATCATCGGGCACAACCAGGTCCCCGGCGCCACCCACACCGACCCCGGCCCGTACTGGAACTGGACCACCTACATGCAGTACGTCACCGGCAGCGGTGGTGGTGGCGGCTGGACCTCCACGGTGGACAACACCACCGCCGGCCGGTTCACCGCGAGCGCCAACTGGGGCACCTCGACGTACTCGGCCCAGCGGCAGGGTGTCGACTACCGCTACGCCGAACCGGTCGAGGTGAGCGACGTCGCCTGGTACCGGTTCGACGTGCCGGCCACCGCCAGCTACCGGGTCGAGGTCTGGTACCCGGGCGACCCCGGTTACAACGCCGCCACCCCGTACGTGGTGGTCACCTCGACCGGCAACCAGACCGTCCGGGTCGACCAACGCGGCGGCGGCGGACAGTGGCGCTCGCTCGGCAACTTCACGCTCTCCGCCGGAGACGCGAACAAGGTCGGGGTGAGCCGCTGGGCCTCCGGCACCGGCTACGTGATCGCCGACGCCGTCCGCCTCACCCGGGTGTAAGGAAGGGCCCCTTGTTAACGCATAGCGTTAACAAGGGGCCCTTCCTTACACCCGGGACGCTCAGATGAGGTCGCGTCGGCGGAAGGCGGCGAACGCCCCGACCACGAACGCGGCGACCACGAGGGACAGGACGACCAGCCCGATCGGCCAGCCCAACACGTACGGCACCCGCTCGCAGTAGCCGAAGTTGGTGGGGGCGCAGACCGCGTCCCGGGCGCTGAGGTGGATCTGGCCGAGCAGCCAGGCGCCGACGTAGGTGGAGAGCATCCAGATGTCGGGGCGCGACGTGTCGACGATCTCCATCACGATCCGTCCACCGGCCTCCCAGATCACCGCGTACGCCGCGACCGCACCGAGCGCGGCGGCGGTGTGCCGGCCCAGCACGGCGATGGCAAAACCGATCGCGCTCACCATCAGGGTGAGGACCCAGCCCCGGACGACGGTCGGCAGGAGTTCGCTCCAGAAGTCCACGTCGACGTTGCCGCTGAATCCTCGTACCTCGGCCACCAGCCAGAACGCGCCGACGAAGAGCACTGACGCCACCACCGACACCCCGAGTACGCCACCGAGCAGGGCACCCAGCTTGGTGCCGAGTACGGTCAGCCGCTGCGGTCGCCAGAGCAGCAGGTTGACCATCCCGCCGGAGTTCAGGTCGGCCCCGATGTACGACGCGCCGACCAGGAAGCCGAAGAGCGCCAGGAACGTGATCAGGAAGTAGACCAGTCCGGGCACCTGTTGTTCGAAGACGAACACCCCGGCCAGGTAGTCGTGGATCTGGGGCTGCCGCCGTACCAGCGCGTCGCAGTCGGCCGGGTACTTGCGCCACTCCTCGTCCGGGGCGTCCGGACCGAACGCCTCCCGGCACTCACGCAGCCGGCGCTGGTCGGCGGCTATCTCACGCTGGACCTCCGCCTCGGCCCGGGAGATCTCGGCCGAGGTGGGCCGGTGCGAGCCGGCGATCGTGGTCGCGACGGTCACGACGAACGCCGCGACCAGCAGCGCCAGCATGAGCTGGACGAAGCGCCGGGCGGTCAGCCGCTCGAATTCGGCCTGGACCAGATTCACGCCTTCGTCCCCTCGTCGGTGCTGGCCGCCACGTCCTCGAACGCGGCCTCGGATGTTGGCGCGGCCGACGCGGGGACCACCCGGCCCAGTTCGATGTCCGCCTCCGGCTCGTCATGGTCCAGCCGCGGTGTGCGGGGTAGGACCGAGTCGTCGAGCTGGTGTGGGATGCCGGGGTGCGGCACGGTGCCGGTCAGTTCGAGGAAGACGCTCTCCAGGTCCGGGGTGAGCGGGGTCAGCTCGCGTACCCAGAGGTCCTGCTCGCCCAGCACCCTGGTGAGCGCGGCCGGGTCGGACACCCGACCGACCACCAGGTGGTCGGCGTGCACGACCAGGTCGTGGCCGGCCGCCTCGATCAGCGCGGCGGCGCGTCCCTGGTCGTCGACCCGTACCCGGTATTCGCCCCGGTCGAAGCCGGCCAGCACCGCCTCGACCGGCCCGGCGGTGACCCGGCGTCCCCGGCTGATGATGGTCACGTGGTCGCAGATCAGTTCGATCTCGGCCAGGATGTGACTGGAGACCAGCACGGTGACCCCGGCGGCGGCGAGATCCCGCATCAGGTCGCGCATCTCCCGGATCCCGGCCGGGTCCAGCCCGTTCGCCGGTTCGTCGAGGATCAGCAGTTCCGGGTTCTTGAGCAGGGCCGAGGCGACGGCGAGCCGCTGCTTCATGCCGAGCGAGTAACCCTTCACCCGATCCTCCGAGCGGTCCCGCAGGCCGACCCGTTCCAGCACCTCGTCCACCCGGGACAGCGGCACGTCACCGGCGGTGGCGAGCAGTCGGAGGGTGCGCCGGGCGGTGAAGTTGCCGAAGAACTGCGGGCTCTCCACGATCGCGCCGAACCGGGGCGCGACCGCCGGCAGCCGGTCGGGGGCCGGTTCGCCGAGCACCAGCATCCGACCGGCGTCGGCCCGGACGAGGCCGAGCAGCGTACGCAGGGTGGTGGTCTTGCCGGAGCCGTTGGGGCCGAGGAAACCGTGCACCTGACCCGTCTCGACCAGCATGTCGAAGCCGTTCAACGCGACCCGTGGCTGCTGGCGGTTCTGCCGGAACGTCTTGCGCAGGCCCTCTATCTCGATGACCGCGCTCACTCGACCGCCCCGTCGCGTTCCCTCATGTGGATCTCCCGAGTCCTCGGCGTGATCAATGACACGGCGCACCACCCTACGGGGAGGGCGGCGCCCGTGGGGGGCCGCGACACGTGCGTGGTTGGATGGACGGGTGCCTACTGACCTGGTCCAGAACCTCTCCGGTACGGCTGCCGCCGACCCGACGCGCGACCCCGCCGACGACGACCTGGTGATCGCCCTCGCCGGGGTGAACGTGGTCCGCACCGGCACGCACCTGCTGCGTGACCTGAGCTGGCGGGTGGAGTCGGACGAGCGCTGGGTGGTGCTCGGCCCGAACGGCGCGGGCAAGACGACACTGCTCAACCTGGCCGGCGGTCGCTCCCACCCGACCAACGGATCGGTACGGGTCCTCGGCGAGCGGATCGGCCGTACCGACCTGGCCGAGTTGCGTACCCGGATCGGCCTGACCACGGCCGGTCTGGCCGAGCGCATCCCGTCCGACGAGCCGGTCCGCGACGTCGTGCTGACCGCCGCCTGGTCCGTGGTCGGGCGCTGGCGGGAGAGCTACGACGCGATGGACGAGTCGCGGGCGCGTGCCCTGCTGGAGCAGTTCGGCGTGGCCGGACTGGCCGACCGGCGGTACGGCACCCTCTCCGAGGGCGAGCGCAAGCGGGTGCAGATCGCCCGTGCCCTGATGACCGACCCGGAGCTGCTGCTGCTCGACGAGCCGGCGGCCGGGCTCGACCTGGGTGGGCGGGAGGACCTGGTCACCCGGCTGGCCGCGCTGGCCCGGGACCCCGACGCCCCGGCGCTGGTCCTGATCACCCATCACGTCGAGGAGATCCCGCCGGGCTTCACCCACGCGCTGCTGCTGCGCGAGGGCGGGGTGGTGGCGCAGGGCCCGCTCGGCGAGACGATCACCGGTGACAACCTGACCCGTACCTTCGGGGTGGCGCTCACCGTGGAACGGGTCGGCGACCGCTTCGCCGCCCGCGCCGCCTGACCCGTACTGCATCGGCGGGCGCCGGCAATCCGGACAAGTGTCGTCATCTTGACGTAACTGTTAACTGAATTTAATGTTCCTCCATCGACGCGCATCGTCATATCGATTCGACCGTCAGGGGAACAGGATGAACAGAGTCCGTCGGCTGGTGACGCTGGTGTCCGCCACCGCGTTGGCCGTGGCGTCCGCCGTGCTGGTCGCGCCGAGCGCGTACGCGGCGACCGCCAGCTTCACCAAGACCCAGGACTGGGGCAGCGGCTACGAGGCGCTGTTCACCGTCCGCAACAACACGTCCAGCACGATCAACGGCTGGCGGGTCGAATTCGACCTCGCCTCGGGCTCCACCATCGGCAGCTCCTGGGACGCGACCCGGACCAACTCCGGCAACCGGCACAGCTTCGTCAACCAGTCCTGGAACGGCACGCTCGGCGCGGGCGCCAGCACCACCTTCGGATTCACCGTCTCCGGCACCGCCACCCCGGCCAACTGCACGGTCAACGGCGCCTCCTGTTCCGGTGGCGGTGGTGGCGGCGATACCCAGGCACCGAGCGTGCCGGGCAACCTGCGCAGCACCTCGGTCAGCTCGAACAGCGTCTCGCTGGCCTGGAACGCGTCCACCGACAACACCGCCGTGACCGGCTACGAGATCTACCGGGGCGGCACGCTCGCCACCACCGTCACCGGCACCAGCGGCACCGTCGGCGGGCTCAACGCGGCCACCGCGTACACCTTCACGGTCCGGGCCAGGGACGCGGCCGGCAACGTCTCGGCGGCGAGCAACCAGGTCAGCGCGACCACCGCCCCCGGCGGTGGCGGCGGCGGGAGCACCCCGGCGGCGATCAACGGCCAGCTCCGGGTCTGCGGCACCAAGCTCTGCAACCGGTACGGCCAGCCGATCCAGTTGCGCGGCATGAGCACCCACGGCATCCAGTGGTACGCCCAGTGCGTCAACAACAACTCGCTCGACGCGCTCGCCAACGACTGGCGGGCCGACGTGCTGCGCATCTCGATGTACATCCAGGAGGGCGGCTACGAGACCGACCCGCGCGGCTTCACCGACCGGGTGCACGACTTCATCGAGCGCGCCACCGCGCGCGGCATGTACGCCATCGTCGACTGGCACATGCTCACCCCGGGCGACCCGAACGTCAACCTCAGCCGGGCCCGCACCTTCTTCACCGAGATCGCCAGCCGGCACAAGGACAAGACCAACATCCTGTACGAGGTGGCGAACGAGCCGAACGGCGTCGGCTGGTCGAGCATCAAGTCGTACGCCGAGCAGATCATCCCGGTGATCCGCGCGCAGGACCCCGACGGGGTGGTGCTGGTCGGCACCCGAGCCTGGTCCTCGCTCGGCCTCTCCGACGGCGCCAGTGAGACCGAGGTGATCAACAACCCGGTCAACGCCACCAACATCATGTACACCTTCCACTTCTACGCCGCCTCGCACGGCAGCTCCTACCTCAACGCGCTGTCCCGGGCCGCCGACCGGATTCCGATGTTCGTCACCGAGTTCGGCACCCAGACCGCCTCCGGTGACGGCGCGAACAACTTCACCCAGGCGCAGGCGTACCTCGACCTGATGGCGAGCAAGAAAATAAGCTGGGTGAACTGGAACTTCTCCGACGACTTCCGCTCCGGCGCGGTCTTCAACACCGGCACCTGCAACGGCACCTCGTACGCCGGCACCGGCGTCCTCAAGCCCGCCGGTGTCTGGGTACGCGACCGAGTCCGCACCGCCGACGACTTCCCCACCGGCTGACCTACCCGTTCCCATCGGTGGCTGTTCCACCCTGTCCCGCCCTGTTCCACCCTGTCCCGCCCTGTTCCACCCTGTCTCGCTCGGCGAGTCACAGGGTGGAACAGCCACCATTCGCTGTTCGCCTCGGCACTCGTGCTGGCACGGCACTCTTGATTCACGCGCTCGTACCTGTGCTCAGGGCGGGCGTCCGGACGGATTGCGTGGCGTGGATCTCCGTCGTACTCGGGTCAGCGACGGGCCCAGCCGATGAAGCGGGCGTACAGTTCGTGCGGCGGGACGTGGGCGAGATCGTGGCACGCCTCGCTGAGACAGTCGGCGAGATAGAAGTAGAGCAGGCGCCGGTCGTCGGCGTACCTCTTGAGCATCGCGGCCCGACGGGTCGGGCACGGCCAGTCCTCGCCACAGTTCGCGCAGGTCCACTCGGGTGGCGTCGGGATGTGGATGATCGGCGGCAGCTCCAGCGCTCCGATGGGCGAGCGGTTGCGGCCGGCTGTCGGGGATCGGTGTCGACGCAGCAGGGAGCCCGGTCGGATCCGGACCGCGTCGAGCCGGACGAGTACGCGACGTTGGCGCAGCCGGGCCCGGTCGGCGGGACGTAACTCGGTGCCGCGAAGATTGAGCCAGAGGCCGTCGGTGTGACGTTCGCGGTGCCCGATCTCGATCACTTCGAGCAGGAGCTTGCCCAGGCCGTAGCAGTAGTGCCCCTGGTCCACTTCAATGATGTCGCCGACCCGTACGGCCGGTAGCCGACTGTTCCTCACGAAGTCGCTCCCGACACGCGTCGATCGACGGCGAGCGGGTCGAGCCGGAGTTGCCAGCCGAAGGTGAGCAGCGGCGCCGGGTGCGGCGCTGCGCGACGGTGCGGGCTGAGCCAGTCGGTCCAGGGTCGACGTTTGCGCCTGGGAACGTGCGGTGGCACCAACGGTCGGCCAAGCTCGACAAGCCGGTTCGCGGCTGCGTTGGCCGGTGGGCACGGCCCCGTGACCAGGCAGACCGCGCAGAGCCCGGTCTCCTCGACGGGTACGTGAGCGGCGAGGATGTCGCGGGCCGCGTCGGCATCCGCGTCGTCCCGCCAGAGTTGACTGTTCGATCGGTAGACGGTCATCGGCTGCCCCTCCCGTTGGGCGGGGTCGGGCGTACGGCACCACCGGCACGGCAGCAGGTTGCCGTGTCCGGACGCCGCATTGCCGTACGACTGCTGCCGTACGCCCGACCCGGCTCAGCCGGTGGTGCGCTGTCGGGTCAGCGCACCACCGGGTCGACGGGACGAGGACAGGGGCGTCCACCTGCTACGGAACGCCACGGCGAGGTGGGGCTGTGTTCGTCGGAGCGTGGGTGGTAGACACAAGGGGAGTCGTTCCCCGGGACGCGGTCCATTGATTGCTTCCCTTCGACTCGTCGCGGGCCGGGGATGGGAGTGGCCGCCAAACCGACACCCACCCCGGCCCGTTCTCTTACTTCGAGTTGATCACTCAACGTGACCGTTGCTTACCGTCAGCATGCACAGATATTCAAGGATTCGCAAGCTTGCGCTGTGCCCGATTCTGGAACATGCTGTTCTTGCGGTCGGGATCAGAGGTGGAGGGGCGATGGCGAGGGAACAGGCATCGACGTTGCGAGCGCAGTGGCTCGGTCAGCAACTCCGTGAGATGCGGGAGACGGCAGGGCTCACGCTCAAGGATGTTGGTGACTACATCACTCGTAATGCGTCCACTGTCAGTCGCTTGGAGTCGGGTGTCGTGGCGGCTCGGGTGCCGGAGGTTCTCGCGTACCTCGACATTTGTGGTGTGGACGACCCGAGGCGTCGAACCGACCTGACCACGATGGCCAAAGATGCCTGGCAGAAGGGCTGGTGGGATGGCTTCAGCGCGGACGTTGTGGGCTCGCTGATCGACTGGGTATGGCTGGAAAGCCGCGCTACAGCGATCTACTCGTTCCAGATGGGTGTTATCCCTGGGCTCTTGCAGACACGGGAGTACGCGCACGCGCTGATCAGCGCTGCCGACATCGAGGCGTCGACGGCGCAGGTTGCTCGCTTCGTCGAGCTGCGGATCGAGCGACAGCGTCGCCTGGATGTCGGTGCCGGTCTCAAATTCTCGGCGATCCTCGATGAAGGTGCCCTGCATCGCGCGGTCGGCGGACCGGAGGTGATGCGGGCGCAGCTCAGTCGCCTGCGTGAGCTGGCGGGGCACCAGCACGTAGAGATCATGGTGTTGCCGGCTGCGGCGGGTGCTCACGCGAGCCCGGACGGACCCTTCGATGTCTTCCGGATGGCTCAGCCCTACCCCTCGGCCGCGTGCGTAGCCACCGCCGCTGGAACTTTGGTGGTGGAAGGCGATAAGGCCGAGCGCCTCGTTCGGGCGTACGATCGGCTGCGCAACGTGGCACTGCGAGAGCAAGCCGCACTCGCGTTCCTGTCGGAGCTGGAACGACGCTTGGAGTGAGCGAAATGGTGGCAGGACCCTGGCTGACCGCGGTCAAGCTGCCGGCCGTGGCCTGGCACATCAGTAGCCGGAGTGGCAACGGCAGTGGCAACTGTGTCGAGGCGGGGCCGATCCTGGATGGCAGTGGGCGGGTGGCCGTACGGCACAGTCATCACCCCTCCGGTCATGTTCTCGTCTACTCGGGCGCCGGGTGGACCGCCTTCCTGGCTGGTGTCCGGTCCACCTCGTTCGAGCGCGGCTAGCCCCTGCTGCTAGCGCCCGGTCCGGGCTCGGTCCCTCGACCGGACTGCGAGCATTGACGGGTGAGATCACGGCTGCGCAAGCTGCACGTCGACGGGCGAGAGTTCACCTGGAAGGCCGACATCGGGTCTGCTCACCGCCCCGGCGGACGGAGCCTGCGCTACATCCGGGTTCGGGTCTGGGGGCGCTGGCAAGAACGGCCGCGCACTACAGGCCGACCTCGTGACGCGACCCGGGTCGACGCCACGGTCCGACTCCGAGGCGTACCCCTATCCGGTCGCCGAGGACGTGACGGCGATGATCCGGTACGCCCTGATCGCCGGCTGGACACCGGAAACGCTGGGCGGCACCTTCCCTCTCACCTCGGCCGCCGACCTGGCCCTGCCCAATTTCCTGATCACCGACCTCCCCTAACCACCCCAACCCCTCGGGTGGGGGTGGCTCGGGCTCGGACGGGTGGGTGGTGTTATCCCCGTAGGCGGGGGAGGAGGTCGGTGGCGGCCAGGGTGATCTGGGTGACGGCCAGTTGGGGGTCGTTCGGGGGAACAAAGACCACGGAGTCGGCGCCGGCCTCGGCGAGCGCGGTCGCCGAGGCGGCACACTGTTCGGGCGTACCGGATACCGCGAAGCGGTCGAGGTAGTGCTCCGGTAGCGCCTCGGCGAGCTTGTCCACCTCGGGGTGGGCGGAGACCAGGGCGGCGATCTCGTCGGCCAGGTCGTCGTCGGCGGGGGAGAGCGGCGGCCCGCCGACGAGCCGGCCGGCGACGGCGCGACGGGCGTCCTGCCGCCCCTCGTCGAAGTCGAGGAACGCGTAGACGGTGAGCCGGTGCGGGTCGGTACGCCCGGCGTCGGCCCGGCCGGCGTCGATCTGCTCCCGGGCCCAGCGCAGGTACGCCGGGCTCGCGCACTCGGCCAGGATGGTGCCGTCGGCCACCCGTCCGGAGAGCCGCAGCGACTTCGCGCCGCGTACGCCGGTCGAGATCACGGGCGGCTCGGCCGGCGGGAACTCCAGTTTCACCCCGTCGAGCTTCGCGTACTGACCGTCGACCGTGACGGTCTCGCCAGCCAGCAGGGCGCGTACCGCGCTGACCGTCTCGCCGAGCACCGCCAGCGGTGACGGGTGGTGGGCGCCGACCTGGCGCACCCAGTCGGGCATGCCGTGCCCGAAGCCCGGCAGGATCCGGCCGGGGAAGACACGTTCCAGGTTGGTCAGCTCCATCGCGGCCAGGGCCGGGTTGCGGAACGCGGCCGGCAGGATGCCGATCCCGATCTTCAGCGTCTCGGTGACCGAGGCGGCGATCGCGGCAGCCGAGACCGCACCCGTGAAGAAGCAGTCCTCGACCACCCACAACTCGTCGTAGCCGAGCCGCTCCACCAGTCGGGCGTACGCCGGAAGCTGCTCCGGCGGGCTGTCGCAGCGGTACATGACCCCGATTGACCTGTCTCCCATCCTCGGCAGCCTGCCAGAAAACGGCTCCGACCGCCGCCTCTAGAATCATGGTTCGTGTCGGACCGGCGGCTCGACCAGCGGCTCGACCAGCAGGGGACCAGGTTCGACCAGGAGGAGGTGCCGATGAGTCGACCCCGGGTCGTTGTCGTGGGCAGCGCCAACATGGATCTGGTCGCGATGACGCCGGTGCTGCCGGCGGCCGGTCAGACGGTGCTCGGCACCGATTTTGTGATGGTGCCCGGTGGCAAGGGTGCCAACCAGGCGATCGCCGCCACCAGGGCCGGGGCATCCGGGGTGTTCCTGGGCGCGATCGGCTCGGACTCGTTCGGTGTGACGCTCAAGGCCCGGATTTCCGCATCCGGCGTCGACACCGGGCAACTGCGGGTGGTGTACGGCGCCTCCGGTGTCGCCGTCGTCACGGTCGACGCGGTCGGGGAGAACACGGTCGTGGTCGCGCCGGGCGCGAACGCCGCGTTCACCGGGCTGACCGAGCCCGAGCTCTCCGCCGTACGCCGGGCGGACGTGCTGGTGACACAACTGGAGATCCCGCTCGAAACGGTGCTCGAAGCGGCCCGTGCCGCACGGGCCGCCGGAACCCGGGTGGTGTTGAACGCCGCCCCGGCCCGCGAGCTGCCGGCCGAACTGCTCGAACTGGTCGACCTGCTCGTGGTCAACGAGGGGGAGGCGCGGGCGGTCAGCGGGGTCGGGCGGGAGGATCCGGGGGCGCTGCTGGACTCCGTACCCCGGGCGGTTCTGACCCTCGGCGCGGGAGGCGCCTGGTACGGCGACCGGGACGGCACCACCGCGCAGATCCCGGCCTTCCCGATCGAGGCGGTCGACTCGACCGGGGCCGGTGACGCGTTCACCGGCGCGCTCGCGGTGGCCTGGGGCGAGGGGCGTGAACTGGTCGACGCCGTGCGCTGGGCGTGTGCCGCCGGGGCGGCCTGCGCCCGGCACGTCGGTGCCTCCGCGTCCCTGCCCCGTCGGGACGAGATCGACGCCCTCTACGCCACCGCTGCCGGGAACTGACCACACCGCTTGTACGCGGTGGGCACTATGGGGACATGGTGCGGTTCATCCTCAATCTGCTCTGGCTGATCTTCGGCAGCGGCATCGTGCTCGCGATCGGGTACGGCATCGCGGCGCTGATCTGCTTCGTCCTCATCGTCACGATTCCGTTCGGGGTAGCGTCGCTCCGGTTGGCCTACTACTCGCTCTGGCCGTTCGGCCGCACCCTCGTGCCGAAGCCGGGCGCCGGGATCGGGTCCGGACTGGCGAACGTACTCTGGGTGGTTTTCGCCGGCTGGTGGCTGGCGCTGATGCACGTGGTCACCGGGGTTGCGCTCTGTGTGACGATCATCGGCATCCCGTTCGGGATCGCCAACTTCAAGCTCGTGCCGGCGGCGTTCTGGCCGCTCGGGCGGGAGGTGGTCGAGATCGACGACCTCCGCCGCCCCGGTGCCGCCGTGGCCTAGCGTCGCGGGTCGGCCAGCGACGGACGACGGACCAGACGCCGGACCACCGGACGGGGACATCGGGCTTCGGGACCACCGGACAGGGACATCGGGCCGCTGGGCCGTTGGTCGGCCGGGGTGGTCTACGCTCACCCGACGTGAGCGAAGAAGGCGGACGCAACGGCGCGTCGAGCCGGAGTGTTCCACAGTGGAAATCGACGTGGCTGGCGCGTTTGCCGAGGCCGAGGGCGTGGCGGGTGGCCGTACCGGTCGCGCTGGTGGTGGCGTTGCTGCTCACCCTCTCCGGGCCGATCCTCGGCGGTGGCCGGGCGGTCGCCCGACTGGCCCGGGTCGCCGCGCCGGCACCGGCGCCCGCCCTCGACCCGCACCCAACCGCCGAACGCACCCCGAGCGGACCGTACGCGGCCCGGGTGCCGCGTTTTCCGGCGCCGCCGGCAGCGGAGCCGGTGAGCGTACCGGGTGGTCCGGCGGCGGGCTGGTACAGCCGCATCCCGACCACCCAGCCGGTGGCGTTCATCACCATTGACGACGGCTGGGTCAAGCGACCCGAGGCGCGTCAACTGCTCGCCGACGCCCGGGTGCCGGTGACGCTCTTCCTCACCGTCAACGCGATCCGGGACGACCCCGACTACTTCCGTCAGCTTCAACTCGCCGCGCCGAACGTGGCGATCGAGGCGCACACCATCAGCCACCCGTTGCTGCGCGGTCGGTCGTACCAGGCCCAGCGTCGCGAGATCTGCGGGTCCGCCGACGAACTCGGCAGACTGTACGGACGCCGTCCCGTCCTGTTCCGGCCCCCGTTCGGCGAGAAGGACGCCACCACGCTTCGGGCGAGCCGGGACTGCGGGATGAAGGCGGCGTTCTTCTGGACCGAGTCGGTGGACAAGGGCAAGGTCCGCTACCAGGGTGAGCACCGGATCCACCCCGGCGACATCATCTTGATGCACTTCCGTGAGCGGTTCGTGGACGACTTCATCGCCGCGCTCGACGCCATCCACGCAGCCGGCCTGACGCCCGCCCCGCTCGGCGACTACGTCCGCTGACCGAACCCGCGCCAGCGGCCGGCGTCACTCGTCGGCCGGCAACAGCTTCCGGACGGCATCATTCGTCGGACGTACGACCCTCGCCCCGTCGGCGCAGCATCGCCAGCCCCGGGATGCCGGCGATGGCGAGCTTCAGGTCGCGGGTGACGTTGAGCAGGTCGTGGATGTCCGGTCCGACCCGGTCCAGGGTCGCCAGGATCGGCAGTACGTCGGAGGTGAGGTGTCCGGTAAGCCGGGGCAACTCGTCGACCAGCCGGATCGCCGCGTCCACCTCCTCGGGGGTGAGCTGGTCGACGAACCGGCTCGCCATCGGCGCGCCCTTGCGCAGCGTGCCCGCGTACGCGGCGAGCAACTCGTCGACGGTGGTCATGGTCCCCTCGGCCCGGGACACGGTGGCGGCTGCCCGGTCCGTCACCGACTTCGCCTCGGCGACCAGCAGTCCGGCGGCGGTCGTGATCCGGGTGACCTCCTCGATCGGGGCGGCCGTGCGGGCGGTGACCGAGCGGACCTCGTCGATGGTCTGCTCCGCCCGGGTGACGGCCTGGTCCGTGCGGTCCAGTGTGGACTCGACCCGGTCGAGGGCGTTCTCGACCCGGTCCAGCACCGTGGAGATTCGGCGTACCAGGGTCTCGGCGGCGTCAACCAGGTCGAAGGCGCGGGCCGGCACGCCCGCGAGCGTGGTCACGGCGCCGGCGGTCTGGCCGACGGCGGTCCTGGTGAGTGCGACGAGGGCGGCGGGGCCGGGGAGGGGGAGCGGCATGCCGCAATTGTGCGTCGCGCCGGCCAAAGCCGCCCGACGGGTGATCGGCCACCGCGCGACGGTTCAGCGAGCGTCGCCGCCGTGCTGCTCCACCGCGCGCTGCACGGCACGGTAGATCTGGCCGAACCGCATCGCGTCGGCGATCTGCAACAGCATCAGTTCCTGGCCCTGGCGTTGTACCCACAGCTCGTACACGCCGGAGCCCCGGTCGTAGGAACGGTCCAACCAGCCCAGCGGAAGCTCCAGGAACGGGGTCAGCGCCAGCGCGACCACCACGCAGACCCCGAGGATGGTCGCGGCGAGCGGCCAGTTGCCGCGATCCTGGGCCGCGTACACCAGGGAGAGCACACAGACCATCGCCACCAGCGGCGGGACCGAGAGCAGGAAGATCAGCGCACCGCGTCCGAGGAGCCGGGAGCGGGAGCGCAGCGAGCCACGGCCGCGGGTGTGCCAGACGTACGTCAGCTCGGCGACCGGGACCCGGTGGCCGCCCGCGTACACCGACTCGGACGTGACCCGTACGGTGTCGTCCTGGTAATAGACCGTCACCACTCAAGCAAAACCTGCCTGTCAACAGGGCCAGCCGCAGTTCCGGGCGGGGCGACGGCGACCATGGCAGAGAAGATGGTCGATCGAGTCGGTTTCGGCCGCGGATCGGGATTGACGGCGATCGGTAACGTGGGCGGATCACGCCGCGCGCGTACGTCCGATGCCCGGACCGCGACCGGCAGCGGACGTACGACGAGGGGTGCCGTGGGCCTGACGGGCTGGAAAAACGCCGGTGCCGCGCTGCTGCTGCTCGCCGGTCTGGGTGCGTTGGTCGGGGTGCCCGCGCTGGTCGCCCTGCCGCTGCCGCAGGAGGGCCCGCCACTGCCGGCCGATCGGCTGGACATCGGGTTCGGCGCCACGATCGTGCCACCGACCGGGGCGCGACTGGACCTCGGTGACTCGCGACCGGGCAGCGGGGCCGTCACGTTCCAGGCCGACACGGTACGCCTCCGGGTCACCGCCCAGCAGGTGACCGGCCCGGTCGAGCCGTACGTCGCGCACGCCCGGCACAAGCTCGACCGGAACGACGGGCTGCTGCCGGCGGGCGCGCCGGAGCGGGTCCGCACCACCTCGGGGCTCTCCGGCGAGCGCGGTTCGCTGCGCGGTGTCGCGGACGACGTCCGGCCCGGCTGCTACGCGGTCTTCACCGGGCACCTGGTCGGCGTGGTGGTGCTGGCGACTCCGGCGGAGAGCTGCGCCGAGCTGCCGGAACCGGTCTGGGCGGCGGTGACCAGCATCGCGGTCGAACCGGACGCCTCGTGAGCCGCCCGTGGTCGGCGGTCCGTACGCCGAGCTTCTGGCTGCTGCTCGCGGTCACCGGCAGCACCGGCGCGCTCCTGCTGCTGGCCGGAGTGTTCGTCGGCCTGACCGCGCCCCGGTCGGCGCTGGTGAGCCTCCCGCTCGTGGCCGCGTACGCGATCGGGTGGTTGGTGCTGATCCGGTGGCTCGACCGGCTCGGCCACCGACCCTGGTGGCTGGTGGCGCTGGCATTGCTCTGGGGTGCCACGGTCTCGGTCGGCGTCGGCGGTGGTGCCGGCTACACGATCGACAACCTGCTCGGACGGCTCTTCACGCCGGACTTCGCCAGTGTCTGGGGTGCGGCGGTGGTCGCCCCGCCGGCCGAGGAACTGGCCAAGGTCGCCGGGGTGGTGTTCCTGTTCCTGGCCGCCCGCCCCCATCTGCGTACGGTCTTCGCCGGGGCGGTCTACGGTGCGGTGATCGGTGTCGGCTTCGCCGCCGTCGAGGACCTCGGTTACGCCGTCATCGCCGCCGACGAGACGTTGCCCGACCACGTCGGCGCGGCGTTACGGATGCTCGCGCTCCGGTTCGCCCTTCCCGGCGCGGTGGGTCATCCGCTCTTCACCGCGGTGGCGGGCGCCGGGGTCGCGTACTTCGTGGTGCGCACCGACCGGACCCGGACGCGGCGGGTGGCGGTGCTGGTCGGCGCCTCGGCGCTGGCCTGGTTGACGCATGCCGCGGTGAACTCGCCGGTGGCTGTCACGGTCACCGAGGCGCTCGACGGCCTGCCGGGATTCTCGGGTTTCACCGGCTACCTGCTGGTGATCGGCATTCCCGCCGCCGCCTCGATCCACTGGTTGGTCCGGTTCCGGCGCGCTGACGCGGCCGCGCTCGCCGATCGGCTCGGTGCGGGTGGTGCCGCCCTGGCGACGGGAGCCGAGGCCGCCACGTTTGCCACCCTGGGCGGTCGTGGCCGGGCGGCGAGGGCGGTCGGTCGGGCACACGGTCGGTCGACGGCCGGCGTCGCGCGTCGGGTCCAACGGTCTCAGTTGCGCCTGGTCGACCTGCCACCCGAGCTACCGGTCCCGCCGTCCCCGTACGGGGTCGGGGCGCCGGTCGGCTGGCCGGCACCGGGTTGGACGATCCGGAGGTTGACGAGGAGGCAGCGGGTGGCGGCCGAGCTTGCCGAGGCCCGGGTGGCGTTCTGGGAGCTGACCGGCTCGCCGGAGGTGCCCGCGGTGGTGGCCGGGCCAGCCCCGGTGCCGGTGCTGCTGACCCGGTCCGCGATCGGGCTGGCCGTGCTCGGACTGGTGCTCTGGCCGGCCGCCCTGGCCGCCGGACTGCTCGTGGCGTGGCTGCTGACGGTGGTGGCGCGGGGACGTGGGCCGGTGGCGCGCGAGTTGTGGCTGGCCACCCTGGCGGTGGCGCTGAGCGCCTATCCGTGGCTGGTCGACCTGCTGGTCCGTTGGATCTACCCCGACCTGATCTGAGCCTGGTCGGCGCCCGATCTGCGCCTGATCTGGCTGGTCAGGGGCTGGTCAGCGCAGGCGTGGCGTGCGCTGGCGTTGCTCCACCGCGCGTTGCAGTGCCCGGTAGATCTGGCCGAACCGGAGCGCGTCGGTGGTCTGGAGCAGTCGGACCGGCTCGTCGTGCCAGCGTACCCAGATTTCCAGCCGGTGCGAGCCCCTGGTGTACGACCGGTCCAGGTGTTCGAGGAGCAGGTCGGCGACCGGGCCGACGGCAAAACCGACCAGGCACGAGGCGCCGACGATCGCCAGGGTGACCGTGATCGAGGAGTGGAAGCGGATTGCCAGCGCGATGCCGATCAGGGCGGCGACCACCGGTCCGACCAGACCGATCCCGAGTGCGCCCCGGTTGGCGAGCACCCGCCAGGACCGATCGCCCCGCTGGTGCCAGATCTCGGCCAGTTCCCCCAACGGGTACGCCCGCCCGGCAACCCGGATCGCCTCGGAGGTGACCCGTACGGACCGGTCGTCGTAATAGGTGATCATTTCTTCACGTCCTGGTCACGGGGACACCAGACAACATACCCAACGAGCGGCATCGTAGTGTGGGTACGCGGACTTCGATGTGGAGGTGGAGTGTGGGCGACTTCGTCCGGCTGGAGATCAGCGACGGTATCGGCACGATCCGGCTGGAACGCCCGCCGATGAACGCCCTGAACACCCAGGTCCAGGAGGAGCTGCGGGCCGCGGCGACGGCGGCTGCCACGGACCACGACGTCCGCGCGGTCATAGTCTACGGCGGCGAGAAGGTCTTCGCGGCTGGCGCGGACATCAAGGAGATGGCCGACATGTCGTACGTGGACATGGCGGCGCGCGCGGTCGAGCTCTCCAGCGCGCTCGGTGCCCTCGCCCGGGTCCCCAAGCCGGTGGTCGCGGCGATCACCGGCTACGCCCTCGGCGGCGGCTGCGAACTGGCGCTCGCCTGTGACTGGCGGATCGCGGCGGAGGACGCGAAGCTCGGTCAGCCGGAGATCAAGCTCGGCATCATCCCGGGCGCGGGCGGCACCCAGCGGCTGGCCCGGCTCGTCGGACCGGCGCGGGCCAAGGATCTGATCATGTCCGGGCGGATGGTCGACGCGGCGGAGGCACTGCGGATCGGGCTGGTCGACCGGGTGGTGCCGGCCGACCAGGTGTACGCGGAGGCGGTGGCCATGGTCCGGCCGTACCTCTCCGGCCCGGCCCAGGCGCTGCGGGCGGCGAAGCTGGCGGTCGACGGCGGCCTGGAAATGGACCTGGCCTCGGGGTTGGCCTGGGAGAGTCAGCTCTTCGCGGCGCTCTTCGCGACCGAGGACCGACGCGAGGGCATGGCCGCCTTCGTCGCCAAGCGGAAGCCCGATTTCACCGGCCGCTGACCCGAGGGTCGGGGCGGCGGAGCGGGTGGTGGTCGGGCTCAGCGGGGCGTGGCGGACCGTACCGGACATAGGCGAGTCTCTTTCATCTTTTCCGGATCGGCCGATAGCCTGTGCACCCACCACGACGACGAGGGAGCGGCGATGACGGAGCGGATAGAAGGTCACGGCGGCGACTTGGCGCTGGCGGCGCTGCGGGCGTACGGCATCACCGAGATGTTCACCCTCTCCGGCGGCCACGTCTTCCCGCTCTACGACGCCGCTCACCGCACCGAGACCGACGCGGCGGGCCGTCCGCCGATGCGCATCGTCGACGTACGGCACGAGCAGTCCGCGGTCTTCGCCGCCGAGGCGGTGGCCAAGCTGCGGCGGCGACCCGGGCTGGCCGTGCTCACCGCCGGACCGGGTGTCACCAACGGTATCTCCGGGCTGACCAGCGCCCACTTCAACGGCTCGCCGGTGATGGTGATCGGGGGCCGGGCGCCCGCGTTCCGCTGGGGCTCGGGCAGCCTCCAGGAGATCGACCACCTCCCCCTGGTCACGCCGGTCACCAAGCACGCCGCGACGGTGACCAGCACCGACGAGATCCCCGAGGCGATCGGCACCGCGCTGACCGCCGCGCTCAGCCCGCACCGTGGGCCGGTCTTCCTCGACCTGCCGCTGGAGGTGGTCTTCTCCTCCGCCGAGGCGACCGCACCGGAGGCCGGGCGGATCAACCCGCTCGAACCGGACCCCGACGAGGTGAACAAGGCCGCCCGGCTGCTGGCCAGCGCCCAGCGGCCGGTGATCATCGCCGGTTCCGACGTCTACGCCGGTGACGCCACCGCCGCGCTGCGCGAGGCCGCCGAGGCACTCCAGGTCCCGGTCTTCACCAACGGCATGGGTCGCGGCTCGCTCCCGCCCGAGCACCCGCTTGCCTTCGCCAAGGCCCGCCGGACCGCGCTCAACGGCGCCGACCTGGTGGTGGTGATCGGCACCCCGCTCGACTTCCGGCTCGGCTTCGGCGACTTCGGCGACGCGC
The DNA here is from genome assembly GCF_044901685.1 of Micromonospora sp. NPDC050397. Classification (NCBI taxonomy): domain Bacteria; kingdom Bacillati; phylum Actinomycetota; class Actinomycetes; order Micromonosporales; family Micromonosporaceae; genus Micromonospora; species Micromonospora sp. NPDC050397. The sequence goes on from NZ_JBJDPS010000002.1 coordinate 178,968, forward strand.
AGGTGGTGCACATCGTGGACGCGCCCAGCCAGCGGGCCACCCACGTCCAGCCGGCCGCCACCCCCACCGGCGACCTCGGGCTGATCCTCGGCATGCTCGCCGACCACCAGGGCGACCGGGAGGACCACAGCTCCTGGATCGCCGACCTGCGCTCGGTCGAGAGCGCCGCGCGCAAGCGTGACGCGGACGAGATGGCGGCCGAGTCCGACCCGATCCGACCGGCCCGGGTCTACGGCGAACTGCGCAAGGTGCTCGACCCCGACGCGGTCACCATCGGCGACGGCGGCGACTTTGTCTCGTACGCGGGCCGCTACCTGGAGCCGTCGATCCCCGGCACCTGGCTCGACCCCGGTCCGTACGGCTGCCTGGGCACCGGCATGGGTTACGCGATGGGGGCCAGGGTGACCCACCCGGACCGCCAGATCTGCGTGCTGATGGGCGACGGGGCGGCCGGATTCTCGCTGATGGACGTCGAGTCGCTGGCCCGGCAGAAACTGCCGGTGGTGATCGTGGTCGGCAACAACGGCATCTGGGGGCTGGAGAAGCACCCGATGAACGCCATGTACGGCTACGACGTCGCCGCCGACCTGCAACCCGAACTGCGTTACGACGACGTGGTGACCGCGCTCGGCGGAGCGGGCGAGACCGTGGCCAAGGCCGGCGACCTGCGTCCCGCGCTGAAGCGGGCGTTCGACTCCGGGGTGCCCTACCTGGTCAACGTGCTGACCGACCCGGCGGACGCGTACCCGCGCTCATCCAACCTGGCCTGATCCGGCCCGCGCCGGAGTGTCCGCCCCGGGCGCGGCCTCCGGCGCCACGGCCGGCGTCGACTCCGGCTCGTCCCTCGCCACGACCTCGGCCGGAGTCGCCACGACCTCGGCCGGGCGGCGGGCGGTGGCGAGCAGCGGCAGCAGGATGACGCCGAGGACGTACGGCACGAACATGTACCGGGCGCCCTGCATGTTGTTGATCGCCAGGACGGAGAGCTGGTTGCCGGCGGAGAGCCCGGCCAGGGCGAGCACCGTACGGTCCCGACGGCGCCAGGCCACCAGGCCGACCACCAGGTACGCGACGTACGCCCAGCTTGCCCCGCGCCACCAGAGCCACTCCGGGGTGACCGTGTAACCGCTCAACTTGACCGCGAGGTCGCCGGCCCGACGGCTCAGCGGGTCCGAGTACGCGGCGTGCCGGGCCGGGCTGGCCTGGAACAGCGGGTCCCGCTGGACGTAGGTGCGCACCGACCACGGGTTCGGGTTGCGGGCGACGTTTCCGGTCGACGCTGGTTGCCAGGCGATCGAGCTGCGGCAGAACCGGGCCTGGAGCACCGTGCCGGGCGACCGCTGCAACAGCCGTACCCAGATCGACACCAGCTCCGACTTGTGCTCGGCGGCGTTCGGACGGACGAAGATGGGGTCCCAGACGGTCGGGTCGACCGAGTAGCAGTCCGCCGAGTCGCGCCAGTGGGTCAGCGGCGCGACCTGGGCCATCACGGCCGTCTCCGTCGCCGAGAAACTCGCCGGGTCGTCGGCGTAACCGACCGCTATGTCACCGAAGAGGGTCTCCAGCGCGACCAGGGAACCCGAGTCCTTCACCCCGAGCGCGGGGAGCAGGAGCCAGTTGGTCAGCAGGGCGATCGCGATCGCGGTGGCTCCCGCGACGATCATCCGTACCGCGACACCGCGCAGCAGCAGCACACAGACGGCGATCAGCACCGCCGTCACGATGAACCCGTTCTGCCGGAACAGGCAGAGCAGGGTCAGTTCGGCCAGCAGGGCGAGCCAGAGGCCACGGGAGAACGTCGGCGTGCGGCCCTCGCGGCGTCGGGCGACCAGGCGGGCCACCGTGCCGAGCAGGAAGACGTGGCAGATGACAAAGGGAACGTCCTTCCACACCGCCAGCGTGAACGAGCCGATCGGGGGAAGGGCGACCAGCACGACGGCCGAGGCCGTCCAGAGCCAGGCGGGTCCGCCGAGCCGCCGCAGACCGGTCACCGCGTACGTCAGCCCGGCGGCCAGCGCGACCGTCTGCAACAGGGTGAGCGCCCCGACCCCGTTGGTCAACTGGAGCGACAGCCAGACCAAAGCCGTGTACGTGACCGGGTGGTGGGTGTTCCAGTTGCCCGTCGTCGACTGCCACATGTAGTTGAGCGAGTCGGGACTGAACAGGCCCGGGTAGTACGCCACCCACCAGAAGAGCAGCACGAGCTGCGCGGCGGCGTACGTGACCAGCCCCAGCACGGGCAGCCGGCGTGGGCGTGGATCGGCCGGGGGTGGGCCAGCCGGTGCGCTGGCGGTACGGGTCTCGACCGGTGCCTCGTCGTCCATCTCCGCCGTCTCTCCAGCGCGTCGTGCGGGCAACAGGACCCCCGTACGGCCGGTGCCGGACGCGGACCAGGCGTCATGGTACGGGCAGGCGTATTCCGGGCAGCCCTCGGCGTGTCAGCGCCCGGTCAGCGTGAGCCGGCGGATGTCAGGCCCGGATCAGTGGCCGCCGGCAGGCTCGGCTCGAGATCGGATGAGGGAGATCGTGATGAGTTATGCGATCCAGGCCGACGGCCTGGTGAAACGCTTCGGGGCGACAACCGCCCTGGCCGGGGTGGACCTCGTGGTCCAGACCGGCACCGTGTTCGGCCTGCTCGGGCCGAACGGGGCGGGCAAGACCACCGCGGTACGGGTGCTCGCCACCCTGCTCCAGCCGGACGAGGGTCGGGCCAGCGTCGGGGGCTACGACGTGTTCCGCCAGGCCCACCAGGTTCGTCAGCTCATCGGCCTGACCGGTCAGTACGCCTCGGTCGACGAGACCCTGACCGGGGCGGAGAACCTGCTGCTGATCGGCCGGCTGCTCGGCCTGCGCCGGGCCACCGCGCGGGCCAGGGCCGGGGAACTGCTCGCCGACTTTCACCTCTCCGACGCCGCTGACCGGCCCGCCAGGACCTACTCCGGTGGGATGCGCCGCCGGTTGGACCTGGCCGCGAGCCTGGTCGGGCGTCCGCAGGTGCTCTTCCTCGACGAGCCCACCACCGGGCTCGACCCGCGCAGCCGGACCGAGCTGTGGGAGATCGTCCGAAGCCTGGTCGCGGAGGAGGGGGTGACGGTCTTGCTGACCACCCAGTACCTGGAGGAGGCGGACCATCTCGCCGACGAGATCGCCGTGGTCGACCACGGGACGGTGGTCGCGACCGGCAGCCCGGACGTGCTGAAGGCACGTACCAGCGGACAGGTCCTGGCCGTCCGGCCGGCCGACCCGGCGCACCTGCCGCTGCTCAGCTCGCTGCTGCGGGAGACCGCCGGGGTCGAACCCGACCTGGCGCAGGGCGGCGCCACCGTCCCGGTACGCGACCGGGCGCTCCTGCCGGCCGTGGTGCGGCGCCTCGACGAGGCCGGCGTCGACGTCGGCGAACTGGCCCTGCGCGGTTCCAGCCTGGACGAGGTCTTCCTCGCCCTGACCGGTCACCGGCCCGAGTCGGCGAACAACCAGGGGAGTCTGTCGTGACCGCCGTCGCCACCACCCGCCCCGGCCCGGTCCTGGCACCGACCCGCCGGGTCGGCCCGGTCGCCGGCCTGCGGCACACCCTCACCCTGGCCTGGCGCAGCCTGGTGCAGATCCGCCACAACCCGCTGGAACTGCTCGACCTGAGCGTCCAGCCGTTGATGTTCGTGCTGCTCTTCACGTACGTCTTCGGCGGGGCGATCTCCGGCTCCCCGGGCGAGTACCTGCGGTTCGCGCTCGCCGGGATCGTCGTACAGAACGCGCTCTTCGCCACCATGAGCACCGGTTTCGGGCTCAACGTCGACCTGACCAAGGGGGTCTTCGACCGGTTGCGGGCGCTGCCGATCGCCCGCTGGGCCCCGCTGGCCGGTCGCATCCTGGCCGACACGGTCAAGCAGGTCTGGTCGATGGCGCTGCTGGTCGGGGTCGGGCTGGTGCTCGGGTTCCGGCTCGGCAACGGGGCGCTCGGGCTGCTCGGCGCGTTCCTGCTGCTGCTCTTCTTCTCCCTGGCCGCGTCCTGGATCTCGGTGCTGGTCGGGGTGCTGGCCAGGGAGCCGGAGAAGGTGCAGATCTTCGGCTTCGTCGTGATCTTCCCGCTCTCGTTCACCAGCAACGCCTTTGTGCCGACCGACACCATGCCCGGCTGGCTCCAGGCGTGGGTCGAGGTCAACCCGGTCACCGTGCTCGCCGACGCCGTCCGGGGCCTGTTGGTGGGTGGGCCGGTGGCGGGACCGGTCTGGCAGTCGGTGCTCTGGGGGCTTGTGCTCACCGCGGTATTCGCGCCGCTGTCGCTGCGGGCCTTCAAACGGCGAACCTGAGCGACCGCCGCCGCCCAGCCGGTCGGCGCTCAGCCGGTCGGGAGGTCAGCCGGTCAGCCCGTCGAGCAGGCGGCGGACCAGTTCGGGGGTGCTCGCGAGCTTCGTGCCGGCGCCGCGCGCGTACGCCTCGGCGAAGTCGACCTCGCCCAGTGCGTCGCGCGCGGCCCGGCCGACGCGCTGCTCGTCCAGCACGGTGCGGTCCGGTCCGCCGCGTACGTCGGCCGCCGCGCCGAGCAGGGTGGCCGCCGCCGAGGGGTTCTCGGTGAGCAGTGCCAGGTCGGCGAAACCGACCAGGGCCACGGCGACGATCGGTGCGTCGCGCGACCCCAGCGCCAGGCCCAGTGCCCGGTCGTGCTGGGCGCGGGCCGCCGCGAAGTCGCCCTCGGCGGCGTCGACGCAGCCCATCGAGGTGGCGGTGATGGCGTGCCACTGCGGCGGCACCGGCACCCCGGCGCCCAGGTCGACGGTCCGCTGGAGGCGCGCCCGGGCCGCCGCCCAGTGGCCCTCGGCCCGGAGCAGGTCCCCCCACCGGTGCGAGACCGCGGCCTGGCAGGACGCCGAGCCGAGGCGGACCGCGATCTGTTCCGCCTCGGCGAGGGTGGCCAGCGCCGCCTCCCGCTCGCCGAGTTGCCAGAGTTCGAGCGCGAGCAGGACCTGGATCTCCGGTTTGTCCTCGGAGGTGCCGAGCGGCTCGATCTCGGCCAGCGCGGCCCGGTACCCGGCGGCCGAGCCGGCGTGGTCACCGTCCCGGGCGGCCAGCCCCGCCACCGAGGTGAGGGCGAGGGTGGTACCCCAGCGGTCGCCCGCCTCGCGGAACGCGGCCAGGGCGGCGAGCGCGTCGGCCCGTACGGCTTCGTTCGGCTGGCCGAGGCTGCTCTCGGTGCCGGCGTGGAAGGCGTGCGCCACCGCCCGTACCCACGGGTCCGGGTCGTCGAAGCGGGTTCGTAGCGCTGCCGACGCCTCCGGGTCGTGCTCGAAGATCAGGCTCAGCGGGGTCGCCAACCGCAGCATCGGGTGGTCGTGCCCGTGCCGGTCGGCGAGCTGCCCGGCCAGGGCCATCCAGGCACCGCCCCGCCCCACGTCGGCCCGCGCCGCGAGGACGTTCAGCGCCCCGGTCGCGTACGCCACGGCTCGGAAACCGGCCGGTGTCGAGGCGGCCCCGGGCAGGGCGAGTGCCTGTTCGGCCAGCTCGGCCCCCTCGGTCCGGTGCCCGCGCAGCCACCAGTACCAGCCGAGCGCGGCGGCGTACCGGATCGAGGTGAGCGCGTCGCCGGTGCCGATCGCCCAGCGCAGCGCGGCGTGCAGGTTGTCGTGCTCGGCGGTCAGCCGGCCGAGCCAGGGCGACTGTTCCGGGCCGCGCAGCCGGGCGTCCGCCGCCTCGGCGAGGTCGAGGAACTCGGTCACGTACGCCCGCCGGACCGTCCCGGTCTCGTCCGCCTCGGCGAGCCGGTCCAACCCGTACGCCCGGATCGTCTCCAGCATCCGGTAACGCGGCTCGCCGCCGTCGCCGACGACCAGCACCAGCGACCTGTCCACCAGCGCGCAGAGCCGGTCGAAGACCTCGGTCGGGTCGAGGCCGGGGCCGGCGCAGACCCGTTCCACGCTGGCCAGGCCGGCGCTGCCGGTGAAGACCGCCAGGCGGCGCAACAGTGCCCGCTCCGGCTGGTCGAGCAGTTCCCAACTCCAGTCGACCACCGCCCGGAGCGTCTGGTGCCGGGGCAGGGCCGTCCGGCTGCCGCCGGTGAGCAGCCGGAACCGGTCGTCGAGCCGGGCCGCCAACTGACCGGCGGTGAGCGTACGCAGCCGCGCGGCGGCCAGCTCGATGGCGAGCGGCAGACCGTCCAGGGACCGGCAGATCCCTACCACGTCGGCGACCGTGCCACCGTCGACGGCGAAGTCGGGCCGGACCGCCCCGGCCCGGTCGGCCAGCAGCCGCACCGCCGGGTACGTCAGCGCGGTCACCGGGTCGGCGTCGCGCGGCGGCAGCCCGAGCGGTTCGACCGGCCAGAGCGCCTCGCCGGTGATGCCGAGCGGTTCCCGGCTGGTGGCCAGCACCCGCAGTCCCGGGCAGGCGGTCAGCAGCCGGTCGACCAGGGTGGCGGCGGCACCGACCAGGTGCTCGCAGTTGTCCAGGACCAGCAGCGCGCGGCGGTGGGCCAGGGCCCGGACCAGGCGCGTGCTCGGGTCGGGTGGTTCGGCCGAGGCATGGTTGCGGGCCCCGAGCACGAGCGCGTGCTCGCGCAGCCCGAGCACCGTCAGCACGCTCTGCGCCAGTTCCGTGGGATCGGTGACCGGGGCGAGTTCGACCAGCCACACCCCGTCCGGCTGCCGGTCCACCAACCGCCGGGCCGACTCGATCGCCAACCGGGTCTTGCCCGCGCCGCCCGGCCCGGTCAGCGTGGTCAGCCGCGAGTCGCAGACCAGCGCGCCGACCCGTTCGACCGCCCACTCCCGCCCGACAAAACTGGTCAGCGCGGCGGGCAGATTGTCCCGCGCCGGCCCGCCCCCTTCCAGCCCGCCCGCGTGCGGCCCGTCCCCGGTCGATCCGCCCCCGGTCGATCCGCCCCCGGCCGATCCGCCCCCGGTCGATCCGCCCCCGGTCGATCCGACCGAGGGGTCGAGGAGCAGGGCGAGGTGCAACGCGGCGAGTTCCGGCGAGGGGTCGGTGCCGAGGGTGTCGGCGAGGGTGCCGCGCAACCGTTCGTACGCGACCAGCGCCTCCGCCTCGCGCCCGGCGGCACGCAGCGCCCTGATGAGCTGTCCGGTGAGGCGTTCGCGGACCGGGTGGGCGGCGACCAGTGCTCGCAGCTCCGGTACGACTTCGTCGGCCGCGCCGAGGCCGAGTTGGACCTCGATCCGCTCCTCGGTCGCGGCCAGCCGGAGTTCCTGTAGCCGGGCGACCGGCACCCGGGCGAAGTCGGCGTCGGTGGCGTCGGCCAGTGCCGGACCACGCCACAGGTCGAGTGCCTCGTGCAGCAGGGCCAGCGACCGGGCCGGCTCGGTCGGCCGCAGGACCCGGGCGGCGCCGACGAGCCGTTCGAACCGGTGGGCGTCGACCATCTCCGGCGGTACGGCCAGCCGGTAGCCGGTCGGGTGCGACTCGACGGGTGCCTCCGGCATCGCCCGCCGCAACCGGGAGACCAGGGCCTGGAGTGCGTTGTGCGCGCCGGCCGGCGGCTCACCGGCCCAGAGCCCGTCGATCAGTCGCCGGGTGCTGACCACCCGACCGGCGTCCAGGGCGAGCAGGATCAGCAGCCGACGCAGTCGCGTGCCGCTCAGCGCCAGGGGCACGCCGGAGTCGGCGTGTGCCTCCAGGGGGCCGAGCAGCGCGATCCGCACACCGCGATTCTGCCCCGCCGACACCGCCGGCTGGTTACGCCTCGGGCCGCTTCTCCTCGATCGGCGGGTCGGACTCACGCCGCCGGATCTCGCCCTCCCGGCGTCGCAGGTCCTCCTCCCAGCGTTCGAACAGCTCGCGGTCCTTCTTCGCCTGTTCGGCGGCGAGAGAGCCGAGGAACTCGGGATTGTCGTCCGGGGCGACCGGCCGGTACCGGTCCGGTCCCCGCCCGGCGCGTCCGCCCGGCGGCGTGGCGACCGGGCGGCCGGCGAAGAACCAGGCGATGGAGCCGAGCAGCGGGAAGAAGAGGATGATCAGCACCCAGACGAATCGGGGCAGGGCGCGGATGTCGCTCTTGTCCGCCGACAGGCAACTGATCAGCGCGCAAGCGGCGAGAATGATCTGCGCGACGAAGACGAATATCATCAGGCGGGCCATGGGGCAATGATGACCCACGCGATGGACTCAACCTAGTGCGCCGAGCACCAGCAGCACACCGAGTCCGGCGTAGCCGACCGCGACCAGCGCCAGCAGCGGCATGGTCCGGCCACCGACCGGACGGGCGCCGGCCCGGGTCGCCCGCCGGATGACCGTGCCGCCGACGAGCAGCAGCCCGACCGCCACCACCGCACCGAACGCGAGTGCGGCCACCGAGCCCGGGGCGAGCGCCAACCGTACGGAGAGGACGGCGACCACGGCGATCGCCAGTCCGGTACGCCGCCGGGCCAGCCGGGTCCGCTCCGGCTGCAGGCCCGGGTCCCGGTCCGGGTTCATCCGGCTCCGCCTGTCCGGGACAGCACCGGGTTCATCCGGCTCCGCCGGTTCTGAGCAGCACCGTCGCGACGAGCAGCAGGGCGCCGAGGGCGACCACCAGGGCGAGCAGGGCGGGAAAACGGGACGGTGGCAGTTCGGTGCCGAGCCGGATGGCCCGCTCGGTGCGTACCCAGCGGTCGACGGCGTGCAGCGCGACCGCGCCGCCGAGCAGCAGCAGCGCGACGGCGAGTGCCTCGCGCAGGTGGGTCATGGGCAGCGGGGGCAGGAACTGGGCGATGGCGAGGCCGCCGGCGATCAGCGCCAGCCCGGTACGCAGCCAGGCCAGGAAGGTCCGTTCGTTGGCCAGGGAGAACCGGTAGTCGGGTCGGGTGCCCACCCGTTGCAACCGTCCTGGGTTCCACCACTGCCGGATTCTTTCGCGCACGACCCGAATTATCCGGTCGACGCCGCCCGTAGCCTGGGTGGGTGACTGATCTGGACGTCTCCACCCTGCGGACCGCGTACGACAACCAGCTCCGGGACCGGGTGCCCGATCCGCTGCCGGCCGGGGTGACGGTGGAGCGGGACGGTCCGCTGGTGCGGATGCTCGGTCTCGACCACGGCGGCTTTCTCGGTTACCGCACCCTCGGTGGCCTGACCGGTGCGGCGCTGGACGAGCTGATCGCCCGGCAGCGCGACATCTTCGCCGCCCGCGGCGAGCCGGTGGAGTGGAAGCTGCACGGCCACGACGAGCCGGCCGACCTGCCGGAGCGGTTGCGGGCCGCCGGGTTCGTGCCCGAGGAGGAGGAGACCGTCCTGATCGGGCCGGTCGCGGCGCTGGCGGCGACGCTGCCGGTGCCACCGCCGGGCGTACGGCTGCGTGAGGTGACCGCCCGCGCGGACCTGGACCGGATCGCGGAGATGGAGTCGATCGTCTGGGACGAGCCGCGCGACTGGCTGGCCGACGGCCTGGAGCGGGAGCTGGCGGCGGACCCGGCCGTGTCGCACGTCGCGGCGGGCGCGGACGGCTCGCAGGTGTGGCCGCAGGCGCTGACCGTGGTGGTGGCCGAGGAGGTCGAGTCCGGCCGGGTGGTCAGCGCCGGCTGGGTCCGGTACGTCGCCGGCACCGGTTTCGCCACCCTCTGGGGCGGTTCGACGTTGCCCCGGTGGCGCAGCCGGGGGATCTACCGTTCGCTGGTCACCTACCGGGCCCGGCTCGCCGACGCCCGGGGGTTCACCCTGTTGCAGGTGGACGCCTCGGCGGAGAGCCGGCCGATCCTGGAGCGACTCGGGTTTGTCGCGGTCACCTCGACCACCCCGTACGTCTACACTCCTTAACCGTGTCCGAGCCGCTCACCGACGAGGAGAGGATGACCCTCAAGAGGGCGGCGTTCGGCGCGGTCTTCCTGGTCTCCAACGCCGATCCCGGCGTCCTCTCCATGGTCAGGGAAAGTTTCGCCGCCTCCAGCGCGATCGCCGACAGCACCGGCCTGGTCCGCGAGGTGCTCACCACCGGTGGCCTGCCCCGGTTCTCGACCGACTCGACCGAGGTGAAACCCGGCGAGGTGGAGGCGGTGGCGTTGCCGGCGCTGCGTCGCGCGGTGGAGATCCTGCGGGCCAAGGTGCCGGGCGAGGTGGAGAACTACCGGAACACGGTGCTGCGGGCCGGGGACGAGGTGGCCCGGGCCGCCGACGGGGTGAGCGGCGCCGAGGCGGCGATGCTCGACAAGATCAGGGATGCGTTACACGCTTCCTGAACGGCGGCGCGACCGACCCGGACCGATCCCACGTCGGTGAGCTGTGTCACTCTGAGTGCCCGGGAAAGCAATGCTACTGGCAGGTAACATAGCCGGGTGGGCAACCCCACAGCGCGCCACGGTTGACCGATCGTTAAGGATCGCGGGACGCTGCGCCACGGAACCGGGCGAGGCCGGCAACACCAACAGGAGGGTCGTCGAAGCGCGATGAACATCGTCGTACTCGTCAAGCAGGTGCCCGACTCGGGCGCGGACCGCAACCTGCGCAGTGACGACAACACCACCGACCGGGGGTCGGCAAACAACGTCATCAACGAGATGGACGAGTACGCCATCGAAGAGGCGTTGCGGATCAAGGAGGCGCACGGCGGCGAGGTCACCGTGCTGACCATGGGCCCCGAGCGGGCCACCGAGTCGATCCGCAAGGCGCTGTCGATGGGGCCGGACAAGGCCGTACACGTGCTCGACGACGCGCTGCACGGGTCCTGCGCCGTCGCGACCTCCCGGGTGCTCGCGACCGCCCTCGGCACCCTCGACGCCGACCTGGTGATCTGTGGCGCCGAGTCGACCGACGGCCGGGTCCAGGTGCTGCCGCACATGCTCGCCGAGCGCCTCGGTGTCGCCGCCCTGACCGGCGCGCGCAAGCTGACCGTCGAGCCGGGGGCCGACGGCGCCGTGCTCACCGCCGAGCGCCAGACCGAGGAGGGCTACGAGGTGGTCAGCGCCACCACGCCCGCGGTCGTCTCGGTCTGGGACACCATCAACGAGCCCCGGTACCCCTCGTTCAAGGGGATCATGGCGGCGAAGAAGAAGCCGGTGCAGACGCTCTCCCTGGCCGACCTCGGGGTCGCCCCGGACGAGGTGGGCGCGGCCGGCGCGACCAGCGTCGTGCTCGAACACAGCAAGCGGCCGGCGCGCTCGGGTGGCGCCAAGGTCACCGACGAGGGCTCCGGCGGCGTCGCGCTGGTCGAGTACCTCGCCACCGAGAAGTTCGTCTGAGCAGGGTCGAGAGAGAAGAGACGGTCATGGCTGAAGTGCTTGTCGTGGTCGAGGCCACCACAACGTTCGGTGTCAAGAAGGTCACCCTCGAACTGCTCACCCTGGCCCGCGAGCTGGGTACGCCCTCCGCCGTGGTCCTCGGCGGTCCCGGTGCCGCCGACGCGCTCGCCGCCAAACTCGGCGAGTACGGCGCCGCGAAGATCTACGCCGCCGAGAGCGAGGAGATCGACGGTCACCTGGTGGCGCCGAAGGCCACCGTCCTGGCCGACCTGGTCCGGCGGGTGCAGCCCGCCGCCGTGCTGCTCCCCTCCACCCAGGAGGGCAAGGAGATCGCCGGTCGGCTGGCGGTCAAGCTGGACAACGGCATCCTCACCGACGTGGTCGAACTGGCCGCCGACGGGACCGCCACCCAGGTCGCCTTCGCCGGCTCCACCATCGTGAAGTCGAAGGTCACCAGGGGCCTGCCGCTGGTCACCCTGCGTCCCAATTCGGTCACCCCGAGCCCGGCCCCGGCCACCCCCGAGGTGGAGCGGATCGAGGTCCAACTCGGCGCGGCCGACACGCTGACCAAGGTGGTCCGCCGGGTGGCCGAGCAGAAGGGCTCGCGCCCCGAGCTGACCGAGGCGTCGGTGGTCGTCTCCGGCGGTCGCGGCGTCGGCAACGCGGACAACTTCAAGCTGGTCGAGGAGCTGGCCGACCTGCTCGGCGGCGCGGTCGGCGCGTCCCGGGCCGCGGTCGACTCCGGCTTCTACCCGCACCAGTTCCAGGTCGGACAGACCGGCAAGACGGTCTCGCCGCAGCTCTACGTGGCGCTCGGCATCTCCGGCGCGATCCAGCACCGGGCCGGCATGCAGACCTCGAAGACCATCGTCGCGGTGAACAAGGACGGCGAGGCGCCCATCTTCGAGCTGGCCGACTTCGGCGTGGTCGGGGACCTGTTCAAGGTCGTACCGCAGGCCGCCGAGGAGATCCGCAAGCGGAAGTAGCGGCCCCGCTCCGACCGGCCTCGACAGCCGAGGTAAGGAGCGGGTCTTGGTTCGCGAAGGGTGGCCGTCCGGATCCGGGCGGCCACTTTCGGCGTACGCGCCCAGCGGTTCCGACGATGGGATATCCGACTCCTCATCCCAACTCACGTCGAACCGGGCGACGGGCCGATCGCCCGAAACTGGGCCGAGAAGAGTGGAGCGGCCGGCGGCGCGCTCCTTACTGGTGCGGATAGGCTTGGGGCGATGACTTACCTGGATCACGCCGCGACCACGCCGATGCTCGACGTGGCGCTGGAGGCGTACGTCGCCACGGCCCGCGAGGTCGGCAACGCCTCCTCGCTGCACGCCGCCGGCCGTTCGGCCCGTCGTCGGGTGGAGGAGTCCCGGGAACGGGTCGCCGCCGTGCTCGGCGCCCGCCCCTCCGAGGTGATTTTCACCGGCGGCGGTACGGAGAGCGACAACCTCGCGCTCAAGGGCATCTACTGGGCGCGTCGTGGCGCGGACTCCAGCCGGAACCGGGTGGTCGCCAGTGCGGTCGAGCACCACGCCGTACTCGACCCGCTGCACTGGCTGGGCCAGCACGAGGGGGCGCAGACCCCGCTGCTGCCGGTGGACGCCGCCGGTCGGATCGACCCGGCCGCGCTCGCCGCCGAACTCGACGCGTACGGCGAGCAGACCGCCCTGGTCAGCGTGATGTGGGCGAACAACGAGGTCGGCACCCTGCAACCGGTCGCCGCGCTGGCCAAACTCGCCGCCGAGCGCGGCATCCCGCTGCACACCGACGCGATCCAGGCGGTCGGTCAGGTGCCGGTCGACTTCGCCGCGAGCGGGGTCTCCGCGCTCACCCTCACCGGGCACAAGCTCGGTGGCCCGGTCGGCGTCGGTGCGCTGCTGCTCGGCCGGGACGTACCGTGCGCCCCGCTGCTGCACGGCGGCGGCCAGGAACGCGACGTCCGCTCCGGCACCCTCGACGCGGCCGGCATCGTGGCCTTCGCGGTCGCCGTCGAGGCCGCCGTGACCGGTCAGCGGGAGTACGCCGCCCGGGTCTCCGCCCTCCGCGACGACCTGGCCAAGCGGCTGGTCGAGGTGGTCCCGGACGTGGTGAGCAACGGCGACCCGGCCGAACGGCTGCCCGGCATCGCGCACTTCTCCTTTCCCGGCTGCGAGGGGGACGCCCTGCTGATGCTGCTGGACGCCCAGGGCGTCGCCTGCTCGACCGGCTCGGCCTGTTCGGCCGGGGTGGCCCAGCCCTCGCACGTGCTGCTCGCGATGGGGGCCGACGACGACCGGGCCCGGTCGTCGCTGCGCTTCGCGCTCGGGCACACCTCCACCCAGCGCGACGTCGACGCGCTGATCGAGGCCCTGCCCGCCGTGGTCGAGCGGGCCCGCCGGGCCGGCGCGACCAGGTCCGCCCGGCGCTGAGCGTGCGGACGGCAGAGCTACCCTCGAACAGGTTGAAGGGGGTTTCCCGGTGAGGGTACTGGCAGCTATGTCCGGTGGCGTCGACTCGGCGGTCGCCGCCGCGCGGGCGGTGGAGGCGGGGCACGACGTGACCGGCGTGCACCTGGCGCTCTCGCGCAACCCGCAGACGTACCGGACCGGGGCGCGCGGCTGTTGCACGCTGGAGGACTCGCGGGACGCCCGGCGGGCCGCCGACGTGATCGGCATCCCGTTCTACGTCTGGGACATGGCCGACCGGTTCCACGAGGACGTGGTGGACGACTTCGTGGCCGAGTACGCGGCCGGTCGTACCCCGAACCCCTGCCTGCGCTGCAACGAGAAGATCAAGTTCGCCGCGGTGCTGGACCGGGCGATCGCCCTGGGCTTCGACGCCGTGGTCACCGGCCACCACGCCCGCCGGGGCGCGGACGGGCTGCTGCGGCGCAGCGTCGACCTGGCCAAGGACCAGTCGTACGTGCTCGCGGTGCTCAACCGCGAGCAGCTCGACCGGGCGGTGTTCCCGCTCGGCGACTCGACCAAGGCGCAGGTCCGGGTCGAGGCGGCCGAGCGTGGGCTCTCGGTGGCGGAGAAGCCGGACTCGCACGACATCTGCTTCATCGCCGACGGCGACACCCGCAAGTTCCTCGCCGACCGGCTCGGCGAGGCCCCCGGTGACGTCGTCGACGCCCGTACCGGTGCGGTGGTCGGCGCCCACGCGGGTGCGTACGCGTACACCGTCGGGCAGCGCAAGGGGCTCTCGCTCGGCGTGCCGGCGCCGGACGGCAAGCCGCGTTACGTGCTCTCGATCACCCCGAAGACCAACACCGTGACGGTCGGCCCGGTCGAGGCGCTGGAGGCGAGCGCGGTCGACGCCCGACGTCCGGTGTGGACCGGTGCCGCGCTGCCGACCGAGGCGACCGAGTGCCAGGTCCAGCTCCGGGCGCACGGCGAGGTGGTGCCCGCCACCGTACGGGTCACCGGCGACACGCTCCGGGCCGAACTGCATCGCCCGGTCCGTGGCGTCGCCGCAGGTCAGGCGATCGTCGCCTACCGGCCCGACCCGGCCGGCGACGTGGTGCTCGGTTCCGCCACCATCACCGGCTGAGACACCCCGGCCGTGCACTAGCCTTCGGCCTGTGAGCGATCAGTCTTGGCCCTGGCCCCCCGGTTCGGCCACCGGTATCGGTTCGTTGCCCGGCACCGACATCGCGGAGGCGCAGCGGATCGTGTTGGGCGAGCTGCCGGCGCTGCCGCACCTGCCGGAGTTGCCCGACCGGGGACCGGGTGCCGACCTGATCGGCCGTACCGGCGGGTTCCTGGTCGACCTGCCGATCGAGCTGTACGCCGGGCGGTGGCGGGTGGCCGCCCGCGCCGGCCGGGAGCTGCGCCGCGCGCACGACCTGATGGAGCGGGACCTGGACCAGCTCACCGAGCAGGCCGACGGGTTCACCGGATCAATCAAGATCCAGTCCGCCGGGCCGCTGAGCCTGGCCGCCAACGTCGACCTGGCCATCGGCGGCCGGCTGCTCCGTGACCCCGGTGCCGTACGTGACCTCGCCGGCTCGCTCGCCGAGGGGTTGCGCGCCCACGTGGCCGACGTACGTCGCCGGCTGCCCCGGGCGACCGTACTGCTGCAACTCGACGAGCCGTCGCTGCCGCAGGTGCTCGCCGGTCGGGTGCCGACCGAGAGCGGTTTCGGCGCGTACCGGCCGGTCGAGACGGGCACCGCCCGCGACCTGCTCCGGGTCGTGGTGGACGCGGTCGACACCCCGGTGCTGCTCCACTGCTGCGCCCCGGACGTGCCGCTGGAGCTGTTCCGGACCGCGGGGGCGACCGGGGCCGCCTTCGACCTCAACCTGATCACCCAGCTCGACCCGCTCGGTGAGGCGATCGAGTCCGGTCTCGGCCTGCTCGTCGGTGCCGTCCCGTCGACGCCGCCGCCGGCCGGGCGGGGACCGTCTGCGGCTGGCCGGGGCCCGTCGGCGGAGAAGGTCGCCGACCGGGTACGCACTCTCTGGGACCGGCTCGGCTTTCCCCGCCCCCGGCTGGCCCAGCAGGTGGTGGTGACTCCCACCTGCGGCCTCGGCGGGGCCAGCCCGGAGTACGCCCGTGCCGCCCTCACCGCCGCCCGCGAGGCCGGCACCCGCCTCTACGAGGTCTGAGTTCGCCTGTCCCGTAGTTCGCAGAGCGGCCGACGTACAAGGAGTACAGAGACCTATTCAGGGAACTGGAAGAGCAGGGTTGGACGATCGGCCGAGGCGGTAAACACTTCAAGGCGAAGTGTCCATACGACTGCAAATGTGTTTTGATCGTCTCATCGATGCCGTCGAATCGCAGCAGCACTGTGACAGTTCGGGCCCAGTTGAAGCGGAGTACGTGTTGGGAGGCGAAGTGAAAGTCGTCCACCTGGGAGTCGAGCTGACCTTCGAAAGCAACCCGCATGGCTCGGATGAGCAGTTCGAGGCGTTCCTCGATGAAGTGATCGATCAGTTGGACCGGATAGGTCGTGAGGTCAGCCTCGCGGCGCGGCTCGCTGACCGGGTCGCGGACTTCGCCGCCACGATCGAGGCAGATGAGATCGAAGGGGCACTCTCGTTGCTGCTGCCAGATCTCCGTGCCGCGTTGCACGCTGCCGGATGCAGCACGGCCGGATGGCCCGAGTTCATCCCGAAGAGTCCGGTAATCCGGGAGCTGCAGGACGTCTGACCCCAGCGGGCGCGGGCGGCACTGACCGAACGCCGACAAAACGTGAACGCGTTGACTCCTCCGTGGATGATCATCGGATGGACGTTGTAGGGCCGGCTCGGTCGGCGGTGGCTTCGGGTTCCTTGTTCGGGCTGGCGTACGGCGACGCGTTCGGCAAACCGACCGAGTTCATGACGGTCGCCGAGATCGAGACGCGCTACGGCCCCGGTGGCCCCCGGGACCTGCCCGGCAACCCCGCGCTGGTCACCGACGACACCCAGATGGCGCTCGCGGTCGGCTGGGCGCTCCACGACGCACCCGACGCCACCCCGGAGGCGCTGGAGCCGTTGCTGCGGGCCCGCTTCCTCGACTGGGCAGCCAGCCCCGACAACAACCGGGCGCCGGGCATGACCTGCCTGCGGGCCTGTGGTGAACTGGCCAAGGGCGGCCCGTGGCAGGCCGCGACCGTGGCCGGTTCGAAGGGCTGCGGGGCGAACATGCGGGTCACCCCGGTCGGCCTGGTCCCCGGCTACGACCTGGACACCCTCGCCGGGGTGGCGCAACTCCAGGCCGGGCTGACCCACGGGCACCCGACCGCGCTGGCGGCGAGCGAGCTGACCGCGTACGCGGTCCGGGTGTTGTGTGACGGCGCGGCGCTGGCCGACCTGCCGGACCTGCTGCGGCGCCGGGCGATCGGGCAACGCGCGGTCTACCGGGACGACTGGTTGGGCTGGCTGTGGCAGCGGCCCGGCATCGGCAGCCCGGCCGAGTTCGTCGCCCGGGGCTGGGACGAGTGCCTGGACGCGCTCCACCGGCTCGACGTCGCGCTCTCCCGACCGGACGACGGCGGCGACCCCTGTCTGGCCACCGGTGAGGGCTGGATCGCCGAGGAGGCGCTGGCCACCGCCCTGCTCTGCGCCCTGCGGCACCCGGGCGACCCGGTGGCGGCGCTGGCCCGCGCGGCGACCACCTCGGGGGACTCGGACTCGATCGCCGCCCTGACCGGCGCCTTCCTCGGGGCGGCCGGGGGACTGGCGATCTTCCCGGCCGGCTGGCTCGACCGGATCGAGTACGCCGACCAACTCGCCGCCCTCGGGGTGACCTGGGACTGACCGGCCGACGGGGTGAGCGCGACGGTCACCTGCGCCGACGCCGACTCCGGCGCCCCGGACCCACGATGTCGGCCCGGCCCGATACGGTGCGGGGGTAACACGAGCCCGGAGGTCAACTGGTGTCAGACGAAGCGATCCCGCAGCAGGTCAGCGCGGCTCAGGAGGCGGCGGCCGGCGCCGATCCGGGTCCGGCCGACCGGGAGCGGCACGCCGCGCTCAGCGCCGAGATCACCGAGCACCAGTACCGCTACTACGTGCTCGACACGCCGAGCATCCCGGACGCCGACTTCGACCGGCTGCTGCGCGAGTTGGCGGGGCTGGAGGAAAGCTTCCCGTCGCTGCGCACCCCGGAGTCGCCCACCCAGCGGGTCGGCGGCACCTTCTCCACCCTGTTCACCCCGGTCACCCACGCCGAGCGGATGATGTCGCTGGACAACGCCTTCGACCCGGCGGAGCTGACCGCCTGGGCCGAGCGGGTCGAGCGGGACGCCGGTGGGGCGGTCAGCTACCTGTGCGAGCTGAAGGTGGACGGCCTCGCGATCAACCTGACCTACGAGAACGGCCGGCTGGTCCGGGCCGCGACCCGGGGCGACGGCCGCACCGGCGAGGACGTCACCCCGAACGTACGGACCATCCGGAGCGTGCCGGAGCGGCTGGCCGACGGTGCCGAGGTGCCGGAGTTGCTGGAGGTGCGCGGGGAGATCTACTTCCCGGTGGCGGAGTTCGCCGACCTCAACGCGTCCCTGGTCGAGCAGGGCAAGCCGCCGTTCGCCAACCCGCGCAACGCCGCCGCCGGCAGCCTCCGGCAGAAGGACCCGAGGATCACCGCGTCGCGCCCGCTGCGGATGGTGGTGCACGGCATCGGCGCCCGGCAAGGCTTCGAGCCGGTGGCCCAGTCGGAGTCGTACGCGACCCTGCGGGCCTGGGGACTGCCGACCAGCGACCGCTGGCGGGTGGTGCCCGACCTGGCCGGGGTGCGGGACTACGTCGACTACTACGCCGAGCACCGGCACGACGTCGAGCACGAGATCGACGGTGTGGTGGTGAAGGTGGACCCGGTCGCCATCCAGGGCCGGCTCGGCTCCACCAGCCGGGCACCGCGCTGGGCGATCGCCTTCAAATACCCGCCCGAGGAGGTCACCACCAAGCTGCTCGACATCGAGGTCAACGTCGGGCGTACCGGTCGGGTCACCC
This sequence comes from Micromonospora sp. NPDC050397, assembly GCF_044901685.1. NCBI lineage: Bacteria > Bacillati > Actinomycetota > Actinomycetes > Micromonosporales > Micromonosporaceae > Micromonospora > Micromonospora sp. NPDC050397. The sequence goes on from NZ_JBJDPS010000002.1 coordinate 197,538, forward strand.
CGTTCGCGGTGCTGGAGCCGGTCCGCGTGGCCGGCTCCACGGTGGCGCTGGCGACCCTGCACAACGCCCGCGAGGTGGCGCGCAAGGGGGTGCTGATCGGCGACACGGTGGTGGTGCGCAAGGCCGGCGACGTCATCCCGGAGGTGCTCGGCCCGGTCGTCGACCTGCGTCCGGCCGACGCCCACCCGTTCGAGATGCCGACCCAGTGCCCGGCCTGCGGCACCCCGCTCGCTCCCGCCAAGGAGAGCGACATCGACATCCGCTGCCCGAACGCCCGGTCCTGCCCGGCGCAGTTGCGCGAGCGGGTCTTCCACCTGGCCGGTCGGGACGCGCTCGACATCGAGGGGCTGGGAGAGAAGGCCGCCGCCGCCCTGCTCGACGCGGAGGCGATCGTCGACGAGGGGGACCTGTTCACGCTGGACGCGGAGAAGCTGGCCCGGGTGCCGCTCTTCGTGAACATGGACGGCAAGCTCGGCAGCAACGCGGTCAAGCTGCTGGAGAACCTCGCCGCGGCCCGGCACCGACCGCTCTGGCGGGTGCTGGTGGCACTCTCGATCCGGCACGTCGGGCCGACCGCCGCGCAGGCGCTGGCCCGCCACTTCGGCTCGGTCGAGCGGATCGAGCGGGCGGGCGAGGAGGAACTCTCCTCGGTGGACGGGGTCGGTCCGACCATCGCCGCGAGCCTGCGCGAGTGGTTCACCGTCGGCTGGCACCAGGAGGTCGTACGCAAGTGGACCGAGGCCGGCGTGGAGATGGTGGAGGAACGGGTCGAACAGGGCCCACGTCCACTGGAGGGGATCACGGTGGTGGTCACCGGCACGCTCGCCACCTATTCTCGGGACCGGGCGGCGGAGGCGGTGCAGTCGCGCGGTGGCAAGGTCAGCGGTTCGGTCTCGAAGAAAACACACTTCGTGGTCGTCGGTGACAACCCGGGCAGCAAGGCGGAGAAGGCGATGTCGCTCAAGGTGCCGGTCCTGGACGAGGCCGGGTTCGAGATCCTGCTGGCCGAAGGGCCGGAGGCGGCGGCCGAGGTGGCGGCACAGACGACCGGAAATGACGAAGAGTAAGCGACTGATCGGCTCTGAGTTAAAGTCGTCCCCTGGCGAGATGCCGCGTATTTCAAGTTAGTCACGACTACAACCGATTCGCGTCTGTCGTCCCCCACATCCGCACGCGGAAGGCGTTTGATGTGTGCACAGCGCGGCAGGTGGCCGCGCCCCGGGACCACGGGTCGGGAGGTCACATGGAGGCCGCAGCGCTGCGGAACTCCGTTCCTCCTGGGCGGGCAACCGCGTTCTTCGGTTTCGTCTGGGCGGTCGTCGTACTGGCGGCCGGACTCTCCGTCGTACCGCTGACCGGGTTGCCCGACCAGATTCCGCAACTGCCGCCGGCATTCTGGGTGATGGCCGCGCTCGCGACCCTGAGCGATGCGCGACCCTTCACCCCGCCGGGCCGCCGCCAGAGCTCGGCCGTCTTCCCCTCCATCTGCTTCACCTTCGCCATCCTGCTCGGCTGGGGGCTCGGGCCGGCGATCGCCGTACAGGCCGTGGCGGTGCTGGTCTCCGGCTTCCGGATGCGCCACGCCGCCTGGCGGACCGTCTTCAACATCGCCCAGTACGCCTGCGCGCTCTCCGCCGCCCACCTGGTCGCCCGGCTCGGTGCCGAGGCCGCCTTCGGGGCCCGTCCGCATCCGACCTGGCTCGACGTCGCGATGGTGGCCGGCGCGGCAGCCGCCTGGTTCGCGGTCAAGTACGGCTCCGTCACGCTCGCCGTACGGCTGCGCTTCGCCAGCCCGTGGTGGCCGGCGTTCCAACACGGCCTCGGCTTCGAACTGCTCTCCACCGGATCGTTGCTGCTGCTCAGCCCGGTGGTGGTGGCCGCCGCCCGGGTCAGCCCGGCGCTGATCCCGCTGGTGCTGGTGCCGCTCTACGCGGTCTACCGGATGGCCCGGCTCTCCACCGAGCAGGAACAGCTCGCCCGCCTCGACCCACTCACCGGGCTGGCCAACCGTAAGGCCCTGCTCGCCGAGGTCGCCGACCAGATCGCCATCCACGCCGAACACGCGGCCAAGGGCGCGCACGGACGCCACCTCGCCCTGCTCCTGCTCGACCTGGACCGGTTCAAGAACGTCAACGACGCCCTCGGGCACGCGGTCGGCGACCGCCTGCTGGTACGCGTCGGCGAACGGCTCACCGGCACGGTCCGCCCCGGCGACCTGGTGGCCCGCCTCGGCGGGGACGAGTTCGCCGTGCTCGCCACCGGCCTGCGCGACGCCGACGAGGGCCGTACGCTCGCCGAGCGGGTGGTCAACACGCTGGCCGAACCGGTCGTCCTGGACGGGTTGCCACTCGACGTCAGCGGCTCCATCGGGGTAGCGCTCCACCCCGACCACGGCGTGGACTTCGCCACCCTGATGCGGCACGCCGAGGTGGCGATGTACGACGCCAAGCACCGCGGGGACACCGTCGCCCTGTACGCGCCCGAGTCCGACCACAACTCGCCCGAGCGGCTGAACCTCCTGGCCGACCTGCGCCGGGTCCTCGACCGGGGCACCGCCGGTGCCGAGGTCGGTGAGATCACCATGTACTACCAGCCGCAGATCGCCATCGCGACCGGCGAGGTGGTCGGGGTCGAGGCACTGCTGCGCTGGCGGCACCCGAAGCGCGGCATGGTCGACCCGGAGGAGCTGATCCGGGTGGCCGAGCAGAGCGCGGTGATGCGCCTGTTGACCCGTCGGGTCATCGACGACGTGGTGGAGCAGCTCGCGAAGTGGTCGGCGGCCGGCATCGGGCTACGCGCGGCGGTCAACGTCAGCGTCCGTGACCTGCACACCGGCGAGATCGCCGACCAGATCGCCGACCGGCTCAGCCGGTACGGCGTACCGCCGTCGTGGATCCAGTTGGAGATCACCGAGGGTGCGCTGATGGCCGACCCGCACCGGGTGCTCGCCACCATCGCCCGGCTGGACAAGCTCGGTGTGGCGATCGCCCTGGACGACTTCGGCACCGGCTACTCCTCGATGCAGCACCTGCGCCGGTTGCCGCTGGCCGAGGTCAAGGTCGACCGTTCGTTCGTCCTCGGGATGGCGACCGACGCCGACGACGCCGCCATCGTCCGGTCGGTGATCGACCTCTCCGGCGCGCTCGGCCTGCGGGTGGTCGCCGAGGGGGTCGAGGACGAGCGGACCTGGCGGCTGCTGCACGCCGCCGGCTGTGACGTGGCCCAGGGCTGGTTCTACGCCCGGCCGATGCCCGCCGAGGAACTCAACACCTGGCTGGCCCGCTACCGTCCGCTGGTCCCCGGCCCGGTGCAGGACAACAGCGGGCGGCACCGCTCCCGGGCGTCGATCGTGGTCGAGGGCGGCCCGACCGACCCGGCGACGGCGGCCGTCGACCCGGAGCCGTCGACCACCCCCGGACCGTACGCGGTGGCGCCGTACGAGGACGACGGCTCGTTCCTGCCCGAACCGCCGTCGGTCGAGCCCTCGATGATCACCCCGCCCGCCGAAACTCCGGCCGCCGGGGGTGTCGTGGCGCGGGAAGTGGACGCGGGGGGAGTCGGAGACGCCGCGTCTCCGGCTGACAAATAGACTCGCTCGGGTCACGGCGCGCGTGTCACGCTGCGCCGGTAACACGTCTAGGCACGAAGGGGGCACCGATGGCCGCCATCTCCCGCGAGGAGGTCGCGCACCTGGCGCGGCTGTCGCGGCTCGCCGTCACCGAGGAGGAGCTGCAGACCTTCGCCGGCCAGCTCGACGTGATCCTCCAGTCGGTGGCCCGGGTCGGTGAGGTGACCGCCGCCGACATCCCGCCCACCTCACACTCCGTGCCGCTGACCAACGTGCTCCGCGAGGACGTCGTGGTGCCCTGCCTGACCCCGGCCGAGGCACTCTCCGGTGCACCGGACGTTGAGGAACAACGCTTCCGCGTACCGCGGATCCTGGACGAGGAGGCCTGACCGGCATGAGTGACGTGACCAGGATGACCGCGACGGAGGTCGCGGCCCTTGTCGCCGGTGGCGAGGCGTCCGCGGTCGAGGTGACCCAGGCGCACCTCGACCGGATCGCGGCGGTCGAGGACCGGGTGCACGCCTTCCTGCACGTCGACACCGACGGCGCGCTCGCCGCCGCCCGCGACGTCGACGCCCGCCGGGCGGCCGGTGAGCCGCTCGGTCCGCTGGCCGGCGTGCCGGTCGCGGTCAAGGACGTGCTGACCACCAAGGGCGTGCCGACCACCGCCGGCTCGAAGATCCTCGAGAACTGGCGCCCGCCGTACGACTCGACCATCGTGTCCCGGCTGCGCGCCGCCGGCACGGTGCCGATCGGCAAGACCAACATGGACGAGTTCGCGATGGGCTCCTCCACCGAATACTCCGCGTACGGGCCGACGAACAACCCGTGGGACCTGACCCGGATCCCGGGCGGCTCCGGTGGTGGCAGCGCCGCCGCGATCGCCGCCTACGAGGCGCCGCTGGCGATCGGCTCGGACACCGGCGGCTCGATCCGCCAGCCGGGCGCGGTCACCGGCACCGTCGGCGCGAAGCCGACCTACGGCGGCACCTCCCGCTACGGGCTGATCGCCTTCTCGTCGTCGCTGGACACGCCGGGGCCGTGCGCCCGTACGGTCGAGGACGCGGCCCTGCTGCACTCGGTCATCGGCGGCCACGACCCGCGCGACTCCACCTCCATCCCGCAGCCGGTGCCGGACGTGGTCGCCGCCGCCCGGCTCGGTGCCACCGGTGACCTGACCGGGGTCCGGCTCGGCATCGTCACCGAGTTCTCCGGCGAGGGCGCCGAGCCGGGTGTGCTGGCCGCCTTCCGGGACTCGGTCGAGACCCTGACCAAGCTCGGCGCGGAGGTCGTCGAGGTCTCCTGCCCGCACTTCCAGTACGCGCTGCCGGCGTACTACCTGATCGCGCCGAGCGAGTGCTCGTCCAACCTGGCCCGCTTCGACGGGGTGCGGTTCGGGCTGCGGGTCGGCGACGACGGGGTGAAGTCGCTGGAAGAGGTGATGTCGCTCACCCGTGACCAGGGCTTCGGCCCCGAGGTGAAGCGCCGGATCATCCTCGGCACCTACGCCCTCTCGTCCGGCTACTACGACGCCTACTACGGGCAGGCGCAGAAGGTCCGGACCCTGATCACCCGCGACTTCAACGCGGCGTTCGAGCGGGTCGACGTACTGATCTCGCCGACCACCCCGTTCGTGGCGTTCCCGTTCGGGTCGCGCACCGGGGACCCGTACCAGATGTACCTGGCCGACCTGTTCACCATCCCGACCAACCTCTACGGCGGTCCGGCGATCTCGGTGCCCTGTGGGCTCTCCGAGGGGCTGCCGGTGGGTCTCCAGGTCATGGCGCCGACGATGGCCGACGACCGGATGTACCGGGTCGCCGCCGCGCTGGAGTCCGCCGTCGGCACCTTCACCCCGCCGGCCCTCTGAGTACGCTCGAACATGATTTGCCCGGATACCGCTCGAGAGCTGGAGTACTGATGAGCGCGATCGTCCTGCCCTCGTACGACGAGGTCGTCGAGCGGTACGAGCCGGTGATCGGCCTGGAGACCCACGTCGAACTGGGCACCAACACCAAGATGTTCTGCGGCTGCCCGACCGACTTCGGCGGCGAGCCGAACACCCGGGTCTGCCCGGTCTGCCTCGGCCTGCCCGGCTCGCTGCCGGTGGCGAACAAGGCCGCCATCGAGGCGACCATCCGGATCGGCCTCGCGCTCAACTGCTCCATCGCCGAGTGGTGCCGGTTCGCCCGGAAGAACTACTTCTACCCGGACATGCCGAAGAACTTCCAGATCAGCCAGTACGACGAACCGCTCTGCGTCGACGGCTACCTCGACGTCGAGGTCCAGGGCCGGACGGTCAGGATCGGCATCGAGCGGGTGCACATGGAGGAGGACACCGGCAAGTCGCTGCACGTCGGCGGCGCCACCGGCCGCATCCACGGCGCGACCGAGTCGCTGGTCGACTACAACCGGGCCGGCATCCCGCTGGTGGAGATCGTCACCAAGCCCATCCCGGGCACCGGCGCGCTCGCCCCGGAGATCGCCCGGGCGTACGTCACCGAGCTGCGCGACGTGCTCCGCTCGCTCGGCGTCTCCGACGTACGGATGGAGGAGGGGTCGCTCCGCTGCGACGTCAACACCTCGCTCAACCGCCCCGGTGACGAGTGGGGCACCCGTACCGAGACCAAGAACGTCAACTCGCTCCGCTCGGTCGAGCGGGCGGTCCGGTCGGAGATGCTGCGCCAGGCGGCCCTGCTCGACGCCGGCACCAAGATCCTCCAGGAGACCCGGCACTTCCAGGAGGACACCGGCGACACCCGGCCCGGCCGGTCCAAGGAGACCGCCACCGACTACCGCTACTTCCCGGAGCCGGACCTGGTGCCGATCGCACCGGACCGGGCCTGGGTCGCGGAGCTGAAGGCCGCCCTGCCCGAGTTGCCCCGGGTCCACCGGCAGCGGCTCCAGGAGCAGTGGGGCCTCTCCGACCTCGACATGCAGTCGGTGCTCAACGCCGGCGCGGTCGAGCTGATCGAGCAGACCGTGGCCGCCGGCACGACCCCGGCCAGTGCCCGCAAGTGGTGGCTCGGCGAACTCTCCCGGCGGGCCAACGAGTCCGGCGTCGACCTGGCCGCCGTCGGGGCCAGCCCGGCCCAGGTGGCCGAGCTCCAGCGGCTGGTGGACGAGGGCAAGCTCAACGACAAGCTCGCCCGCACGGTGCTCGAGGGCGTGGTGGCCGGCGAGGGCGACCCGGCCGAGATCATGGCCGCCCGGGGGCTCGGTGTCGTCTCCGACACCGGCGCGCTCACCGCGGCCGTGGACGAGGCGATCGCCGCCAACCCGGACATCGCCGCCAAGATCCGCGAGGGCAAGGTCGCCGCCGCCGGTGCCCTGGTCGGCGCGGTCATGAAGACCACCCGTGGCCAGGCCGACGCGAAGACCGTACGCGAACTCATCCTGGAGCGCCTGAGCTAGCCCCCGGCACTTCACCACGGCGGCCGTCCCCCCGGGGACGGTCGCCGTTCTGTTTCCGTGATCGCGAAGAGTCCGGCCGGTCATGGCGAGCCGGACTCTTCGCGATCACGGAAGTGGCGCGGGGGAGGGGGCGCGGGGGTCAGCGGGTGGGGGTGGGCGGCGGCGGTGGGGTCGGCGGGATGACCGGGGGAGGGGTGCCCGGCAGGGAGGGGCCGGGGATGGTGGCGCCGGGGGTCGGGGTGGCGCTGGTGGTGGGGGTCGGCTGCGGCGGTTGGACCAGGTGCCGCTCCAGGCTCACCTGGGCCTGGCCGGTGCCGCCGACCTGGATGTCGTCGTACGCCTGGAGCATCCGCTGCGGGTCGAAGTAGAGCACCGAGAGCGCCAGTGGCAGCGGCTTCTCGCCCTCCAGCCCGCGTAGGCCGGCACCGCCGCTGGACCCCTGCACCAGCATCAGGGTGGGCGGCTGGCCGGGCAGTTGCGGCAGCGGGTCGATCTCACGATGGTGTACGTGACCGGCCAGCACCAGCGGGCAGGCCCCGTTGAGCGCCTGCCCGGACGACGGGTCGTGGACCAGCGCGATGTCGACCTTCGGAGTGGTCGCCCGTACGGTGGCGGCCAGCTTCTCACCGGCGCCGGTGACCTGCTCCATCACCTGGGGGGTGGCGCCGGACCCGTTCGGCGAGGTCTCCTTGTCCGGGGTGAACCGGGGGTCGCCGATGCCGGCGATGGTCAGCCCGGCCACCGTGGTGACGGTGTTGTCCAGCACGATGGCGTTCGGCTGCCGGGCCACGGCGGCGGCCGTGGCGGCGGAGTCGTGGTTGCCCCGGATGAAGACGTACGGCACCTTGAGCACGCCGATCGAGCCGAGGAAGGACGCCTCCGGTTCGCTGCCCCAGTCGGTGATGTCCCCGGTGTCGATCACCATGTCGATGTCGAACTGCTCGACCACGGTCCGCATCACCTGCCACCCGGTCGGGTTCAGGTGGATGTCGGAGACGTGCAGGACCCGGGTGGTGCCCTGGGCGGGCTCGAAGACCGGGAGCGCGGAGACCGTGGTGTAGAGCTTGCTGACGTTTCCGACCAGCCGTTGTACCTGGTCGGCGTACTTGCCGTAGTCGTTGGCGATGCGTCGGGCGTCGCCGACCACCGCCGGGGCGTTGACCAGCAGCCCCTCGTAGCGGGGTTCCTCGATCGCCTCGGGCCGTACGGTGAGCGCGGCGATGCCGAGGCTGCCACCGGTGATCAACAGCGCCAGCCCGCCGGCCCAGGCCGCCCGGCGGGTGTCGCGGAACACCAGCAGGGCGAGAATCAGCGTGGTGAGCAGGGCGACCGCGATCGTTCGGAGCGCGACGCGTACGACGCCGTTGGTCACGTCGGAGACGGCGGACTGGCTGGCCCGGGCGATGCCGGCCGGATCGTCGATCAGCGCCTCGGTACGTCGCAGGTCGAGCGAGCCGAGTTGGACCGAGAGGTGGGCCGGTCCGGCGTGGCTGTCGATCTGGAGCGAGCCGAGCGGCGGGATGTCGACGCTGGTGCCGCCGCTCACCGTGGGGGTGATCGCCATCTCGGCGCGGAACGGGCCGATGTCGACGTTCATCCGGCCGGCGAGCAGTACGCCGCCGACCACACCGGCCAGGGCGACCAGGACGACGCTCAGGGCGATCCCGGTCCGGCGGCTTCCGTTCGAGGTCAGCGCCCGGCCGGCGAAACGGAGGGTGGACCGGAGCGCCCGGCCGGTGAGGCGCAGCGCCGGCCGGAAGGCCCGGCCGGTCCGACGCAGCATCGAGCTGGCCCGGGTGGCGGTGGTGCGCAAGGTGGAGCCCAACCCTTTCCGGACCTCCGGGACCTGATCGGTGCCGGCCGTCCGCTCCTCGTCGTCCCCGTGCCTGTCCATGTGCAAATCATGACCTGCCCGGCCGAGCTTCTCGGGAAACCCGGTCAGGCCGACCGATTAACTCCGTCCGCACCGACCCGGTCGCCGGTCACGGCGCGGCCGGTCGACCCCCGCCCACGTGTCCTGCCGACCCTCGCCCACGTGCCTTGCCGACCCCGGCGTCCACGCGTCGGGTCAGCTCCGGCCGGCGCCGCCGCCGGAGAAGACCAGGCGGATGATCCGGTCGTCGTCGGCGGCGGGTTCGCCCCGCCCGTCGTGGTTCGAGGTGGAGATCCAGAGTGAGCCGTCGGGGGCGGTCACGGCGGTGCGGAGCCGGCCGTACTCGCCGTTGAGGATGGATCGCGGCTGTCCGAGGACACCACCGGCGGAGGTCAGCTCGAGCAGCCAGATCCGTTCGCCGCGCAGGCACGCCGCGGCGAGCAGGTTCTCCACCACGGCAACCCCGGAACAGGACGCGTCGCCGGTGCGCCAGACGGCCAGCGGCTTGGTGAACTTGGCGTCGGTCTCCGCGCCGCCCTCGCCCTCCACCTCCGGCCAGCCGTAGTTCTTGCCCGGCTCGATCAGGTTGATCTCGTCCCAGGTGCTCTGGCCGAACTCGCTGGCGTAGAGCCGCTTGTTCGCGTCCCAGGCGATCCCCTGCACGTTGCGGTGGCCGAGCGACCAGACCAGGGAGTCGGGCAGCGGGTTGCCGGCCGCCGGTTTGCCGTCCGGCGTCATCCGCAGGATCTTGCCGCCGAGACTCTTCGGGTCCTGGGAGAGGCCGCGCTCGGACGCGTCGCCCGTGGTGGCGTACAGGAAACCGTCCGGACCGAACGCGAGCCGGCCGCCGTTGTGGATGCCGGAGAGCGGGATGCCGGTCACGATCGGGGTCGGCTCACCACCGAGCACCAGCTTCGCGACCCGGTTGTCCTGACTGGTCGAGTAGTAGACAAAGACGGTCTTGTCCTGCTCGTAGCCGGGGGAGACGGTGATGCCGAGCAGCCCTCCCTCGCCGGCCGCGTCCACCTCGTCGAGGGTCTGCACCGTGCTGACCTTGAGCCCGTCCGGCCCGGACTCCGGCCCGACCTTCAGGATCTTGGCGGTGTCCCGCTCGGTGACCAGGGCGCCGCCGTCGGGGAGGAACGAGATCCCCCACGGCACCCGCAGGCCGGTGGCCAGCACCGACGCCGCGACCTGCTGGTCGATGCCGCCGGTGCGCGGGGAGGCGGTCACCGACGGGGTGGGGAAGCTCGGTGGTTCACCGGCGGGGTCGGGCTCCGGCTCGCCGAAGGCGCAGCCGCTGGTCGCCAGCACGGCCGCCGCGCAGAACGCGACCGCCGCGCGAGTCCGGGCGCGGCGCGGGTACGGGGGGCGAACGCTCACCCGCCCCAGCCTAGCCGTACCGGTGGGATAACCCTTGCCACGCGCGTTCACGAACGCACTCTCCTTCGCGTACCCGGGCTCGGTTCCGCCGCAGACCAGGCGGTTGGCCTGCTCGATCTCGTCCGGCGGCTCGCCGTGCCTGTCGTCCGGTGGCTCGCCGTGCCTGTCGTCCGGTGGCTCGCCGTGCCTGTCGTCCGGTGGCTCGCCGTGCCCGTCCGCCGGCGGCTCGCCGTGCCTCCGGTGGTTGAGTCGTGAGGACGGTCACCGGTTCCGTGTCGTGCGGGGAGTCGCACAGGTCGGTACGGAGGTTGTTGTGCCAAACTGCCGGCCATGGTGATCGGGACATTGACGGCTTCGCCCGGCCCGGTCGAAGCCGGCGGACGGCGTGACCGGCTCGCGGTCCGGGTGGGGATCGCGTTCGGCCTGTCGGGCCTGCTCTACCGGCTGGTCCTGCTCCTGACCGAGGTGCCGCCGACGAACAGCGACGAGGCGACCAGCGGCCTGGTGGCGATGCACGTCGCGCAGGGCCGGGAGTTCCCGCTCTTCTTCTACGGGCAGTACTACATGGGTGCGCTGGAGTCGTACCTCGCGGCGCCGCTCTTCGCGCTCTTCGGCCCCTCCGTGCTCGCCCTGCGGCTGCCGAACCTGGCCCTGTACGCCGTCTTCCTGCTCCTGGTCTGGCGGCTCACCCGCCGGCTCTACAGCCCGTGGCTGGCCACCGCCACGGTGGGGCTGCTGGCGCTCGGCTCGGACCGGGTGTTGAAGAACCAGCTCATCGCCGGGGGCGGCTACCCGGAGATGAACCCGGCCGGCACCCTGCTGGTGCTGCTCGCGGTCAACCTCGGCCTCGGCGTCACCACCGGCCGGCGGCGGCTGCTGGCGTACGCCGGGTTCGGGCTGGTCGGCGGCCTCACCCTCTGGGACGACTGGCTGGTGCTGCCGTACGTTGGCGCCGCCGGTCTGCTGCTGCTCCTGGCCAACTGGCGGGAGCTGCGCGGCCGGGCGGGATGGGCGCTCGGCGGTGGCCTGCTGGCCGGGCTGGTGCCGATCGTGGCGCACAACCTCACCGCCGCGCCGGCCCACCGATCACTGGCCGTCTACGCCACCCTCGGCGGGGACACCACCGCCTCCTGGGCCGACCGGCTGCACGGTGGGGTGCTGTTCGGCGTACCGATGGGAACCGGGCTCTGTGAGCCGGGTCGGTGCGCGCCCTGGCAGCTCTGGTGGGGGGCGGTCTACCCGGTGCTGCTGCTCCTGGCCGGCGTGCTCGCCGTACGGGCGCTGCGGGCCGCCACCGGCGTCGAGCAGGTACGTCAGGGCGGTCGGCTGGTCCTGGTGGTCGGCGCGGCGCTGACCCTGGCCGCGTACGCGACCAGCAGCGCGGCCGGCAACACTCCGGTGGAGAGCGCCCGCTACCTCTCCTGCCTACTCATCTCCACCCCCGCCCTCCTCTGGCCCCTGTTAAGGAAGGGCCCCTTGTTATCGGATTCCGTTGTACTAGGGGCCCTTCCTTACCGGTGGGGTGGCGCGGGGCGGTGGGTGGGCGCGGCGGTGTTCGGTGCGCTCGTGGTGAGCATGCTGGCGGCCAGTGCGACGCTGGTCGGGCGGGCGCCGGAGTCGGGCCGGGAGGCGGACCGGCGGCGCGAGCTGGTGGCGGAGTTGGACTCACTCGGCGTCGACCGGTTCTACAGCGAGTACTGGACCTGCAACAACATCACCTTCGTCACCCGGGAACGGCTGGTCTGCGCGGTGATCAGGGACGACCTGGAGGCCGGTTGGGACCGGTACGAGCCGTACCGGGACCTGGTCGGGCGAGCCGAACGCCCGGCGTACGTGCTGCCCGCCGGGACGCCGTTGAGCGCGGCGGTCGCCAACCACCTGGCCTCGACCGGTGTGCCGGTACGCACCACGACCGTCGCCGGCTACGACGTCTACCAGCCGGCGGCCCGGGTCGATCTGCCGGTGCGCTGAGCGGCTCGGGTCGATCTGCCACCGCGCTGAGCGGCCCGGGTCGATCTGCCACCGCGCTGAGCGCAACGGATCGATCTGCCGGTGCGCTGAGCGTTCCGGGCGGCTAGGGTCGGCGCCTGTGAGGGCATGGATTCCGCACGAGCACGGCCCGTCGATGCTCGGGGAGATCCCCGACGGGGTACGCCTGGAGATCGCCCCCGGTCCGGACCAGCTTCCCCCGGACCCGTCCGGGGTGCGGTTCTGGGTGCCGCCGTTCCTTGCCCCGGCCGAGGTGGTGGGCCTCGCGGCGGCACTGCCGGACCTGCGGGTGGTGCAGTTGCTCACCGCCGGTGCGGAGGTCTGGGCGGGCCGGCTGCCGGACGGGGTGCTGCTCTGCGACGCGCGCGGGGTGCACGACTCGTCGACCGCCGAGTGGGTGGTCGCCGCGATCCTCGCCCAGTTGCGCGCCTTCCCCCTCTTCGCCCGCGCCCAGCCCGACCACCGCTGGGCGTACGCCGAGGCGACCCCGACCGACGAGCTTGCCGGCAAACGGGTGCTGCTGGTGGGGGCCGGATCGGTCGGCGCGGCCCTGGTCGCCCGGCTGGTGCCGTTCGAGGTCGAGCTGACCCTGGTGGCCCGGACGGCGCGTCCGGACGAGGGGGTGTACGGCGTGGCGGAGCTGCCCTCGCTGCTGCCCGACGCCGACATCGTGGTGCTGCTGGTGCCGCTCACCGACCTGACCCGGAAGCTGGTTGACGCCCGGATCCTGGCTCTGATGCGCGACGGCGCACTGCTGGTCAACGCGGCCCGGGGTCCGGTCGTCGACACCGACGCGCTGGTGGCCGAGCTGAAGACGGGGAGACTGTCAGCCGCGCTCGACGTGACCGATCCGGAGCCGCTCCCCGCCGGGCATCCGCTCTGGGACCTGCCGAACGTGCTGATCACGCCGCACGTGGGTGGTTCGGTACGGGGACTGCTGCCGCGCGCCTACCGACTCGCCGGTGAGCAGTTACGCCGTCTGGCGGCGGGCGAGCCGTTGGTCAACGAAGTGATCGACGGCTACTGAACGAGCCGCCGCGCCCCCGAGGCCGGTGGCGGGCTACCCCCGCCATGGAGGCCGGCAGTGGGTTGGTCGGGCGGTCAGTGCGCCGAGGGCGGCTGGTCGTCAGCGCCGAGGACGTGCTGACCGCTGGCGGCGACGAGCCGGGGGAGGTCGGCGGCGGGTACGGCGGGCAGCGACACGACCCGTCCGCCGGTGAGCGAGGCGATCACCCGGCGGCGCTCGTCGATGCCGAGCTCGACCACCTCGTGCCAGGGGATCAGCCGTTGTCCGAACAGTGCCCGGATCTTCATCCCGGCGCGGTCGGCGTCGGTGCCGGCCCGCCAGGCCCAGATGCCGATCAGCAGCGGGACGATGAGCACCGGCGTGAGGTACCAGGCGGCGCTGGCCAGCGGCAGGGCGCCGATGAAGGCGATCACGGCGGCCACCCAGATCGCCTGGCTGTACCGGAAATGAACGGTTTCGGTGCTGCTCACCCCCCTAGTTTCGCACCCCGGCACGGCGACGGTGGCGGACGGGCGGCCATGCGACGGCGGACCCAGATCCGTTGAGCGCCTGGTAGTCGGGTAGTGACCGGCGGCGACTGATCGAGTGCATGATCGATTACCGAAAGTGAGGAGCTTTTCGGAATGTTCGAACCCGGACGTAACCCCGCACGATCTCGATCGTTGACGGTTGATAGGTGTGACTCGACCCCCTGCCGGGCGCGCCTGCCGAGTACGTGCCCCACCCCGTACCACCCGTCCCCGTGTCCCCTGCAGAAGGCGACCTCGCCGTGTCCGTGGCGCTCCCGCGCGCCGGAACTCACCGGCGCACCACCCAGAAACCGGAAGTCGTCGCCGGATTGGCGGCGGCGGCCACCCTGCTCGCCGGCTCCACCGGCCTCCTTACCGCGTACGTCGCCCTGGCCGTCGCCGTGGGCGTGGTCTCGACCGTCGCCGCCACCCGACTGATCCGGCTGGCTCTGGTGATCCACGCCGCCAAACGGAGCTTCGGGCCCTGCCGGGGCGTCGGGTTCCTGGGTGCCGGCGTGGTGGCGAGCGGGCTGACCACGCTCGCCCTGCCGCTGGTGCCCGCCACCGGACGCCCGCTGCTGGTCCTGTTCGGGCTGCTGGTCGCGCTTCCGCTCCACCTGTTCGGGGTGCTGCTGCTGCCGGGCGCCGCCAGCACCGTGTCGATGCGGTTCCGTCGTGGCTTCGACGGGCTGAGCCTCGGCGTCAGTCTGGCCTTCGCCGGCTGGCTGATGCCGCCGACCGGCGGGATGCCACCGGCTGCCCTCGCCGTGGCCCTGCTTGCCGCGGGCGGGCTGTCGATCATCGCGGTCACCGCGCTCCGCTCGGCCAACTACCGCCGGGCGTCGGTGCTCTGCGGTGCCGGTGCCGGCTCCTGCGTGCTCGGGATTGCGGCGCTCGGCGTACTGCTCAACTATCACGTACCGGACTGGGCGTCGCTGATCGCGGCGGTTCCGCTGGTCGTCGGGCCGATCCTGGCCGCCGCCGGCACCCGGTACGCCAATCCGGGCGCCCAGCCGCCGCCACCGGGCGAGCCGGAGACGCACCTCTCCGCGTACCCGTTGCTCACCGTGCCGGCCGTGGTCGCCACCCTGGCCGCCGTCTACCACCTGGTGGTGGTCGGCGAGTTCGACCACACCTCGATCGTGCTCGGGCTCGCGGTGATCCCGACCCTGGTGGTCCGCGAGGTCTTCGCGGTGCTCGACATCCGCTCGTACGCCCGGCGGCTGGTCAGTCAGGAGGCGCACTTCCGTGCCCTGGTCACCGGGGCGAACGACCTCACCCTGGTGGTCGACGCCGACCTGTTGGTCCGGTGGCAGTCGCCGGCCGCGGCCCGGCTCTTCGGCCTCGCCGACGCCGACGTGCTGGGGCGGGCGTTCGCCGACCTGATGCACCCGGACGACGCCGCCTCGGTCACCGCGCTGCTCACCGGCGTACTGACCGGACCGGCGTCGCCCACCGGACGGTCACCGCTGGTCACCGCGAGGCTGCGGGACGGCTACGGCCTCTGGCGGGACACCGAGTCGACGGTCAGCGACCAGCGCGGCGTACCGGAGGTGGCCGCGCTGGTGGTACACGTACGCGACGTGGGCGAACGCCGGCAGCTCGAACACCGGGTGCACCAACTCTCCTTCACCGACCAGCTCACCGGGCTGGCCAACCGGCGTGACCTGATGCGCGCGATCGTCACGCAGCGGTCGCTGGCCGGCCACACCGGCACGCTGCTCGTGATCGACCTGCACGGCTTGTCGGCGATCAACGAGGGCCGGGGACGTGCGGTCGGCGACGCGGTGCTGGTCGAGGTCGGCCGGCGGCTGCGGGCCGGTGTCGGCGGGGACGACGTGGTCGCCCGGCTGGGCGGTGACGAGTTCGCGGTGGTCACCGTCGACGGCTCGATGCTGGCGTACGCGCTCGGCATCCGGCTGATCGGGGCGCTGACCGAGCCGTACCAGTTGCCCGGGGCGATCGTCAGCATCCAGGCGAGCATCGGCCTGGCCGAGCTCTGCGGCGGCAGTGGCGTGGACGACGTGCTGCGCCGGGCCGAGATGGCCCGACGCCGGGCGCAGCAGCTCGGTCGGAACCGGATCGAGTGGTACGACAACTACCTGGAGGAGCAGCTCGTACGCCGGATGGACCTCGAACGGGAGCTGCCCGGCGCGGCCGCGCGCGGCGAGTTCGACCTGGTCTACCAGCCCGTGCTCGACCTGCACACCCAGCGCCCGGTCGGCACGGAGGCACTGGTCCGCTGGCGCAGCCCGTCGCTCGGTACGGTGCTGCCGGCGGAGTTGGTGCCGGTGGCCGAGGATCTCGGACTGCTCGACGAGCTGGGTCAGTGGGTGCTGCACAAGGCGTGTCGCCAGGCGGCCGAGTGGTCGCGGGGTGGCCGCCGGCTCTGGATGTCGGTCAACGTCTCGGCGAGCGAACTGACCGGTCCGGAGTTTGTCGGCCGGGTGGCCGCGGCGCTCACCCTGCACCAGTTCGAGCCGGACCGGCTGCTGATCGAGATCGCCGAGCCGAGCGGCGAGGTGGACATCCTCGCGGTGGTGAGCCAGCTCGGCAAGCTGCGGTCGCTCGGGGTGCGTACGGCGCTGGACGACTTCGGTCTCGGTCCGGCCTCCCTGGCACACCTGCGGCGGATGCCGGTCGACATCCTCAAGATCAATCGTTCGTTGGTCTCGGACCCGAGTGGCTGGCAGGGGCAGGGCAAGCCCGTCATCGACGTGGTGGTGAGCCTCGGCCGGCGGCTCGGGATGGAGATCGTCGCCGAGGGGCTGGAGTCGGTCGACCAGGTCGAGCAGGCCCGGGTGGCGGGGTGTCGGTTCGGTCAGGGGTTCGTGCTCGCCCGGCCGGCTACGGCGGAGCGGGTCGAGGCTTTCCTGGAGGAGTTTCCTTCTCCTTCGCACTGAGCTTGTTTCGGGGGGGTCGTCCGGGGGCGGCGTACCCCGGGGGGCAGGTTCCGGTGGTCGTCCGGGGGGGGGGGGGGGGGGGGGGCCCCCCCCGGGGGGGGCACGAGGTTGACCGCGGGGGGGGCCCCCCCCCCCCCCCCCGGGGGGGGGGGGGGGCGGCGTACCCCACTCTGGGCGGTCAAGCTTGATCCCGTCGTGGGGCACGCCGCCTCCCGGACGACTGTGGGCGAGCTTGTCGCGGGTGGTGAAGCCTCCGCACGGTGGAGGGTTTGTCGCGGGCGGTGGAGCCCCGGGACGGTGGGGGGTGTCGCGGGTGGTGAGTCTCTCCTCGGTGGGGGAGGGGTTGTTCGGGGGTCCTGTGTGGATGATCTGGCTGGGTGGTGGGCTGACGCTCTGGTGGGGGCGTGAGGTTGTCGTGGTGGCGCGGAAAGCGCCTGGTGGGTGAGCACGGGTCGGTCGGCCGATGGACGGTGGGTCCGCCGCGGCGCTGGTGCCCGTACTCATCATCGTCACTACCGTCGATACCGGGGATCTGCCCGGGTGGCCGGTCGTACCGGGACTGAGCGGGTACGACCGGGATAGCGCCCGGCCCCGGGTCCGACCCGCCCGCAGCCGTGAGGGGGTGTGGGGTAGGGAAGGACCCGGGGCCGGGTCGGCGGGTGGTCAGGCGGCGGCGAAGCCCGGCATCGGGTACGCGGCGAGCAGGTCGCGCACCTCGCCGGCGATCCGGTCCAGGGTCGCCTCGTCGTCCTTGACGGCGGCGGTGACCGCCTCGTCCATCCAGCTCGCCACCTGGGGCATCTGCTGCTCGGTCAGGCCACGCGTGGTCAGCGCGGCGGCACCGAGCCGGATGCCGGACGGGTCGAACGGCTTGCGGGTGTCGTACGGCACCGTGTTGTAGTTCAGCTCGATGCCGGCCCGGTCCAGCGCCTGTGCGGCCGGCTTGCCGGCGATGCCCTTGCTGGTCAGGTCGGCCAGGATCAGGTGGTTGTCGGTGCCGCCGGAGCTGAGTTCGAAGCCCCGTTCGACCAGGGCGGCGGCGAGCGCCTGGGCGTTCGCGACGACCTGGTGGGCGTACCGCCGGAAGTCGTCGGTCGACGCCTCCTTGAGGGCGACCGCGATGCTGGCCGTGGTGTGGTTGTGCGGGCCGCCCTGGAGGCCGGGGAAGACCGCCTTGTCGATCGCGCTGGCGTACTCGGCGGTCGTCATGATCATGGCGCCGCGAGGGCCGCGCAGGGTCTTGTGCGTGGTGGTGGTGATCACGTCGGCGTGACCGACCGGCGAGGGGTGCGCCCCGCCCGCGACCAGGCCGGCGATGTGGGCGATGTCGGCGACCAGGATCGCGCCGACCTCGCGGGCGATCTCGGCGAAACCGGGGAAGTCGATGGTCCGGGGGACCGCCGTGCCGCCGCAGAAGATCACCTTGGGTCGCTCGCGGAGCGCGAGGTCGCGTACCTCGTCGAGGTCGATCCGGCCGGTCTCCCGGGACACCTGGTAGCGCACGGGGGTGAACCACTTGCCGGTGGCCGAGACCGACCAGCCGTGGGTCAGGTGCCCGCCCATCGGCAGGGCCATCCCCATCACCTTGTCGCCGGGGGAGAGGAACGCCAGGTAGACCGCGAGGTTCGCGGGAGAGCCGGAGTACGGCTGGACGTTGGCGTGGTCCACGCCGAAGAGGGCACGGGCCCGTTCGATGGCGAGCGTCTCGATCGGGTCGATGAACTGCTGGCCCTCGTAGTAACGCTTGCCGGCGTACCCCTCGGAGTACTTGTTGGTCAGCACGGTGCCGCTGGCTTCGAGCACGGCGGTGGAGACGTAGTTCTCCGAGGCGATCATGCGCAGCTTGTCGTGCTGGCGCTGCGCCTCGGACTCGATCAGGGCGGCGAGCTGTGGGTCGGCCGCGGTCAAAGCGGAAATCGGTGGTACGTGCACGAGCGTCCTCCTGGCTGATCGGCGCTTGCCCGGTTGCGGGGCGCGAACGGGCAAGGCTGGTACCGGACCCGCCGGTCGGCCCGAGCCGATCCGTGCGGTGCCGGCTGACGTGCACCCAGGCGCGCGGTGCACGATCTCGGTCGCTCCCCGGTGGTCTGTTCCACCTCGCCGCGCCAGTCGCCTTAACCGCCCCGATCCTATCCGCCCACCCCCCACACCCACCCCCCACACCCACCCCACGCCACCCGCCCCATCCCGCCGATCCAGGGCAGGTCCACGCGAGTCGATCACTGGGGCAGGTGGATTTGCCCTAGATCGGCGGGGAGAGGGGGCGGGGTGGGGCGGTGCTGCCTCGGGGGGTCAGGTGGGCGGTTTCCGTTTGGTAGGCGGTGATGGGGTGGCCGGCGATGGCGGAGAGGAGTTGACGGGCGGCGCGGGCACCGTACGCGGGGATGTCCCGGCTGAGCGCGGTGAGCGACGGGTGTACGAGTTGGCAGAGCGGGGAGTCGTCCCAGGCCACGATGGAAAGATCGGCCGGGACGGAGAGCCCCATCTCCTGCGCGACGGCCAGGCCGGCGATCGCCATCACGTCGTTGTCGTAGACCAGTGCGGTCGGCCGCTCGGCGGAGCTGAGCAGGCGCCGGGTGACCCGTGCCCCCTCCTCGCCGGTGTAGTCCGACGGCACGGTACGCGTACGCGTCAGGTCGAGCCGCCGGCAGACCTCGGTGAACGCCCTGGTCCGGATCTCGGTGTGCAGCAGTCCGGGCAGGCCACCGATCCGGGTGATCCGCCGGTGGCCGAGCGCGACCAGGTACTCCACCGTCTCGACCAGGGCCGCCTCCTCGTCGGCCCAGACGCTGGCCAGGCGGCCGGTGTGCCCGGGGCCGCCGATCACCACGGTGGGCAGGCCCAGTTCCTCGAGCGCGGGCACCCGCTCGTCGTCGACGCGCAGGTCACAGAGGAAGACACCGTCGATCCGGCGTTCGCCCCACCAGCGTCGGTGGACGGCGATCTCGGTCTCGGCGTCGGCGACGATCTGGAGGGTCAGCGCGTACGAGCGGGCCGAGAGTTCGGCCTCGACGCCACTGATCAGCTCCATGAAGAACGGCTCGATGCCGAGGATGCGGGCCGGTCGACGCAGTGCCAGCCCGACCGCGTTGGCGGTGGCGCCGCTCAACGCCCGGGCCGCGCTGTTCGGGTTGAAGCCGATCTCGCGCGCGATGGCGAGGATGCGTTGCCGGGTGGCCTCGGAGACGCCGGGCTGGCCGTTGAGCGCGTAGGAGACGGCGCCCTTGGACACCCCGGCCTGGCGGGCGATGTCCGCGATCGTGGGCCGTTTCACCGGTACTCCTCACTGGTCGGCCTGGTGGGGCCGGACTGGTCGACCGGACTGGTCGACCGGACTGGTCGACCGGACTGGTCGACGGGACTGGTTGGCCGGACCGGGTCGGCCTGGGTCGGCTGGAACGTTCCGGGCCCGCGACCGCCATGGTGCCGGACCGGTCGTGCCCGGGCGATCCCGGGTGAGCGGCCGGCAGGGTCGACCCATCGGAGTAGGAAGCCGAAGCGGGCAGATCACTTGCTCGGTTAAGCATAACGATCCGGACGGTTCGGTCGGCGTACCGCAGAGGTGGAGTGGCGCGTGAATTGGCGGGGTTGGGTGGAGCTGGAGCGCTTCCAGGTATCGGTACGACCACGCCGTTAACACGCCATTGACATGGCCGGAGGCCAACCGTACGGTGGCTTCACTTATCCGGTTCAGTCAACGTTCCTCGATGTATGGAACGTTTCCCCAGGTGGAGGATGAACATGGGAGGGTCCGGGGCCCGTTGGGTCCGGCTGGTCGCCGCAGGCGCGGCGGGTGTGCTCCTGGTCGCCGGTTGCAGTGGCAACCCCGGCGGCGGCGCGGATGGCGACGGCACCGTCACCCTGAAGATCGGCATCTGGGGTGACTTCGGGATCAACGATCTGAAGGCGCGGTACGAGGCCGCGAATCCGAACATCAAGATCAGCGTGAACACCGGTGAGTACAACGCCCAGCACGAGGACCTCCAGAAGAAGCTCATCGCCGGCAACGGCGCACCCGACATCGCCGCCATCGACGAGGGTTTTGTGGTCCAGTTCCGTGCCCAGACGGACAAGTTCGTCAACCTGCTCGACCGGGGCGCCGCCCAGTACGAGAGCCGCTACCTGCCCTGGAAGTGGAAGCAGACCCTCTCCCCGGACGGCAAGACCCAGATCGGGCTCGGCACCGACGTCGGCGGCCTCGCCATGTGTTATCGCACCGACCTGTTCAAGGACGCCGGCCTGCCGACCGAACGGGACAAGGTCTCCGCGCTCTGGCCCACCTGGGACCAGTTCATCGCCACCGGCCAGATCTACACCAGGGCGACCGGCAAGAAGTTCATCGACTCCGGCACCAACATCTTCAACCCCGTGCTGGGGCAGCAGCCGGTCGGCTTCTACAACCCGGGCGACGACGCGCTGGTGATGGAGGGCGGCCCCAAGGTCGCCTTCGAGATCGCCGCCAAGGCGATCGCGGCGGACCTCTCGGCTAACCTGCCCGCCTTCCAACCCGAGTGGAACGCCGGCTTCACCCAGAACGCCTTCGCGGTGCTGGCCTGCCCGGCCTGGATGCAGGGGCACATCACGAACACCGCGCCGGACACCGCCGGCAAGTGGGACGTGGCCGCGGTCCCCGGTGGCGGCGGCAACTGGGGCGGCTCGTTCCTCACCGTGCCCAAGCAGGGCAAGCACCTGGACGAGGCGTACAAGCTGCTGGAGTGGCTGATCCAACCGGAGCAGCAGATCGAGGTCTTCAAGAAGGTCGGGAACCTGCCGTCACAGCCGGCGCTCTACCAGGACCCGGCGATCCGGGACTTCACGAACCCGTTCTTCAACAACGCCCCGGTGGGGCAGATCTTCCCGAAGGCCGCGGAGACGCTGACCCCGCAGTACCTGGGCCGGAAGAACGGACCGACCCGGGTCGCGGTGGAGAACGTACTCAACCGGATGCAGACCGGTGACCTGAAGGGCAAGCCGCTCGCCGAGACGTGGCCCGAGGCGCTCAAGGAAGCCGACAAGGCGAGCAAGTCGTAGCCGGCCGTACGCCCTGGTCCTGGAGGTCCGTCCGATGTCCACAACCCGAGCCACCCCGGCGGCCACGACGGCCGCCGGGTCGGACGGGCGCTCCGCCGTACGGGGCGAGCCCGACCCGCACCGCTGGCGTAACCGGCTGCACCGGTTCGACATCCGCTACACGCCGTACCTGCTGATCGCCCCGTTCTTCCTGCTGTTCCTGGTGTTCGGCGTCTTCCCGATCATCTTCAACGCGGTGGTGGCGCTGCGGCACTGGCGGCTGGACGACCCGACCCTGACCGGCTGGTCCGGCCTCGCCAACTTCGAGAGACTGCTCACCGACGACGACTTCTGGAACGCGCTCTACAACACCTTCGGCATCTTCCTGCTCTCCACCGTCCCGCAGCTCACCCTGGCGCTGGTCATCGCCTCGGTGCTCAACCGCCGGCTGCGGGCGCAGACCTGGTTCCGGGTCGGGGTGCTGCTGCCGTACGTCACCCCGATCACCGCCTCCACCCTGGTCTTCGCGGCGGTCTTCGCCCGGGACACCGGGGTCGCCAACTGGGTGCTCTCGGTGCTGCACATCGGTGGCGAGGAGCCGATCGACTGGCGCAGCGCCAAGTGGTCGTCCTGGTTCGTCATCGCCACGATGGTCAACTGGAAGTGGATCGGCTACAACGCGCTGCTCTACCTCGCCGCGATGCAGTCGATCCCGAAGGACATCTACGAGGCAGCCGCCGTCGACGGCGCCGGGGTGTGGCGCCAGTTGTGGCGGATCACCGTACCGATGATCCGGCCCGTGGTGATCTTCACGGTGGTGCTCTCCACCATCGGCGGGTTGCAGCTCTTCACCGAGCCGATGCTGCTCGAACAGAACGCCCAGGCGGCCCGGGGCGGGGCGAACGGCGAGTGGCAGACCATCGCCCAACTCATCTACAAGGTCGGCTGGAAGGACCTCAACCTCGGGTACGCCGCCGCCATGTCCTGGGCCCTCTTCTTGATCATCGTGGTGGTGGCCGCGGTCAACGCGATGATCACCAACCGGCTCGGCGGAGGGAAGAGATGAGCGCCACGACGCTGCCGCCGAAGTCGAAACGTGGCGGCCGGAAACGGGCCGCGCTGACCGGGCGGGCGCCGGCCGACACCCCCGGCAGCATCTGGAACTACCTCTTCCTGGCCCTGATCCTGATCTTCTCGGCCTTTCCGCTCTACTGGATGCTGGTCATCGCCACCAGCACCGACGCCGCCCTGGCGAAGCTCCCGCCCCAGGTGGTCCCGGGCGGGGAGCTGCTGACCAACCTGCGCGAGGTCTTCTCGCTCCAGGACGTCTACTTTGTTCAGTCACTGGCCAACAGCGCGATCGTCTCCTCGGTCGTCACGGTCTCGGTGCTCTTCTTCTGCTCGCTGGCCGGGTTCGCCTTCGCCAAGCTGCGCTTCCGGGGACGCAACGCGCTGATGGTGGTCGTGATCCTCACCCTGACCGTGCCGAACCAACTCGGCGTGGTGGCGCTCTACATCGTGATGGGCAAGATCGGTTGGAACGGCACCCTGCTCGCCGTCATCGTGCCCGGCCTGGTCAGCGCGTTCGGGGTCTTCTACATGCGGCAGTTCACCCTGGAGGCGGTGCCGGACGAGTTGGTCGAGGCGGCTCGGATCGACGGCGCCACCACCATGCGGATCTACGTCAGCGTGGTGCTCCCGGCGGTCCGGCCGGCGCTCGCCGTACTGGGTCTGCTCACCTTTGTGGGCACCTGGAATGATTTCCAGTGGCCCTTGATCACCCTCAACGGAACCGATTATCCGACGTCGATGGTCGCCATCTCCGACCTGGCCAGCGGCAACTACGTGCTCTACCGACGGGTGCTGGCCGGCGCGTTGGTGGCCACCATCCCGTTGCTCATCATGCTCTTCATCGGGGGCAGGCAAATTGTTCGAGGAATCATGGAAGGCGCGGTCAAGTCATGACGTTTCAGCACGTGAACCAGGGGAAGCGGTCGTGACCGCCCGGCGTCTGCTGCACGAGAACTGGTCGCTGCGGGCGGTGCCCGGACCGCAGTTGCCCGGACCGCAGTTGCCCGGGTCGCTGCCGGAGCAGCCGGTGCCGGCGACGGTGCCGGGTTGCGTACACACCGACCTGCTCGCCGCGCGGCTGATCCCGGACCCGTACCTGGACGACAACGAGCTGGCGTTGGCCTGGATCGGGCGGACCGACTGGGTCTACGAGACGACCTTCGACTGGGACGGCACGCTCGCCGAACGGGTGGACCTGAGCTGCGCCGGGCTGGACACCGTCGCGACCGTCACGCTCAACGGGGTGGAGGTGGGGCGTACCGCGAACATGCACCGGAGTTACCGGTTCGACGTACGGTCGGCGTTGCGGCCGGGGGAGAACACCCTGCGGGTCCGGTTCGACTCGGCCTACGGCTACGCCGAGGGGTTGCGCGACGTGATCGGTGACCGGCCCAACGCGTACCCGGAGCCCTTTGCCTTCATCCGGAAGATGGCCTGCAACTTCGGTTGGGACTGGGGCCCGACGCTGGTCACCGCCGGGATCTGGCAGCCGATCGCGCTGGAGACCTGGGCGGTCGCCCGGCTGGCCGAGGTCCGCCCGCAGGTCACGGTCGTCGACGGGACCGGGCGGGTCGGCGTACGGGTCCGGGTCGAACGGGCCGCCGACGCGCCGCTGACCGTCGACGCCACGGTCGCCGGGGTACGCGCCGAGGTGGTCATCCCGGCCGGGGAGACCGTCGCCACGCTGGAGCTGATCGTGCCCGACCCGGAGCTGTGGTGGCCGCGCGGCTACGGTGACCAGCCCCGTTACCCGCTCGACGTGACCCTGCGCGACGCCGACGGCCAGCCGCTCGACACCTGGCAGCGCCGGATCGGGTTCCGTGGCGTGCTGCTCGACACCGGCGAGGACGAGCACGGCTCGGCCTTCACCATCGTGGTCAACAACATGCCGATCGTGGTCCGGGGGGTCAACTGGATCCCGGACGACGTATTTGTCACCCGGGTCACCCGGGACCGGCTCGCCACCCGGTTCACCCAGGCCGCCGAGGCGAACGTCAACCTGCTCCGGGTCTGGGGCGGTGGACTGTACGAGACCGAGGACTTCTACGACCTCGCCGACGAGATGGGCTTCCTGGTCCAGCAGGACTTCCCGTTCGCCTGCGCGGCGTACCCGGAGGAGGAGCCGTTTGCCTCCGAGGTCGAGGCCGAGGCCCGCGAGCAGGTGGTACGCCTGGCCAGCCACCCGAGCCTGGTGCTCTGGACCGGCAACAACGAGAACATCTGGGGCTGGCACGACTGGGGCTGGCAGGAGGCGTTGGGCGACCGGACCTGGGGCGCCGGCTACTACTTCGAGCTGCTGCCGGCGATCGTGGCCGAGTTGGACCCGGGCACGCCGTACTGGCCGGGCAGTCCGTGGTCCGGCCGGCACGACCTCCACCCGAACGACCCGACCCACGGCAGCATGCACATCTGGGACGTGTGGAACCAGGTCGACTACACCCACTACCGGGACTACCGGCCACGCTTCGTGGCCGAGTTCGGCTTCCAGGCGCCGCCCACCTATTCGACGCTGCGCCGGGCGCTCAGTGACGAACCGTTGGCCCCCGACTCGCCCGGCATGGCCCACCACCAGAAGGCCGGCGGCGGCGACGAGAAACTGCGACGCGGGCTCGACGCCCACCTGCCGGCCCCGGTCGACTTCGACGACTGGCACTATTTGACGCAGCTCAACCAGGCACGGGCGATCGCGCTCGGGGTGGAACACTTCCGCTCCCTGCGCCCGATCTGCATGGGCACCATCGTCTGGCAGCTCAACGACTGCTGGCCGGTCACCTCCTGGGCCGCCGTCGACGGCGACGGCCGGCGCAAACCCCTCTGGTACGCGCTGCGCCGCGCCTACGCCGACCGGCTGCTGACCGTACAGCCAGCCGACGACGGGCTGAACGTGGTCGCGGTGAACGACGGGCCGGCGGCTTGGCGTAGCTCGGTGACCGTGACCCGGTTGACTCTGGGCGGCGAACCGGCCGCCAAGACCACGATCGACCTGGATGTGGCACCGCACTCGGCCGAGACGGTTCCGCTCCCGGCCGACGTTGTTCTGACGGACCAACCCCTGCACGAACTGCTGCTTCTCGAGGCGCTCGGTACGGGCGAGCGCGCGTTCTGGTTCTTCGCCGAGGACCGCGACATCCCGTACCCGACGGCTGGCTTCGACACGGTCGTGGAGTCGGAGCAGGTCGCCTCGGGCCACGTCACCCGGGTACGGGTCACCGCTCGGACGATCCTGCGGGACCTGGTGCTGGCGGCCGATCGGCTCGATCCGACCGCCGAGGTGGACGAAGCCCTGGTCACGCTCCTGCCGGGGGAGTCGGCGACGTTCACCGTCCACTCGGCCGGCGCGCTCGACGCGTCAGCGCTGGTCAGTCGGCCCGTACTGCGCTGCGTCAACGACCGTACGGGCGCCTGAGGGAAGCACCGTAGCGTGAAGTGACGAGGCTCGGCTCAAATGTTCCGCCGGAGAAGGAAGTCTCCGGCGGAGCACCGGTGTGGGTCATTCGACAAACCCGTGATCGTGAAGATTTTGGCTCGCTATAGCCGGCCGAAGTCTTCACGATCACGGAGGCGGCCGGCGAGATCCGGGCGCAGGCTGTGTTGCTCGGCTAGCAGTGTTGTTGAGCAGCGAGGGTCTACGGGTCGGAGAGGGCCGACAAGCCTGACGCAGCTCGTGCATCGCGCGGACTTCCCGAAGCCCATCGACAAGATCGCGGCCGGCGATGTCTGGGCGGCGACCGACATCGAGGCGTGGGCTCGTGAGCACCGTACGGAGCGTGCCGAGCTGGACGGCGAGTGGACGCGGCCAACTAGACGAGGCGGGACGACATCCGGCCCGGACCGTTATGGTCCGGGCCGGATCTTCGTTCTGCTCGCCCGGTGCGGCCCCGTACTCTCTCGACCAGCCCAGCGGGGCGGTTAGGAAGGGGCCCTTCCTATACAGAAAGCGATAACAAGGGGCCCTTCCTTACTCGGGGACGCGGCGGTAGGCGCCGTCGCTGGCTGAGGTGGCCATGGAGGCGTACGCGCGCAGGGCGGCGGAGACGGGGCGCTGGCGGTTGGCGGGGGTGTAGGGCTTGTCGCGCTTTTCCTGGGCTATGCGGCGGGCGTCCAGGACCTCGGTCGGGACGTTGAGTTCGATCGAGCGGGTCGGGATGTCGATGACGATCTCGTCGCCCGGCTCGACCAGGGCGATCAGGCCGCCGCCGGCCGCCTCGGGGGAGATGTGCCCGATGGAGAGGCCGGAGGTGCCGCCGGAGAACCGGCCGTCGGTGATCAGCGCGCAGTCGCGGCCGAGGCCCCGGCCCTTGAGGAACGAGGTGGGGTAGAGCATCTCCTGCATGCCGGGGCCGCCCTTCGGGCCCTCGTAGCGGATCACCACCACGTCACCGGCGACGATCTCGTTGGCCAGGATGGCGGTGACCGCGTCGTCCTGCGACTCGTACACCTTGGCCGGGCCACGGAAGCTGAGCCGGTCGGCCGGCACGCCAGCGGTCTTGACCACGGCGCCCTCCGGTGCGAGGTTGCCGTGCAGGATGGCGAGCCCGCCGTCGACCGTGTACGCGTGCTCCCGGTCCCGCAGGCAGCCGTTGGCCGCGTCGGTGTCCAGGGTGGCCCAGCGGTTGGTGGTGGAGAACGCCTCGGTGGTGCGCACCCCGCCGGGGGCGGCGTGGAACAGCTCGACCGCCTCGGCGGTGGGGCTGCCGCCCCGGATGTCCCAGTCGGCGAGCCACTGGTCGAGGGTGGGCGAGTGCACCGAGTGCACCTGCCGGTTGAGCAGACCGGCCCGGTCCAACTCACCCATGATGGCCGGGATGCCGCCGGCCCGGTGCACGTCCTCCATGTGGTACTTGGGCGAGTTCGGCGCGACCTTGGCCAGGCAGGGCACCCGGCGGGAGATGGCGTCGATGTCGGCCACGCCGAAGTCCAGCTCCGCCTCGCGGGCGGCGGCGAGCAGGTGCAGCACCGTGTTGGTGGAGCCACCCATCGCCACGTCGAGCGCGACCGCGTTGTCGAAGGCGGCCCGGCTGGCGATCGAGCGGGGCAGCACCGAGTTGTCGTCGCCGTCGTACCAGCGCTTGGAGATCTCCACGATGGTCCGCCCGGCCTCCTCGAAGAGCGCCTTGCGGGCGGCGTGGGTGGCCAGCACCGAGCCGTTGCCCGGCAGGGCCAGCCCGATCGCCTCGGTCAGGCAGTTCATCGAGTTGGCGGTGAACATGCCGGAGCAGGAGCCGCAGGTCGGGCAGGCGGAGCGCTCGATCGCGCCGAGCTGGTCGTCGGTGACCGCGTCGTTCGACGAGGCGATCATGGCGTCGATCAGGTCGATCTTGTCGTGCACGATGCCCTCGATCGCCATCGTCTTGCCGGCCTCCATCGGGCCGCCGGAGACAAAGACGGTGGGGATGTTGAGCCGCAGCGCGGCCAGCAGCATGCCCGGGGTGATCTTGTCGCAGTTGGAGATGCAGACCAGGGCGTCCGCGCAGTGCGCGTTGACCATGTACTCGACCGCGTCGGCGATCAGCTCCCGGCTGGGCAGGGAGTAGAGCATGCCGCCGTGGCCCATGGCGATGCCGTCGTCCACCGCGATCGTGTTGAACTCCCGGCCCACCCCGCCGGCCTCGGCCACCGCGTCGGCGACCAGGCCGCCGAGGTCCTTGAGGTGTACGTGACCGGGTACGAACTGGGTGAAGCTGTTGGCGATGGCCACGATCGGCTTGCCGAAGTCGTCGTCGGTCATCCCGGTGGCCCGCCAGAGCGCACGCGCCCCGGCCATCGTCCGGCCGTGTGTGGAGGTCTTCGACCGCAGGTCAGGCATTGCACCAGTGTTACACCGCCGTCGCCGTACCGGCCGGGGCGCAGCGTCGCGCGTCCAGAACTCGGGACACGCGACCCTCCCCGGCCGCCCGGCCGACCGGACGTGCCTGCGGTGACCGCCCCTTAAGTCCTGGCTGATCACTCCCGTCCGATTCGCCGCCCCGGGTACGGCACCCACACCCGCCCGACTTGTCTTTCCCGGTCAAACTGGGTGCCCCCGGTACCCCACGGGACCGCCCGAATCCGGCACAGTGGATGCGTGCAACTCCCCTGGGGCGTGGTGGTCGTCGCCGCGGTGAGTGGGCTCGCGGCGGTGACCGGTACGTCGGTGCTGATCTTCTCGGCACTTCGGCGAACCGGTCTGCGGCGCCAGGCCCACCTGCTCGTCGCGGGCGGAGCCGGCCTGGCCACGGCGAGTGCGATCGCCGGCCTGGTCGGCGTCCTCACCATGGCCGGGCACTGGGCGCACCACCAGCCGCAGCGGATGAACCTGGCCACCGTGGTCGCCATCGGCATGGCGGTGAGCACCCTGGTGCTCTGCGCCGGGGTGATGTGGCTGCCCGGCACCGCGCGGAGCAGGTCGGCGGCGCTGCGCCTGGTCCTGGACGGGGTGGTGATCGGCGCCGCGCTCTGGTTCGTCGGCTGGACGCTGGTGGCCGAGCCGACCCGCCTGCTCGGCGACGCGACCCCGAGGGGCTGCCCGGCGATCCTGCTCGCCACGGCTGCTGCTGCCGCCGCCGTCGGGATGGTCTCGGTGGTCGGCGTGCGGGCGGCCCGGCCGCGCCGGGCCCTGATCCTGGTCGCCTGTGGCGTGGTCCTGGTGAGTGCGGCCGGGCTCGGGCTGGCCGCCGGGATCTGCCAGGCCGGTCCGGGAGTGGCGTTGACCGGCGCGGCCGTGCTGCCGGTCGGCTTCTTCCTGATCTTCGCCGGGCTCCGTCCGGCCGGGGCGGTCGGCGAGGTCGACGCCGACGTGATCCGCAACGGCAGTGGTTACGCCTTCCTGCCGATGCTGGCGATGGCCGTGTCGGCGGTCTACCACCTGCTCCGGATGGGCGACTTCACCATGCTCGGCATCGTCGCCGGCAGCGTGGAGGGGTTCGCCCTGGTCGCCCGCCAGTCGCTCGCCCTGCGTGACGTACGGGCGTACGCGCGGCGGCTGGCCGAGCGCGAGGCGCACTTCCGCGAGCTCGCGCACACCGACCCGTTGACCGGGTTGGCGAACCGCCGGGGGTTGCTGCGCGCCCTGCAACAGGAGTCGGATTCGGGCGCGCCGTGCGTACTGCTGGGTCTTGATCTCGATGGCTTCAAAAACGTCAACGACCTGCACGGTCACGACGTGGGCGACGCGATCCTGACCGAGGTTGCGCAGCGGCTGCGGCTGAACCTGCGCCCCGGCGACGTGGCCGCCCGGCTCGGCGGCGACGAGTTCGCGGTGCTGATGTGGGCCCGTCCGCCGGAGGCCCAGCGGGTCGCCGAGCGGCTGCTCGGCATCCTCGGCCGCCCCTACGACCACCCGGTCGGCCGGATCTTCGTCTCGGTCAGCATCGGGGTGGCCGGGCAGGGCAGCTCGCCCGAGGTGGAGTCGTTGCTGCGCAACGCGGACCTGGCCCTGCGCTATGCCAAGCAGCGGGGCAAGAACCGGGTCGAGCGCTACGACATCGCGTACGACCACCTGCTGCGCCGCCGGACCACGCTGGAGCACGAGATGCGTGGCGCGATCGAGCGCGACGAGTTGCACCTCGCCTTCCAACCGGTGGTGGCCGTCCCGTCGGTACGCCCGGTCGGCGCGGAGGCGCTGCTCCGTTGGCACCACCCGAAACTCGGCAGTGTCCGGCCGGACGAGTTCATCCCGCTGGCCGAGGAGTGCGGCATGATCGCCCAGCTCGGCGCCTGGGTGCTGCACCAGGCGTGCCACCAGTTGTCGATCTGGCTGGCCGACGGGCACGACGTCTGGGTCTCGGTGAACGTCTCACCGAAGGAGCTGCACGCCCCGGAATATGTGGTCCAGGTCGCCGAGGCGCTGCGGGCGCACCGGGTGCCGCCGCAGCGGTTGGTGCTGGAGGTGACCGAGCACGCGGTCGCGACGGACCTGGACGAGCTGATCCGCCGGCTGGCCGCGCTGCGGGCGACCGGGGTCCGGATCGCGTTGGACGACTTCGGTGCCGGCTACTCGTCGCTCGGGCAGTTGCGGAAACTGCCGATCGACATCCTGAAGATCGACCACAGTCTGGTCGCCGAGCAGGAGCCGATCCGGGCCCGGGAGAGCGGCGAGCGGCGGGTCTTCGCGCCCATGGTCGACGTGGTGATGCGGCTCGGTCACCAGCTCGGGCTGGAGGTGATCGCCGAGGGGGTGACCAACCCGTTGGAGCTGGCCGCGGTGGTCGAGGCCGGCTGCCGGTTCGGCCAGGGACAGCTCTTCGGCTGGGGGGTGCCGGCCGAGCACCTGGAGGCGATGCTCGATGCCGCGACCTCGCCGGGAGCGCGTGCGGTGCCCGCGCCGCGTACCCGACCTGCCCAGAATCTGGGATCAGTTGACTCATCGCGTGAGATGCGTCAGGCTTGACCCCATGTCGTCGACCAGGTCGTTTCGAGTACTTACCTGAGCGCACTCTCGATCCAGAGAGTGCGCTGGCCCCGTGCATCTGCACGAGGGCCGTTTTTATTGGCCGTCTCCCAGTCATCGAGACGGGGTTTCCTCACCGGGCGGGCTTCCCCCGCAACGCTCCAACCCAGACAACACCGATCTGAGTTAAAGGCCTGAATCGCTATGACGAGACCCACGCCAGAGACACTCGCCCACACCGCGCGTCGAAGTCGGCAGGGCGCAGAGGTGGTAGCCGACCCCGCCGAGCAGCTCGGCCGCCGTACCCGTGGCGGCGGTGTCGACGGCGGCCCGGCCGACCAGGTCGCCCGTCGGCCCCGCCCGGCCGCTGACTCCGGCGACGCCACGCCGGCCCTGCTCCCGGGTGCCGTTCCGGGTCCCGCCCGGGTCGTGGCGCCGGTGCCGGTCACCGGTGCGCAGTCGCTGGTCCGGTCGATGGAGGCGCTCGGCGTAGACGTGGCGTTCGGCATCCCCGGCGGCGCGATCCTGCCCGCGTACGACCCGCTCTACGACTCGTCCGTACGGCACATCCTGGTCCGTCACGAACAGGGCGCCGGCCACGCGGCCACCGGGTACGCGCAGGCCACCGGCAAGGTCGGGGTCTGCATCGCGACCTCCGGCCCGGGTGCCACCAACCTGGTCACCCCGATCGCCGACGCCTACATGGACTCGGTGCCGATGGTCGCGATCACCGGCCAGGTGGCCCGCCCCTCGATCGGCTCGGACGCGTTCCAGGAAGCCGACATCCAGGGCATCACGCTGCCGATCACCAAGCACAACTTCCTGGTCCAGACGGCCGAGGAGATCCCGAGGGTGCTGGCCGAGGCGTTCCACCTCGCCTCGACCGGCCGTCCCGGCCCGGTCCTGGTGGACATCCCCAAGGACGTGCTCCAGGCGCAGACCACCTTCTCCTGGCCGCCCGTGCTCGACCTGCCCGGCTACCGGCCGACCCTGCACCCGCACGGCAAGCAGATCCGTGAGGCGGCCCGGCTGATCGCCAACGCCCGCCGGCCGGTGCTCTACGTCGGCGGCGGTGTGCTGAAGGCCGGCGCCACCGAGGGGCTGCTCCGGCTGGCCGAGCTGACCGGCATCCCGGTGGTGACCACGCTGATGGCTCGGGGCGCCTTCCCCGACTCGCACCCGCAGCACCTCGGCATGCCCGGCATGCACGGCTCGGTCGCCGCCGTGTACGGCCTCCAGAAGGCGGACCTGATCGTGGCGCTCGGCGCCCGGTTCGACGACCGGGTGACCGGCAAGCTGGACTCGTTCGCCCCCGGCGCAGCGGTTGTGCACGCCGACATCGACCCGGCCGAGATCGGCAAGAACCGGGCGGTCGACGTGCCGATCGTCGGTGACGCCCGGCACGTGATCGACGAGCTGATCGACGCGGTGCGCAACGCCACCGCCGGGGAGCGCCAGCCCGCCGTGGGCGGTCGGTCGGGCCCCGGCGACCGGAGCGAGTGGTGGGCGACCCTCGACGAGCTGCGCCAGCGCTACCCGCTCGGTTACGACGAGCCCTCCGACGGCACCCTCGCCCCGCAGTACGTGATCAAGCGGCTGGGCGAGCTGGCCGGTCCGGACGCGATCTACGTCGCCGGTGTCGGCCAGCACCAGATGTGGGCGTCGCAGTTCATCTCGTACGAGAAGCCGAACACCTGGCTCAACTCCGGCGGCCTGGGCACCATGGGCTACGCGGTGCCGGCGGCGATGGGCGCCAAGGTGGGGCGGCCGGAGGCGATGGTCTGGGCGGTGGACGGCGACGGCTGCTTCCAGATGACCAACCAGGAGCTGGCCACCTGCGCGCTGGAGGGCATCCCGATCAAGGTCGCCCTGATCAACAACGGCAACCTCGGCATGGTCCGGCAGTGGCAGACGCTCTTCTACGGCGAGCGTTACTCCAACACCGACCTGGGCACCCACAAGCACCGGATCCCGGACTTCGTGAAGCTGGCCGAGGCGCTCGGCTGCATCGGGCTGCGCTGCGAGAACGCCGCCGACGTCGACAAGACGATCGAGGCGGCGATGGCGATCAACGACGCGCCCGTCGTGATCGACTTCGTGGTGGGCAAGGACGCCATGGTCTGGCCGATGGTCGCGGCCGGCACCAGCAACGACGAGATCATGTTCGCCCGGGGCGTCCGCCCCGCCTTCGACGACGACGACCTGTGAAGCGGAGTACGAGATGACCATGCACACGCTCTCCGTGCTGGTGGAGAACAAGCCCGGTGTGCTCGCCCGGGTGGGTGGACTCTTCTCCCGCCGTGGCTTCAACATCGACTCGCTCGCGGTCGGCGAGACCGAGAACCCGGACGTCTCCCGCATCACGATCGTCGTCAACGCCGACTCCTCACCCCTGGAGCAGGTCACCAAGCAGCTCAACAAGCTGGTCAACGTACTGAAGATCGTCGAGCTGGACCCGTCCGTCTCGGTCGCCCGTGAACTGCTGCTGGTCAAGGTGCGGGCCGACCGGGCCGCCCGGGCGCAGGTGCTGGAGACGGTGAACCTTTTCCGGGCCCGGGTCGTCGACGTCGCGCCGGACACCCTCACCATCGAGGCGACCGGCACCCCGGACAAACTGGATGCGCTGCTGCGCGATCTGGAGCCGTTCGGAATCAAGGAAATGGTGCAGTCCGGACTGGTGGCGATCGGGCGCGGCTCGCGTTCGATCACCACCGGGTCGGCGTTGCGTGCCGCTTAGGACCGGTGGCCCGGCCATCGGGCGCCGCACGAAAGGGAAGTCATGAGCATCGAGATTTACTACGACGACGACGCGGACCTGGGCCTGATCCAGTCCAAGAAGGTCGCGGTGTTGGGTTACGGCAGCCAGGGGCACGCGCACGCGCTCTCCCTGCGCGATTCCGGCGTCGACGTCGTGATCGGTCTGCCGGAGGGTTCGAAGAGCCGGGTCAAGGCCGAGGAGCAGGGCCTGCGGGTGCTCACCCCGGCCCAGGCGTCGGCCGAGGCCGACGTGATCATGGTGCTCGCGCCGGACACCACCCAGCGCACCCTCTACACCGAGGCGATCGAGCCGAACCTGACCGCCGGCAAGGCGCTCTTCTTCGGCCACGGCCTGAACATCCGGTACGGCTTCATCACGCCTCCGGCGAACGTGGACGTGTTGATGGTGGCGCCGAAGGGTCCGGGTCACCTGGTCCGCCGGCAGTACGTCGACGGCAAGGGCGTTCCGGTGCTGGTCGCGGTGGAGCAGGATGCCAGCGGCAACGGGCTGGCGCTGGCGCTGTCGTACGCGAAGGGGATCGGTGGCACCCGGGCGGGCGCGATCCGGACCACCTTCAAGGAGGAGACGGAGACCGACCTCTTCGGCGAGCAGGCGGTGCTCTGCGGTGGCGCGTCCGCGCTGGTGCAGACCGGGTTCGAGGTGCTGACCGAGGCGGGTTACGCGCCGGAGATCGCGTACTTCGAGTGCCTGCACGAGTTGAAGCTGATCGTCGACCTGATGTACGAGGGCGGGATCGCCCGGATGCGTTACAGCGTCTCGGACACCGCCGAGTACGGCGACTACTCCCGTGGTCCGAGGGTGGTCGACT
This sequence comes from Micromonospora sp. NPDC050397, assembly GCF_044901685.1. Lineage (NCBI taxonomy): Bacteria > Bacillati > Actinomycetota > Actinomycetes > Micromonosporales > Micromonosporaceae > Micromonospora > Micromonospora sp. NPDC050397. The sequence continues at coordinate 232,240 of NZ_JBJDPS010000002.1, forward strand.
CCCGGGTCAAGGACGAGATGCGCAAGATCCTGGCCGAGGTGCAGTCGGGTGAGTTCGCTCGTGAGTGGATCGCCGAGGACGACGCCGGCCGCCCGAACTTCAACAAGTGGCGCTCCGAGGGTGCGACGCACCCGATCGAGGAGACCGGCAAGAAGCTGCGCGGCATGATGAGCTGGGTCGACCGCCCGCTCACCGAAACGGCCTGATTCTCTCCGGTCGGACCGGGCGCGGGCTGCGCTGTAAGGAAGGGCCCCTTATTAACGCATAGCGTTAATAAGGGGCCCTTCCTTACAGCGCTGTGTCTTTTCTGGTGGTGACGGGGTGTGGGGCCTACGATCGCGGTTAGTCGATGCATCCGCACCGTACGCCCAGTACACGGGGGACGACCACCGCACCGTACGACCATCGCCGGCGCAGCGTAGGGGCGCAGAGCGGCACCCCTGTCGCCACAGCCGTCCGCTCTGACGACAAGAGGACGCATGAAGCCTGTCGTACTGATCGCCGAGGAACTCGCCCCCGCCGCCGTCGACGTGCTCGCTCACGAGTTCGACGTACGCCACGTCGACGGCACCGACCGTCCCGTCCTGCTCAGCGCACTCGCCGAGGCCCACGCGGTGATCGTGCGCAGCGCCACCCAGATCGACGCGGAGGCGGTCGCCGCCGCGCCCCGGCTGCGGGTGGTCGCCCGGGCCGGGGTCGGACTGGACAACGTCGAGGTGCCCGCCGCCACCGCCCGGGGCGTGATGGTCGTGAACGCGCCCACCTCGAACATCGTCTCCGCCGCCGAGCAGGCGATAGCGCTGCTGCTGGCGGTCGCCCGGAACACCGCCAGCGCGAGCGCGGCGCTGAAGGCGGGGGAGTGGAAGCGGTCCAGGTACACCGGGGTGGAGATCCAGGGCAAGACCGTCGGGGTGGTCGGGCTCGGCCGGATCGGCGTCCTCTTCGCCGCCCGGATGGCGGCCTTCGGCACGAAGCTGATCGCGTACGACCCGTACATCCAGCCGGCGCGGGCGGCCCAGCTCGGGGTCCGGTTGGTGACGTTGGAGGAGTTGCTGCGGGAGAGCGACTTTGTCTCCATCCATCTGCCGAAGACGCCGGAGACGGTGGGGCTGATCGGCGAGAAGGAACTGGCGATGGTCAAGCCCGGTGTCCGGATCGTCAACGCGGCGCGGGGTGGCCTGGTCGACGAGCAGGCGTTGGCGGACGCGATCGCCGAGGGCCGCGTCGCCGGGGCCGGCATCGACGTCTACGGCAAGGAACCGTGTACGGCGTCGCCGCTGTTCGCGTTCGACAGCGTGGTGGCCACCCCGCACCTCGGCGCGTCCACCGTCGAGGCGCAGGACAAGGCGGGTCTCGCGGTGGCGCGCAGTGTCTCCCTGGCATTGCGCGGCGAGTTCGTCCCGGACGCGGTGAACGTGCAGGCGGGCGGGGTGGTGGCGGAGGACGTACGGCCGTTGCTGCCGCTGGCCGAGAAGCTCGGCCGGGTCTTCACGGCGGTCGCGGGCGGAATCGCGGCGAGCGTGACGATCGAGGTACGCGGGGAGGTCGTCGCGCACGACGTGTCGGTGCTCAAGCTCGCCGCCACCAAGGGGCTGTTCGCCTCGGTGGTGGAGGAGCAGGTGACGTACGTCAACGCCCCGCACCTCGCCGCCGCCCGCGGGGTGGAGGTCCGGTTGACCACCCACACCGAGACGATCGACCACCCGAACCTGGTCACGCTCGCCGGTGTGCTGCCCGACGGCCGTCCGGTCAGCGTCTCCGGCACGGTGACCAGCACCGGCACCCGGGATGTCTTCCGGCTCACCGAGGTCGACGGGTTCGACCTGGAGCTGACCGCCGAGGGCATCCTGCTCTTCTTCCGGTACGCCGACCGGCCGGGCGTGGTCGGCCTGGTCGGTTCGATCCTGGGCGAGGCCGGGGTGAACATCGCCGCGATGCAGGTGGCGCGGCGGGAGGCCGGTGGCGAGGCGCTGATGACGTTGACCGTCGACTCCGCCCTCGACGCGGAGCTGCTCGGCTCGGCGGCCGGCTCGATCGGCGCGGTCGCGGCGAGCGCCGCCGACCTGCGCGAGGAGTGACGGGGAGAAACCGCTGATAAGCCCGCCGGGGCTCGGCCGGTAGCCGAGCCCCGGCGGGTCAGCGAACCGCCGTCGGCGGTGGATAGACCGAACCGTCCTGGGGATCGAAGAGCAGCAGGCCGTGCTCGCCGGCCAACCGCTCGATCAGGAGGAGTACCTCGTCGTCGCAGCTCGGACTCAGTCTCATCTCGACATGGTCCGCCGCGATGTGCAGCGGGACCACCTCCCATGGCGAGGCGGGAGCGGCGACCCCGTCCGGGTAACGCGCGATGACGGCCCGGTAGAACCCGGCCACCCTCGGCTGCGGCGCACCCCGGACGTGCTGGCCCTGCCGGCACCGCGCATGGGCCGCCCGCACATCCGCTGACGAGGCCCCGTGTCCCAGGGCCCACACAACCAGATCGAAACTCACGGTGGTACAGGGTGCCATCCGGCGTTCACCAATTCGTGCGTACCCCGGCCGACGCGCGGTGCATATCCTCGTACGACGCGTCGTGCACGCGGCCTTGCGGCGAGTTGCGTCGATTGGCTAGGTTCCATACTGGATACCCGGTGAGTTCCCCAGGCGTGGACTCGTCTTCGGGTGATGAGCGCGCGTCGACCAACCGGGTAACCGGCACACCCCGTGTACGCGAGCCACGCGTACTCGTCGCTGGCCGGCCCCCACGATCGTTGCCGAGACCGTGGGGGCCGTTCGCGGCGTCGCTCTATCCCGTACCCGATGGGGGTTTGTGGACGCGGGCCCGCAGCGGCGGTCGCGGCCTCAGGCCGGAGCGCCGGCCTGCCGGGGCACGGCCATCAGCGCCCGGTAACCGGTGCCGGTGGGGAACCAGTCGAGCCCGGCCGGACCGGCGGCGTAGAGCGCGGTCGCGTAGCCGTCGGCGACCGCGAGCTCGGGTCCGGTGACCGTGGTGGCGAGTAGCTGCCGGGCCGGTTGACCGGTGTGCGGGTCCACCACGTGGTCGTGCCGGCCGGCGACGCCGGAGCTGCCGATCGCGCCACCGGTCATCTCCAGGGTCAGCGGTGCCCGTTGGCCGCCGACCGGGTGCGGCCGGTTGATCGGGTAGCGCCCCTCGTTCGGGCGGGTCCCGACGATCGGGTGGTGCACCTCGACCCGCCACGGCCCGCCGTGCGGTGCGTGTCCGGAGACCACCAGGTCACCACCGCTGAGCACGGCGTAGTCCTCGCCGCCGGCCGCCCGCAGCCGGGCCGCCGCCCGTTCCACCGCCCAGCCCTTGAGCAGGCCGCCGGGGTCGAAACCGCCCGGTACGGCCCAGGCGTCGAACCACCCGTCGGTGGCCGCCCGCATCGCCGCGCACCGGTCCACCAGGTCGGCCAGGGGCGGGTACGCGTCGGCCGAGATCTCGCCCCGCCGCAGCCGGGAGACCAGGCTCTCCGGTCGGGCCGGGCTGTAGGTCAGGTCGATCGCCCGCAGTTCGGCCACCGCGTCCCGGATCGCCTCGCCCAGCCCTCGCCGGCCCCACCAGGTCGGCCCGTTGAGCAGCAAGGTGTACTCGGCGATGGAGGTGCGTACGCTGTGCCGGGCCACGACCCGGTCGGCGCGGGTGGTGGCCAGTCCGGGGCCGGGACGGCCGGGTAGGCCGGGGTGGGGTCCGCCGCCGAGCCGGAGATCGGGTGGTGCCGGGCGATCCTCCGCCCAACGGTGACGATCGGTCCGGCTGCGCTCACTGATCGGCATTTCCCGCCCCCTCCGCGACCGGTTCCGAACCGGGCGGTCGCGAGCCCGCCTTTCGGGCCACCCGAGCACCATAAGCAGCCAAGATGTCCGTCTCATGGGTGTCGGCTGAGAGTGTCCTGAGCGTTTCGCCATCCCGAATGGTAGGACCGGCGTACCGGGAAACGAGACGGGGCCTTAACGTTTCCTAGACAGAGCAAGAGGCGAAGGGGTTGTGACGTGTCGGTGGCGCGGATCGCGGTGGTGGCCGGTGACGGTATCGGACCGGAGGTGGTCGCACAGGCGCTGAAGGTTGTCGACGCCGTGCTGCCCGGCGTGGAGACCACCGAATACGACCTCGGCGCGGCCCGTTACCACCGGACCGGCGAGGTGCTGCCGGATTCGGTGCTGGCCGAACTCGCCCAGCACGACGCGATCCTGCTCGGCGCCGTGGGTGACCCCAGCGTGCCGCCGGGCGTGCTCGAACGCGGGCTCCTGCTCAAGCTCCGCTTCGACTTCGACCAGTACGTCAACCTCCGCCCGTCCCGGCTCTGGCCCGGCACGGTCAGCCCGCTGGCCACGGTCAAGCCGGGCGAGATCGACCTGGTGGTGGTCCGCGAGGGCACCGAGGGGCTCTACGCCGGTGCCGGCGGCGCGCTGCACCGGGACACCCCGGCCGAGGTCGCCACCGAGGAGAGCCTGAACACCCGGCACGGGGTGGAGCGGGTGATCCGGGACGCCTTCGCCCGCGCCCAGCGGCGCGAGCGGCGCAAGGTCACCCTGGTCCACAAGACCAACGTGCTCACCCACGCCGGCTCCCTCTGGGCCCGGGCCTTCGCGGCGGTCGCCGCCGAACACCCGGACGTGGAGACCGAGTACCAGCACGTGGACGCGGCGGCGATGTTCCTGGTCACCCAACCCCAGCGGTACGACGTACTGGTGACCGACAACCTCTTCGGTGACATCCTCACCGACATCGCGGCGGCGGTCAGCGGCGGCATCGGAACCGCAGCCAGTGGCAGCATCAACCCCGAACGGACCTACCCGTCCATGTTCGAGCCGGTGCACGGCTCCGCGCCGGACATCGCCGGCCAGGGGATCGCCGACCCGGCGGCGGCGGTACTCTCCGCCGCCCTGCTGCTCGACCATCTCGGGCACGCCGACGCGTCCACCCGAGTAACCGAGGCGGTCGCGGCCGAACTCGCCGCCCGTACCCCGGGCGCTCCGCTGCGTACCGCCGATGTCGGCGACCGGCTCGCCGCCCACGCGGCCGGCTGAGTCGCGCCCTCCTGCCGGGAGTGCCCGTGATCGGTCGCTCCACCGGCCGACGCTCCGGCTCGTTCCATCCTGGTCGGCGTCCCGTTTCCCGGGTTCCGGGCCGCTGGTCCGTTCCTTCAGTCTCGGGTCGCCGGTCGGTTCCCCCGGTCCTGGTCGCTGGCCGGTTCCTTTCGGTCCCGGGGCGCTGGCCGGGTTCCTCTTGGTCCTGGGGCGCTAATCCGTTCCGATGGTTCTGGACGGCGTCCGGGCCTCGCTCTGGACGGCGTCCGGGCCAGTCCCTGTTGTCGTCCCTGCCTTCCGTCCTGGTTGGCGTCCGTCCGGTGGTCGCGGGGCGGGCGCCGGCATTGCCGAGCGTGATCGTCTCGGGCTCGTCGAGCTTCGATGGGCCGACCGGACACTCCCGTTGAACGAGCGTTCGGGGTAAGTTTCTTGGACCAGTCTCTCTTCCGGCACGCGCCGTCCGTGTGCCGTACCCCATGGAGGTCAGCGCGATGAGCGGTGGTGACAAGCTCGATTTCGAGATCCGTCCGAATCCCCGGCCGGTATCCGCCACCGAGCGGGCCGCGCTGATGGCGAACCCCGGATTCGGTCGGGTCTTCACCGACCACATGGTCACGATCCGCTACGCCGAGGGCAAGGGTTGGTACGACGCCCGGGTCGAGGCCCGGGGTCCGATCCCGATGGACCCGGCGACCGCGGCCCTGCACTACGCGCAGGAGATCTTCGAGGGGTTGAAGGCGTACCACACGGCCGACGGCGGCGTGACCCTGTTCCGGCCCGAGGCCAACGCCGAGCGGTTCGTCGAGTCGGCCCGCCGGATGGCGATGCCCGCACTGCCGCCACAGGTCTTCCTCGACTCCCTGCACCATCTGATCGAGATCGACCGGGAGTGGATCCCGACCGCCGACGACGGCACGCTCTACCTGCGCCCGTTCATGTTCGCCAGCGAGGTCTTCCTCGGCGTCCGCCCGGCCAACGAGTACCTCTACGTGGTGATCGCCTCGCCGGTCGGGTCGTACTTCTCCGGCGGGGTCAAGCCGGTCAACGTCTGGGTCTCGCCGACGTACACCCGGGCGGCACCGGGCGGCACCGGCGCGGCCAAGTGCGGCGGCAACTACGCCTCCTCGCTGGTGGCCCAGGCCGAGGCGGCCGAGCACGACTGCGAGCAGGTGGTCTTCCTCGACGCGGTCGAGCGGCGCTACGTCGACGAACTCGGCGGGATGAACATCTTCTTCGTGTACGACGACGGCGCCCTGGTCACCCCGCCGCTGACCGGCACGATCCTGCCCGGCATCACCCGCGACTCGGTGCTGACCCTGGCCCGCGAGGAGGGCCGGACCGTGGTCGAGCGGCCGGTGAGCTTCGACGAGTGGCGGGCCGACGCGGCCAGCGGCAAACTGCGGGAGGTCTTCGCCTGCGGCACCGCGGCCGTGATCACCCCGATCGGCCAGGTGCGGTTCCCGGAGGGCGAGTTCACCATCGCCGACGGCAATCCGGGCGAGGTCACCACCGCCCTGCGCCAGCGCCTGGTCGACCTTCAGCGTGGCCGTACCGCCGACCCCAACAACTGGGTCCACCACATCAGCTGACCACGCGGCCCGCCGCCCGCCGCTGCCGTCCCCGCCCCGGTTTTCGCCGCTGATCATGAAGTTGTCGCCTGGGTTCTGCACTCGGAACTGCGACAACTTCATGATCTGTGAGTGGGGTGGGGTGGGGTCAGTTGAGGAGGTGGGTGCGGAGGGTGGTCAGTTGCGGCTGGGTCAGGCCGGCGTCGAGGAGGTAGTTCTCGACCGAGCGGTGCTGGTGACGTAGCTCGGCGAGGAAGAGCATCATCGCCTCGGCCGGGGACGAGTAGTACGGGCGCGGAAGCGGGGTCTCGCGCGGCAGTTGGGTGATGATCCAGGCCCGGAACCGCTCCGACGCCCCGGTGCTCAGGGCGTAGTCGGCGGCGATGTCCTCGTCACTCACGCCGAGCAGCGACAGGGTCAGCGCGCAGACCACCCCGGTCCGGTCCTTCCCGGCGACGCAGTGCACCACCACCGGGGCTGTCTCCTCGTCCGCGATCGCCCCGACCGCCCGCGCGATGCCGGCGGCACCGGTCTCGGCCAGGTCCCGGTAGCGGTTGGCCAGGTAGCGGGCCACCCCGAGATCCTCCTCGTACGGCACCTCGTCCCAGTCCCGGTGCTCCGGGTGGATGTGCAGGTACGTCAACCCGTCGTATGCCGGCACCCGGCCGTCCCGGGTGACCTCGTGCGGGCGGCGCAGGTCGATGACGGTCCGGATGCCCAACTCGGCGAAGACAGCCTGGTCGGTGTCCTCGATCCGGTGCAGGGAGTCCGAGCGGTAGAGCCGGCGCCAGCGCACCGTACGGCCGTCGAGTCCGGCGTATCCGCCGACGTCACGGAAGTTGAAGATGCTGGCGAAGGCGGTGCCGCGGCTGACCGGGGATGCGTCCATGGCGCCCACGATATCCGCCCGCCGCGGCGGTGCACCGCCTCGAATATCCGGCCGGGGGACGGGCGTTAACAAGGGGCCCTTCCTCTACCGAATCCGATAACAAGGGGCCCTTCCTTACTTGGGAGGGCGGGGCCGCCGGGAGTGGTCCCGGCGGCCCCGCCCTCGTGCCCGGCCCCGCCGTCAGGCGGTCAGAGTGGCCGGTCCGGTCCGGTCAGAGCGGCCGGTCCGGGGGTAGCGGCGGCGTGCCCGGGAGTCCGTACATGCCGCCGTAGTAGCCACCGATCTTGTCCAGGTAGACCGGATCGGTGTGGTCGGGATCGGCGTACTCGGGAGCGGCCTTGATCTGGGCCTTGTCCCGGTCCACGTAGACCTTGCGGTCGTCGTGGTCGACGTGGTTGACCACGCCGGCCGGCAGCATGACCTTCTTGCCGAAGATCCAGGGGCCGGTGTCGACCACCAGGAAACTGGCGTCGACCTCGTAGTTGGCGCGGTCGATCTTGCCGATGCCGCCATCGGTCGCCTCCACGTGGTAGCCGACCAGATCCGCGCCGGTCACGCCGGCGTCGTCCCGGTAGCGCCACGGCTGGAACGAGCCGTCCGACCCGTACGCGCCCGGCGGGAGGGGCGTGTCCGTCGACCGGTGGCTCTCCGCTGACGAGGAGCCGTGGGGCTCCGCCGAGATGGGATCGCCGGTCGCCGCCGAGGCTGAGCCGGTCCACTCGTCGGGGCCTCGACGAGTGGTCGGGTCCAGCGCCTGGTCCGGTGTTGGTGTCGGCCTCGGCTCCGGCGTCCGGAACGGGATCGGTTCCGGGTTCTGGTCCGGGGTCGGCTGAGGATCGAGCCGGTTCATGGCTGTCACTCCTCTGTTCGTCCTCGACTTCGCTGTCCCGGATGCTGCTACCCAGAGTCGCCGGAACGTACACCTACCGCCCAGGCGGGCGGTTTCGCCCGTACCTTGTCGAGCTGTCCGGCACCGGCGGTACGTGACCCCACCGTCCCGGGATATGGATTTTCCCTCCCGAATTCCGGTCGGGAGTGGCAGAGTACCGACCGTGACCCACCACGTACTCGTTATTTGCGACTAGCGCGCCGGCAACCCCTCACGCCGAGCGCGCAGACCTCCCGCATCAGCGGGGGGTCATTTTGTTTGTCCGGCGGTGGGCCGCTGGTCGGACGGACGTGCTGCTGCGAAAGGACTCAGATGGCTTACCAGGTCTTCGACACGACGCTGCGCGACGGTGCCCAGCGTGAGGGGATCAGCTACTCCGTGGTCGACAAGCTGGCCGTGGCCCGGCTGCTCGACGAGTTCGGCGTCGGCTTCATCGAGGGCGGCTGGCCGGGGGCGATGCCCAAGGACACCGAGTTCTTCCGCCGCGCCCGTACCGATCTCAAACTGCGTCACGCCATCCTGGTCGCGTTCGGCGCCACCCGTAAGGCCGGTCTGGGGGTCGCCGACGACCCGCAGGTGCGCGCCCTGCTCGACGCCGAGACACCTGCGGTCTGTCTGGTCGCCAAGTCCGACATCCGGCACGTCGAGCGGGCGCTGCGGACCAGCGCCGAGGAGAACCTCGCCATGGTCCGGGACAGCGTCGCCCACCTGGTGGCCGAGGGACGCCGGGTCTTCCTCGACTGCGAGCACTTCTTCGACGGCTTCCGCCACGACCCCGCGTACACCGCCTCGGTGGTGGAGACCGCGCTCGCCGCCGGGGCCGAGCGGGTGGTCATGTGCGACACCAACGGCGGCATGCTCCCGTCCCAGATCACCGCCGCCATCGGCGCGCTCACCGACCGGCTGGGCATCGGTGCGGGGCTGCTCGGCATCCACTGCCAGAACGACACCGGCTGCGCGGTGGCCAACACCGTGGCGGCGGTCGAGGCGGGCGTCGAGCACTTCCAGTGCACCGCGAACGGGTACGGCGAGCGCCCCGGCAACGCCGACCTGTTCACGGTCGTCGGCAACCTGCAACTCAAGCTCGGGCTGCCGGTCCTACCGGACGGCTGCCTGGAACAGATGGTGCGCGTCTCGCACGCCATCACGGAGATCGCCAACATCGCCCCCGACACCCACCAGGCCTACGTCGGGGCGGCCGCCTTCGCCCACAAGGCGGGGCTGCACGCGAGTGCGATCAAGGTGGATCCGGTGCTCTACAACCACGTGGAGCCGAGTGTGGTCGGCAACGACATGCGGATCCTGGTGACCGAGATGGCCGGCCGGGCCAGCATCGAGCTGAAGAGTCGTGAGCTCGGGATCGACCTGGCCGGCCACCCGGAGGCGCTGTCCCGGGTGACCAAGCGGGTCAAGGAGTTGGAGGCCGGCGGCTGGTCCTTCGAGGCCGCCGACGCCTCGTTCGAGCTGCTGGTCCGCTCCGAGCTGCCGGGGCAGGACGTGCCCCGGCCGTTCGCGCTGGAGTCGTACCGGGTGCTGGTCGAGCACCGGGAGGACGGCTCGGTGGTCTCCGAGGCGACGGTCAAGATCCGGGTACGGGGTGAGCGGGTGATCGCCACCGCCGAGGGCAACGGTCCGGTGAACGCCCTGGACGAGGCGCTGCGGGTGGGACTGACCCGGCACTACCCGCAGCTGCGTACGTTCGAGCTGGCCGACTACAAGGTGCGCATCCTGGAGGGGAGCCACGGCACCGGCGCCGTCACCCGGGTACTGGTCGAGACGACCGGTGACCGGGGCCGGGACTGGACCACGGTCGGCGTACACAACAACGTGGTCGAGGCGAGCTGGCACGCCCTGGTCGACGCGCTGACGTACGGCGTCTCCCGTACCGCCCCCGCCGAGGTGTAAGGAGCGTAAGGAAGGGCCCCTTATTAACGCTATGCGTTAATAAGGGGCCCTTCCTTACACTTGAGGCGGTGTGCGGACGGGGCGGGGCGACCCCGCTCGGGTGAAGCCGGTCCTTACATGTTTGCCCGGCCGCTGGCGGGGAAGCTTGCACCGTGACGGACATGTCGGACACCTTGGCCAGTGGGCCCAGGCCGGTCGAGACAACGTCGACCGGCCCCGAGCTTGAACAGACCCTGTTTGAGGTCAAACGGGTGATCGTCGGTCAGGACCGCCTGGTCGAGCGGCTGCTCACCGCGTTGCTGGCGGACGGGCACTGCCTGCTCGAAGGCGTACCCGGGGTGGCGAAGACCCTGGCCGCGCAGACGCTGGCGACCGCCGTCGGCGGCACCTTCTCCCGGATCCAGTTCACCCCGGACCTGGTGCCCTCGGACATCGTGGGGACCAGGATCTACCGGGCGTCCAAGGAGAGCTTCGACGTCGAGCTGGGACCGGTGATGGCGAACCTGGTGCTCGCCGACGAGATCAACCGGGCCCCGGCCAAGGTCCAGTCGGCGCTGCTCGAGGCGATGGCCGAGCGGCAGGTCACCATCGGCGGCAACAGCTACCCGGTGCCGGAGCCGTTCCTGGTGCTGGCCACCCAGAACCCGATCGAGTCCGAGGGCGTCTACCAGCTACCGGAGGCGCAACGCGACCGGTTCCTGATGAAGGTGACCGTCGACTATCCGAGCGACGTCGACGAACTGGCCATCCTCTACCGGATGAGCGCCGACAAGCCGCGCGCCCGGCGGGTGCTGGACCCACAGCGGCTGCGCGCGTTGCAGCATCGCGCCTCCCAGGTCTTCGTCCACCACGCGCTCGCCGAGTACGTGGTCCGGCTGATCCTGGCCACCCGCAACCCCGGTCGGTTCGGGTTGCAGGACGTGGCGCCGCTGCTCGCGTACGGGGCGAGCCCGCGCGCCACCCTCGGCCTGGTCGCCGCCGCACGGGCCCAGGCGCTGATCCGGGGTCGCGACTACGTGCTGCCGGAGGACATCCGGGAACTGGCGGTGGACGTCATCTCGCACCGGCTGGTGCTCTCCTTCGACGCGGTCGCCGACGGCATCCCGGCCGAGGCGGTGGTCCGGCGGCTGGTCGAGGCGGTCCCGCCGCCCCGGATCGCGCCGGCCCGCCGCGACGACCGACCCGCCGGCCTGGCCGCCGCATGACCGGGACGACGCGGTGACCGGGCCGCACCCGGACGAGCCGACCCCGGGGTACGCGACGCTGGGCGAACTCGCGCCGGAGGCTCGGCTGCGCCGGTTGGAACTGGCCGTCAACCGCCGGTTGGACGGGATGCTGCACGGTCAGTACCTCGGCCTGCTGCCCGGACCGGGTTCGGAGTGTGCCGGCAGCCGGGAGTACCGGCCCGGCGAGGACGAGGTGCGCCGGATGGACTGGGCGGTCACCGCCCGGACCACCCTGCCGCACGTACGCGAGGTGGACGCGGACCGGGAACTGACCACCTGGCTGCTGGTCGACTCCACCCCGAGCATGGACTTCGGCACCGCCGAGGTGGAGAAACGGGAACTCGCCGTGGCAGCCGCCGCCGCCGTCGGGTTCCTCACGCAGGGGTCCGGCAACCGGCTCGGCGCGCACCTGCTCGGTCCGGAGGGAGTCCGCCGCTTTCCGGCCCGTACCGGTCGTACCCATCTGTTGAGCCTGTTGCGGACCATGCTGGCGGCGCCCCGGGGCGCCGACGGGGCCCGCCCGCCGTCGCTCGCCGACGCGATCGCCGCGCTGAACTCGGCCACCCCGCGCCGGGGGCTGGCGGTGGTCGTCTCCGACCTGCTCGACGGGCTGCCGGACGCCGACACCGGCGAGCCGACCTGGGAGCGACCGCTGCGCCGGCTGGCCGCCCGGCACCAGGTGCTCGTGGTCGAGGTGACCGACCCGCGCGAACTCGAACTGCCCGACGTCGGGGTGATCACGTTCGTCGACCCGGAGGGCGGGCAGCGCCGCGAGGTGTCCACCGGTGACCGGCGGGTACGGCAGCGCTTCGCCGAGGCCGCCGCCGCCCAGCGGCAACTGGTCGCCGGGGCGGTACGCCGTACCGGCGCCGCGCACCTGCAGTTGCGTACGGACCGGGACTGGATCGCCGACATCGCCCGCCATGTCCAGTCCCGCCGACGGCTGGCCAGGTCGGGCGCACCGACCCGGCGACCGGCGGCGACCGTGGTGGGACCGGGGGGTGGACGGTGACCTGGCAGTCTCCCGAACGACTGTGGCTGCTCGCCGGCGTGCTGGCGGTCGCCGTCGGCTACGTGCTGATGCAACGGCGACGCAGCCGGTACGCGGTCCGCTTCACCAACCTGCGCCTGCTCGACCGGGTGGCGCCGAAGCGACCGGCCTGGCGCCGGCACGTACCGGCGAGCCTCTTCCTGGCCATGCTCGCGCTGCTGGTGGTCGGGTTCGCCCGCCCGTCGGCCGAGGTACGCGTACCGCGCGAGCGGGCCACGGTGATGGTCGCGGTCGACGTGTCGACCTCGATGCTCGCCACCGACGTCGAGCCGGACCGGCTGGCGGCGGCGAAGGTGGCGGCGCACAAGTTCGCCGACGCGCTGCCGGACGAGTTCAACGTCGGGCTGGTCGCCTTCGCCGGCAGCGCCGCCGTACTGGTGCCGCCCGGCACCGACCGGGACGCCCTGCACCTGGGCATCAAACGGCTCGCCGAGGGGAGCACCGGGGTCCAGGGGACCGCCATCGGCGAGGCGATCAGCACCTCGCTCGAAGCGGTCCAGACGCTCGACTCGCAGGCCGCCCAGGAGCCGCCGCCGGCCCGGATCGTGCTCCTCTCCGACGGGGCGAACACCTCCGGTCGGGACCCGATGACGGCGGCGGACGACGCGACAAAACTGAAGGTGCCGGTGCACACCATCTCGTTCGGCACCGCCGCCGGCTACATCGACCGGGGCGGTCGGCCGATCCGGGTGCCGGTCGACGGGCAGACCCTGCGCACGGTGGCGGAGGAGACCGGCGGTGAGTTCCACGAGGCCGGGACCAGCGCCGAACTGCGGGCCGTCTACGAGGACATCGGTACGTCGGTCGGCTACCGGATGGAGCAGCAGGACGTGTCGGCCCGCTTCATCGGGGTGGGTCTGCTGCTCGCCCTCGGCGCGGCGGCCGGCTCCACACTCTGGTTCTCCCGACTCCCCTGAGGTGTAAGGAAGGGCCCCTTGTTAACGCTATTCGTTATGAAGGGCCCCCTCCTAACGCTTCTGGGGGCGGGCGGCGGGCGGTACGGGTACGGCCAGTGGGATGGGTGGGTAGGGGAGCGAGCGACCAGACGAGGAGTGCGTCATGGCACAGCAGAGCGGGCTGGGCGAGCCGCGCGGCCCATGGTTCATCTCACCCGACCTTGATCCCGCGTACGGAGGGCCGGGCAACGGGGGCGGCGACGGCTCCGGCCCCGGCCGGCGGTGGCGCAGGATCGTGCTGACCGGCCTCGTCGTGATCGCCCTCTCGATCCTCTCCGGTGGGCTCGCCGGTGGCTACGTCGCCGGGCAGGACGGGGCGACCCCGCAGGCGTCGGCCTCGCCACCGGCCGTTCCGCCGGACATGGTCGGTGCGGCGGCGCAGGTCGTACCGGGGGTCGTCTCGGTGACCGTGGCCAGCGGGGGCGGGATGGCGACCGGCTCCGGGTTCGCCATCGACGACCAGCAGCACCTGATCACCAACGACCACATCGTGGCCCAGGCCGGCGCGGCGGCGGCCTCGGCGGCGCCGAACGCCTCCGGCACCGGCACCAGCGCCGGCAGCGAGCCGTCGGTGGTGGTCGAGACCCCGGACGGGCGGCAGATGCCGGCCCAGGTTGTCGGGCGTGATCCGGGCAGTGACATCGCCGTACTCAAGGTCGCGCCCGCCGCCAGTCTGGCACCGCTGGTGCTGGCGAAGCCGGGCGCGACCAAGGTCGGTGAGCCGGTGCTCGCGGTCGGCTCACCGCTCGGCCTGCACGGTACGGTCACCGCTGGCATCGTCAGCGCGCTGGACCGTCAGGTGAAGCTCGGCAACAACCGGCACCGCGCCGTCCAGACCGACGCGCCGATCAACCCGGGCAACTCCGGTGGGCCACTGGTCAACGCGAGGGGCGAGGTGGTCGGGGTGAACACCGCGATCGCCACCATCGACGGCAAGGGCTCGATCGGCATCGGTTTTGCCATCCCGATCGAGCAGGTGCAGCAGGTGGCGGACACGATCATCGGCAAGGGCGGCTGAAATTGCCGACGGGTGTGGTGGGACCGGAGACTAACCTCTAGCCATGGCTGACGACGTAGTGCTCGTCCGAGCCGGTCGGCCGACGCGCCGTCCGTGCCGGTCCGCCCCAGGGCAAGTGGGAACGCCGTGCCGGTCCGCCCCAGGGCAAGCGGGAACGCCGTGACGTTGCCCATCCGGCCCGGTGCGGCGATCCCCGAGTCGGAATTGAGCTGGCGCTTCTCCCGGTCGAGCGGACCCGGGGGACAGGGCGTGAACACCACCGACTCCCGGGTCGAACTCTCCTGGGATCTGGCCCGGTCGACCGCGCTCCCCGAGCACCTGAAGGCGCGTGCCCTGGGCCGGCTGGCCAACCGGCTGGTCGACGGTGTGCTCACCATCGTGGCGTCGGAACACCGGTCGCAGTTGATGAACCGGGAGGCGGCCCGCGAACGGCTGGTGGTGTTGCTGGCCGAGGCGACCGCACCGCCCGCGCCACCGCGCCGGCCGACCCGTCCGTCCCGCGGCGCGAAGGAGCGTCGGATCGCCGACAAGAAGCGGCGCGGCCAGACCAAGAACCTCCGCCGCTCCACCGACGACTGACCCCACCAGCGCCCACCCCCACCGCAACCCCACCCGCCCACCGCCGCAACCCCCTCACCCCACACCGCCACCACTGCCCACCTCTGTTGATCATGAAGTTGTCGCACCCTCGACGCGGTTGAGGCTGCGACAGCTTCATGATCAACCACTGCTGGACGGGTGGGTGCCGGTGGTTGATTGCTGGCTTGAACGGGGCGGTCACCGGTTCTTAATCGGATCCTCACAAGTGGTGGGCATGATCCCTCGGGTGTCCGGCTTCGTTGGCCCGGGAGCGGGTTCGACGGGGTGTGCGGGAGCGCGACGGGACGGTAGGCGACTACGCAGAGTGACCCTTGGGTAACGGCTATACCTGCTGTGTATAGTTCGGCGTTGACGCCGGGGACCCGCGTGGTTCCGGCGCACGGATCGGGCGGCGCGGGCCGATCCGGAGGGCCCCGATGCTCCTGCGTCGAGGTCCCGGCATTGACAGCGGCCGTGACGCTGTGTCCATGCCGTGGCTCGGTGACCGGGCTGGTCGCCGGCCGGCTACCGGCGCGGCGAAGATGGCGAGGAAGGACTCGTACGGCGATGACTCCCCTCCTGGGCCATCCGTCCGGCTCATGGCCCCGCCACCCCGAGGCGACTTCGGGGCGCCACGGGTGACGGGCGTGAGCGGAGAGCTGGCCGAGGCCGTCGTCGACCTCTCGGCGATCGCGCACAACGTCCGGGCGATCGAGAGGGAGGCCCGGACCGGGGTGATGGCGGTCGTCAAGGCCGACGGCTTCGGACACGGTGCGGTGCCGGTCGGCCGGGCCGCGCTCGCCGCCGGTGCCACCTGGCTCGGCGTCACGTCCTCGACCGAGGCGCTGACCCTGCGGGCGGCCGGCATCCGGGCGCCAGTGTTGAGCTGGCTGCACCGGCCGGACGAGGATTTCACCCGCCTGATCGGCGCGGACGTCGACATCACCGCCTCCACTCTGACCCACCTGCACGGCATCGCCGCTGCGGCGGTACGCCTCGGCAGCCCCGCCGTGGTGCAGCTCAAGGCCGACGTCGGGCTCTCCCGTAACGGCGCCAACGGCGAGGACTGGCCCGAACTGATCGCCTGGGCCCGCAAGTACGAGGCCGAGGGGACCATCCGGGTACGCGGTGTCTGGTCGCACCTGACCAACGCGGAGGACCCGACCGGGCCCGGGGTCGCTCGTCAGGTCGCGACGTTCCGGGAGGCGTTGCAGCTTGCCCGTGGCGCCGGTCTCGCCCCCGAACTGGTCCACCTGGCCAACTCGGCGGCGGCGCTCGGCGTGCCGTCGGCACGGTACGACCTCTGCCGGATCGGGCTGGCCCTCTACGGCGTCGACCCGTTCGGCGCGCCGGGTCCCGGCAGGTTCGGCCTGCGGCCGGCGATGAGCCTGCGCACCACCGTGGTCAACGTCAAGCGGGTGCCGGCCGGCAGCGGAGTCTCGTACGGACCGGAGTACGTCACCGACCGCGCCACCACGCTCGCCCTGATTCCGCTCGGTTACGCCGACGGGCTGTCGCGTACGACCGAGGGGCGGGCGCGGGTCTGGGTGCGGGGTCGGCGCTGCCCGGTTGTCGGCCGGATCGCAATGGACCAGTGTGTTGTCGACGTCGGCGACCTGCCGGTGCAACTCGGCGACCCGGTGGTCGTCTTCGGTACCGGCGACAGCAGCACCGGCGACAGCAGCACCGGCGACAGCAGCGCCGCAGACAGCACCGGCACCGGCGACGGCAGCACCGGCGACGGCAGCACCGGTACGTCCGACTCGACCGAGCCTACGGTGAACGACTGGGCCCGGTGGGCGGGAACCAACCCGCACGAGGTTCTGACCGGCGTCGGCGCCCGGGTGCCGCGCGTATACATCCACGGAAAGCGATAACGGTATGAGTACCAGGCTTGCGGTTCTGTTCGGCGGACGCAGCGGGGAGCACGAGGTCTCCCGTCGTTCGGCGGAGAGCATCCTGGCGCACCTGGACCGCGAGGCGTACGACGTGACCGAGGTTCTGATCGGGCGCGACGGTGGCTGGACGGTGAACGGCACCGCGACCACCTTCAGCGCCGCGCTGGACGTACTGAGTCGGCAGGACGTGGTCTTCCCGGCGCTACACGGCCCGTACGGCGAGGACGGCACCGTCCAGTCCATGCTCGAATGGCTCGACGTGGCGTACGTCGGCAACGGTGTCTTCGCCAGCGCCGCCGGCATGGACAAGGCGATCACCAAGCGGCTGCTCACCGCCGAGGGGCTGCGGGTCGCCGACGGGGTGTCGCTGCGTCTGGACGAGGAGCTGTCGGAGGCGGACCGGGAGTGGTTGGGCCTGCCGGTCTTCGTCAAGCCGTCCCGGGCGGGCTCCAGCCTCGGCGTCTCCAAGGTCGAGGACTGGTCGCAGTTGCCGGCCGCGCTCGCGCTGGCCCGGGAGAGCGACAGCCGGGTCCTGGTCGAGCGCGGCATCAAGGGGCGTGAGATCGACGTGGCCGTGCTGGAGCACCTGGACGGCCGGATCGAGGCCGGACCGCCGCTGGAGATCAACGTGTCGAGCGCGGCCTTCTTCGACTACGAGGCCAAGTACGAGGGCGGCGCGGTCTTCGACATCCCGGCGAAGCTCGACCCCGAGACCACCCGGATTCTCCAGGACCGGGCGGTGCAGGCGTTCCGCGCGCTGGACTGCCGGGGGCTGCTCCGGGTCGACTTCTTCCTCCCGGACGGCGAGACCGAGCCGATTCTCAACGAGGTGAACACCTTCCCCGGCTTCACCGCCAAGTCGCAGTACCCGCAGATCTGGCAGCGGGCCGGGCTCGAGTTCCCCGCCCTGCTGGAGATTCTGATCGAGGGCGCCCGGAAGGAGACCCGGCTGAGCGCGGTCGCGGGGTAGGCGACAGATTTGTACGGTGAACGGCAGACCCGGCGCGTGATCGGCGGCTCCGGGTCGTGGAAAGGTGTCGCCGTCCACAGTCAACGGTCGATCGAGATGGGCAGACGGTAAGAGCATGGCTATCTACACCGCGGAGCGGCTCCGCAGGATCCGGGTGGTCGTCACCGGCGGGGGCACCGGAGGGCACACGTACCCCGCGCTGACCACCATTCGTACGCTACGCGACCGGCTCGCCCTCGCCGGCACCGAACCGGAACTGCTCTGGGTCGGGGTCTCGCACGGGCTCGAAGCGAAGATCGCCAAACAGGAGGGCATCCCGTTCAAGGCGATCACCACCGGCAAACTGCGCCGCTCGCCGAACCTGAAGGAGCTGTGGCGCAACATCACCGACGCGTTCCGGATCCCGCTCGGCGTACTCCAGGCGATCCTGATCGTGGTCCGGACCCGGCCGGCGGTGGTCCTCTCCACCGGCGGGTACGTTTCCGTGCCGATCGGCGTCGCGGCCTGGCTGACCCGCCGCCCGCTGGTCATGCACGAGCAGATCCTGACCCTCGGGCTGGCGAACCGGATCCTCGCGACGATCGCGACGCGGGTCCTGCTCAGCCACGAGTCGTCGGTGGAACACCTGCCGGAACGGGCCAAGGGGCGCGCGCTGGTGACCGGCAACCCGATCCGGCCGGAGATCCTGCGCGGTGACCGGGACCGGGCGCTGTCCGCGTACCGGCTGGACCCGCGACTGCCGCTGCTGTACGTCACCGGCGGCGCCCAGGGTGCCGTACAGGTCAACAACCTGGTCGCCGAGATCCTGCCGGACCTGCTCGCCGGCTGCCAGGTGCTGCACCAGTGCGGCGAGTACTCCTTCGACCGGATGCGGCAGCTCGCCGCCGGGCTGCCCGAGCACCTGCGGGCCCGGTACCGGGTGGTCGACTACGTGCACGACGAGATGCCGGACGTGCTCGCCGCCGCCGACATCGTGGTCGCCCGCAGTGGCGCCGGTACGGTCGCCGAACTCACCGCGCTGGGCAAGGCGTGTGTCTTCATCCCGCTCATCCCGACCGGCGGGGACGAGCAGCGGCGTACCGCCCGACACCTGGCCGAGGCGGGCGCGGCCCGCATGCTCGCCGGCCCGGACGCCACTCCCGACCGCCTCCGTGAGGAGATCATGATGTTGCTCAACCATCCCGACCGGCGCCAGCACCTGGCCGACACGGCTCGGCAGTACGGTCGCCCCGACGCGGCCGCGGCCGTCGCCACCGCGCTGATCGACGCCGCCGGGCGGTACGGGTCATGATTCTTCTCTCCGACCCACGGATCGCCGCGATCCCGCTGCGCGACAATGGTGAGGCCCTGGTCGACCTCCGCGAGGTCGGCGAGTTCCGGATCGACGGCCGGCTGGCCGACCCGGCCGGGGCGTACGCGCGCCTGCGGGAGGCCACCGTGGAGAGACTGCTCACCGCCCAGCGCGGCCTGCCCGACGGGCTCCGGTTGCTGATCGTCGAGGGGTACCGTCCGCTGACCCTGCAAACCACGTACTTCGAGGGTTACAAGGACGAGCTGCGGGTGAAGTACCCGGACTGGGCGCCGGAGCGGCTGCACGTGGAGGCGAGCAAGTACGTCTCCCCGCCCGAGGTGGCCCCGCACAGCACCGGCGGCACCGTGGACCTGACCCTCTGCACCGCCGACGGGGTCGAGCTGGACATGGGTACGGCGGTCAACGACAGCCCGGTCGCCAGCGCCAA
Organism: Micromonospora sp. NPDC050397; assembly: GCF_044901685.1. Classification (NCBI taxonomy): domain Bacteria; kingdom Bacillati; phylum Actinomycetota; class Actinomycetes; order Micromonosporales; family Micromonosporaceae; genus Micromonospora; species Micromonospora sp. NPDC050397. The sequence continues at coordinate 251,959 of NZ_JBJDPS010000002.1, forward strand.
CGCCTGCTTCACCGCCTCGCCGGACATCCCGGCACAGGCCCGCGCCAACCGCGACATTCTCGCCGAGGCGCTCACCGCCGCCGGCATGGTGAACTACCCGACCGAGTGGTGGCACTGGTCGTTCGGCGACCGCTACTGGGCGCTGAGCACCGGCGCCGACAGCACCCGGTACGGACCGGTTGACCTGACGTGAGGCGGATGTACGAGATCGACCTGCTGCGGATCCTCGCCGCCGTCGCGGTCGTCTTCTTCCACTACACCTTCTCCGCCTGGATGCAGGGCGAGACGCCGGTCGAGTTCCCGGTCTTCGGCGAGCTGAGCCGGTACGGCTACCTCGGGGTGGACCTGTTCTTCGTGATCAGCGGCTTTGTCGTGCTGCTGAGCGCGTGGGGCCGCAGCCCACAGCAGTTCGTCGTCTCCCGGATCGTCCGGCTCTACCCGGCGTTCTGGGTCGCGGTCACGATCACCGCCGTGGTCAGCGTCGTCTCCGGCAAGTACGCGATCAGCGTCTTCCAGTACCTGGCGAACCTGACCATGGTCAACGCGGCCGTGAACGTCGAGAACGTCGACGTGGTCTACTGGACGCTCTGGGCCGAGATCCGGTTCTACCTGGTGATCTTCGTCCTCGCCCTGATCGGGATCACCCGACGCCGGGTGCTGCTCACGCTCTGGGGCTGGCTGGCGTTGACCGGCCTGATGCAACTCGGCCTGCTGCCGGGCGCGGCGGACCTGCTGCTCCAGACCACGTTCTCGCACTACTTCATCGCCGGCATGGCGCTGAGCATCGTCTACCGCTACGGCATGACCTGGGAGATCGCGGCGATCCTGCTGCTGTCGTACGCGAACGCGGTCTACCGGGGACTCGGGTTCGCCGCCGACGTGGCGGACCGCTACCACACCCCGTTCCACGGTTGGGTGATCATCGCCACGATCTGGGCCATCTTCATGGTGATGCTGCTGATCGCGCTGAAGGCGACCAGTTCGCTCGGACGGCCGTGGTTCTCGGTCGCCGGCTCGCTGACCTACCCGCTCTACCTCGTGCACGCGCACGTTGGGTTCGTCCTGCTGGCCTGGGCCGGGCCGCTGGTCGAGTCGTCCCCGGTGCTGGAGTGGCTGCTGGTGCTCGCGCTGGTGGTCGGCATGGGCGCGCTGGCGTACGTCATCCACGTGCTGGTCGAACGTCCGTCCGCGACCAAGCTCAAGCGGGTCATGAACAAGATCTTCCGGATACCCGAGCGGCCCGCCGGTCGACCCGCGGCGGGCACCCCGGTCACTCGTTGAGGAACAGGCAGAACGGGTGCCCGGCCGGGTCGAAGTAGACCCGTACGTCCTCCTGGGGTTGGAAGTCCGCGAGGGTCGCACCGCTGGCGACGGCGTGCGCCCCCGCGGCCTCCAGGTCGTCCACCTCGATGTCCAGGTGCAGCATCATCTGCTGGTCGCCCGCCCCGGCGGGCCAGGTCGGCCGGACGTACGCCGGCTCGGTCTGGAACGACAGCCCGGCTCCGCCGCCCGGGGCGGTCAGCTTGACCCAGTTTCGTTCCTTCTGTTCCACCTCCCAGCCGAGCAGCCGCTGGTAGAACGCGGCCAACTCCTCGGCATCGGGTGAGTCGAGCACGATGCCGGAGACGAACATGCGGGGACGCTCGGCCATGGTTACCTCCCGGATCCGTCGGTCTTCCCCGGCATTGTTGCCCGCCCGACCGACACTTCACGCCGAGCCGCCCCGGCGGGGTCAGGAGCGGTAACGCCAGAGGCGGATCGTGTCGGAGCGGTCCTGGCAGGCGATCACGTCACCGGCGAGCTGACAGTCCGCCGCCCGGTACGGCACCCGGCCGAGCAGGCGTACCTCAGGTTTGCCTGGTTCCAACAGCGCGAACCAGGTCGGTCCGGCCGCGGTGGTGGGGTTGACCAGCAGCACCGGCCGGTCCGGTGGCGAGTAGGACATGGTGTCCCAGTCGGACAGCTCGGCCCAGGTCTGTCCGGTCGCCGGGTCGATGGTACGGATCAGCTTCGCCCTCTCCCGGTCCATCTCGACCAACTGGCCGCCGTTCTGGAGCAGCGTCGAACCGGGTGCGCCCCGGGGGCCGACGTCGGTGCCGGTGACCGGGTCGAGCAGCGACCAACCGAAGTCGTTCCCGAGGCAGGGCCGGTCACCGCAGACGCTGATCCGCTGGTCCGGGCGGCCGAGGGTACGGGTCCAGCGCACGTCGAAGGAGCCGAGGTCGTAGCCGGTCAACTCGGCGCTGCCGCGCCGTACCGTCAGCAGGTCGCCGAACACCTGGACCGAGGGTGGATCCGTTCCCGTCGCCGGCAGGCTGTGCCGTACCGCGCCGGTCCGGGCGTCGCGCAGTTCGACCCGGTGGTCCAGGGTCGTCACCACCAGCACCGGGTGTCCGTCCGGGCCGCTGACCGGCAGGCGGGACGCGACGGCGATGCCCAGCGGCTCGGAGTTCCACAGCGGCTCCCCGCCGGCCAGGTCGAACAGCCGGATCACCTGGCCGACCGGTGGGACCGCGTACGCCTTGCCGGAGGGCGCGAAGTAGAGCACGTCCGAACCTCCCGGGAGCGAGGTGTCCACCGGCTCGGCGTCGGCGGGGAAGATCTCCTCGCTGATCATCCCGGTCCGTCCGTCCGGCAGCACCTCCACCGGTGCGGTGACCGACCAGCGGAACCTGCCGTTGTCCGCCCCGACGGCGGTGGTCCTCGGCACGTCCTGGCCGAAGACCCGGAGCAGCAGCAGGTCCCCGGCCCGTTCGGCCACCCCGCCGGTGTTGCCACCCTGGTCGTACGGGACGCTCCAGAGCAACCGCCCCCGGCCCGTCTCGTAGCCGGAGACGTACTGTCCGGCTCCCGCCGGGCCGACCGCCCCGGCGTACAGCCGGTCCTCGGTGAGCACGAATCCCCGGTCCGGTGACACGGTCAGGGTGGCGATCTCGGTCAGCGATGCCGGCTCGGGCGGCGCCGCACCGCCGAGCACGAGTAGCAGTGTCGCGCAGACGCCCGTGGCGACCGGACGCAGCCAGCCCCTCGACCAGGGGCCGTCCCGCCCGGTGGCGGAATCGCCGATCCCGTCGCCCCGATCCAACCCGAGGTCGATCAGTACGGGGTCGTTGCCGTCGTCCATCGGCGCTCCGCTGGCAGTGGTCAGTCGTCGCCCGGTCGGGCGGTCGTACGGTAGCGCCATATCCGAACCTCGTGCTCGACGGTCACGCAGGCAATCACACTCGTGCCGATCCGGCAGTCGCTGATGCCCTCCGTGACCTCGCCGAGCCGGACCGGGGCGGCGGCCCCGGGGTCGAGTACGCCCAGCCAGGTCGGCCCGAGGAACCCCTTCGCGTCGGTGAGCAGCAACGGCCCGTCCGGCCCCAGCATCGCGCCGGTCCAGTTGATCAGGTTGACCAGGATGTCGCCGGTGCGCGGATCGACGGTCCGCAGCGGACGGGCCGGTGTGTTGGAGATCATCTCCACCAGGTGTCCGGCGACCGCGTACAGGTCGTGTCCGGGCCGGACCGGCCACCTGCGTCCACCCGTCGCCGGATCGACGACCCAGTTCCCGGTCGGGGTGGCCTCGCAGATCAGACCGGTGTCGTAGCAGAAGACAAAGGAGCCGTCGGTGACCATCGGCCGGGTCCACCGGGGCCGGTGGTCCTCGGTGGAGTAGGCCGTCATCTCGGTCGCCGTGTGTGCGACCAGCAGCAGGTCGTCGTCGAGTTGCGGATGGAGCTCGGGGTGGGGCGCCGGGAAGCGGTGCCGGACCGCACCCGTGAGCAGGTCCAGCAGTTCGACCCCGGCCTCGCGCGTCACCACGACCAGACCGGTGGCCGCCCCGTCGCCGCCGGTCGTCGCGAGAGCGTCGAACCGGCCGTCCCGGGCGGCCGTCACGTGGTCGAGCAGATCCGACCGCCACCGCAGCTCGCCCGTGCTCAGGTCGACGCCCGAGGCGACGTACCCGGACGGGGGTTCGGAGTAGAGCTGCCCCCACGGCGACCCGTACGCGCTCGTGTCGGGTGGCAGCTCGCCGTCCGGCAGCTCGGAACCGGCGGGATGGATCGAGTCGACCGCGATCGCGGTGTCGCCGCTGCGAAGCGCTCGGATCTCGTGCGGCAGGGACCAGCGTTCCCGACCGCTGCGCGCGTCGAGCGCGACCGTGGTTGGACCACCCGTGTCGCCCGTCCGGATCCCCGAGACCAGCACCAGACCGGCCTGGTGCTGAAGGCGCATGGCGGTGTTCGGCTTGCCCGGGTGGACGTACGTCCAGACCCGCCCTCCACGGTCCAACTCGTACGCCGACACCAGCCAGCTCGCGCCGTCAGGCTGGATGACGCTGGTGACCAGCCGGTCCTCGGTGAGCACGAGCCACGATTCCGGATAGTTGCTGGCGGGCGCGCCGGGCGCGTACGTCAGGGTGGCGATCTCGACGAGTGTCGGTGGTGGCGGCAGTGCGGATCCCCCGGTGGTGAGCAGCAGCGCGGTGACGAGCGCCAGCGCGGCCGGTCGGAGCCGCAGCCAGGTCAGCGGTGGACGGGGTGGGGCCTCGTCCTCGTCCCCGATCGCGTCAAGGTCGATCACCGTCGGGGTGTCGGTGCCGATCCGGTCTCGGCCAGGGGCCATCATTCGCCGCCCGGACGGAACGCCGAACGGTAGCGCCAGATCCGCAGGTCCCGGGGATACGTCGCGCAGGCGATCAGGCTGGCGCCGATCTGGCAGTCGGTCAGTCCGACCGGCACCTGCCCGAGCAGGGTCGGAGCCGTCGCACCGGGTGCGAGCAGGCCCAGCCAGGTCGGCCCGAGCAAGCCGTCCGCCCGGGCCAGCAGCACCGGCTGGTCGGACCGGAGCACGGCGTGGTCCCAGCCGGTCAGGTCGATCAGCGTCTGCCCGGTACGCGGGTCGACGGTTCGGGTCGGTTCGGAATCGACATCGTCGCGGACGAACTCGATCAGGTGCCCGGCGGCTCCGCGTACCTGGTGTCCCTGGCGCCCCTGCCAACTCGGCCGACCGGTCGACGGGTCGACAACCTGCCACCAACCGACCCGGTTGGATTCGCAGATCAGCCGGCTGCCGTCGCAGAAGCCGACCGATCCGTTCTCAGCCACCGGCCGGGTCCATCTGAGCCGGTAGTCCTCGGTCGAGTAGACCGTCATTCCTCCCTGGGGCTCCCAGATCAGCATCAGGTCCCGGTCGAGCGTCAGGTAGCTGTCGGGGCGGGGCGTCGGGAAGCGGTGCCGGACGAGACCGGTGCCAGGGTCCCACACCTCGACCGCTCCGTCCGAGGTTGTCACCACCAGGGCGTCGCTCCGGCCGCCGTCGACTGTCGCCCCGTCCGGGTAGGCGTCGCCGAGGTCGACGTGCACGGCGGCGACCGGCTCGGACTGCCAACGCATCTCGCCGGTGCCGAGCGTCACGGCCCCGGCGAGCACCTCGACCGGGCCGCTGTCGTACTTCGTTCCCCAGGGCGACACGTAGCTGTAGTCGGCACCGGGGGCTGGGCCGTTTTCGGTCGTCGCGCTCTCACCGTCGAAGACCGGGTCGACCGTGAGCCCGATGTCGCCGCCGTACAGCGCCCAGAGTTGATGGGGGAGGGACCAGCGTTCCCGCCCGGTCGCCGCCTCCAGCGCGACGGTCCACATGCCGGCCGTCCCGTCCGGCCGGGGCCCGGAAAGCAGCACCAGACCGGCCCCTTGCCGCATTGTCATCTGGCTGTCGTTCCTGGCCGGGAGGAGGTACGTCCAGACCAGCTCGGCCCGCTCCGGCTCGTACGCCGAGATCAGCCAACTCCCGCCCGGTCGCAGGACAGCGGTGACGAGCCGGTCGTCGGTGAGCAGCATCGTCGCCCCGGGGCTCGCGGTCCAGCCCGGTTCGGGCGAGTACGGCACGGTGGCGATCTCGACGAGCACCGGGGCCGACGGCAGTGCGGATCCCCCGGTGGTGAGCAGGAGCGCGGTGACGAGCGCGAGTGCGGCTGGCCGGAGCCGTCGCCAGGTGAGCGGTCGACGGGCTTCGGACCCGGTCTCGTCGCGCCGCAGCCCGAGGTCGATCAGTGCGGGGTCGTCCGGGTCCACCCGAGCACCGGTGGCCGCCGTCACTGGAGGCCCGGGACGGTCGTCGTGCGGTAGCGCCAGACCTTCAGCGTCTGCCGGATCGTGACGCAGGCGATCACGGCCGCGCCCACCTCGCACTCGGCGACGCTGACCGGCACCCGACCGAGCCTGACCGGGGCCGGGGCCGTCGGGCCGAGCAGACCCAGCCAGGTCGAACCGGTCAGCGCCTCCTCCCAGGTGAGCAGCACCGGCCCGTCGGCGCGCAGCACGGCGTTCTGCCAGCCGGTCAGGTTCGTCAGGGGCACGCCGGTGCGCGGATCGACGGTCCGGATCGGTTCGGGATGTGGGTAGTCGGGGACGTACTCGATCAGGTGTCCGGCGGCCCGACCCAGGTTGTGCCCCTGGCCACCCCGCCAGAGCGTGGCACCGGTCGTCGGATCGACGATCTCCAGCGCGCCGTCCGGGGTGCTGGCACAGATCAACTCGCTGCCGGCGCAGAAGGCAAGCGAGCCGCCCGTGTGAACCTGCCTGATCCAGAGTCGCCGGTAGTCCCGGTTGGAGTATGCGGTGATCTCGTTGGTCTGGAAACCGGTCAGCAGCAGGTCCCGGCCGAGGTCCGAGTAGGCGTCCGGGTGGCGCTCCGGAAATCGGTGCCGGACCGTACCCGTGGCCAGATCCCACAGTTCGACCCAGCCGTCACCGGTTGTCACCACCAGTCCCCTGCCCGGGAGGGACGCCCGGTCGCCGAAGTTGGCGTCGTAGTTGGCACCGACCGCGCCGAGCAGACCCGACCGCCAGCGCACCTCTCCGCTGCGCAGGTTGATGCCGGCGGCGGAGTACCGGGGCGGTTGGGTGTAGGTCCGCCCCCACGGTGATCCGTAGGCTGAGCCGCCCGGCGGCAGCACTCCGTCCGGTAGTGCCGAGCCGGTGGGATAGATCCGGTCGACGGCGAGCCCGTCGTCGCCCTCGTGCAGCGCCCACACCTCGTGCGGCAGCGACCACCGCTCCCGTCCGGTCCGCTCGTCCAGGGCGACCGTACGCATCCCGTCCGTGCCGTCCGCCCGAGCCCCGGAGACGAGCACCACGTCGGACAGGTGTTGCAGCTCCGGCTGGGTGTTCGGGCTCGCCGGGTAGACGTACGTCCAGACCCGGTGCCCGCGGTCCAACTCGTACGCCGAAACGGACCAGCTCGTACCGCCCGGTTGTAGGACGCTGGTGACGATCCGTTTGTCGGTGAGCACGAACCCGGACCGGGAGTAGGGGTTCTGCGGTGCCCCGGACTGGTACGGCAACGTGGCGAGCTCGGCGAGGACGGGTGGCGGCGGCAGCGCGGACCCGCCGGTGGCGAGCAGTAGCACGGCGACGAGCGCGAGCGCCACCGGCCGGAGCCGATGCCGGCCCGGCCGTCGGCGGGGCTCGCCGTCTGGCTCGTCGTCGAGCACACCGAGATCGATCATCAGGGTGGTTGCGCCGCCCGACCCTGGCGGGCCGTCGGTATGTCCAGTGCCGACCATCGTGCGTTCCCGTCCGTCGCTGGTACCCGCATGGTAGATGCGGATGCCGGCCCCGGAGGTTCCCCACGGTCGGGACGGGGTGCTGGCCTCAGTCGGCCAGGGCGGTGTCGAGGGCGGCGACCAGCCGTTCACGCAGTGGGGCGGCGCGATCGGCGAACCCGCGTTGCGCGGCGGCGTACTCGGCCCGGCCGGCGGCGGTCTCCACCCGTACCGGGGGATATCCGAGCGCCGCCAGGTCGTAGGGGCTGGCCCGCATGTCGAGCGTACGGATCTCCCGGGCCAGGGCGAACGCCTCCGCCACCAGCTCGCTCGGCACCAGCGGGGAGAGTTTGTACGCCCACTTGTAGAGGTCCATGTTGCCGTGCAGGCAGCCGGGCTGCTCCAGGTCGTGCTGGCTCTCCCGGGTCGGGTTGAGCAGGTTCAGCGGCCGGGCCGGCGCGGTGAAGAAGCGGTACGCGTCGAAGTGACTGCACCGGACCCCGTTGCGTTCCACCGTCGACGCGGTCTGCTCCGGGCTCAGCCGCAACGGCCAGGCGTTGTGGCGTACCTCCTGCTGGGTTTGGCGGTAGACCATCGCCCACTCGTGCATGCCGAAGCAGCCGAACTGGGCCGTCCGGCCGGCGGTCCGGGTGAGCAGGGTGCGGATCCACCCGATCGAGTCGCCCCGGCGGGCGCGTACCGCCTCGGTGTCGAGGGCAACCCCGGCGGACGTGTGGCGGTAGTCGCGGCCGAAGTCGTCGGCGTCGGCGCCGGCCAGCACCACCCCGGCGCCCGGGTGCCAGCGGCGCAACTGCGCCGGCCGGTGCGAGTAGTAGGTGAAGAGGAAGTCCTCCACCGGGTGCCGCTCGCCGGCCTGCCGCCGGGCCAGGTGCGGCGCCAGCCAGTCGTCGACCCGGCGCTCGTGCGCCGCCCGCCGGGCCGACCAGGTCGTCGCCTCGAGCACGACGGTACGGGCGGCGGTGGTGGTCACCGGCCCAGCCTATCCAGCGGCGAACCGCCGGACGTAACGCCGCTGCCAGGGCGTCTCCACCGCGTGCCGGTCGTAGCCGCGCCGGACGTACGCCACCGCCTCGTCCGGTGGCACACCGTCGAGCACCGCCAGACAGGCCAGCGCGGTTCCGGTCCGCCCCCGACCGCCCCAGCAGGCGACCTCGACCCGTTCGGTGGCGGCCCGTCGCCACAGGTCGGTCAGGACGGCCGCCGCCTCGGTCCGGTCACCGGGCAGCCGGAAGTCCGGCCAGCGCAGCCAACGGCCCTCCCACCCGGTGGCGGGTGTCGGCTTGCCGAGCAGGTACACCCCGTACGTCGGGGTCGGCCCGTCGGGCAGGGGATGGCGCAGGCCCCGGCCGCGTACCAGGCGACCGGAGGGCAGTCGCAGCACGCCCGCCCCGGTCGGCTCCCACGGTTCGGTCATCCGACCAGCCTAGGCAGACGGAGTACGGTCGCGTGACTCAGGTCACGGCGACGCTGACCCCGGCGGAGAAGACGGCGCCCCGCAGTTCGATCCGGGTCGGCGGGTTCGGTCCGTTCATGGTGAACACGATCGGGAAGAGCAGCCGCTCGCTCGGCGGCACCGGCTCGGCGAAGATGTCCCGCCCGCCGTTCACCGCCCGGGTGGCGGGCTCGTCCGTGGTGACCCAGTTGCCGCTTGGCGCGTACGCCCGCTGCGAGGCGCCGTACCAGAGTTGGGGTTGCTTGCTGACGTTGCGGGCGGCGATCGTGGCCAGACAGCGCTGCCCGGCCGGGCGGGGTCCGGCCGGCTGCTGCACCGCCGCGCCGCAGTTGACCCGGTAGACGGTGAACTCGAAGGTCGCGTCCCGCATGGTGGCACCGATCGCGCCGCTGGTGCTCCGGCCGACCCAGGCGCCGTTGGTCGGCTGTCTCTTGCCGGTGTCGATCGCGCTGACCCGGGCGGTCGCGGTCCAGGTCGCCGCAGCCACCACCAGCGCGACGATCACGACGGCGATACTCACCACCGCCCAGATCGGCGGTCCGGAGCGTCGCCGCACCCGGCCCGGTACGGCCGCCCGGGGCGGTGCCGTGGGGGTACCGGCGGCGAGGTAGGTGCCGGGCACCCCGTCCGGCATCTCCGGCCCCGGCGGCTGTGGCCCCCGCTGGCTGAGTCCCGGCGGCTGCGGCCCTCGCTGGTTCGGTCCCAGCGGCGGCTGCCCCTGCTGGTTCGGTCCCGGCGGCCGCTGCCCCTGCCGATTCGATCCCAGCGGCGGCTGCCCCTGCCGATTCGGTCCCGGCGGGCCCGAGGGCGGCCGGCCCGGCTGGTCGGGGTTCCGCGACGAGGGGGTCGGCGCACCCGGCCGAGCCGGAGTAGCGCCGACCGAGGCCCAGCCGGTCGCCGGCTGCTGGGCGGGCGGCATCGTGCCGGCCGGCGTCCGCAGCGGCGACGGCCACGCCTCGACGCCCTCGCCGGGTCGGATCCGGGCCACGCCCCGGGCCAGACCCCGGCCGAGGGCCGGCGGCGGTCGGTCGAGCGTCGGCGGCCGATCGAGGAACGGCGGCTCGCCGACGTCGACGCCGGGCGCCCCGCCCGGTCCGCTGCCACCCGGGATCGGTGGACGCGCCCGTCCGGCCGCCGGTCCAGCCGGTCCGGCGCCGCCGTCACGGTCCAGCCGCCGCCGGACCCGGCGGCGCCACCACCAGACTCCGGCGACCACCAGCAGCACCAGCACCGCCAGCGCGCCGATCAGGTAGGCCGGCCGCTGCCAGAGCGCCGGGTCGGCGTCCTCCGCCTTCGGCGTGGCGGCGGCCTGCCAGGTCGCGCTGGCGCAGTCGAACGGGATGTCCCCGGTGCCGGCGAAGGCGCAGGCCGGCGCGCTCACCGGCAGTCCGGCCGGGGTCGGCGGGAGGGTGGTGTTGAGCGTCTGCATGCCGCCCGGCGGGAGTTGGAGCCGCCAGGCGATCTCGGTTCCGCCGGTCTGTCCGGTGGGCTGGCTGGCCTGGCCACCGGCGCTGATCGAGGTCGGCGAGGTGCCCCGGGGCAGTTCCTGCCGGACCGTGGTGTCGATGGTGCTGGTGGTGCCGTTGTGGACCAGGATCTGGTAGGTCGGCGCGATCGTGCCGCCGCTCGCCATCACCACCGTGACCGCCGACGGGGCGGCCCGTGCGCTCCCGGCGGGCAGGATGGTGGAGAGCAGGCAACCCGCGATGACCGTACGGGCCAGGTGCCGTCGGGTCGATGCAGAAATCACAACGAGACCTCCTTTTTTGACGCTAAGCCCGCCTGTCGGTCAATAGTGTTGGAAAGGATGAATCGCCTTCTGGTGCGCTGCGGTTGGCGTATCGTGCCGTCGCCTTGACGGTTACCGTCGGTGGCCGGTGCGGCTGTATCGCCGCTGGTGCGGCTAGATTGGGCTGCGTGCGTATCGTTCGTTTTGCTCATGCCAAGGGAATGTCGTTCGGCCTGGTCGAGGGTGAGCCGGAGGCCGGACCCGAAGCCCTGACGGTGGCCGAGATCGAGGGTCACCCGTTCGGGGAGATCAAGCTCACCAATGCCCGTTGGGCGCTGGCTGACGTACGGCTGGTCTCGCCGATCCTGCCCAGCAAGGTGGTCGCCGTCGGTCGTAACTACGTCGACCACGCGGCCGAGCACGGCGTCGAGGTGCCGACCGAGCCGCTGCTCTTCCTCAAGCCCTCCACCTCCGTGATCGGGCCACGGGACGCGATCCGGCTGCCGGCCCAGTCCAAGCGGGTCGAGCACGAGGCCGAGCTGGCCGTGGTGATCGGGGTGACCGGGGCCCGCCGGGTCGACCGGGCGACCGCCGAGAAGGCGATTTTCGGCTACACCTGCGCCAACGACGTGACCGCTCGTGACCTGCAACGCGCGGACGGCCAGTGGACCCGGGCGAAGAGCTTCGACTCGTTCTGCCCGATCGGCCCCTGGATCGTCACCGGCCTCGACGTGAGCGACGTGGAGGTGCGCTGTGAGGTGGGGCGCAACCCGGACGAGATGGAGGTACGCCAGCTCGGGCGGACCAAGGACATGGTCTTCGACGTACCGACCCTGGTGTCCTACATCTCACACGTGATGACGTTGCTCCCGGGTGACGTGATCCTGACCGGTACGCCGGCCGGGGTTAGCCAGCTCACCGACGGGGATACCGTCAGCGTGCGGATCGACGGGATCGGCGAGCTGTCGAACCCGGTGGTGGCGGTCGGCTGAGCCGTCCGTCCGTACGCCGGGCGGCCCGCCGGGGCCGTCCGTCCGCTGGTGGAGGCCGGGTCGATAACCCGATTTGGCCTCTCACTGCCGGTCCGGTAAAGTCTTTTCTCGGTGCGGCAAGCACCGATGGGGTATGGGGTAATTGGCAGCCCAACTGATTCTGGTTCAGTTAGTCTAGGTTCGAGTCCTGGTACCCCAGCTACCGAACACCAGAGATGGTGCCGGTAGCTGGACTCTGATAGAGTTCAGCAGTCCTTCTCGGAGGACAAAGTAAGACAAAGGTTCTGGCCCCGTCGTCTAGCGGCCTAGGACGCCGCCCTCTCAAGGCGGTAGCGCGGGTTCGAATCCCGTCGGGGCTACAGTTCGGAGCCCGTGTCACGCAAGTGGCGCGGGCTATTTTTATTATGCGCATATCGGTCGGCCACTCGCGGCACTTTGCCAATTTCCCACCGATCAACAACGCGCACCGGGCCGGCTCAAGCCACCCCAGCCCCAGGGCATCGTGCCCCACAGCAGGGATCAAGCCTGACGCCCCAGAGCACGCGTGGCGGGCTTGGGGACACCGCCCCCACGGCGGGGATCAAGCCTGACGGTCCAGAGCGCGCGTGGCGGGCTTGGGGCGGCGTGCCCACGGCGGGCATCAAGCCTGACGGCCCAGAGCGCGCGTGGCGGGGTTGGGGGGGGGGGGGGCCCCCGCGGCGCCAAAACCCAGCGCCCCCCCGTGGGGCCCCCCCCCCCCCCCCCCCCCCCCCCCCCCCCCCCCCCGCACAACCCCAG
>NZ_JBJDPS010000002.1:264470-879695 GCF_044901685.1 Micromonospora sp. NPDC050397
GGGGGGGGGGGGGGGGGGGCCCCCCGGGGGGCAAACACCCTGGCGGCCCCTGGGGGCCCCCCCCCCCCCAACCCCAACCCCCGATCCGCCCGCCCCGTGACACAGCAAGTGGCCGCCCCCAACAGGGAGCGGCCACCACTGGCGAATAGGTCCTGAGACGTGCCGCCGCGCCAGGTCAGAGGCCGCTGAGCCGTTGTCCGGCGCGGACCACGGCCATCGCGTGCCGGTCCCCGGGCCGCCGGCCGAGGCGCTCGATCGGACCGGAGATGCTGATCGAGGCGATCACCCGTCCGGTCCGGTCCCGGATAGGAGCCGAGACGCTGGCCACACCAACCTCCCGTTCCGCGACGCTCTGCGCCCAGCCGCGGCGCCGCACCTCGGCGAGCGTGCGTCCGGTGAACTTGCAGCGGGGCAGTAGCGGCATGACCGCCTCCGGCGGCTCCCAGGCGAGCAGGACCTGGGCGGCCGACCCGGCGGTCATCGGCAGCACCGCGCCGATCGGCACCGTGTCCCGCAGCCCGCTGGCCCGCTCGGCCGCCGCCACGCAGATCCGTTCGTCGGCCCGGCGCAGGTAGAGCTGTGCGCTCTCGCCGGTCGCGTCGCGCAGCGCGGCAAGCAGCGGCTCGGCCGCGGTGAGCAGGACGTCGGGTGCGGCGTTGGCCAGCTCACCCAGGCGCGGGCCGGGGCGCCAGCGCCCCTGGGTGTCCCGAACCAGCAGACGATGGATCTCCAGGGCCTGTGCCAACCGGTGTGCGGTGGCCCGAGGCAGCTTGGTGCGATCGACGAGTTCGGCCAGGCTGGCGCCGTCCACGCAGGCGGCCAGGATGACCACCGCCTTGTCGAGAACGCCGACACCGCTCATACTGTGTCCCACAAGCCGAAACATACCTCCCAGAATTTAGGATGTCCAGATGGTGGGAGTCACGCCAACACCGTCCTCGCCCAGGACCCTGGCCGAGAAGGTCTGGGACGCTCACGTGGTGCGATCCGCCGAAGGCGAACCCGATCTGCTCTTCATCGACCTGCATCTGCTGCACGAGGTGACGAGCCCACAAGCCTTCGACGGGCTGCGGATGGCCGGTCGCCGGGTCCGGCGTACCGACCTCACGCTCGCGACCGAGGACCACAACACCCCGACCGGGTACGCCGATCCGGCCTTCCGGTCCCGCCGTGGTGACCTGCTCACCATCGACGACCCGACGTCGCGTACGCAGATCGAGACGCTACGCCGCAACTGCGCCGAGTTCGGCGTCAAGCTGCACCCGCTCGGTGACGAGAACCAGGGCATCGTGCACGTGATCGGACCCCAGCTCGGGCTCACCCAGCCGGGGCTGACCATCGTCTGCGGCGACTCGCACACCGCCACCCACGGCGCCTTCGGCGCGCTCGCCTTCGGCATCGGCACCAGCGAGGTCGAGCACGTGCTGGCGACCCAGACCCTGCCGCAGACGCGGCCGAAGACCATGGCCGTCACGGTGACCGGGCAACTCGGCCCCGGTGTCACCGCCAAGGACCTGGTGCTGGCCCTGATCGCCCAGGTCGGCACCGGCGGCGGGCGGGGCCACGTGGTGGAGTACCGGGGCGAGGCGATCCGGACGCTCTCCATGGAGGGCCGGATGACCATCGCCAACATGTCGATCGAGTGGGGCGCCAAGGCCGGCATGATCGCGCCGGACGAGACCACCTTCGCCTACCTGAAGGGGCGGCCGAACGCGCCGCAGGGCGCCGACTGGGACGCCGCCGAGGCGTACTGGCGGACCCTTCCCACGGACGAGGGGGCGACCTTCGACACGGAGGTCTTCCTGGACGCGAGCCGGATCACCCCGTTCGTCACCTGGGGCACCAACCCGGGACAGGGCGTGGCGCTGGGCGCGACGGTGCCGGATCCGGAGGAGTTTGTCACCGAGGCCGAGCAGACCGCCGCCCGGCGGGCCCTGGAGTACATGGACCTGGCCCCCGGCACGCCGCTGCGGGAGGTCCCGGTGGACGTGGTCTTCGTCGGCTCCTGTACCAACGGCCGGCTGGAGGACCTCCGGGCCGCCGCCGACGTGCTGCGCGGGCACACCGTCGCCGACGGGGTACGGATGCTGGTCGTACCCGGTTCGGCCGCCGTACGGGAGGCCGCCGAGCAGGAGGGGCTGGACAAGGTCTTCCTCGACGCGGGGGCCGAGTGGCGCTTCGCCGGCTGCTCCATGTGTCTCGGGATGAACCCCGACACGCTCAAGCCGGGGCAGCGTTCCGCCTCCACCTCGAACCGCAACTTCGAGGGCCGGCAGGGCCGTGGCGGGCGTACCCATCTGGTCTCGCCGCCGGTCGCCGCCGCCACCGCCGTGATCGGCCGGCTGGCCGCCCCGGCCGATCTCTAGAAGGGCTCACCGGACATGGACAAGTTCACCGTTCACCGCGGCACCGCGGTCCCGCTTCGTCGCTCCAATGTGGATACCGATCAGATCATTCCGGCGGTGTATCTCAAGCGGGTGACCAGATCCGGCTTCGCGGACGGACTCTTCAACGCGTGGCGCGAGGATCCGGCATTCGTGCTCAACGATTCTCGTTATTCCGGTGCGTCGATCTTATTGGCGGGCCCGGAGTTCGGCACCGGGTCATCGCGTGAGCACGCCGTGTGGGCACTGCGCGACTGGGGATTCAAGGCGGTGATCTCTCCCCGCTTCGGCGACATCTTCCGGGGCAACTCGCTCAAGGAAGGTCTTCTGCCGGTCGAGCTCGAATTGAGTGCCGTCGAGGAATTGTGGGGGCGGGTCGAGGCCGATCCGACTGCCCGTATCGACGTCGACCTCATTGCCCGGGAGGTCCGGGCGGGGGAGTCGACCTGGTCGTTCCCGCTCGACGACTTCAGTCGCTGGCGGCTCATGGAGGGCTTGGACGACATAGGACTGACCCTTCGCCACGAGACCAACATCACCGAGTACGAGCAGCGCCGGCTCCCCTTCCTGCCGGTCGTGGCATAGCCCACACGCCCCTCCCGCGCGGCCTTTTCGCCCCCACCGGAGTCACGGATTCCTTGCTGCCCTACACCTTCCGGGCAGCCGGGAGTCGCCGGTGGGGGCGAATCCGTTGCGACACAATGGCTTTTTTCTCGCAGATGTTTGTGTCCCGGTGGCACAGGGCATACCGTGCGCGCAGAATGGCTCGCGTTGAGTCCAGTTGCACATACGGGAGGGAAGTCGTGAACAAGGCCGAGCTCATCGAGGCGCTCGCCGCTCGCCTGGGGGACCGGAAGACGGCGACGGCGGCGCTCGACGCGGTCCTCGCCGAGGTTCAGGGGGCGGTCGCCAAGGGGGAAAAGGTGGCGATCACCGGTTTCGGAGTGTTCGAAAAGCGTGTCCGGGGGGCGCGAACAGCGCGGAACCCCCGAACAGGCGAGTCGGTGAAGGTGAAGAAGACATCGGTACCGGCCTTCCGGCCGGGCGCCGGTTTCAAGGACATGGTGTCCAGCGGCAAGGTGCCGAAGGCGACCGCCGCCGCGAAGAAGACCACGGCGACGGCGACCAAGGCGACCGCCACGGCCACCAAGACCACCGCCACCAAGAAGGCGACGGCCACCAAGAAGGCCGCCCCCGCCAAGACCACCGCCACCAAGGCGGCGGCCAAGAAGACCGCCCCGGCGAAGACCGCCGGGGCCAAGAAGACCGCTGCGGCCAAGAAGACCACGGCGGCGAAGAGCACTTCCACCCGCGCCACAGCGGCGAAGAAGGCTCCGGCGAAGAAAGCTCCGGCCAAGAAGGCCGCCGCCCGACGCTGAAAATCGCGGTGAACGAGGCGCCCACCGGTCCTGCCGGTGGGCGCCTTCGTCTTGGTGGGCACGTGGCTTCTGTGAGCGCCTTCGGTCCGGTGGGCGCGTGGCTTCTGCGGATGCCTGATGCCTTCGTTCCGGTGGGCGCGTGGCTTCTGCGGAGGCCTTCGTTCCGGTGGGCGTTTGGCTCCCGCCAGCGCCTTCGTTCCGGTGGTGCTTCGCCTTGGTGGGGCCTTCGTGCCGCGTCGACGAGCGCTCTCCCCGCTGGCGACCGGGCGTACGGCCTCCCGTAACGCCGCTGAGTTGGCCGCTGGGCCTCGTTTCCGCTGGCCGGGGACTCTGGGAGTACCCAGCCGGGCGGTCCGGCGTCCCAGGCGCTGCTGGACGGCCACCGGTGTAAGGAAGGGCCCCTTATTAACGCTATGCGTTAATAAGGGGCCCTTCCTTACAGGCGGCCGTGGGCGATGAGGCGGGTGCCGGAGAAGGCCAGCAGCCAGCCGCCGGCCTTCGGGGTGCGGTAGTCGGCGGGGGTGCCGGTGAGGTGTTCCAGCGCGCCCGGAATCACCTTGCCCTGGCCGCAGACCACGGTGGCGACCCCGGCGGCGGCGAGTTCGGCCAGTCGGGCGGCGCCGGCCAACGCGCACTCGGCCACGTCCTGCCCCGGTTTCGGCTCGTCGAAGTCGGAGTCGACCTCGATCGGCAGGTCGAGCCGGGCGGCCAGTGGTTCCAGGGTCTGCACGCAGCGTCGGGCGGTGGCCGACCGGAGCCCGTCCGGGCGGATCAACGCGCCGAGTTCGGCGACCTGCCGTGCCTGGGCCACACCGGTCGGGTCCAGCGGGCGGGCGGTGTCCGGCCCGGACCAGGTGGCCCGGTTGCCGGCGCGCGCGTGCCGGAACAGCGCCAGCACCGCCGTCACCGGGGCGAGGTCGGCGAAGTCCTGGAGCACCCACACGTCGTGCGGGTACGTCAGCAGCCCGACCGCGTCCGCCACCGGCAGCCACCGGATGTCGTCCACCTCGGTGCCCGGCTCGAATCCGCCGGTGCCGACCGCCCGCATCGCCCAGTAGTCGACCACCTTCGGCAGCCCGTCGCTGACGTAGCGGATGCTGCGCAACCGCGCCTGCGGCACCGCGCGTACGTCGGACTCCTCGGCGACCTCGCGTACGGCGGCGGCCAGCGGGTGTTCGCCCGGTTCGAGCTTGCCCTTCGGCAGCGACCAGTCGTCGTAACGCGGCCGGTGCACCACGCAGACCCGCACCCCGTCGGCGGACGGGCGCCACACCACGCCGCCCGCCGCCCGGATCTCGTTCATCGCAGCCAACTCGTCCGGTTTCCCTTGGTGGTCCTGGCCCAGGCGTCCGGGAAGGCGGCCCGGACCGTACGGATGCTGGTCCGCTCCCGTTCGGTCAGCCGCCCGGCGGTCACCGCGAGGGCGTGGTCGGCCGGGTAGGTCGCCGCCACCTCGAGCCAGGTGTCGGCCGCGACCGCCGCGTCCTGGTGCTCGCCGAGCAGTTCCTGGACCCGGGACAGCGCCTTGGCGAGCTTGCGGGCGTCACCGCCGAGCACCGGCGCGACGGCGTCCACCGCGTACCGGGCCTTCTTGCCGTTGATCCGGACCGCGTGCCACCGCTCGTCCGGGGCGAGCGGGTCGAGGTCGGCGGCGGCGTCTGCCCCCTTGCCGCCCCGGGCCAGCCGACGCCACGGCTTGGCCACCAGCTTGGGCAGCACCTCGGTCGCCCGGCCCTCGGCCGCCTCAACCAGCCGTGGCGCCCGCGCCGCCTCGACCAGGGACTCGACCAGGGCGGCGTAGCGGGCCGAGTCGAGCGCCTGGTCGACCTCGGCCAGCGCCCGCTCGTGCCGCTCGACCAGGACCGCGTCGATCCGCTCCACCGCACCGGCGTCCAGCGGGGCCAGCGGGTCCGCGTCGGCCGTCACATGCAGCCGGTCGCGCAGCACCTCGGCGTCGCGCGCCGCGCCGAGCACGTCGGCGAGCCACTTCAGCTCGTCGCGCAGCGGCCCGACCCACTCGGGGTCGAGCAGCGACCGGAACGTGCGCAGGTCGCTGCGGAGCCGCCGGCAGCCGACCCGCATCTGGTGTACGGCGGTGTCGTCGTCGCCGACCGGCGCGCGCAGCCGGACCAGCGGATCGTGCGCCAGCACCCGGCCGACGCCACGCCGGATCGCGTTGGTGACCACGTCGGCGGCGCTCGGCTTGCCAGACAGCTCGGTCGGCGTGACCAGGTCGGGTGCGCCGGCCGCCGCCTCGCCCAGGGCACGTACGTGCTTCGGGGTGAATCCGCCCGCCACCGCACCGGCGTCGCGCAGCGCCTCCTCCACCCGGTCGAGCAGCTCCCGGTCACCGTCCTTGCGCTCGACCTCGATCTCCCGGAACCGGCTCCGGACCCGGTCCCCGTCGAGCACCGACACCGCGTCGTCGGCGATTTCGGCGAGCAGCCGGTCCTCGCCGTCGCGCAGCTCGTACGCCTGCCGCACGGTCTTGACCACGGCGGCCGGCACCAGTGGCGCGCCCCGCGAGTAGGCGGTGACCAGGCCGCTCAGCTCGACCGGCGTCTCCTTGCGCCGACCGGCCCGGGAGATCTCGTGCCGGGTGCCCGGCACGTCGGCCGGGAGCTTGACCGTCCACGGCAGCGGATCACCCTTGCGGTGGCGCAGCGAGACACCGGCGCGGGCCAGCCGCAGGTCGGCGGTGTCGAGGTAGGTGGCTGTGAGGGTGGCCGGGGGGAGTGCCACCACCCGGCCACCGGTTGGCACGCTTCCGGACAGGTCCGGCAGCGTGAACTGCTTGTCGACCTCGTACTTGCGTTCCTCCTCCAACATCCGCCAAGCCTATCCACGTCGATCGGCCCGGCGGCTACTTCGCGGTTCGCGCCACCCGACGCAGCATGCCGTCCTGGAAGTCGACCAGCGGCCGGTCCGGTGCGCCGACCCGGCGGCTCCAGGTCCCGTCCGGGTGCAGCTCGAACGAGGCCACGTCGTCGCTCATCGCCAGGCTCAGCACCTGGTCCAGCTCGGCCCGCGCGACCGGGTCGGTGACCTGCACCAGCGCCTCCACCCGGCGGTCGAGGTTGCGGTGCATGAGGTCGGCCGAGCCGATCCAGAACTCGGCCGTACCGGCGCCGTTCGCGACCGGTCGCCCGCCCGCGGCGGCCCCGGCGGCGAGCTGACCGCCGCCGTTGCCGAAGCGGAACACCCGGGAGTGTTCGAGGAACCGGCCGAGGATCGAGCGGACCCGGATGTTGTCCGACAGGCCCGGTACGCCCGGCCGGAGTGTGCACATTCCCCTGATCATCAGGTCGACGTGCACCCCGGCCCGGGAGGCGCGGTAGAGCGCGTCCACGATCTCCTCGTCCACCAGCGAGTTGACCTTGATCTGGACCAGGCTCGGTACGCCGAGCGCGGCGTGCGCGATCTCCCGGTCGATCCGTTCGATGATGCCGCTGCGGACGCCCTCCGGTGCGACCAGCAGCCGCCGGAACCGGGTCTGCCGGCTGTAACCGGTTAGCACGTTGAACAGGTCGGTCAGGTCGGCACCGACCTCCGGGTCGGCGGTGAGCATGCCGAAGTCCTCGTAGAGCCTGGCCGTCTTCGGGTGGTAGTTCCCGGTGCCGATGTGGCAGTAGCGGCGGATCTGGTTGCCCTCCTGGCGTACCACCAGCGCGGTCTTGCAGTGCGTCTTCAGTCCGACCAGCCCGTACACCACGTGACAGCCGGCCCGCTCCAGCACCCGGGCCCAGCCGATGTTGGCCACCTCGTCGAACCGGGCCTTCACCTCCACCAGCACCACCACCTGCTTGCCGGCGGCGGCGGCGTCGATCAGCGCGTCGACGATCGGGGAGTCGCCGCTGGTCCGGTAGAGGGTCTGCTTGATCGCGAGCACGTTCGGGTCGGCCGCGGCCTGCTCGATGAAGCGTTGCACGCTGGTCGCGAACGAGTGGTACGGGTGGTGCACCAGGATGTCGCCGTCGCGCAGGGTGGAGAAGACGCTGCGCGGCACCTCGCCCTCGATCAGCCGGGGGTGGGTGGCCGGCACGAACGGGCGTTCCTTGAGGTTGGGCCGGTCGCACTCGTTGTAGATCTGCCAGAGCGAGGAGAGGTCCAGCAGCCCCGGCACCCGGAGCACGTCCTGGTCGTCCATGTCGAGTTCCCGGACCAGCAGGTCGAGCACGTGGTCGGAGATCGAGGAGGCGACCTCCAGACGTACCGGCGGGCCGAACCGGCGCCGGGCCAGTTCGCGCTCCAACGCCTGCAACAGGTCCTCGTCGCGGTCCTCGTCGACCTCCACCTCGGCGTTGCGGGTGATCCGGAACAGGTGGCACTCGACCACGGTCATGCCCGGGAAGAGCTGGCTGAGGTGTGCCGCGATGAGGTCCTCCAGCGGCAGGAAGCGCATGCCGGGGCTGTCGCGTTCCACCCGTACGAAGCGGGGCACGTTGTTCGGCACCTTCACCCGGGCGAAGAGTTCCGGCCCGCCGTCGGGATCGCGTACGGCCACGGCCAGGTTCAGCGACCGGCTGGAGATGTACGGGAACGGGTGCGCCGGGTCGACCGCGAGCGGGGTGAGCACCGGGAAGATGTGCTCGCGGAAGTAGGTGCGCAGCCGTTCCCGCTCGGGCGCCGGCAGTTCGGCCCAGCGGATCAGGTGGATGTCGGCGGCGGCGAGCCCGGGGACCACGTCGTCGACGAAGCAGCCGGCGTGCCGGGCGACCAGGTCGGCCGTCTTCTCCGCGATCAGGTCCAACTGGGTACGCAGTGGCAACCGGTCACCGCCGCGCACCGGCAGTCCGGCCTGGAGACGCCGCTTCAGCCCGGCGATCCGGACCATGTAGAACTCGTCCAGGTTGCTGGCGAAGATGGCCAGGAACTTGGCCCGTTCGAGCAGCGGCGTGTTCCGGTCCTCGGCGAGTGCCAGCACCCGGGCGTTGAAGTCCAGCCAGGAGAGCTCCCGGTTGAGGAACCGGTCCTCGGGCAGTGGCTCGGCGACCGGCGGCGGCTCGTTGGCCGGCGGCGGCGGTGTCCCGGTGCCGCCGTCGTTGCCGTTGCGGTGGGCGATGCCGTTGTCGGCCCCGGTGACGGTGCCGCTCTCGTTCCCGGTGCCGCTCTTGTCGCCCGTGCCGACACCGACGCCGGTGCTGCTGCCGGTGCCGTTCCCGGTCCCGGCGTCATGCCGCTGACCGGTGCTGGTCGAGGCGGCGTGCTCGCCTAAACGGACGAATCTCCCATTCGGTCCGCGCTGTAGCGAACCGGGAGAAGTAGCGGGCTGGGCGTCCGCTGCCGCGGCACGCGCGGGGGCGACCTGCGCTCGGGTGGTCGACGGGGGGCGGGGGTGGGCGGGCGGGGTGCTCACCGCTTCATCATTGCCCGAACCGCGTGAACGCAAAATGAACTTGCCATCTTTTGATCACGGCAACTCGGACAATGCGCGCGGTCGGCCCGCCCGTCCTGTCGGTCCGCCGCCCCTGGGCGGCCACGTACGCGCTGGTCAGGCCAGGAACTCGGGGGTTGCGTCGTTGATCACAGCAGTCCGGGCAGGGTGATCCGTGTTACCTCGCCGGACTCGCCGTGGTCGATCCGCACCCGCTGGCCGAGGCGGAGCAGACGCAGCCCGGAGGCGTCGAACGCCGCCCTCGGGAAGGCGAGTTCGGTGCCGTCGTCCAGCAGCAACGTGCCGGAGCGGGTCTGCGGGTCGTACGTCGCCACGGTGCCCTGCATGCCCAGCACCGTACACCGGAGCCGGCGCCCCCGGGGCGGCTCGTACGTCGACGCTCAGGCGGCGTCCGGACCGGTGGCGACGAGCCCTGCGGTGGCCGGGGCGAGCAGTCGCGCGGTGTGCCGGCCGACGCCGAGTGCGATCGCCGCGAGCAGGTCGGCCCGGGTGTCGACGTCCCGGCGCAGGGTCGGCCCCGCCTCCGGCAACGTGAGCGCCCCGGAGGTGGCGTGCGCCGCCGCCGACGGCCCGCCGAAGCGTGGGTCCAGCGGCACCCCGGCCGGGGCGAGCAGCAGCACGGTGCCGGTGCCGGGGGTGTCGGCGGCGAACCGGCGTACCCGGGTCGGACCGGCCGCCGCGGCCCGCAGCGCGGCGGTGAGCTCGGCCGGTCGCAGCGCCGGCAGGTCGGCCGTGAGCGCGGCCACCCCGTGGCCGTCGACCAGGGACGCGCCACGGGTGAACGCGGGGTTGAGCCCACCCCCGGGCGGGTCCGGGACGATCCGGGCACCGAGCGCGCGCAGCGCCCGGCCGGCGACCGGGTCGTCGGTCACCACCAGCACCTCGCCGACCGGTGGGCTGGCGAGCGCGGCGCTCACCGTGTCCTGCGCCAGGGCCAGCGCCAACGGCTCGTGCGGCACCCCGGGCAGAGCCCCGCGAAGTCGACTCTTGGCCGCGCTCAGCCGCTTCAGCGGCACCACCACGGTCCACGTCGGTTCGGTCACCCGATAATCCTGCCAGCCACCGGGCACCGGCCCCTCGCTGGCCGTACCCAGGGCGAGCAGGCATGATTTCGCTGCGGGCCGGGGTGGGTGGGGCGGCACCGGGGTGGCTGGTGCGCCCAGGGCCCGGGTACAAGGAGGAGGGCATAGTGGCACGGCGCAGGCTGGGGTTCTGGCGACGGTTCGCCATCGTTCTGGTGAAGCCCGTCATGTTCGTCTGGACCCGGCGAACCTGGGCGGGCATGGAACACATGCCGACCTCGGGCGGCGTCATCATCGTGCCGAACCACATCTCGCACGCCGACCCGCTGGTGGTCGGGCACTACATCAACGACACCGGCCGGTGGCCGCAGTTCCTCGGCAAGGCGAGCATCTTCCGGGTGCCGGTGGTCGGCTACATCCTGTTGAGGTGCCGGCAGATCCCGGTGGAGCGCGGCACCGTCGACGCCGCCCGGTCCCTGGAGACCCTGGTCGCGGCGGTCAGGGACGGTGGCGCCGTGGTGATCTACCCGGAGGGCACCACCACCCGCGAACCCGATCTCTGGCCGATGCGGGGCAAGACCGGCGCGGCCCGGCTGGCGCTGGCCACCGGTGCCCCGGTGCTGCCGATCGCGATGTGGGGCCCGCAGCGGATGTTCGACCCCCGCAACGCCAAGCTGAGCCTGCGCCCCCGGAACCCGGTCTCGGTGCTGGCCGGGCCGCCGGTCGACCTGAGCCGGTGGGCCGGCGCCGCGCCGACCAAGGTGGTGCTGGACGAGATGACCAACGAGATCATGCTGCGGCTGCGCGACCAGCTCGCCGAGATCCGGGGCGGCACACCACCGCCGATCTACTCGCCCAACGGCCAGCGCCGGGCCGTCGACGCCGCCGAGCCCGCCACCGGCGACCGCCGTGGGGACGCCGCATGAGCGGCCACGCCGTCGTCCTCGGTGCCGGTTCCTGGGGTACGGCCTTCGCCAAGGTGCTCGCCGACGCCGGCCGGGACGTGACCCTCTGGGCCCGTCGCGAGCACGTGGTCGACGCGATCAGGGAGACCGGCCGCAACAGCGAGTACCTGCCCGAGCTGCGGCTGCCGCACCGGGTCACCGCCACCACCGACGCCGCCGCCGCGATCGACGGCGCGGACCTGGTGGTGCTCGCCGTACCGTCCCAGACGCTGCGCGGCAACCTGGCCGACTGGGCACCCTTCATCGGGCCCGACGCGACCCTGGTCTCGCTGATGAAGGGCATCGAACTGGGCACCACCAAGCGGATGAGTCAGGTGATCGTGGAGACGGCCGGGGTGGCCGAGGACCGGGTGGCGGTCGTCTCCGGCCCGAACCTGGCCGCCGAGATCGCCGCCGAGCAACCGGCCGCGACCGTGGTCGCCTGCACCGACATGGACCGGGCGACGGTGGTGCAGACGTCGGTGAGCACGCCCTACTTCCGCCCGTACACCAACGACGACGTGATCGGCTGCGAACTCGGCGGCGCGGTGAAGAACGTGATCGCGCTCGCGTACGGGATGGCGACCGCGATGGGCCTGGGCGACAACACCAAGGCGACGTTGATCACCCGAGGGCTGGCCGAGACGGCCCGGCTCGGGGTGGCGCTCGGCGCCGACCCGCTCACCTTCGCCGGCCTGGCCGGCATGGGTGACCTGGTCGCCACCTGCTCGTCCCCGCTGTCGCGCAACCGGACCTTCGGTGAGCACCTCGGGCGCGGCGAAACCCTCGAACAGGCGCAGACCGCGACCCGGCAGACCGCCGAGGGGGTCAAGAGCTGCCTGGCGATCCGGGACCTGTCCCGGGCGCACGGGGTGGAGATGCCGATCACCGAGCAGGTCGAGCGGGTCTGCCACGAGGGCGCCGACCCGCGACTGGCGATGGCGGTACTGATGAGCCGCAAACCGAGGCCCGAGTGACCCTGGACCCCACCACCAGAGCGGAGCGGCGATGAACGACGAACAGGTTCCCGTCCCCGGCGACGAGGGGTTCGCCGCCTCCGCCGAGGGGCGGGTGTCGTGGCACGGTTACGGCGACGGCACCCGGACCGTGCACGCCGGGCTGCCGGCATCCGAGCCGGGCCAGCCGTTCCTGCCCGGTCCGGTCTTCGCCGCGCCGTACCACCTGGACCCGGAGGCCGGTCAGGGGTCGAACCCGAACGGGTACGGGCGGCCGGACAACCCGACCCGACGGGCTCTGGAGACGGCGATCGGTGAACTGGAGGGGGGCGACTGTCTCGCCTTCGCCAGTGGACAGGCGGCGATCAGCGCGCTGCTGCTGGCGGTGCTGCGGCCGGGGGACGGTGTGGTCCTGCCGACCGACGGTTACTTCCCGGTCCGCGCCTTTGCCACCGACACCCTCGCGGCGATGGGCGTACGGGTGGAGTTCGCGCCGACGGTCGGACCGTACCCGTCGTTCGAGGGGGTGCGGTTGCTGCTGCTGGAGACGCCGGCCAATCCCGGCCTGGACGTCTGTGACGTGACCGAACTCGCCGAGCGGGCGCACGCCGCCGGTGCCCTGGTGGCGGTCGACAACACCACCGCCACCCCGCTCGGTCAACGCCCGCTCGACCTCGGCGCCGATGTGGTGGTGGCGTCCGGCACGAAGGCGCTGACCGGACATTCCGACCTGCTGCTCGGCTACCTGGCGACCCGTTCCGCCGAACTGCTCGACACGTTGCGGTCGTGGCGGGCCACCACCGGCTCGGTGCCCGGCGCGTTCGACTCGTGGTTGGCCCACCGGTCACTGGCCACCCTGGACCTCCGGTTGGCCAGGCAGAGCGCCAACGCGGCGGCGGTGGCGGTCGCGCTGCGCGAACGGGCCGACGTCTCCGGCGTACGTTGGCCCGGCCTCGCCGACGACCCGGCGTACCCGGTGGCGAGCCGGCAGATGCGTCGGGTGCCGGGGGTGCTCGGGTTCGACCTCGGTGACGCCGAGCGGGTGACCCGGTTCCTGCGGGCCAGCCGGCTGGTCTTCGCGGCGACCTCCTTCGGCGGCCTGCACAGCAGTGCCGACCGGCGGGCCCAGTGGGGCGACGACACCTCGGCCGGTTTCGTCCGGCTCTCCTGCGGCGTGGAGGACACCGCCGACCTGGTCGCGGACATCCTGTCGGCGCTCGACGCGGCAGCCTGACCGGAGCGCGGACCGCACGGCGGAAGCCCCGATCGCCGTGATCGGGGCTTCCGGTGGTGCTGTTCCGCTCGCTGCGCTCAGGGCCGCCGAAGTCCCCGTCGGGCGGGGCGGGCGCCGAGGTCGCCGGTCAGCGTGCGATCTAGTCGATCACCGGGCCGGTCGGTACGGAGCCGGCGAACGCCGACCAGGCGCTCGCGGGGAAGAGCAGGATCGGACCTTCGGGGTCCTTCGAGTCGCGAACACCGATCGCGTCGCTGGTGACGGCGAACTCCACGCAGGCGCCCTGGTCGCCACTGCGGCTGCTCTTGCGCCAGGCGGCGGTCGCGAAAGCGGCCGTCGTGGTGGTGGTTGGAGCGGACATGTGTCTACCGTCCCTTCAGGAGGTTGGAGATCAGTTCGCGGCTCGCCTCCGGGCTCAACGCCACGGTCCGCAAGTGCTGCATGATCTTCATACAGGTGTCGAGCTCGGGCGCGCTGTCGAAGGAGAGCTGACCGGCGACAGTCTCGACCGAGGCCAGGGGTTGATCTTCCAGGCCGAATTCGAGGATGTGCAGTGAACCCCTGGTGCCCCGGTGGTAGCCGGCTTCCAGTGGGATCACCTGGATGGTGATGTGCGGTATCTCGGCAATCTTGACCAGGTGCTCCAGTTGCTCGCGCCAGGCCGCCTCGCCGCCGACCTTGCGCATCAGGGCCACCTCGTCGATCACCGACACGACGACCAGCGGGTCGGGCTTGGCGGTCAACCGCTTCTGCCGGTCCAGCCGGAGCTGCACCCGCTTCTCGATCTCCTCGTCGGTGAGGGTGTGCGGGCCGCCCCGCATGATCGCCCTGATGTAGTCCGGGGTCTGCAACAGGCCCGGCACCAGGGAGGGTTCGAAGGACTGGATGCCGCTCGCCTCGGATTCCAGGGCGATGAAGTCCATCGTCTTGCGGTCCAACATGTACGAGTACGACACCCACCAGCCGGGCTTCTTGGCCTCCTTGGCCAGTTCGATCGTGCCCTTGAGCTCGTCAGCGTCCACGTTGTAGTGGGTGAGCAGGGCGCGGACGGTCGCCGGACTGGGCAGACTCAGCGCGTTCTCGTAACGCGACAAAGTGCTGCGGGTGCTGTTGATCTCCTCGGCCGCCTTCTCGAGGGTCAGGTCGGCCTTCTCCCGGTACGTGCGCAGGGCGATGCCGAGTCGGCGGGCGCGAGCGGTCTTCGGTGCCATGGAGCGAGTTTGACATACGTCGGCGAGAAAGTGTGCATGAGAGATCTCCCGTGAGAGTTGCATTCACGCTTTCACGGATGGCAACCTGTCATGGCGTCCTCGCTGCCGGTGGTCGTGTCGACGGTGGCGGCGAGTGACGGAAGGGGAATGAGGCGCACGGTGGTCGGGGACTCCCCCGTACCCGGCCCCCGTGTGCCCCACCGCCGCGAACCGGAGGTGTCGGATGACAGCGACCCCCTGTTGGCCTCGTGTTTCGCGATGCCGATGGTGTACACGGCCGGTGCTGCGCGACAACGACGGCGCGTGGATCCACGCCGACCTGGCGTACGTCTGCCGTGACCGGTCGGGTGGCCTGGCCGGCACCACCGCCGAACCGGAGGCGGTGGCCCGTCATGCCGGCTGACCGGTTCCGCGCGGTGCGCCGTCCCGGCTCGTTCCGCCGGACCGGCCCCGTTGGTCGGTCCCACCAGTTGGGCCGGGTCGACCGTCGTGTCCGTACGGCGCCGAAGGGACGCCGATGGTGACGCGTTATCTCGTGGTGCTCACCGACGTGCGTCCGCTGACCACCGAGGGGCGCAACGAACGGGTGGAGCCGGAACGACGCCGACAGGTGGTCGGCGCGACCAGCCGGGACGCCGCCGACCGGATCGCCGGTGCGTTTGCCGCGCTCGGCATGGTCCGGGCCGGACGGCAACGCGTCAAAGTCATCGCCGTTGGCCGGCGATGTCCTGAACCGCACTGAATGCCGGAGTCCCGGTGGTCGAGGTCCCCGACCATCGTGGCCCGGCCCGCGCCGCCCCGGGGCACCGGCTGGTGCCCGCCCGGCCGTGAGCCCCGGGGCGGGTCGGCGGATCGTCGCCGGCACCACGGGACCTTGATCGATTCCCCGGGCTATGGGCCCACGGGGCGGCCACGCAGAGTAGGGTCACCCGCGTGACAAGCCCACGGAAGACCCGCGTAGCAGTTGTCTTCGGCGGTCGTAGCACGGAGCACGCGATCTCCTGCGTGAGCGCCGGAAGCATCATCGGCGCCCTGGATCCGGACGAGTACGAGGTGGTCCCCGTGGGTATCACCAAAGACGGCCGGTGGGTGCTGACAAATGGTGACCCGGAGCAACTTGCCATCACTGCGAGTAACTTGGCGGAGATCACCGTGGGTGCGGGTTCCACCGTCGTCCTGCCGGCCGACCCGACCGGCGTCGGGCTGATGGTGCTCGATCCCACCGAGGGGCCGGAGGCACTGTCCGAAATCGACGTGGTCTTTCCCGCACTGCACGGCGCGTACGGCGAGGACGGCACCATCCAGGGACTGCTCGAGATGGCCGGCATCCCGTACGTCGGCTCGGGTGTCTTTGCCTCGGCGGCGGCGATGGACAAGGAGTTCACCAAGAAGCTTGCCGTCGCGGAGGGTATTCCCACCGGCCCCTACGTGGTGCTGCGCAACGGGATGACGCTCGGCGAGGAGGAGAAGGAACGGCTCGGCCTGCCGGTCTTCGTCAAGCCCTCCCGCGCCGGATCCTCGCACGGCGTCTCCAAGGTCTCGGACTGGGCCGACCTGGACGCGGCCGTCGTCGCCGCCCGGCAGATCGACCCGAAGGTGCTGGTCGAGGCGGCGATCGTCGGCCGGGAGGTGGAGTGCGGGGTGCTGGAGGGCGAGGCCGGCGGCGGCCCCGAGGCGTCCGTACTGGCCGACGTGCGGATGGTGGTCGACCGGGAGTTCTACGACTTCGAGGCGAAGTACCTCGGTGATGCCTGCGAGTACGACATCCCGGCCGACCTGCCGGAGCGGGTGACGCGCGAGATCCAGGAGTACGCCTGCCGTACCTTCACCGCGCTCGACTGTTCCGGGTTGGCCCGGGTCGACTTCTTTGTCACGCCCGACCTGGAGGTCTACCTCAACGAGATCAACACCATGCCCGGGTTCACCTCGACCTCGATGTTCCCGCAGATGTGGGCGGCGGCCGGGCTCGAATACCCGAAGGTGGTCGACCGGTTGGTCCGCACCGCCCTGCGTCGGGGCAGCGGCCTGCGCTGAGCCGCCGGGTGCCGCGCGTGCCGGGTGCCCGCGCGCCGGACGCCCGCGCTCGCCGAGTGCCCGCGCCCGCCCGACCAGCGGTCACCCGGGAGGGCTCAGCCGGTGCAGCCGAACGGCTTCTCCTTGGCGGGAAGCACGGACTCGACCACCGAGTCGGCCAGCGGTGGCAGCCACTGCCCGGCCGCCTCGTACGCTCGCGGCACGGTGACCTGGACCGGGACCTCCCGGTCGACGGTGACGAAAACCGTCTTGTCGGTCTCCTCGCGGGCGTGCCAGCAGACCGAGTTGACCACCACGACCAGGTCGGTCGGCGGGAACGAGGGCAGCGGTACGCCGCACGCGACGGTCACGGCCGGGTCGCCGTACGCCGCGTTCTGTTCCGGACTGGTGGAGACCGGCCGCTGGGCCAGGTCGCGCAGGGTGGCCGGGAGCCGGGAGAGCAGCGCCCGGCAGACCGTGGCCGGTCGCTCGGCCAGCGGGATCGCGGCCATCGGCACCGGGGCGCTCGACTGCGGTCGGGCGACCGTCGCGCTGGCCGACGGGGTCGGGTTCGCGGCGGCGGACTTCCCGCCGGGATCGAGCTGACCGAAGGCGAAGATCGCCACGAGCACGGTCAGCGGCAGCGCGACCACGGTGGCCCAGATCGCGGCCTGGCGCGTCGACCGGTCCACGCCGGTGGGCTCGGTCGTCTGCTCCGGGCCGCTGGTCGTGCCGTCCGGGCCGGTGTTCTCGGCCGGTGGGGGAGCGGAATCTGCCATCTAGAGGCGCACCACCGAACAGGTGAGGGTACGGGTGATGCCCGGCACCAGTTGGACCTTGCTTACGATCATCTTGCCCAGCTCGTCGACCGTGTGCGCCTCGGTGAGCACGACCACGTCGTACGGACCGGTGACGGCGTCGACCCGGACGACGCCGGAGATATCCGTGATCTGCGCGGCCACGTCACGCGCCCTTCCGACCTCGGTCTGGATGAGGATGTACGCCTGAACCACGACCCGACCTCCGTCCGCCGCCGCCGAGCGGCCCGACCGTGAAAATACCGTACGGAGTGGGTCGGTTCCCCACCGGTGGTCAAGGAGGAGTTGGTGAGCGTGCGGAGCGAGCGGCACGGTTCGTTGGCGACGGCGACGGCGACGGCGTTGGCGTTGGCGATGGCGACGGCGGTGTCCGGGACGGGCGGCCGGCGTGCCAGGGTTGGCGCGTGAGCATCGCCAGCGCGGGTGAGTTCGGTCTGATCGCACGGGTGACCGCCCGGCTCGGCAGCGGTCCGTCGGTGCTGCTCGGCCCCGGTGACGACGCAGCCGTGGTCGGCGCGCCGGACGCCCGGGTGGCCGCCTCGACGGACGTACTGGTCGAAGGGCGACACTTCCGGCGAGACTGGTCCTCGGCGCGCGATGTCGGGCACCGCGCCGCCGCCGCCAACCTCGCGGACATCGCCGCCATGGGGGCGGTGCCGACCGCGCTGCTGGTCGCCCTCTGCATTCCGACCGACCTGGAGGTGCGCTGGGCCGAGGAGTTGGCCGACGGGCTCGGCGCCGAGGCGGGGCTGGTCGGGGCGAGCGTGGTCGGCGGCGACATGTCGTCCAGCCCGACCCTGACCATCGCGGTCACCGCCCTCGGCGACCTGGGCGGCCGGGCTCCCGTCGTACGTTCCGGGGCACGCCCCGGCGACGTGGTCGCCCTCGCCGGTCGGGTCGGCTATGCCGCCGCCGGTTACACCGTGCTGTCCCGTGGATTCCGTACGCCGAAACTGCTGGTCGAGGCGTACCGGCGGCCGGAGGTGCCGTACCGGGCGGGACCGCAGGCGGCGCGGCTCGGCGCCACCTCGATGATCGACGTGTCGGACGGGCTGCTGGCCGACCTCGGACACGTCGCCACCGCCAGCGAGGTCGGGATCGACCTGCGCAGCGCCGCCTTCGAGGTGCCCGCGCAGATGCGCGACGCGGCGCACGCGCTCGGCGTCGACCCGTACGCCTGGGTGCTCGGCGGCGGCGACGACCACGCCCTGGCCGCCACTTTTCCGGCGCACCTCGCGTTGCCGGACGACTGGCGGGTGATCGGGCGGGTGGTCGACGGGACCGGGCTGACCGTCGACGGCAAGCCGTACAAGGGGGCGACCGGTTGGGACCATTTCCGGTAGGCGGAGGACGATAACCGGTTTGCCGGTGAGATCTTCGTGACCGGGATGCGGGTCGGTAAGGAGCGCTCGTCGCCGTACCCTTTGCGGGTGACTGAGATCGAGATCCGCGCGGTGCGTTACGACTCCCTGGTGGCCCGGGAACTCGTCGCCGACGCGCTGACCGACCTGGGGGTCAGGTACGGCGGCAGCGGCGACGACACACCGGTCGACGTGACCGACTTCGAGCCGCCCACCGGGGCCTTCCTGGTCGCGTACCTGGGTGGCGAGCCGGTCGGGTGCGGTGGCTGGCGCAGCCACGGCGCCACCGGGGAGACGGCCGAGCTGAAGCGGATGTACACCGCCCCGTCGGTCCGGGGCCGGGGGGTGGCCCGGGCGGTGCTCGGCGCGGTCGAGCGGTCGGCCCGGGAGAACGGGCGTAAGCGACTCATCCTGGAGTGCGGCGACAAGCAGCCCGAGGCGATCGCGATGTACCGGTCCTGCGGTTACCTGCCGATCGAGAACTTCGGCTACTACCGCGACGACCCGGGCTGCCTCTCCTTCGGCCGCTCCCTCTGACCTGCCCGGCCGCCCCCCACTGGCCGCCCCCGACCCCCCAGAAGTAGTTGATCATGAAGTTGTCGCCCTCTTGATCTTGTTCGAGCTGCGATAACTTCATGACCAACGGGGTGGGGTGGGGGTTGGGGGGTGTTTGTTTACGGGATTTGGGGCTCGCCCGGAGGGGGTGGTCGGACGGCTCGGGTTGGCGCCTGGCGAGCCGGTACGGGGAAACACAAGTAGCCGTCGGGTCCCGAAGGACCCGACGGCTCGTGCGATCTGGACCGGCGCTCTCGGGCTGCCGGACCGCGTGACGCGGTGGACGCGTCAGGCGCGGGCGACCTTGCCGGCCTTGATGCAGGAGGTGCAGACCTGCATCTTGCGGGTGTTGCCGCCACCGGCCGGGGTGCGCACGGTCTGGATGTTCGGGTTCCAGCGGCGGTTGGTCCGCCGGTGCGAGTGGGAAACGTTGTGGCCGAAGCCCGGCCCCTTGCCACAGACGTCGCACACGCTAGCCACGGGATACTCCTGGGATTGATCGTTCACGAAGTTGCCGGCAGGGTGCTGTCCGGGCAACCTGGTCAGGTTACCCGATGCCCCCACCAGCCGGCGAATCGGCTCCGCCCCGGCATCCGAGGTGGCGGCCATGTCGCGGCAAGCCCGGCCTGGCCGTACCGCCGTGACGGGGGTGGTCGTCGCGGCGTACGGCGGGCGTCGGTCGTCGCCAGTAGGCTTCACGCCGTGCTGGAGACCCTCGACGCCGCCGCCTTCCGGCGGTGGTGCGCGGGCGGGCTGGCGGCACTCGAACGGCACCGGGCGGAGATCGACGAGCTTAACGTCTACCCGGTGCCCGACGGTGACACCGGCACCAACCTGGTGCTCACGCTCACCTCGGCGCAGCGGGCGCTCGCCCTCGACCTGGACGGCACCACGCCGGAACGGGACGATCGACTCGAATTCGCGCAACTCCATCGGAGCCCGCACGCCCGGGTGCTGCGCCTGATGGCCCGGGGCGCGCTGCACGGCGCGCGGGGCAACTCCGGCGTGATCCTCTCGCAGATCCTGCGCGGCCTGGCCGACACGCTCGCCCCCGAGCCGGTGGTACGCGGACGGGACCTGGCACGGGCGCTGCGGGCGGCCAGCACGGCGGCGTACGCGGCGGTGGCGAAGCCGGTCGAGGGGACCGTGCTCAGTGTCGTCGCGGCGGCGGCGGAAGCGGCCACCACCGCCGACACCGACGACCTGCCCACGGTCGCGCGGGCGGCCGCCACCGGCGGTGCGCGGGCGCTCGCCCGGACCCCCGGGCAGTTGCCGGCGCTGGCCCGGTCCGGCGTGGTCGACGCCGGCGGCCGGGGCCTCTGCGTGCTGCTGGACGCGCTGGTGGAGGTGGTCACCGGAGCACCGCCGGAACGTCCGGCGGCGGCCGCGCCGCCCACGCCCCGGCCGCCGGTCACCGTCGCCCGCGAGACCGGCGCCGAGACGTACGCCTACGAGGTGCAGTTCCTGCTCGACGCCGAGCCCGAGGCGGTGGAGCGGATGCGGGCGGTGCTGGCCGGGCTCGGCGACTCCCTGGTGGTGGTCGGCGACGAGGCCGAACCGGGTCGGGTGGGCACCTGGAACGTGCACGTCCACGTCAACGACATCGGGGCGGCGGTGGAGGCCGGGGTCGAGGCCGGTCGTCCGTACCACATCTCCGTCGTTCGCTTCGCCGACCAGGAGCTGCGACCGGTCCCCGAGCCGGGTGAAGCCCACCCGGCCGACGCCGACCACGCCGCGCGGGCGACCGCCGTCACCGAGGCCGCGCCGGGATTCGTCAGACCGGCCGCCGTGCCGGCCGCGGCCACGGCTCCGGCGCCCACGCAGCGTCCCGGGGCAGCGTCCGCGCAGCGTTCCGGGGCAGCGCCCACGCGGCGTTCCGGGGCAGCGCCGACCGAGCGGCGCGGGCGGTCGGCGGTGGTGGTCGCCGACGGGCTCGGGCTGGCGGAACTGCTCACCGGCGAGGGCGCCACCGTGGTCCCGGGCAACCCGTCGACCGGGGAACTGCTCGGCGCCATCCGGTCGACCGGTGCCGCCCGCGTCGTGGTGCTGCCCAACGACCCCGACACCCAGGCGGTGGCGAGCGTCGCGGCCCGGGAGGCGCACGAGATCGGGATCAAGGTCAGCGTGGTACCGACCCGCTCGCCGGTGCAGGCGCTGGCGGCGCTCGCCGTACGCGACCCGGCCCGTCGCTTCGAGGACGACGTGATCGCGATGGCCGAGGCCGCCGGAGCGTGCCGGTACGGCGAGGTCTGCCACGCCAGCCGGGAGGCGCTGACGGTGGCCGGACGGTGCCAGCCCGGTGACGTACTGGCCCTGGTCGAGGGGGAGGTGCACCTGATCGGCACCGACCTGGTCTCGACCAGCGTCGCACTGCTGGACCGGATGCTGGGCGGTGGCGGTGAGCTGGTCACGCTCCTGCTCGGGGCCGACGCGCCGGCCGGGCTAGCCGAAGCCGTACGGGATCACGTATCCGGCCGTTGGCCGTTCGTGGAGGTGCACGATTATCCCGGCGGGCAGCCGTTCTACCCGCTGCTGGTGGGGATCGAATGACCGAGCGGAGAGATGGCATGACCGAGCCGTTGACGTCGGAGACGCCGCTGAAAATCCCGCTCGGCGAGAAGACGGCCAAGGCACTCGCCAGCCACCTCGACCTGCACACCGTCGGGGATTTGCTCTACCACTTCCCGCGTCGGTACGACGAGCGTGGCGAGCACACCGACATCCGGTCCCTGGAGACCGGCGAGCAGGTCACCGTGCTGGGCCAGGTGCAGCGCACCACCGTACGGCCGATGCGCCAGCGGCGCGGCAACCTGCTGGAGGTGGCGGTCGGTGACTCCTCCGGCGGGGTGCTGACCCTGACCTTCTTCGGCAACCAGGCGTGGCGGGAACGTGAGCTACGCCCCGGGCGCTGGGGACTCTTCGCCGGCAAGGTCACCGAGTTCCGTGGCAAACGACAACTCAACGGCCCGGAGTACGTCCTGCTCGGCGAGGGGGCCGCGGACGGCGAGGTGGCGGCCGGGGAGGAGATCGAGGAGTTCGCCGGGGCGCTGATCCCGGTCTACCCGGCCGCGGCGGCGATGCCGACCTGGGTGATCGCCCGCTGCGTACGGGTCGTGCTGGACACCGTGACCATGCCGGAGGACCCGCTGCCGGCGACCATGCGAGCCGCTCGGAACCTGATCGGGCTCGGCACCGCCCTGCGGGAGATTCACCGGCCGGGCACCAAGGAGGACCTGTACCGGGCCCGACACCGGCTGAAATGGGACGAGGCGTTTGCCGTACAGGTGACCCTGGTGCAGCGCAAGCACCGCGCGGCGGCCTCGCCGGCCCGACCCCGGCCGCTGCGCGACGACGGCCTGCTCGCCGCGTTCGACGCGCGGCTGCCGTACGAGCTGACCGAGGGACAGCGGTCGGTCGGCGCGGAGATCGCCGCTGATCTGGGCGGCGCGCACCCGATGCACCGGCTGTTGCAGGGCGAGGTGGGCTCCGGCAAGACGGTCTGCGCGCTGCGGGCCATGCTCCAGGTGGTGGACGGCGGTGGACAGGCGGCGCTGCTGGCGCCGACCGAGGTGCTCGCCGCCCAGCACTACCGGGGCATGCGTGACCTGCTCGGCCCGTTGGGGCGGGCGGGTGAGCTGGACGGCGACTCCGGTGGCACCCGGGTCGCCCTGGTCACCGGGTCGCTCGGCGCGGCGGCCCGGCGGGCCGCGCTGGAGGAGGTCGCCGCCGGCCACGCCGGCATCGTGCTCGGTACGCACGCCCTGCTCTACGAGGGCGTCGACTTCGCCGACCTCGGCCTGGTGGTGGTCGACGAGCAGCACCGGTTCGGGGTCGAGCAGCGCGACGCCCTGCGGGCCAAGGCCGAGCAACCGCCGCACGTGCTGGTGATGACGGCCACCCCGATCCCGCGTACGGTCGCGATGACCGTCTACGGCGACCTGGAGATCTCCACCCTGGCGCAGTTGCCGCGTGGCCGGTCGCCGATCGCCTCGCACGTGGTTCCGGTGGCCGAGAAGCCGGCCTTTCTCGACCGGGCCTGGCGCCGGCTGCGCGAGGAGGTCAACGCCGGCCACCAGGCGTACGTGGTCTGCCCGCGGATCGGCGACGGTCCCGGCTCGGAGGAGGAGCCACCCTCCGACGAGTCCGCCAAGCGCCCACCGCTGGCGGTGACCGAGGTGGCACCCCTGTTGGCCGAGGGCCCGTTGCACGGCCTGCGGATCGGGGTCCTGCACGGTCGGCTGCCGGCGGACGAGAAGGACGCGGTGATGCGCTCCTTCGCCGCCAACGAGCTGGACGTGCTGGTGGCGACCACGGTGGTCGAGGTCGGGGTTGACGTACCGAACGCCACCGTGATGATCGTGCTGGACGCCGACCGGTTCGGTGTCTCCCAGTTGCACCAGCTCCGGGGCCGGGTGGGCCGGGGCTCCGCCGCCGGCCTCTGCCTGCTCGTCTCCGAGGCGGCGGAGGGCTCGCCGGCCAGGGAGCGGCTGGACGCCGTCGCCTCCACCTCGGACGGTTTCCGGCTGGCCGAACTCGACCTGGAGCAGCGCCGCGAGGGCGACGTACTCGGCGCCACCCAGTCCGGCCGGCGCTCGCACCTGCGGCTGCTGTCGCTGCTGCGGGACAGTGACCTGATCCGGGACGCCCGGATCGAGGCGATCTCCCTGGTCGAGGAGGATCCGGAACTGGCCGGGCACCCGGCGCTGGCCGCCTCGGTGGCCACCCTGGTCGACGCCGAACGCGCGGAGTACCTGGAGAAGGGCTGACCGCCTTCGGGAAAGGCTCGCGGAAGCGTCAACGGCCGTAAAACACCGCAGGCGCGCCGACCGGGTGGTCGACGCGCCCGCGGGCGGTTGGTTCAGGCTCAGGCGGTGAAGGTCAGCCGACGACGGCGGGCGATCACGAAGAGCGTGACACCGGCGGCGAGCAGGATCAGGGCCCCGGCGGCGATGCCACCGGCGGCGGCACCGGTCACCGGCAGGCCACCGCCGCCACCACCGCAGTCCTCGGGCTTCTCGTCGTTCCACGCGATCGGCTCGCCGGCTTCGTAGCCCTCGATGTCGCCGGTCACGACCAGGCCCTCGGTGCCCGCGAAGGTAACGGTCCCGCTGTTGCCCGGCTCGACGGTCAGCGTCTTCTTGTCACCGCTGTTCGGGGTGAAGGTCGCGTTGACCGTCTTTCCCTCGGCGGGGTTGGTGATGGTGAAGGTGAGGTCCTCGCAGGTTGCCTCGTACGTCGCCTCGATGCAGCTCGCGTCGGCCGTCAGTTCCTCGTCGAAGAGCGGCTCGCGCTGGCCCTCGACGGTCACCTTGATCCGGGTGGCCTTGTCGGCCGGAATCTCGACGACCTTGTCCGCGCCGGGCTCGACGGTGATCGGCTCTCCGGCGGTCCCGGTGCCGTCGGTGACGACGAAGACCGCCGACGCGGTGGCGTCGTCGTCGTTGGCCAGGGTCACGATTGCGGCGCCGTCGCAGTCGGTCTCGACGTCAGCCGTCGGCTTGGGGCCCTTCGGCTGGGTCGGAGGGGTCACCGGCGGCGTGACGGGAGGCGTGACCGGCGGGGTCACCGGCGGCGTGACAGGGGGCGTGGCCGGCGGGGTCTCGGGCGGTGTGGTGATGACGCAGAGGCCGGAGAGCGGTACGTCGTCCCGCTTCCACTGCGCGTCGTGCGGCTTGTTCGTGGCGTCCCACTCGGCCTTGACCTGGAGTGACGCCTTGGTGCTGTTCCCCGGCACGCGGTGTGTCCCGGTGATCGATCCCTGGGCGTCGTACTTGTAGTCCTCGGTCACCTCGATGCCGGGAACCTGGACCTGGGTCTGCTGCTGGCCGACCCACTTCTTGGCAAGGACGTCGGTGAGCCTGAACTTCCTCACGTTGGCCGGGGCGATGCTCTTGACGGTCCACTCGACGACGAACTCGCCGGTGGTGGTGTCGCATTCGGCCTTGCCGACGACCTCGCTGTGGTGGGCACTCGCCGGGGCGGCCACGGCCAGCGCTGCGGCGAGGCCGACAACGCCAGCTCCCAGCACGGCGAGCGGTCGCCGAGACGACAGCTTGGGACGGATCACGGGTACTCCTGAGGGGTGGAAGCTTCAGGGCACGGCGCTGAGGTGACGGAACGGCCGCTGTCCACATAGACGCGACTCACGTTGTCGCCTCCCTGCCGTCGTACGCCGATGACAACGCACCGGCACAGCGCCCGACCTTAGCGATATCGGCCGACAAGGAACAGCCTTGAGCGGCAGTTAAGGAATCCGTTATACATTCGAGATAACTGATATGCCTCGGGTTTCTGCGGAATTCGCGCGCGGCGAGATTCGGTCGCTCGCTGTAGTCTGCTGAATTGCTCCAGGTAATCGCCGCCTCCGTCCACAGTGCGCGGATGCATGTGCCGGAAAAACGCTGAGGGCGCGTCGACCGGATGGTCGACGCGCCCTCAGGCTGATGGAGCGGGAGTGGATCTGTTACCTATCCGACTCGCTTCGTGCGATAAGCCGTTGGAACCGGGCTCAGGCGGTGAAGCGCATCCGGCGGCGGCGGGACACCACGAACAGCGTGACGCCGATCGCGAGCAGAACCACGGCGGTCGCCGCGATGCCGCCGGCGGCGGCACCGGTCAGCGGCAGCTCGTCCTCGCCGCCGCCCGCGCCACCCTTGGTGCAGGTGGTCGGCTTCTCCCACTTGATCGGCTTGGCGTTCTCGAAGCCCTCGCCGCTCGGGGTGAGGGTGAGGCCCTCGGAGGCGGGGAACTTCGCGACGCCGGTCTTGCCCGGCTCCACGACGAGCTTCTGCGGCTCGCCCTTGCTCGGGGTCAGGGTGACCTCGATGGTCTTGCCATCGGCCGGGTTGACTATCTCGTAGACCAGGTCGTCACAGGTCGACTGGTAGCTCGAGGACGGCTCGCCCGGCGCGACGCAGTTCTCCGGCTCGGCCGGCTTGCCGTCGAACAGCGGCTTGTCGAGACCCTCGGCGGTCACCTTGACGTCGCCCGCGTTCTTGGCCGGGACCTTGACGGTCTCGGTCTTGTCCGCCGGGACGGTGACGGTCTCCTTGTAGCCATCGGTGCCGGTGACGGTGAACTTCGCCGGAGCGGTGGCGTCCTTGCCGTTGCTCAGGGTCACCTCGACGATGCCGTCGCACTCCTGGTTGACGGTCGCGTCCGGCTTGGGGCTCTTCGGCTCCTCCTCCGGCTCCGGCGCCTTGCAGTTGCCGCCGAGGTTGACGACGTCACCCTTCGGCTCTTCCTCGGTCCACTTGTTCTCCCACTGGGCCTGGACGGACAGCGAGAGCTTGGTGGTGTCGCCCGGGTAGCGGAGTTCGGCGGTGTTGAACTTGCCGACGGTCCGGGGGTACTGGGGGTCCGCGCCCTTCGGGGTCACCGACAGGTTTGGGATGGTGACGTCGGTCGCCTGGTCGCCGACGAACTTCTTACCTTCGACGAGGATGAAACGGTAGTTGTCGACCCCAGAGGTGCCAACGTTGTCGATGCTCCAGTGACCGACGTATTCACCGGTCTTCACGTCACACTCGAACTGGCCTTTGACCTCCGAGTGGTGGGCGCTTGCCGGTCCGGCGACGGCGAACGTCGCGGCGAGACCGATGAAACCGGCCCCGAGGATGGCGAGCGGTCGCCGGAGCGACAGCTTGGGAAGGGACACGCGTACTCCTGAGGGGTTAAAACGATTTCGCGCGGGAGGCGTGGTGCCCGGACGATCGCCGCGAGTACGACGCGGCCGGCGGGGGCACCACCCCGCGCCGTGCGCCGGCAGGGCAGAGCCGGCACAGCGCCAGACACTACCGATTACGGGCGTATCGAGACAGTTTTGAGACCATTCCACCCGCGCTGTTGCCAACTTGAGATATTTGATCAACAACTCGTACCCGGAAGATCCCTCTCGGTCGAAGGGTGGTGTCGCGGACCGCCTACGGACGGTCGGCGTACCGTCTTGGCGTGGAGAGCGGCACGGAGAGCGGGAGGTCGCGGTGACCCGGATCGTCGCCGGAACCCTCGGCGGTCGGCGCATCGTCGCCCCGCCGGGTGCGTCGACCCGGCCGACCTCGGACCGGGTACGCGAGGCGTTGTTCAGCGCGCTCGACAGCCAACTGGACCTGGACGGCGCCCGCTTCGCCGACCTGTACGCGGGCTCAGGTGCGGTGGGGCTGGAGGCGCTGTCCCGGGGGGCGGCACACGTACTGCTGGTGGAGGGTGACCCGAGGGCGGCCCGGATCGCCCGGGACAACCTCGCCACCCTGCGGGCCACCCCGGCGGCGCGGCTGGTCACCGGAAAGGTCGCCCAGGTGCTCGCGGGCGGCCCGGACGGCGGCCCCTACGACATCGTCTTCGCCGATCCGCCGTACGCGGTCACCGACGAGGAGATCACCGCGATGCTGGCCGCGCTGGTCGACCGGGACTGGCTGGCCCCGGAGGCGGTGGTGGTGGTGGAGCGGTCCACCCGTACCGGCCCGGTCGAGTGGGTGCAGGGGATCACTCCCGAGCGCGGTAGGCGTTACGGAGAGACCACTCTTTGGTACGGTCGCCGATCATGAGACGTGCGGTCTGTCCCGGCTCGTTCGACCCGGTCACCAACGGCCACCTCGACATCATCGGGCGGGCCAGTCGACTCTTCGACGAGGTGGTCGTCGGAGTCCTGATCAACCAGTCCAAGAGTGGGCTCTTCACGGTCGACGAGCGGATCGCGATGCTGCGCGAGGTGACGGCGCCGTACGACAACGTCCGGGTCGCCTCGTTCCGGGGTCTGCTGGTCGACTTCTGCCGCGCCCAGCAGGCGTCCGTCCTGGTCAAGGGGATCCGGGCGGTGAGCGACTTCGACTACGAGTTGCAGATGGCGCAGATGAACATCGGGCTGGCCGGGGTCGAGACCCTCTTCATGCCGACCAACCCGACGTACTCGTTCCTCTCCTCGAGCCTGGTCAAGGACGTCGCCAAGTGGGGCGGCGACGTCTCCCCGCACGTGCCGGACCTGGTCCGGCGGGCGCTGCGGGAACGACTGAACTCGACCACCCCGGCCTGAGGCTGGTCGGCGGCGGAGCGCGACGTGCGCTTTACTGAGCGCACCTACCGCACCCGGCGACGGTTGTGTGGCGCGCCGCGCCGGGCAGTTTGGTCCCCTTGTCCCTCAGGCACCGCATCATTGGTTGAGCAGCAACCTGGTGGCACGCCGCATCATGGTAGGTCGGCAGACGAACGACAGGAGTGAGGTACCGGTGGACCCGCTCGACCGCATCGACGATCTCATCAACATCGTGGAGACGGCACGCTCCGTCCCGATGTCGCGCACGAACTGCATGGTCGACCGGGCGGAGTTCATCGCCGCGCTCGACGAGCTGCGCGCCGAGCTCCCGATCGACCTGCGCCGGGCGGCCGCGCTGCTCGAAGAGCGGGACAACATCATGGATGCCGGTAAGCGGGAAGCCGACCGGATCATCAGTGAGGGCGAGGCGGAGCACGCCCGGCTGGTCTCGGTGAACGAGATCACCGTCTCGGCCGAGCACGAGGGTGCCCGGATCATCGCCGAGGCGCGGGCGGAGTCGCAGCGGCTCCGGGCCGAGGTCGACGACTACGTCGACACCGCGCTGGCCAACTTCGAGCAGTTCCTCACCCGGGCGCTCGCCTCGATCGAGCGTGGCCGGGACAAGATGCACGCCCTGCGGGAGATCGGCACTTTCGCCGGCGAAGAGAG
The DNA here is from genome assembly GCF_044901685.1 of Micromonospora sp. NPDC050397. NCBI lineage: Bacteria > Bacillati > Actinomycetota > Actinomycetes > Micromonosporales > Micromonosporaceae > Micromonospora > Micromonospora sp. NPDC050397. The sequence goes on from NZ_JBJDPS010000002.1 coordinate 293,443, forward strand.
TGAACGCCCGTTGCCGTTCTGATCGTCACCTTTGCGAGTCTGATCGTCACCTTTGTGAGCTGCTGTCACCATCGCGAGCGGTCGTCACGACCGTCGACCGACGAACGGGCGCGGCCGGGCGGCGCCAGCGCGGGCCGGAGGGTGCCCCGCGGGTGCCCCGGTTCGACGGCTGGGCCACTGGCCAGGTAACCTGTTTCGTCGGCCTCCAACAGGCCGGAGTCTGATTATGCCCAAACACTTGCCAAGCCAACTCGATCCCAGGTCGCCGCTGGTCCTCGACACGAGGGAACTGCCGCGTCGGCCTGGTGCGTTGCGTACGGTCACGCGGGTGGTACCGGCGCCAGCGGACCTCGGCCTGGAGATGATCGGCGTGCCGGAGGGCGCGGACCTGAGCCTCGACCTGAGTCTCCAGTCGGTGTCCGAGGGCGTATACGTCTCCGGGACCGTCTCCGGGGCCGTGCAGGGCGAGTGTGGTCGCTGCCTGCGCCAGATCGACGACTCGGTGGTCGTCCGGATCCAGGAGCTGTACGCGTACGCGAACAGCACCACGGACGAGACGACCGAGGAGGACGAGGTGGGCCGCATGCAGGGCGACCTGATCGACCTGGAGCCGGCGCTGCGGGACGCGGTGGTGCTCGCACTGCCGACCAACCCGCTGTGCCGGGAGGACTGCCCAGGACTGTGCACCGACTGTGGCGTGCACTGGGACGAACTGCCGGCTGACCACAGCCACCAGCAGGTCGACCCGCGCTGGGCGGGCCTGTCGCAACTGACCCGTAAAGAGGAGTAGGAACCGTGGCCGTCCCGAAGCGCAAGATGTCGCGCAGCAACACCCGGTCCCGCCGGGCGAACTGGAAGGCTACGGTGGTCGCGACCGTGGCGTGCCCGCAGTGCAAGTCGCCGAAGCTGCCGCACACCGCGTGCAGCGTCTGTGGCACCTACAACGGCCGCCAGGTCCTCGAGGTCTGACACCGGAACTCCAGTGACGCTCCCGACCCCGGGTCGGGTCGCGCCCACGCCCTGGCGATCGCCCGGTGCACCGGCTCCCGCCGGCGCCGGTCGTTATCCGACGACCGGTGTTCCCGTGGAGCCGGGCACCGTGCGGATCGCCGTCGACCTCCTCGGCGGGGACGGAGCTCCCGCCGTCGTGGTTGACGGCGCTCTGCGGGCGTTCGGCGCCGATCCCGACCTGCACCTGCTGCTCGTCGGCCCGCCCGAGGCGGCCGACGAGCTTTTGGGCGTCCTGCACCCGGCCGACCGGGACCGGATCTCGGTCCGCCCGGTCCGGCGCGGCGTCGCGATGGGTGACGACCCGAGGCGGGTGAGCCGGACCGAGACCACCGTCGGCGCGGCGGTGACGGCGGTGGTCGAACGGAGCGCCGACGCGGTGGTCTCCGCCGGTGCCACCGGGGCCACGGTGACCGCGGCCGTACTCGGGTTCGGGCGTTGGCCGGACGTCCGGCGACCGGCACTGGTCGCCACCCTGCCGGCGGTGCACGGACCGGTTGTCCTGCTCGACGTCGGCGGATCACTCGAGGCCCGGCCGGGCACCCTGGCCCGGCACGCGGCCCTCGGCGCCGCCTACACCCGGGTGGTGCACGGCATCGCCGAACCCCGGATCGGGCTGCTCTCGGTCGGCACCGAGGCGGGCAAGGGCGACCGGGCCCGGCGTGCCGCCGATCCCGTTCTCACCCTCGCGTCGCTGCCGGCGGGAGCCCACTACGTCGGCCTGGTCGAGGGGTACGACGTCGCGGTCGGCGATCGGGCGGACGTGATCGTCACCGACGGTTTCACCGGCAACGTCCTGCTCAAGGGGATCGAGGGCGCGTACGCCATGGCGGGTGGCCCGCCCGCCAGCGGGGGAGCGCCCCGGGCTGCCGCCCTGCTCGGGGTGGCCGGTACGGTCGTCGTCTGCCATGGCGCGGCCCGCGACGACGATCTCGCGTCGGGGATCGCCCTCGCCGCCCACCTGCACCGGCGTGGGGCGACCGCGGCGATCTCGGGGCTCCTCGCCGACCAGGCCCGGACCGGTCACCCGACCGGCCCGGGATCGGGTGCCGAGGGCTCGGGCCGGGCCGATCATGGCGCAGACCAGCGGACCGAGGAGACTCCATGACCGATACCGAGGTGGCCGCATGACCAACGACAGGCGCCGTCGCGCCCCGATCGGGTACCTGGAGGCGGCCTTCGGCGTCAGTCTCGACCCGGAGATGCTGGAGCGGGCGCTGACCCACCGCTCGTTCGCGTACGAGAACGGCGGCCTGCCGACCAACGAGCGGCTGGAGTTCCTCGGCGACTCGGTGCTCGGTGTGGTGATCACCGCCGCCCTCTTCCACAACCACCCGGACCTGCCCGAGGGGCAACTGGCCAAGCTGCGGGCGAGCGTGGTGAACATGCGCGCGCTGGCCGACGTCGCCCGTGGTCTCGGCCCGGAGGGTCTCGGCCCGTACCTCCTGCTCGGCAAGGGCGAGGAGACCACCGGTGGCCGGGACAAGGCGAGCATCCTGGCCGACACGCTGGAGGCCCTGCTCGGCGCGATCTACCTCCAGTACGGCCTGGACACCGCCGGGATCGTGATCCACCGGCTGTTCGACCCGCTGATGGCGGAGTCGGCCGGGCGGGGCGCGGCCCTGGACTGGAAGACCAGCCTCCAGGAGCTGACGGCGGCGCTCGGTCTCGGCGTGCCGGAGTACCGGATCGACGACACCGGCCCGGACCACGCCAAGACGTTCACCGCCTGGGTGGTGGTCGCCGGTCGGCGGTACGGCGGCGCGGACGGCCGGAGCAAGAAGGAGGCCGAGCAGCGGGCCGCCGAGGCGGCCTGGCGAATCCTCTCCGAGCCGGCCGAACCGGCGGCGCCGAAGGGCTCCGCCGAATTGGCGGCGTCGAACGGTTCCGCCGAACCGGCGGCGTCGAACGGCTCCGCCGGGCCGTCGGAGTCGGAGCCGGCGACGACGGAGCCCGCCGAGGTGCCGTCGGCCGAGGTGCGGCCCGGTGCGGTGTCGCCCGGCGAGGCCGGCTCGGGCACCGCCGGAACCGCTCCGGAAGGCGACGATCAGCGTGCCTGAGCTGCCCGAGGTGGAGACGGTCCGGGTGGGACTGGCCAAGTGGGTCACCGGGCGCCGGATCGCCACCGTCGAGGTGCGCCACCCGCGTGCCGTACGCCGACACCTGGCCGGCGACGCGCACTTCGCGGCGGTCCTCGCCGGTCGGACCGTGGTCGACGCCCGACGGCGGGGCAAATACCTCTGGCTGCCGCTGGACAGCGGTGACGCGGTGGTCGGACATCTCGGCATGTCGGGGCAGTTGCTGCTGCAACCGGCGACCACGCCGGACGAGACCCACCTGCGGATCCGGTTCGGCTTCGACGACGACGGCCCCGAGCTCCGCTTCGTCGACCAGCGCACCTTCGGCGGGCTCTCGGTCTCGGAGGGCGGTGCCGACCTGCCGGCGGAGATCGCGCACATCGCCCGGGACCCGATCGACCCCGACTTCTCCGACGACGAGTTCGTGGCCGCCCTGCGACGCAAGCGCACCGAGATCAAGCGGGCGCTGCTGGACCAGACGCTGATCTCCGGCGTCGGCAACATCTACGCCGACGAGGCGCTCTGGCGGGCGAAGCTGCACGGCGCCCGGCCGGCGGACGCGTTGACCGCTCCGGCCGCCCGACGGCTGCTCGCCCACGTCCGGGACGTGCTCGGCGAGGCCCTGGCCCAGGGCGGCACCAGCTTCGACGCGTTGTACGTCAACGTGAACGGGGAGAGCGGCTACTTCGACCGGTCGCTGAACGCGTACGGGCGGGAGGGGTTGCCCTGCAACCGGTGCGGCAGCCCGATTCGGCGGGAGTCGTTCATGAACCGCTCCTCGTTCAGTTGCCCGCGCTGCCAGCCCCGCCCCCGCGCCACCGCCGTGAACTGAGCCGGCGGGCGGGGACGGGGCCGGGTCCGGCCTAGCCGGTCGGCTCGGGGAACGCGGTGGGGCCGCTCACCTGGACGAACCTGGTGCCGTTCCAGCGGTAACCGCGCTGCTGGGGGACCGGATTCGCCTGGTAGCGCTGCGAGATCGTGGCGGTGAGGATTCCGCCGGACACCTTCACCGGGCCGTAGTCCTGGCCCGGCGGTCCGACGTAGTCCAGGCCGACCAGTTCGCCGTCGCGCAGGGTCACCACGAGGAGTTGGCCCGAGCCGTCACCACCGTCGAGCGAGGTGACCCCGCAGGTGAAGGCGAGCACGGCTTCGACCTGCCCATCCCGGTCCAGGTCGCCGTGGGCGAGTGCCTTTCGTTCCACGAAGATCCAGCGGGAGCCGATCTCGGTCCGCTCGCCCCGACTGGTGAACCGGCCGGTCGGGCAGTCGGAGTCGCCGGGGTCGGCGGGGAGCTTGATGGTCGTACGGCTCCAGTCGACCTGCCGGATGTCGGTGATCCCCGACTGGCTCGTTCGTCCCGCGCTGCCCGGTGCCGCGCTCCCGGATGGCGTGGTGCTCGGCGTGCCCGACGGTGGACTGCTGGACGGGCTCGGGGAGGGCGTCCCGGTGGCCGACACCGAGGGTGTCGGCAACGGCGGTGCGGGCTGGGGACGGTTCGCGGCGGCCTGCCAGGTGAGCAGGCTCCCGCTGGCGGCGACGAGGACGACCGAGAGCGACGCCCCGACGGTCGTACGTCGGCGGGTCCGGTGTCGGGCGGTGGTCGCGATCCAACTCGCCGGTGGAAGGGCGACCGCCTCGTGCGCGGTGTCCCGGTAGGACCTCAACAGGGCACCCGACCTCGGATCCTGGTCCGGGTCGGTCTCGGGAGGAAGGTTGGACATGGCGGTCACCGCCTCGGTAGGTCGTGGTGGGGTTGCGCGGCCGGGACGGACGTCGCTTCGGCTTCGGTCAGGTAGGCCGCGAGCTGGTTGCGACCCCGGTACAACAGGGACGTCACGGTGCCCTTCGGTACGCCGAGTTCCTCGGCCACGGTGAGCACCGGCAGGTCGGCGAGGTAGTGCAGCACCACCGCGCGGCGCTGCCGGTCGGGTAGTCGCCGCAGTGCCGCCACCAGGGCGACGTGGTCCGGGTTGGGTGGCGGACTGAGCGCCGGTGGTGGCTGCCGGCGCAGGATCCGCGCGGCGACGGTCAGTCGTCGCAGTCGGCTGGTGGCGAGGTTCCAGGCCACCCTTCGGACCCAGGTGCTCGGATCGTCGTACCGACAGACCGTCGGCCACCGCTGCCAGGCACGGACGAACGCCTCCTGGACGATGTCCTCCGCCTCGGCGCGATCGCCGAGGTAGGCGTGGATCTGGGCGGTCAGCCGGCGGTACGACCCCTCGTAGAAGCTGTTGAATCCCTGCCGTCCGGCGGCGTCGACCTCCGCGTTTTCCGCCCCCGCTCCGTCGTTCGGGGCAGGGTCGGTCGCACCGGCTCGCACCGGTTTCTCCGTCATGATCGTCTCTCCCCAGGCGTGTGGCCCTGGGTGCCAGGGCCGTGCATTTGTCACGCCCACCGGCGTCGACCGATTGCGACCGCGACGTCGAAAGTCACGATGGCGACAGAGGGCGCGGTCAACGGGCCGGTACGACCGCGCGGTCAGCGGGCCGGTACGACGGCGGGGCAGAGGTCGCGCCAGGCCCCGAGATCGCGCTCCTTGCGGATGGTGGCGAAGCCGTAGCCCTGGGCGTCGGTGCAGTGTTCCTCGAGCAGTTCGTCGTACTCGACCTGGAAGACTGGTTTACCCGCCTCGACGAAGGGGAGCAACTGGTCGCACTCGGCCCGGTGGAAACACTCCTCGTTGACGGCGAAGTCGAACGAGGGCTCCAGGGCCACCACCTGTTCGAGGTTGTTGGTCAGGCCGGGGGAGAGCTTCGCCGAGCGGGCCAGCGCGGCCAACCGGCGGTTGAACACGAGCTGGTCGTCGAAGGTCAGCGGAAAGCCGGACGACTGGGCGTACCCGTCCATGTTCGCCGGCATCACCGCCGTGAAACCCTTGCCGTAGCAGAGCCGGAACCGGTCGGCGAGGACCGGTTCGAGCGCCGACCACTGGCGGATGTCGAGCCAGCGCTCGCCGTCGCCGTACGCCGCCGCGCCGAGCGCGGTCTCCGGGAAGCGTTCCGCGTCCGGCCGGTCCGGCTCGTAGCTGCCGACGTTGACGTAACAGACGGCCCGCCGGTCCCGCTCGCGAAGCCGCCGGATGTCCTCGACCGGGGTACGGAACGCGTCGAGCACGAACACCTCGGCGTCCACGTTCGGGTCGAACTCGCCACGCAACTGCCACTGCCAGGTGGGGGTGGGGCCGAGCGGCCAGGGTGGGATCGCCACCGGCCGGGCCCACTGCGGTACGCACCCCGCCAGCGCCGCCACCAGCAGCGCGACCAGGAGCGGCGGGAGTACGGGACGGGTCGGCGGGCGCAGGAGGGCGGAGCGGGCCGTGCGGCGACCGGTTCCGGCCGGTGGTCGCGGTCGGAACCGGTGTCCGGGTGCCCGCCCGGGCATGGATCAGTGGGCCGCGGTTGTCAAGAGCAGCACACCCCCTCGTCGGGGTTCAACGATCCAACCGCCGGTACGGCACGGCCGCCACCGTGCCCGGCCTGCCCGTGCCGGGCTTGCGGTTCAGGCCACGGACCCGAAGACCTGGGTCCAGTAGAGGCGTCCGGCCGAGTTGGCCGCGATCCCGACCCCGATCGCCCGCGCGCCGCAGTTGAGGATGTTCGTCCGGTGACCGGAGCTGTCCATCCAGCCGTCCATCACCGAGGTCGGGGTGGCGTAGCCCATGGCCACGTTCTCGCTCATCGGGCTGGTGTAGCCGGCCTCCCGGGCCCGGTCGACGAACGAACTGCCGTCGCTGCCGTCGTGCGACATCTTGTCGTGGACCGCCTGGTCCTCGCTGTGCAGCCGGGCCGCCTCGGCCAGCTTGCTGTTGATCGACACCGCACCGCAGCCGTTTGCCGCCCGCTCCTGGTTGACGATCTCGACCACCTGCTCCTCGCGGCTGTCCGCCTTGCTCGCCACCTTCGGCGCCCGGCTGGGCGTACGCGACGGGGTGGGGCGGGCCGGCGAGGGGGTCGGCCGGGCGCTGGGCGTGGGCCGGGCGCTCGGGGTGGGGGCGTTGCCGAGTATCCCGAAACCGGAGGGTTCGGCCGGGACGCTGCCGGTCGGCTCGGCCGGGGCCGCCTCCGGGGAACTGGCCAGGCCGATCGGCATCATCGCGGCACCGACGCCGAGCATGACCAGCAGCACGGTGACCGTCGTCGCGAGGCCGACCGGTCCCGGCAGCCGGCTCGGGCCCCGGTGCCGGCCGCTGAAGTGCTCCGGGGCGGAGTGCCGCTGGGCCCCGCCACCGTGCGCCCTTCGTTCGGTTCGCCCGTGCACCGCGTACGCCTCCGGCTGGCTTCTGTGGGGGAGTGGGCCGGTGCGGACGCTACGTGGAGCCCGGTCGGGCGGGCAACGTGGCTAAGGAAGATCTAAGACAGCGGCTGGTATCCGGATGACCAGGCGGAGTTAAACTTCGAGTGTCCGAACAGCGATCTTGTTCGTGCCTCGTGGCGGCCTTCGGTGAGCAAACCGGTTGACATGAGAGTGATCTGCGCCCGGTCCAACTTGACGAAGCGGGGACATCGGCACACTATATAGGTGTCGCCAGTCGCGCCCGATCATGCCCGCGTGTTCCTGCGGGTAGGAAGTCGCGAACGAGTTGGGCGCGCGTTGGCCGGCCTTTCCGGCAGCGCATTACAAGGAGACGCAATATGGCGAAGGCCCTCTACGGCCACGTGGGTGCGGCGCCCGACCGGCGCCTGCTCGACGAGGTCACCCGACTGCGTTCCAGGGTTCAGGCACTCGAGTTCGAGATCACCCGGTTGCGGGCCGACAACGATCGGCTCGAAGCGGCGGTGGCCGAGGCAGACGACCTGCTGCGGCTGGCCGAACCGGCACTGACCTGAGCGCGAGGGCGCCGGGGACCGGCGCCCACCGTCTGCACCACTGAATCGCACCAGCACCGATCGCGCGCCGACACATTTGTGGCGGCGCGCAGCTTTTTGTCCGGAACGGGACACCCCGTTCCCGCCCCGGTCGTCACCCGGCGTAGCGGTCCGGGATGGCGTACGGGGCTTCGTAGGCTCCCGGCCAGGCAATGAACCCGCTCACGGGTGCGTGCCACGTCGGCTCCGACACCGGTTCGGGTTACGCTGCGGGTTGACCAGGTCCCCGCAGCCGGGAGTGGCCGGCCGGCCCAGACGACCTCGGCGGTGACGAGTCCCGGCGGCCGGATCGCGCCACGGCCGCCCGACAGACCGGCGTCCGCGCCGGACGAGGATCGGCAACGTGTATCTGAAGAGCCTGACGGTGAAGGGGTTCAAGTCCTTCGCCTCCGCGACGACGCTACGGCTGGAGCCGGGCATCACCTGCGTGGTGGGGCCGAACGGCTCCGGCAAGTCGAACGTCGTCGACGCCATCGCCTGGGTGCTCGGCGAGCACAGCGCGAAGGCGCTGCGCGGCGGCAAGATGGAGGACGTCATCTTCGCCGGTACCGCCGGTCGGGCACCGCTCGGTCGGGCCGAGGTGACACTGACCATCGACAATACCGACGGCGCACTGCCGATCGACTACACCGAGGTCTCGATCACCCGCCGGATGTTCCGTTCCGGCGAGAGCGAGTACGAGATCAACGGCAACTCCTGCCGGTTGCTCGACATCCAGGAACTCCTCTCCGACTCCGGCATCGGCCGAGAGATGCACGTCATCGTCGGACAGGGCCAGTTGGACGCCGTACTGCACGCCAAGCCGGAGGACCGGCGCGCGTTCATCGAGGAGGCGGCCGGCGTACTGAAGCATCGCAAGCGCAAGGAGAAGGCGCTGCGCAAGCTCGACGCGATGCAGACCAACCTGAACCGGCTCACCGACCTCACGGCGGAACTGCGCCGCCAGCTCAAGCCGCTGGGGCGGCAGGCCGAGGTGGCCCGCCGGGCCGCCGCTATCCAGGCCAACCTCCGGGACGCCCGGCTCCGGCTGCTCGCCGACGACCTCGCCACCCTGCGTACCACCCTGGACAAGGAGATCGCCGACGAGGCGGCGCTGCGGGACCGACGCGAGCAGGTCGAGGCGGAGCACACCGAGGTCCAGCACCGGCTGGCCGAGCTGGAGGCGGCGCTCGCCGAGGACGCGCCGCTGCTGACCCGGGCCCAGGAGACCTGGTACAAGCTCTCCACGCTCCAGGAACGGTTCCGCTCCACCGAACAGCTCGCCCGGGAGCGGCTGCGCCACCTGAGCGCCACCCCGGACGACGAGCGACCCGGCCGCGACCCGGACCAGCTCGCCGCCGAGGCCGAGTCGGTCCGGGCGCACGAGGAGGAGCTGCGGGCCGCGCTGACCGACGACCAGATCCGGCTGGCCGAGGCGGTGGAGAGCCGCCAGCAGCTCGAACGGCAGCTCGCCGAGGCCGAACGGGCCCTGGTCACCGCCGCCAAGGCGATCGCCGACCGGCGCGAGGGGCTGGCCCGGCTGACCGGGCAGGTGAACTCGGCGCGGGCGCGTACCGGCACCGCCGCCGAGGAGATCGAGCGGCTGGCCGCCGCGCACGACGACGCCCGGGGGCGGGCCGAGCGGGCGCAGGCCGAGGTGGACGCGGTGGCGGCCCAGTCGACCGCCGCCGACCGGGACAACGCGGACCTGGACGCCCGGCACGCCGAGGCGCAGGCCGCGCACGAGGCGGCCAACGCCGCCGTACGGGCGTTGTCGGACGCCGAGCGGCGCGCGGAGAAGGACGCGGCCACCTGGAAGGCCCGCGAGGAGGCGCTGGCCATGGGGCTGCGCCGCAAGGACGGCGCCGGGGCGCTGCTGGCCCGGGCGGACCAGGTGCCGGGGTTGCTCGGCGGGCTCGCCGGGATGTTGACCGTGGCGCCGGGCAACGAGGCGGCGCTCGCCGCCGCGCTCGGTGGTCTCGCCGACGCGGTCGCGGTGAGCGGGGTGGACGAGGCCGCCGAGGCGATGCGCCTGCTCAAGATCCAGGATGCCGGGCGGGCCAGCCTGCTGGTCGGCGGCGCCGCCGGACCGGGCATGATCGGCTCGCTGGACGCGCTCCGCCCGGCCCTGCCCGAGGGCGCCCGATGGGCACCGGACCTGGTCGACTGCCCGGACGAGATCCGCCCGGCGGTGCACCGGGCGCTGCGGGACGTCGTACTCGTGGGTGATCTGGAGGCGGCGACCCGGCTGGTCGGCACGAACCCGGAGCTGCGCGCGGTCACCCCGGACGGGGACGTGGTCGGTGCCTACGCGGCGGCCGGCGGTTCGGCCAAGGCGCCGAGCTTCATCGAGGTCCAGGCCGCCGTCGAGGAGGCCCGGACCAACCGGCTCGCCGCCGAGGAGACCATCGCCGAGCTGGCCGGACAGCTCGCCGACGCCCGGGCCGAGGTGGCCGAGCGCAAGGACGCGGTGACCGCCGCCGCCGCGGTCAAGCGGGAGGCCGAGGGGCAGCGCAACGCCGCCGCCCGCCGGCTCGCCGAATTCGGCGCCGCCGCCCGCTCCGCCAAGGCCGAGACCGACCGGTTGGCCCAGTCCCTGGCCAAGGCGCAGGAGGCGCGCGACCGGGACCTGGCCGGACTCGCCGAGTTGGAGGAACGGCTGCGGCTGGCCGAGGCGACCCCGATCGACGCCGAGCCGTCCACCGAGGAGCGGGACGAGCTGGCGCGCTACCTGCCGCCGGCCCGGCAGAACGAGATGGAGGTACGGCTCGCGGTGCGTACCGCCGAGGAGCGGGTCGCCGCCATCGCCGGCCGGGCCGACTCGCTGACCCGGCAGGCGAACGCCGAGCGGGCCGCCCGGGAACGGGCCGCCGCCCGCCGGGCCGCCCGTGCCCGGGGCGCGGCGATCGCCCGCGCGGTCGAGTACGGCGCCCGTGAGGCGTTGACCCGGGTGGTGGTCTCGCTCGGCGAGGCCGAACGGACCCGGGACGAGGTGGCCCGGGCCCGGGCCGCCCGCGAGGCCGAACTCCAGGAGGTACGCGGCGCGGCCAAGCGGCTCGGCGCGGACCTGGAACGGCTGACCAGCGCGGTGCACCGGGACGAGGTCGCCCGCGCCGAGCAGCGGATGCGGATCGAGCAGCTCGAGATCAAGGCCGCCGAGGACTTCGCCCTCGACGTGGAGACGCTGATCAGCGAGTACGGGCCGCGGCAGCTCGTACCGCCCACGCCGGCCGATCTGGCGGCGGCGGAACGGGACGGCACGCCGGTGCCCGAACCGGTGCCGTTCGAGCGCCCGGTGCAGGAGAAGCGGGCCGCGAAGGCGGAACGGGAGCTGGGCCTGCTCGGCAAGGTGAACCCGCTCGCGCTGGAGGAGTTCGCCGCCCTGGAGGAGCGGTTCAAGTTCCTCTCCGAGCAGCTCGAGGACCTCAAGGCGACCCGCCGCGACCTGCTCACCGTGGTCAAGGACGTGGACGACCGGATCCTGGAGGTCTTCGCCAGCGCCTTCGCCGACACCGCCCGCGAGTTCGAGCAGGTCTTCACCGTGCTCTTCCCCGGCGGTGAGGGGCGGCTCATCCTCACCGACCCGGACGACCTGCTCACCACGGGGGTCGAGGTCGAGGCCCGGCCGCCGGGCAAGAAGATCAAGCGGCTGTCGCTGCTCTCCGGTGGGGAGCGGTCGCTGACCGCGGTCGCGATGCTGGTGGCGATCTTCCGGGCCCGGCCCAGCCCGTTCTACATCATGGACGAGGTGGAGGCGGCGCTCGACGACGTCAACCTCGGTCGCCTGATCACCCTGATGGCCCAGCTCCGGGAGAAGAGCCAGCTCATTATCATCACCCACCAGAAGCGCACCATGGAAGTGGCCGACGCGCTGTACGGCGTCACCATGCGCAACGGGGTCACCGAGGTGATCAGCCAGCGGCTCAGCAGGGAAGAGGACTGATGGCTCGGGAGCGGGCGACGGCGCTGCTCGTCGACTTGGACGGCGTACTGCGGCAGTGGGATCCGGCGGTCGGCGAGGCGGTGGAGCGGGAGTTCGGGCTGCCCTCCGGCGCGTTGCTGGAGACGGCGACGCGGTGGTCGCTGCTCCAACCGGCGGTCACCGGCCGGGTCAGTCACCTGGACTGGATGGCCGGGGTGGCCGAGGCGCTGGCCGAGCCGGCCGGCGGGCGGGAGCGGGCGATCGCGGCGGTCGACCAGTGGCAGGCGTACCGGGGCGCGGTCGACCCGGACGTGCTCGCCTTCGTCCGGGAGGTACGGGGAAACGGCCACCCGGTGGCACTGGCCACCAACGCCACCGACCGGCTCGACGCCGACCTGACCGCGCTGGGGTTGACCGAGGAGGTCGACCTGGTGCTGAACTCGTCCGTGCTCGGCGTGCACAAGCCGGCGAAGGAGTTCTTCCAGCGGGCCTGCCAGGAGTTGGCCACCCCACCGGGGCGGGTGCTCTTCGTCGACGACGACGACCGTTCGGTGCGGGGCGCGCGGGCGGCCGGGCTGTCCGCGTACCGGTGGAGCGGGCCGGCGGACCTGACGTACCTGCGGGCCGCGCTCGCCGACTGACCGCTCGCGCGGCGAGCGCTGCGGGATGCCGACCGACCGCTCGCGCGGCACCCGCTACGGGACGACGACGACCGGCCAGTGACCGGACCTGACCAGCCGGGCGGCGATCGAGCCGACCAGTCGGTGCCCGGCCTGGGTGGAGGCGCCGACCACCACCATGTCCGCCTTCAGCTCGTCGGCGACCGTACGCAGTTCGGCGTACGGGTCGCCGCGCCGGCCGAGAAAGGTCAGCGGTACGCCCAGCTCCGTCGTGGCGGTGCCGATCTCCTCGCGCAGCTCGGCGCCGAGCTCTTCGAGCGCGTCCTGCACCTGGTCGCCGGCGCCCGGGGTGAGCGAGGCGAGCACGGGTGGCGCGGCCACGAAGACCACCACCAGTCGGCTGCCCTGGCGGCGGGCCAGACCGGCGGCGTACGCCACCGCGCGCATCGAGGTCACCGTGCCGTCGACCCCGGCGAGCACCACCTTCGGGCCGTCGGTGCCGCGTTCGAACGGTGAGGTGCCGGCCTGCTCCAACGGGACCCTCCTACGTGGGGCGGAAGATGTCGCCTGTTCCGTGACCGTACGCGAGGCGCCGACCGGGGTGCCGGTCAACTCCCGGTGCTGAGTCGTTTCCGACCGACCGTACGCAGCGTCCCGTCCTTGCCGGTGCCCTCGATCACCACGTCGGCCTGCCGGCCGGTGTGCGCGAGGGTGCTGATCGCGTTGCCGAAGTACGGCCCGGTCAACCGCCGCCACCGCACCCCCGGCCGGCGCACCCCGGCGGTACGCGCCAGCGCCCGCGCGGCCCCCGCGGGCCCGGCCCACCAGCCGAGTTTCAGCAGCGGGCGCATGAAGGCGGGCACCTGGTTGTGGATCGGCGAGCAGGTCAACTGGTGCACGGGGGTGCGTACCTCGGCGGTGAAGCGCGCGCGGGCCACGTACGAGTGGTGCACGTCGCCGGAGAGCACGCTGATCGACGCCGGTGCCGGGTACGCCGGACCGGCCCCGACCGGCACCTCGCCGCCGTCGGAGGACCCGGACCCGGACCCGGACCCGGACCCGGACCCGGACCCGACGACGCCGCTGGTCTGGCCGGTGCCGAGCCGGGCGAAGAGCGCGGCCAGGGCCTCGAACGAGCGGTCGAAGGCGGCCCAGTGCTCCAGGTCGAAGGCGCGGCGCAGCCGCTCGGCGAGCGCCGCCACCCGGGGCCGGCGGGAGTCGGCCATCCGTTCGTTCCACGACTCGACGTGGTGTACGGCGGGCGGGAGCAGCCAGGGCAGCGACGACCCGACCACCAGGTGGTCGTAGCTTCCGTGCGCCCGGTCGACGAACCAGGTCCACTCCTCCGGCGAGAGCATCGAGCGGCGGGTCCGGTCGAGCACCCGGCCGCACCGGTTGTCCAGCATCACCAGCCGGGTCCGGCCGATGTCGAGCCCGTAGCTCCACTGGTAGCGCCCGACCTGGACCGGCCCGCCCAACGGGTCGGCGCCGGGGTCGGCGCCGCTCTCCGCCGCCGCCTCGCTCACGTGCGCGTCCACCCGGGCGCCGAACTCGCGCAGCACCGAGGTCGCGTCCGACGCGGCGGTGACCTCGGCGTAGACCGGGTCGCCCACCACCTCGTCCGGGGAGAGGTTGCCGAGGTGCTGGTAGACCCAGTAGGAGGCGATCCCGCTGGCGATCCGCTCGGGCCACCACGGCTGCCGCGCGACCTCCGCCCGCCACCGGGCCGAGGTGTTCCAGTCGTCGATGATCTCGTGGTCGTCGAACATCATCACGCTCGGCACGGTGGAGAAGAGCCAGCGGATCTCCGGGTCGCGCCAGGACTCCAGGTACAGCTTGGTGTACTCGTCGAAGCTCACCACCTGGTCGGCCGGCGCGTTCCGGGGCCGGTTGCGGCGTCGGCTGAGCAGCTTGCGGACCGTCGGCGAGGTGACGTCGGCGTAGACCTGGTCGCCCAGGAGCACCATCAGGTCGGGCAGGGCGCTCGGGTCGGCGCCGGCCATCAACCGCCGGGCGTACGCGTCGAGGGCGTCCGGCGGGAGGCGACGCGCGGTGGCGTGCTGGGTGGTCTCCCGGCACGAGCCGAAGATCAGCCGGACCGGTTCACGGTCGTCGTCGGCCGACCGGGTACGGATCACGCTCGGCGGGTACGTCGACTCGGGCATCGGCCACACCCGCTCCTCGTCCAGCCACACCTCGTACGTGCTGGTGCTGCCCGGGGTGAGCCCCTCCACCACCACCAGGGCGTAGTGGTGGTCGAAGGCGCTGAACGTGGGGGACGTACCGCTGGCGCCGTCCGGGGTGCGGACGGTGACCACGGTCGGCGCGCTCGTCTCCACCCAGACCGTGGCCCGGGTGTCGACCACTCGACGCAGCAGCGGACCGATCAGCAACCGGGTGACGGGCATGGCTGGACCTCCGAGGGGGTGGGTGGATTCATCCTTCCTACCCTGCGGGTGATCACGCCACCCGGGTTTCGGCGGAGGGTACCGGTGATCTCCATCGCCCCTGTCGGGAGCGGCGGCTGGGCCGGCGTCGCGTCCATCTGTCAGGATTCCCGCATGGAGTACCTCGTTCTCGCGCTGATCCTGCTGGGTGTGCTGCTCCTCGGCACCGTCGGCCTGGTGGTGCCGAGGCTGCGGCGCAAGCCCGAGCCACCGCTGCCGGACACGAGCGTGCGGACCCGCCCCACCGAGGAGGGGCCGGTCCTCGAGGCACCGCCCGGGGAACTGGCCGGCACCGGCACGGTGACCGCGCCGCCGCCGGCCGAGCCGGTGGCGCCCCCGACGGCACCCCCGGCCGAGCCGGCGCCGACGATCGAGCGCCCGGAGCCGACCGCCGGCCGGCTGGTCCGGCTGCGGGCCCGGCTCTCCCGGTCGCAGAACGTCTTCGGCAAGGGGTTGCTCAGCCTGCTCAGCCGGGACCACCTCGACGAGGAGGTCTGGGAGGAGATCGAGGACGCCCTGATCACCGCCGACGTCGGGGTGGACGCCACCAGGGAGATCGTCGGCCGGCTGCGTGAGCGGACCGCCGTGCTCGGCACCCGCAGCGCCACCGAGCTGCGTACGTTGCTCGCGGTCGAACTGGTCAACGCGCTCGATCCGGGTCTGGACCGGTCGTTGCGGGCGACCGCGCACGACGGCACCCCCGGGGTGGTGCTGGTGGTCGGGGTGAACGGTGCCGGCAAGACCACCACCTGCGGCAAGATCGCCCGGGTGCTGGTCGCGGACGGGCGTACGGTCCTGCTCGGTGCCGCGGACACCTTCCGGGCCGCCGCCGCCGAGCAGCTCACCACCTGGGGCGGCCGGGTGGGCGCCGAGGTGGTCCGGGGGCCGGAGGGCGCCGACCCGGCGAGCGTGGCGTTCGACGCGGTCCGGCGGGGTATCGACCTCGGCGTGGACACGGTGCTGATCGACACCGCCGGCCGGTTGCAGAACAAGGTCGGCCTGATGGACGAGCTGGGCAAGGTCAAGCGGGTGGTGGAGAAGCACGGCCCGGTGGACGAGACGCTGCTGGTGCTGGACGCCACCACCGGGCAGAACGGGCTGGAGCAGGCCCGGGTGTTCATGGAGGTGGTCGACGTGACCGGGGTGGTGCTGACCAAGCTCGACGGCACCGCCAAGGGCGGCATCGTGATCGCCGTACAGCGCAAGCTCGGGCTGCCGGTCAAGCTGGTCGGCCTGGGTGAGGGCCCGGACGACCTGGCCCCGTTCGACCCGGCCCAGTTCGTCGACGCGCTGATCGGCACCGATCCGCTGGGCGCCGAGGCGTAACCTCGGTGACCTACCGTGAACCGCCGCCGCGCATCGGGAGACCGTACGTGACTTCGCAGGAGATCCCACTGCACGGCGGCAACGTGAGCACCGTCGTACGCGTCGGCGACACCGTACGCCGCAACGCCGGGCCGTGGACCCCGTCCGTGCACGCCCTGCTGCGACACCTGGAGTACGTCGGCTTCACCGGTTCGCCCCGGGCGCTCGGGATGGACGAGCGAAACCGGGAGGTGCTCTCGTACCTGGAGGGGGAGTGCGGCGAGTACCCGCTCGCCCCGCACTGGGTCACCGACGAGGCACTGGTCACGGTCGCCACGATGCTGCGGATGTTCCACGACGCCCAGTACGGCTTCGCCCCCGTCACCGGCGCGGTCTGGCGTTCGTTCGGCCCGCCGCCGCCGGACACCGAGGTGATCTGTCACCACGACGCCGCCCCGCACAACGTGATCTGGCGTCCGGACGGCACCCTCGCACTGATCGACTTCGACCTGGCCTCGCCCGGGGCGCGGATCTACGACGTGGCGTACGCGGCCTGGACCTGGGTGCCGCTCTTCTCCGACCGGGACTCGTACACGCTGGGCTGGAAGCGACCGAACCGGCCGCGCCGGCTGCGACTCTTCGCGGACGCGTACGGGCTGATCCCCCGGGACCGGCACCGGTTGGTGCGGACGATCCGGAAACGAATTGTCGATCATGTCGAGGGAATTCGTCGGATGGCAGCCGCCGGGGAGCCGGCGTTCGTCCGGATCGTGCACAAGGGACACCTACGGCGGCCAATGCGTGATCTTCGGCTGCTCGACTACGAGCGGCACACCCTGGAGTACGCGCTCCGCTGATCGGTGTCGCTTTCCGTATAGCTCGGGCGGCCCTTTCGGTTGATATGCCCCCACCCGTTCTATCGAGTGTGAGGCTTTCTTCACACGTCCGAAACAACTGGTGACGCCGTGGAAACGCGCCGGAGTCCCTGGGTGAAACAGCCAGCCGGGAAGCTTCCGCGCAACCGGCGCACGGGCGGCGCTGCCCCTGAGCCGGTGGAAGTTTCGACTCGGGCCGCGTGGCAGCGGGGACAGGCCGGGCCACGAATCGGAGCTTTCGAGGGGAGGAAACTCGATTTTAGGAGGCCAGCGTGCCTGAAGCACCGACGATCGACGGCGCCAACACCACGTGGCTGCTGGTTTCGACGGCGCTCGTGTTGCTCATGACCCCGGGTCTGGCGCTGTTCTACGGCGGACTGAACCGGTCCAAGGGTGTTCTGAACATGATGATGATGAGCTTCTCGGCCATCGGGCTCATCTCGGTTCTGTGGTGGTTCTACGGATTCAGCGTCGCCTTCGGCGCGGACGTGAACGGATTCTGGGGCGACCCGGCCGCGTACCTCGGCACCAAGACCTTCCTCGCGGAGACCGACCTCTGGGGCGCCACCGCGGAGAACCCCAGCGGCATCGGCGTCCCGCTCTACGTCTTCATGGCCTTCCAGATGGTCTTCGCGGTGATCACGGTCGCGCTGATCAGCGGTGCCATCTCCGACCGGGCCAAGTTCGGCGGCTGGCTGCTCTTCGCCTTCGGCTGGGCTACCCTGGTCTACTTCCCGGTCGCGCACTGGGTCTGGGGCGGCGGCATCATCGGCGGCGACATCCACGCGCTCGACTTCGCCGGTGGTACGGCCGTGCACATCAACGCCGGTGCGGCGGCGCTCGCCGTGGCACTGGTGCTGGGCAAGCGGCTCGGCTGGCCCAAGGAGGGCATGAAGCCGCACAACATCCCGCTGGTGGCGCTCGGCGCCGGCCTGCTCTGGTTCGGCTGGTTCGGGTTCAACGCCGGTTCCGAACTGACCGTCGACTCGGTCGCCGGCCTGGCCTTCATCAACACCCAGCTCGCCACCGCCGCCGCCGTGCTCGGCTGGATCGCGGTCGAGTGGATCAAGGGTGGCAAGCCGACCATGGTCGGCGCCTCCTCGGGTGCCGTCGCCGGTCTGGTCGCGATCACCCCGGCCTGTGGGTTCATCGCGCCCTGGGCCTCGGTGCTGCTCGGTATCGTCGCGGGTGTGGTCTGTGCCCTCGCGGTCAGCCTGAAGTACAAGCTCGGCT
Organism: Micromonospora sp. NPDC050397; assembly: GCF_044901685.1. Classification (NCBI taxonomy): domain Bacteria; kingdom Bacillati; phylum Actinomycetota; class Actinomycetes; order Micromonosporales; family Micromonosporaceae; genus Micromonospora; species Micromonospora sp. NPDC050397. Next base: position 311,775 of record NZ_JBJDPS010000002.1, read on the forward strand.
TCGACGACTCGCTCGACGTGGTCGGCGTGCACTTCGTCGGCGGTTGGATCGGGTCGCTCTGGCTCGGCCTGTTCGCCACCAACTCCGTGAACGCCGCGATCACCGACGTGGTCGGCGCCTCCGACGGGCTCTTCTACGGCGGCGGGGCGACCCAGCTCGGGCGGCAGGCGCTGGCCGGTCTGATCGTCACCGTCTGGTCGTTCGCCATCGCCTGGGTGCTGGCCTTCGTGATCGAGAAGACCGTCGGCTTCCGGGTCAAGACCGAGGCCGAGGTCGACGGGATCGACATCGCGGAGCACGCGGAGAGCGGCTACGACCTCTCCACCGGTGGCGGCAGCGGCGGTGGCGGCGCGTTCGCCATGGCCGGTATCGGCACCCCCAGCAACACCTCGGCCGAGCCGGCCGCTCCGGTCAGCGAAAAGGTCGCCGGTTAACGTTCCTGTGATGGAGGGGTTGGACATGAAGCTGGTGACCGCGGTCATCAAGCCGTACCAACTGGACGCGGTGAAGGAGGCCCTGCACGCCCTCGGCGTGGCGGGCCTGACCGTCAGCGAGGTCCAGGGGTACGGACGGCAGAAGGGCCACACCGAGGTGTACCGGGGTGCCGAGTACACCGTGGAGTTCCTGCCGAAGATCCGGGTCGAGGTGCTGACCGACGAGATCGACGTCGAGAAGGTCGTCGACGCGGTGGTCACGGCCGCCCGTACGGGCAAGATCGGCGACGGCAAGGTCTGGGTCACGGCGGTGGAGGACGTCGTCCGGGTCCGGACCGGTGAGCGCGGCCTCGACGCGCTCTGAGCGAATGGCGATGACCAGGGGGACCGGGCCGGCGGCGGAGCTCGCCGACACCGGATCACCACTGCTCGACGCCGGGATCGGCGCCGCCGCGCGGGAGCACCGCGCGGCGGCGCTGGACGCCTGGCTGCGTACCCTGATGCCGTCCGGACCGGGCGGCGCCGACCTGGCCGGCGTGGCCCTGGTCGCGGTCGGCGGCCTCGGCCGCCGGCAGTGCTCGCCCTTCAGCGACCTCGACCTGGTGCTGGTCCATGACGGTCGGCCCGGCATGGACGAGCTGGCCGCCGCCGTCTGGTACCCGATCTGGGACGCCCGGCTCGGCCTGGACCACTCGGTCCGCACCGTGGCCGAGGCGCTCTCCGTCGCGCGGGACGACGTCAAGGTCGCCCTCGGCCTGCTCGACGCCCGGCACGTCGCCGGTGACGAGTCACTCACCGGCAGACTCGTCCCCGCCGCCGCCGAACAGTGGCGGCGCACCGCGGTCCGACAGATGTCCTCGTTGCGCGAGGTGACCAACGCCCGCTGGCAGGCCCACGGCGAACTCGCCTTCCTGCTCGAAGGCGACCTCAAGGAGGCCGCCGGTGGGTTGCGGGACGTCGGGCTGCTGCGTGCCATCGCGTACGCCGGGATCAGCGACGCCCTGCGCCCCGCCGTACGCGCCGCCCACCTGCGCCTGCTCGACACCCGCGACGCGCTGCACGTCTCCCGGGGACGGCGGGTCGACCGGCTGGTCGCCCAGGAACGCGAGGCGGTCGCCGCCCTGCTCGGGCTCGACGACGGCGACGCGGTGCTGCGCCGGGTCGCCGGGGACGCCCGTACCGTCAGCCATGCCCTCGCCGACGCGTTCCGGGCCGCCGACCGGCTTCACAACGGCCGGCGGCGCGGCCAGGACGGTCGGGGCGCCGACGGCCGGCTGCTGCGCCGCCCGGTCGCCCGGGACGTGGTCGAACACGACGGCGAGTTGGTGCTGGCCCGGACCGCGATCGGCGCCCGGCCGGACCCGAGCCTCTCGCTGCGGGTCGCCGCCGCCTCGGCCAGCACCGGACTGCCGATCGCGCGGGCCACCTGTGAGTGGCTCGCCGCCTACTGCCCACCGCTGCCCACCCCGTGGCCGGCTCCGGCCCGGGCCGCGCTGATCACCCTGCTCGGCGCCGGCCCCGGGCTCGTCCCCACCTGGGAGACCTGCGACCGGTACGGGCTGATCGACGGCTGGCTGCCGGAGTGGCCCCGGTTGCGCAGCCTGCCCCAGCACAACCCGGTGCACCGGTTCACCCTGGACCGGCACCTGGTGCAGGCCGCCGCCGAGGCCACCGCGTACGCCCGCGAGGTCGAGCGCCCGGACCTGTTGCTGCTCGCCGCGTTCCTGCACGACGTGGGCAAGGGGCTGCCCGGCGACCACAGCAGTGTGGGTGCCCCGATCGCGGCGTCGATCGCCGCCCGGATCGGCCTGCCGCCGGCCGAGGTCGACCTGATCGAGAAGCTGGTCCGGTTGCACCTGCTGCTGCCCGAGGTGGCCACCCGGCGGGACCTGCGCGACCCGGTGACCATCTCGCACGTGGCCGGCGCGGTCGGCGACCGCCAGACCCTGGACCTGCTGCACGGGCTGGCCCGGGCCGACGCGCACGCCACCGGCCCGGCCGCCTGGTCGGACTGGAAGGGCCGGCTGATCGCCGAACTTGTGGGTCGGGTGCACACCGCGCTGGACACCGGCGAACTGCCCGACCCGCCTGCCCCGGACCCGGCCCTGCTGGACGGGGCGCTGCCCGCCGTACACCTGGACGACGGGCGGGTCGCGGTGGCCGCCGCCGACCGACGTGGCCTGCTCGCCGCGGTCGCCGGTTGCCTGGCCCTGCACCGGCTGGAGGTGATCTCCGCCGACGCCAGCACGGTGGCCGACCGGGGGCTGGTCGAGTTCCAGGTCCAACCCCGGTACGGCACCCCGCCCGACCCGATCGCGCTCGGTGCGGACCTGCGCCGGGCGGTCACCGGGGACGTCTCGGTCACCCAGCGGCTGCGCGGCCGGGCGTTGGCCGGTCGCGGCGCGGGGGCGGCGCCGAAGGTGGTCTGGCACCGGGCGGTGGCCACCGACGCGGTGGTGCTGGAGTTGCGCGCGGCGGACTCCGGCGGCCTGCTCTACCGGGTCGCCAGCGCGCTGGACGAGGCGGGTGCGCTGGTCCGGGCGGCCCGGATCTCCACCCTCGGCGGTGACGTGGTCGACGCGTTCTACCTGGTCGGCGACTGGTCCGACCCGGCGGAACGGGACCGGGTCGAGGCGGCCGTGTTGACCGCCGTGGCTTCCTGAACGGCACCGGTGCCCGGACCGGTGCATCCGGGCCGGGTGCCGGGTCGGGGTCACCCGGGCGGCAGCGACGCGGCGGCCGGGGCGGTGGGCGGCTACCCTAGCGGTGGCCGGGTGTGTGGTTGCCCGCCCGAGTCCTACCCGCGGAAACTAGACAAACGGGATGTTGCGCCGTGTTTGACACCTTGAGCGATCGCCTCTCCGGGATCTTCACCAAGCTCCGCGGCAAGGGCCGGCTCACCGACGCCGACATCGACGCCACCGCCCGGGAGATCCGGCAGGCGTTGCTGGAGGCCGACGTCGCGCTGCCGGTGGTCAAGGCGTTCATCGCGAGCCTGAAGGAACGGGCCCGGGGCGCCGAGGTCTCGCAGGCCCTCAACCCGGCCCAGCAGGTCATCAAGATCGTGCACGAGGAGCTGGTCGGTGTCCTCGGCGGCGAGGGGCGGCGGCTCCAGTTCGCCAAGCAGCCGCCGACAGTGATCATGCTCGCCGGTCTCCAGGGTTCGGGTAAGACCACCCTCGCCGGCAAGCTCGCGCGCTGGCTCAAGGCGCAGGGCCACCAGCCGATGCTGGTCGCCGCCGACCTCCAGCGGCCGAACGCGGTCGGCCAGCTCCAGGTGCTCGGTGGCCGGGCCGGGGTCGAGGTCTACGCGCCGGAGCCGGGCAACGGCGTCGGCGACCCGGTGCAGGTGGCGAAGGCGTCGATCGAGCACGCCAAGCGCGCCGCCCGGGACATCGTCATCGTCGACACCGCCGGCCGGCTCGGCATCGACGCCGAGATGATGGCCCAGGCCGCCTCGATCCGGGACGCGGTCCAGCCGGACGAGGTCATCTTCGTCATCGACGCGATGGTGGGTCAGGACGCGGTCCGGACCGCCGAGGCGTTCCGCGACGGCGTCGGCATCACCGGTGTGGTCCTCTCCAAGCTCGACGGTGACGCCCGAGGTGGTGCGGCGCTCTCCGTACGCGAGGTCACCGGGCAGCCGATCCTGTTCGCCTCCACCGGCGAGAAGCTGGAGGACTTCGACGTCTTCCACCCGGACCGGATGGCCAGCCGGATTCTCGGCATGGGCGACGTCCTCACTCTGATCGAGCAGGCCGAGCAGGCCTTCGACTCGGATCAGAAGGAGAAGATGACCGCCAAACTGATGGGCGGCGAGCAGTTCACCCTGGAGGACTTCCTCGACCAGCTCATCGCGGTCCGCCGGATGGGTCCGATCGCGAACGTGCTGGCCATGATGCCGGGCATGGGGCAGATGAAGGACCAGCTCGCCGAGCTGGACGACAGCCACTTCGACCGGGCGACCGCGATCATCCGGGGCATGACCCCGGGCGAGCGGAGCAACCCGAAGATCATCAACGGCTCCCGCCGGCTCCGGATCGCCAACGGCTCCGGGGTCACCGTGATGGACGTCAACCAACTGCTCAACCGCTTCACCGAAGCGCAGAAGATGATGAAGCAGATGGGCGGCATGATGGGGCTGCCCGGTGGCCGGCGCAAGGCGACCAAGTCGCCGAAGAACAAGCGCAAGGGCACCAAGGGCGGCGGTCGGCCCCGGGTCGGCGGTCCCGCCGGTGGTTTCCCCGGTGGCGGCTTCCCGGGCATGCCACAGTTGCCGCCGGGGATGGACCCGGGCGCCCAGCAGGGCCTGCCACCCGGTTTCAAGCTGCCGAAACTCGACTTCAACAAGTTGACCAAGCGGCCCGACGACAACAAGTGATCCCGGGGGCACCGGATCGGGTGCTGCACGTACGCGGGGTGGTTCTCCCCGACGACCAGGTCCGTGACCTCTGGCTGGTCGGCGACCGGGTGACGTACGAGCCGGTGGCGGGGGCGGAGACGATCGCCGAGCGCGGGTTCGTGCTGCCCGGACTGGTCGACGCGCACTGCCACATCGGCATCGCCCCGAGCGGGCGGCCGATCGGCGGGCTGGACGAGGCCCGCGCGCTGGCCGTACCGGACCGGGAGGCCGGGGTGCTGGCGATCCGGGACGCCGGGTCGCCGTACCCCTATCCCGAGTTGGACGACGAGCCGGGACTGCCCCGACTGGCCCGCGCCGGTCGGCACATCGCGCCGCCGAAGCGTTACCTGCGCGACATCGCGGTCGAGGTCGGACCGGACGAGTTGCGCGCGGCGGTGACCGCGCAGGCGCGGGCCGGCAACGGCTGGGTCAAACTGGTCGGCGACTGGATCGACCGGGACGCCGGTGACCTGGCGCCGACCTGGGACGAGGCCAGCCTGGCCGGCGCGGTCCGGGCCGCCCACGAGGCCGGGGTACGTGCCGCCGTGCACACCTTCTCCGAGTCGGCCGTGGAAGTCATGGTCCGGGCCGGGGTGGACTCGGTCGAGCACGGCACCGGGCTGAGCGTGGACCTGGTCGACGAGATGGCCCGGCGGGGGACCGCGCTCGTCCCCACGATGATCAACATTGACACCTTCGGTGGCATCGCCGAGCGGGCGGCCGAGCGTTTCCCCGGCTACGCGAAGCACATGCTCGCCCTGCGCGACGGCTTTCCCGAGGTGGTCCGGGCGGCGTACCAGGCCGGGGTGCCGATCTACGTCGGCACCGATGCCGGTGGCGGCATCAACCACGGGCTCGCCGCGCAGGAGATGCTGCTGCTGCACGAGCGGGCCGGCATGTCCACCCTGGACGTGCTCGCCGCCGGCTCCTGGGGGGCCCGGCAGTGGCTCGGCTTTCCCGGCCTGGTCGAGGGCGGCCTGGCCGACCTGGTCGTGTACGACACCGACCCGCGTACCGACCTCCGGGTCCTGCGCACCCCCCGCCGCATCGTGCTGCGCGGCCAAGTAATCCGCTGACCCACGCCCCAGTCCCCACGCCCCGGTCCACGCCTCCGGTTGATCCACGCGCTCCGAACTGTTCTCCGGGTGGCCTCGGCGACAGACCGGAGCGCGTGGATCGAGGAAGGAGCGGGCCGGTGTCGGCGTCAGCCGCAGAGGACGTCGGTCAGGGTGTAGCTGGTGCCGCCGACGACCTGACCGCCGAGCGTGTACGTCCAGACCTCGGTCGTGTTGCGGCAGTGGTACGTGGCGACGCCGGTGCCGCTGGCGACGTACTGCTGTGCGCCGCCGTTCTGGCTGCGGAACAGCACGAGGTGTCCCGGCTGCCAGGGGCCGGCACAGGCGGCACCGCCGGTGACCTCGACCTTTCCGGCGTAGTGGGCGATCGTGTAGATCCCCTGACAGGGCACCGCCTGTGCGGCGGAACCCGGGACGAGGACGGCGGTGGCGGCGATTGCCGCGGCGGCGAGAAGCCTGACGATCTTCACGGTGATCCTTCGCGGGAGGCAACGGGGGACGGGTGCCGTACGGCGGCCGGGCAGGCGAACGCACCGCTCGCCGATCCGCCGGGCCAGCGGAATTGGGGACGATCAATGACCCGTGGACGCAGTGATCGTAAGTAGACGAACAGATTGCCGCAAGATTCGAAGAGAACTCTGAAAAAACATGCGAACCACCCGATCCCGGGGTGACGGGGTCGGGCCGGGACGGGGGAGCGGCGCGGGGCGCATAGGATGTGCGGTCATGGCACGCGTGCTCACTCCCCGTGCGGAGGATTTTCCCCGCTGGTACCAGGACCTGATCGCCAAAGCGCAGCTCGCCGACAACGGGCCGGTGCGCGGGACGATGGTCATCCGACCAGCGGGCTACGCCATCTGGGAGCGGATGCAGGCCGAGATGGACAACCGGATCAAGCTGGCGGGGGCGGAGAACGCCTACTTCCCGCTCTTCATCCCGGAGAACTACCTCAAGCGCGAGGCCGAGCACGTCGAGGGCTTCTCCCCGGAACTGGCCGTGGTCACCCACGGCGGCGGCAAGCCGTTGGCCGAGCCGGTGGTGGTCCGCCCGACCAGTGAGACGGTGATCGGCGAGTTCATGGCCAAGTGGGTCGACTCGTACCGGGACCTGCCGTTGCTGCTCAACCAGTGGGCCAACGTGGTCCGCTGGGAGCTGCGCCCCCGGATCTTCCTGCGTACCAGCGAGTTCCTCTGGCAGGAGGGGCACACCGCGCACGCCGACGAGGCGGACGCGCGGGCCTACGCCCGCCGCATCCTGCACGAGGTGTACGAGGACATGATGGTCAACGTACTGGCCATCCCGGTGGTCGTCGGCCGCAAGACCGCCCGCGAGCGGTTCGCCGGTGCCACCAGCACGTACACGCTCGAAGGCATGATGGGCGACGGCAAGGCGCTCCAACTCGGCACCAGCCACGAGCTGGGGCAGAACTTCGCCAGGGCGTTCGACATCACCTACTCCGCCGCGACCGGCGGGGTCGAGCACGCGTGGACCACCTCCTGGGGGACCTCCACCCGGATGCTCGGCGGTCTGATCATGACCCACGGCGACGACAACGGGCTGCGGGTGCCGCCCCGGCTCGCCCCGGTCCAGGCGTACCTGATGGTGGTCAAGGCCGGTGACGGGGTCACCGAGGCGGCGGCGAAGCTGCGCGACGCGCTGCGTGACGCCGGGGTCCGGGTCGCGCTCGACGAGCGGGTGGACACCCCGTTCGGCCGCCGGGCCGTCGACGCCGAGCTCAAGGGCTATCCGGTACGCGTCGAGGTGGGCCCGCGCGACCTGGCAGCAGGTAATGCGGTGATCGTCCGGCGCACCGACGGGTCGAAGACTCCGGTGCCGGTCGCCGACGTCGTCTCGGCGGTGCTCGCCGCGCTCGACGCCGACCAGAAGGCGCTCCACGACGAGGCGCTCGCGCTGCGCGAGTCCCGCACCGTAGAGGTCGCCACCCTGGCGGAGGCGATCGAGGCGGCGGCGAACGGCTGGGCCCGGGTGCCGTGGTCGGCGGTCGGCGTCGAGGGCGAGGCCGAGGCGAACGGCCAGGGCGTCACCGTACGCTGCCTGGTCCGGGCCGACGGTTCGGTGCCGGACTCGGAGGACGAGCCCGACCTGGTCGCCATCCTGGCCCGCTCCTACTGACGGTTTCGACGAGCTGACGGTGTCGAGCGCCGCGCGTCACCTGTCGCGAACCGGGGCCGCCGAGCCCCGGTTCGCCCCCGGCCGACTGATCATGCACCGCAACGTACGGCGGGGCCGGATCGGCTGGGTCCGCGCGGCCCGGGTGGTCAGCGACGACGAGCGGGGCCTACTGCTCTGGATCGGCCGAGGCTCCCCGGTGGCGAACGAGGTCGCCGACGACGGCCGGGGCATGCGCGCGATGCCGTTCGCCGAGTGGCTGACCCGGGGCTACCAACTCGCCACGGGCGTCTGGACCGGGCCGCCGCTGTTGAAGTTCCTGCCGACCGGCGCCGACCACTCGGTCTGGCTGTTCCGGGGCGCCGACGACCGGTTCGCCCACTGGTACGTCAACCTCGAAGAGCACGGCGTGCGCTGGGACGACGGCACGGTGGCCGGGGTGGACGTCGTCGACCAGGACCTCGACATCCTGGTCGAGCCGGACCTGAGCTGGCGTTGGAAGGACGAGGAGGAGTTCGCCGAGCGCCTCGGGTTCCCCGACGGTTACTGGGTGCCCGACGAGGCGGCGGTCCGGGCCGAGGGGCTGCGGGTGGTGGCGACGATCGAGTCCGGTGCGTTCCCGTTCGACGGGACCTGGACCGACTTCGTACCCGATCCGACCTGGACGGTCCCGGCGGCGCTGCCGCCCGGCTGGGACCGGCCGCCGGCCCGCTGACGTCCGGGTCGGGACCGGCTGCCGGCGGGCCTGCCCCGAGCTGACCTCCAATTCGGACAAACGGGCACGACAAACTGTGTCGTGCTCCTGACAGAAATCGTAAAACCGCAGGTCAGAGACCTAGGCTCCGGGCAAGTCGTTCCACCGGTGGGAGGTCCCCGTGACCGACCAGATCACCTCCTGGGCAGACCTGCAGGCACGCGCGGCCGAGATCCTCGCCCGGGTCAACGCCAATCCCCGGTTGGGCCGCGCCGCGGCGGCCAACCCGATGCTCACCATCGAGCGGCTGGACTACGCCATCGACCCGGAGGCCCGGACGGCCATCGCCGACCGGCTCCGGTTGGGGTCCGGCGCCGCCGAGCGGCTCGCCGACCTGCGTCGGGAGGTGGCCGCCCTGGCCGGACGGGCGGTCGACCCGGACGATCCGGAGGACGTACGCAGACTCCTGGTCGAGTTGGGCATCGTCGCGGTGTCGCCGGCACCGGTGCTGGACACCACCGCGCCACGTTGGCACCCCGAGGGTGCCGCACCTGACCCGCTGCGTCGCCTGCGCGACCAGCACCCGGTCCTGGCGCCGCTGCTGGACTACCGGCGGATCTCGGCCGCCCGGCCCCGGTTCGCGCCCGAGTGGATCTTCGTACGCCTGCTGGAGGCGGACCAGGCGGCGTCCGTGACCGAGGTCGTCGGACGGCTGCGCCCCGGGACGCCGTCGAGCGTCGAGCGGTAGCGGAGGAGGGCGGGCATGGCCGAGACGCACGGGTACGACATCGTGATCCAGGCGACGTCGGCGCTCCCGCGCAAGGCGCTGCGGGAGGCGTGGAGATCCGGCACCGTGCCCCGGTACCTGCCGATCCCGGCCGGAATCGACCTCGGCGGCGGCCACACCACCGCCGGTGGCCAGATCGAGGTCGCGCCGCTCGGGCTCGACGCCGAACTCCTACCCACTGGCGACGGTTGCCGCCTCGTCCTCGGTCTGGTCGTCCAGGTCACCCTCGCCGACCCGCCGGTTCCCTCGGCCCGGCTGCTCGACCTCACCGCCACCGTACGGGCACAGGTGCCGATCGGTACGCTGCCGGACTCCCGCGATGTCGGGATCCGACTCGGCGGGCTGCCCCGCGACGCGGTCACCGTGACCGTCACCAGCGGCGCCCCGACCGCCGGCAAAATCGACCAACTCCTGGCCGAGTACGTCCACCTCGGGTACGAGAACGGCGGACCCGGTGGCGTGATCCACCCGGGGGCACCGGTGTTCCCGCACGAGCGGGACGACACCGGGCAAGGGTTCTCGTTCGGCGCCGGTGGCTACCGGTTCGACACCCACCTGGAGTTGTACGACGACCAGAGCCAGCCCGCGTACCGGATCGAGGTGGGACGACCCGGCCCGACGCAGGCACTGTTCAGCGTCCCCTGCTACCTGCGCCTGTGGCACGCCGCCGAGGGCACCGGTCCGGCGCCGACGGGCACTTCCACTCCTACCTCCGCGCTCGCGGAGCCGATGGGGATCGGGGGGCGGCTGGAGATCCTGGTCGACCTGGAGACGTCGCCGGGGGCGTACACGTTGCGGTTCGACACCGCGACGGTGACCGCGGCCCAGATCGCGCCGGCACCGGGGCTGGAGGGGACCAACTACACGCTGAACAACAGTGCTCTGTTCGGGCTCCTGGAACCCGCCCTGCGCGGCTGGCTCGCCGAGTGGGGCGGGACGCTGGTCGCGGGCTTCGGGCCACGGACCGTACCGGTGCCGACCACCGGTCGGATCGAGGCCATGGTCGCGGACGTGTTCCACGCCGACCTCGGCGGCCGGGACCACCTGGCGCTCTGGACCCCGGGGGCCGGCGCCGAGCCGTTCGAGGCGCGTGACGTCACCACCCGGGTCGCCCTCGACGCCCTCACCATCGCGGTCAACGCCGGACCCGGCGCGGACATCGCCGCCGTCGGGCAACTGGTGCCGACCGGACGCGACTTCGCCATCGCACTGCCCGGACCGGTGCTGCGCGCGGCGATCGAGGCCGCCCGTGCCGCCAACGGCTGGTCCGATGCCGACCTGCCCCGCCGGTTCGAGCGGGACGACACCCGGGCGGAGGTCCGCGAACTCGAGCTGAGCCTGACCGACAGCGGCATTCGGATGACCGGCGCGCTCACGGTGGTCGACGCGATCCTCGGCTGTGTCGACGTCGACGTGACCTTCCGGTCCGACGCGGACCTGCGCTGGAACCCGGACGGCGGCACCGGTCCCGACGGCGTGCAGGCGCTGGAGGTCGAGGTGGTCGGCGACCCGGAACTGGACCCGGAGCGGTCGGTCGCGTACTGGCTGGTCGCGATCGTGCTGGGGCTGACGAGTTGGGGCGCGGGCAGCATCCTGGTCGGGATCGCCGCGGTGGTGACCGCCGCCGTACTGACCGGGATCGCCGCCACCATCGGCGGGTCCAGAGCGGTCGACCCGCGCGACGGTACGGTCCGGGGCATCAGCGGCTGGCCGGGCGAACTGGCCGGGATCGGCCGGGTACGGGCGGTCTTCCACAACCCGGTCACGATCGGCGGCGACGGTCTCGTGGTCGCCGGCACCCTGGAGGTGACCAGTTCGTGCGCGCGGACGGCGGTGCTCGTCGCCCGCAGCGGCGGATCGTACGCGGGCACCGCCGGCACCCCGATCACCCTGACCGCCGGCAACACCGACCCGGCCGCCCGGTACGTCTGGCGGCCCGGCGACGGCAGTCCGCCGGTCACCACCCGAGACCTGGCGCACACCTACTTCGTCAGCGGCGTGCACCTGGCCACCCACTCGCTCACCGTCACCGGCCCCGGCGGCGCCACCAGTCACCACTTCGCCCTGGTGCACGTGGCCAACGTGCCGCCGACCGTGGACGCCGGCCCGGACGTGGTGGTCGACGAGGGCGAACTGGTCACCCTGGTCGGCCGCTTCTCCGACCGGGAGTGGACGGACACGCACGAGACCACCTGGAACTTCGGCGACAACTCGCCGACCGAACCGGGCACGCTGGCGGAGACCAACACCCCGCCCCGGGCCGAGGGGACCAGCACCGCCCGGCACGCCTGGTGCGACGACGGGGTCTACGAGGTGACCCTGCGGGTGCGCGACCGCGACGGCGGCGTGGCCACCGACACCCGGCTGGTGACCGTACGGAACGTGCCGCCGGTCGTGGACGCCGGTCCGGACCTGTTCACGTACCCGGCGACGGTGCTCACCCTCACCGCCGCCTTCAGCGACCCCGGCTGGTGCGACACGCACACCGCGACCTGGGCGTTCGGCGACACCACGGCCGCGATCCCGGCCGTGGTGACCGAGACCCACCAGCCCCCGGCGAGCCGGGGCACGGCGGTGGCGGCGCACCGCTATCCGGACTGCGGCACCTTCGTGGCGCGCTGCACCGTGGTCGACGACGACGGCGGGGTCGGCAGCGACGAGGTGGTGGTCCGGGCCATCGACGTGGTCAACCGCCACTTCGAGGACGGGTTCGCCCAGCGCGGCACCGGTGCGGTGGCGATCGGGTGGGAGCCGTACCTGCGGTCGGCGTCGTCGGGCAACACCGCCGCCCGGCACACCGCCAGCAACTTTGTCGTGCACGGCGGTCGGCGGGCCCAGGGGCTCCAGGCCGGCGCCCGCGAGCGGGTCGGGATCCACCAGCGGATCGGCGCCAACCCGGACTGGTCCTACCAGCTCACCGCCTGGTACGACCTCGACCAGGCCCGGCCGGGCACGGCCCGGCTGGGGGTCGACCCGGCCGGGGGCGTCGACCCGGGCGCCGGCTCCGTCGTCTGGAGCGACGGTACGGCGACCGAACGGTGGAGCCCGCTGACCGTACGGGTCACCGCCGGCGCCGCCGCGATCACGGTCTTCCTGGAGGCGTACCGGGCGGACGGGCGGGACCCCGCTCCGGGAGCCGAACGGGTCTGGTTCGACGACGTGGAGTTGCTCGCCGCGCAGCCGTACTGCCCACCGGTGGCGGCACCGGCGGCCGAGGCGGCGCTCGACTTCGCTGACCGGGACCGGGGCACCCAGTTCCCGCCGGAGTGGTCCGAGCAGGACTTCTCCCTACGTACGCCGGACGGCGGTGCGCGGGCGGTGGTGAGTCTGGAGCCGCCGGCCGACGGCACCGCGCTCCGGCTCGGCCTCGGCCTCGTGATCCGGCCACCGCGCCCGGCCGAACGGGTCACGCTCACCCTGCTCAACGCCGGTGGTCGGCCGCTGTCGCTGATCGCCGTCGACGCCGGTGGCAACGTGCGGGACCGGGCCCAACTTCCGCCGGCCAGCCAGGCGCTGCCGGCCGCCGTCGTGCTCACCGGGCCGGGCATCGTCGCGGTCCGGATCGACGGCCGGGGCGCGGAGGCGTTCCTGGTCCGCTGCCGGGCGGTGCTCGGGACCCCGGTCCCGCCCGCCCCGCGTGAACCGGTCCACCCGGTGACACCGCCACCCGGTACGGGCACGGTGGAGAGGGGTTGGCGTGGCTGACCGTACGACCGTCCCCGGCCGTGGCCGCAGGTGGCCGCGATGACGGTGGTCGGCGCGGCGACGGTGGACGACCGGTGGCTGGCCAGCGCGCGGGCCCGGACCGCGCTGGGCGACCTGGACCGGCGGATGAAGGACGCGGTGGCGTCGCGCGACCCGGGTCTCTGGACGATGGCCACGGCCCTGCTCGACCGGGGCGGCAAACGGATCCGGCCGGCGTTGCTGCTGGTCGCCGGTGAGTTCGGCACCTTCCGGCCGGACCGGCTGCTCGACGCGGCGGTCGCCCTGGAGTTGCTGCACCTGGCCACGCTCTACCACGACGACGTGCTCGACCGGGCGGTCAGCCGCCGGCACGGGCCGACCGCCAACGCCCAGTGGGGTGACGCCGCCGCCCTGGTCACCGGCACCTTTCTGGTGGCGAGGGCGAGCGCCCTGATCACCGCCTTCGACGACTGTTACGGCCGGGACGTGGCCCGCGCGGTGGTCGCGCTCTGCACCGGGCAGCTCCGGGAGACCGAGAACGCGTTCCACACCGGACTGACCGAGGACGAGTACATGCGGATCATCGCGGGCAAGACCGCGACCCTGTTCGAGCTTCCCTGCCGGCTCGGCGCGCGGCTGGCCGACGCGCCGGACCGGATCGTCACCGCCCTCTCCCGGTACGGCCACGACCTCGGCATCGCGTTCCAGCTCGCCGACGACGCGCTGGACGTGTGGGGCAGCGCGGAACGGCTGGGCAAGTACCCGCTCGGCGACGTACGGGAGGGGGTCTACACGCTGTCCGTACTCCGGCTGCTGGCCCGCGCGACGCCGGCCGCGCAACGGGTACGCGAACTGCTCGGCCTGCTCGACCCCGGTGCCGCCCAACTCGCCGAGGTGCGCAACCTGGTGCTCCGCTCCGGGGTGGTGGACCAGGTCCTCGGGGAGGCCCGGGAACTCGCCACCCGGGCCCGGGGTCACCTCGCCGTGCTGCCCGAGGGTCCGGCCCGGGAGTCGCTGTGGCGGCTGGCCGACCACGCCATCGCCAGGGCCGGCTGAGATGGCCGGGGCGGCCGGCGCGGATCGGCTCGACGCGGTGGTGGTGGGTGCGGGCCCGGCGGGCTCGGCCACCGCGTACCACCTGGCCAGGCGGGGTCGGCGGGTGCTGTTGGTGGACCGTCGCGACTTTCCCCGGGACAAGAGCTGCGGGGACGCGCTGACCCGTACCGCGGTCCGGTTGCTGGGCGAGATCGGGGTGCTCGACGAGCTGACCGGGGCGGCCCGGGTCGGCGGGGTCCGGGTCCGGATGCGCGGCCGGGGCAGCCGTGACCTCTGGTACGACGGGGACGGGCCGGTGGCGTACGGGATGGTGGTGCCCCGGCTGGAGTTGGACGCGAAGCTCTGCCACCGGGCGGTCCGGGCCGGTGCCACCCTCTGGTCCGACGCCCGCGCGACCTACCTGCTCGGCGAACCCGGCGCGGTACGCGGGGTCGAGATCGAACGGGACGGGCGGCGGATGGCGGTCCGGGCCCCGGTGGTGGTCGCCGCCGACGGGGCGGGCTCCGGACTCGGCCGGCAGGCCGGGCTCCGCTCCGCCGAGCGGGACCGGACCGGGTTCGCCGCCCGGGGCTACTTCGCCGACGTGACCGGCCTGGATCCACTGCTGGAGATCCACCTGCCGCTCTTCGACGTCACCGAGCGGTTCCTGCTGCCGTCGTACGGCTGGGTCTTCCCGGTCGGCGGCGGTGTGGTGAACGTCGGCGTGGGCCTGTTCGACCCCGCCCACCGGGACAGTGTCCGTGGTCTCTACGAGAGGTTCGTGACCGAGCTGACCAGCTCCGATCCCCGGTTCCGCCGGGCCCGTCCGGTCGGCCGGATGAGCGGGGCACCGCTGCGTCTCGACTTCGACCCGGCCCGCTGCGGGGTGCCGGGGCTGCTGCTGGTCGGCGACGCCGCCGGGCTGGCCAGCCCGTTCACCGGGGAGGGGATCAGCCTCGCGCTGGAGTCCGGGGCGCTGGCCGCGACCCGGATCGACGAGGCGCTGCGGGAGTCGGCCGACGACCCGGTCGACCCGGCCCCGTACGCGCGTGCGCTGGCCAGCCGGCACGCCGGCTACTTCGAGGCCGGTCGCCAGACCGCCCGCCGCTACCTGCTCGGCTGGCGCGTACTGGAGTCGACCTTCGACGACGACCGGCCGATCTTCGAGCTCTGCCGGCGGCTCGCGTTCCTGCCCGACGGCGCCCGCGCCGACCGGCTGCTCAGCCCGTTGCCGGCGATGGACCCGGTGCTGGGCCGGGCCCTGCGGCGGGACCTGCTCGCCGTCGCCGAGCTGCTCACCGGTTGCGTACGCGACGACTGGCCGATGTTCGTCCGACTGGTCGCGCCGGACGAGGAACTGGCCGCCGTCGGGCTGCGGCCGGCGGTGCTCCTGCTCCTCGCCGGGTACGTGGGCGGGCGCCGTGACCCCGTCGCGCACGCCCTGGCGGCGGCGGTGGACCTCGGTCTGCTCGCCGGTCTGGCGCTGGACGGCGCGGGACCGCCACCACCCGGTACGGCCACCGGCGGTCCGCCCGTGCCGAATCCGCCCGGTGCCGGGTACGCCGTCCTGCGGGTGCCCGGCTGGCCACCCGGCCCGGCGACGGCACCGAATGATCGGGCGACGGCGCCGCCAGATGGTCGGATGACGGCGCCACCCGGTGACCGGGTGACGGCGCCGCCGGGTGGTCGGGTGACGGCACCGCCGGCTGGTCGGGCGACGGCACCGCAGGGTGGTCGGGTGACCACGGGCCGACCCGGAACCGGGGACGGCCCCTCCGTGGGCCGGTTGCCCTCCCCCCGGGGCGCCCCGCCGCCCGCCGGTTCCGGGCTCCGCCAGTCGGCCGGTCCCGGGCCGACGCCGTGGGGGAGCCGGTTCGCCGTGCTGGCCGCCGACTACCTACTGGCCCGTGCGTACGAGTTGGCCGCGCGGGGCGGGGCGGCGGTGGTCGCGGAGTTCGCCGAGGCGCTGACCGTGAGCTGCGAGGCGCGCGCCGTCGAGCTGGGCGAGCAGCGACGGCAGGGTACGGCCGGACCGTCAACTCCACCCTGGGCCGCTGCGACCCGGCCAGGCGACGCCGGCCGGCTGGGGGATTCCCGGGACGGCGACCTGTCGGCGCGGGTCGAGCTGCTCGCGGGCCGGATGGCGACCATCTTCGAGCTGCCCTGCCGGCTCGGGGCCCGGCTGGGTGGTGCGAGCGCCTCGGTGGTCGAGGCGTTGGCCGGTTACGGGCGGCATCTCGGGGTGAGTCACGCGCTCACCGAAGAACTGCGGGCGCGCGGGGGCGCCGGGCCGGACCGAGTGGTCCCCACGCCACGCGTCGGCGGGGCGGGCCCGGGGCGGCGGCCGGACGACCAGGGTTCGGGGCGGCGGCCGGACGACCAGGGGGCGGGGCAGCGGGCGGAGATCGCCCGGTTGGCCGAGGAGCACGGCCGGCGGGCCCGGGAGGCACTCGCCCGGGTGCCCGACGGTCCGGCCCGCGACCTGCTGCGGCTGATCGGCGAGCGGTCGTGGGCGGGATCGGTCGAGCCTCCGGCGCGGCCGGGGATGCGGCATGACGGGAAACGCCCGGAGCGCGGTCATTAGGACAATCCGGGCGGATGTACGCGTTGGTCGGGTCCGAGGTGAGATCTCCGTGGCGGATCTGGCACAATGGGTCGCTGGTATCCGGCACGCGTCCGGCGCCCTCTAACCCGGGCGTGTCGCCAGTCCACCGAGTTGTCTCCGGCCCAAACCCCACTGTGCCGGTCGGCGCTCACCCGCCCACCGCCCTCCCGGGCCGGTGAGAATCGCAACAGGAGCGAACACACTGTGGCCGTAAAGATCCGGCTCCTGCGGATGGGTAAGATCCGCAACCCGCAATACCGCATCGTCGTCGCCGACTCGCGCACCAAGCGTGACGGTCGGGCGATCGAGTTCGTCGGGATCTACCAGCCGAAGGAGCACCCTTCGGTGATCCAGGTCAAGTCGGACCGGGTCCAGTACTGGCTGTCCGTCGGCGCGCAGCCGAGCGAGGCGGTCCAGCGTCTGCTGGAGAAGACCGGCGACTGGCAGCAGTTCAAGGGCCTGCCGGCCCCGCCGCCGCTGCTGGTGGCGGCCGAGCGGACCGACCGCCTGGCGGCGTACGAGGCCGAGGCCAAGGCGGCGGCCGGTGTCGCCGACGCGCCGGCGAAGCCGGCCAAGAAGGCAGCCAAGGCTGCGCCGGCCGAGGCCGCGACGGCCGAGGAGCCGGCGAAGACCGAGGAGCAAGCTGGTGCCGCCTCCGGCGAGCAGGCCTGACATGGCTATCCGGCCGGCACTGGAGCACCTGGTCAAGGGCATCGTCGATCACCCGGACGACGTGCGCGTCCGGCTGGTCGACTCGCGCCGGGGCAAGCGGCTCGAGGTGCGGGTGCACCCCGAGGACCTGGGCACGGTGATCGGCCGTTCCGGCCGCACCGCCAAGGCGCTGCGCCAGGTGATCGGGTCGATCGGTGGTCGCGGGGTCCGGGTCGACATCGTCGACTCGTACTGATGCTCCTGATCGTCGGCCGGATCGGCCGGCCGCACGGCGTCCACGGCGAGGTCACCGTGGAGGTGCGGACCGACGAGCCTGAGGCACGGTTCGCCGTCGGGACGGTGCTGCGCACCGAACCGACGGCGGCCAGCCGGGGCGGCAACGCGGCCCCGGCCGCCCGTCCGGGGGAGCCGGTGACGGTGCCGGAGGAGCTGACCGTCGAGACGGTCCGCTGGCACCAGGGGCACCCGTTGATGCGCTTCGAGGGCTTCTACGACCGGGATCTCGCCGAGGTGCTGCGGGGCACGATGCTCCTGGTGGACAGCGCCGAGGTGACCCCACCGAGCGACCCGGACGAGTTCAACGACCACCAGCTCGTCGGCCTGACCGTCGTGAGCCCGACCGGCGAGACGCTCGGCGAGGTGGCCCGGATCGATCACGCCCCCGCCTCCGACCTGCTGGTGCTGCGCCGGCCGGAGGGGGGCACCGCGTTGGTGCCGTTCGTCAAGGCGATCGTGCCCGAGGTGGACCTGGCCGCCGGCCGGGTCGTGGTCGACGCCCCCGCCGGTCTCTTCGACCTCTGACCGGCGCTCCCACTCCGACCCGCGCCGTTCCCTCGCCGGACCGGCGCGGCCTTCGAGCTGAGCGGTGACTGGCATGCGCGTTGACGTGGTTTCCATCTTCCCGGAGTATTTCGCGCCGCTGGATCTCTCCCTGATCGGCAAGGCGCGCACCTCCGGCACGCTCGATCTCGCCGTACACGACCTGCGGAGTTGGACGTACGACGTGCACCGGACCGTCGACGACACCCCGTACGGCGGTGGGCCGGGCATGGTCATGCGGCCGGAGCCGTGGGGCGAGGCGCTCGACGCCCTGGTCCCGCCCGGTGCCACCCCGTCGCCCCGGCTGCTGGTGCCGAGCCCGGCCGGAGTGCGCTTCACCCAGTCCCTCGCGTACGAGCTGGCGGCGGAATCCCACCTCGTCTTCGCCTGCGGCCGGTACGAGGGCATCGACCAACGGGTGCTCACGCACGCCGCGACCCGGATGCCGGTCACCGAGGTCTCGCTCGGCGACTACGTGCTCTTCGGCGGTGAGGTGGCGGTGCTGGTGATGCTGGAGGCGATCACCCGGCTGCTGCCCGGGGTGCTCGGCAACGCCAACTCCCTCGACGAGGAGTCCCACGCGCACGGGCTGCTGGAGGCGCCGGTCTACACCAAGCCGCCCTCCTGGCGGGACCTGGACGTGCCGGAGATCCTCCGCTCCGGCGACCACGGCCGGATCGCGCGCTGGCGGCGGGACGAGGCGCTGCGACGTACCGCGGAGTGCCGGCCGGACATGATCAGCGAGCTTCGGGCCGAGCAGTTGGACAAACGGGACGTGGCCACCCTGGCCGAGGCCGGATTTCAGGTGCCGCCGGCCGATATGGCAAAGTAGGGAGGTTGCCGTGCTTCTCCGCGCCGCGGAGGGGTACGAGGATCGCCGGTTCCGGTGCCCGACCGACAGGTCGACAGCGGCGGGTCGGAGATCAGAATCACCAATCCGCGTGCCGAGTCCCGGCGCGCCGTGACCTTACGAGGATGCAGCGATGAACACCCTGGACGTTCTCGACGCCCAGTCGCAGCGGACCGACATCCCCGCGTTCCGCGCCGGTGACACCGTCAAGGTGCACGCCCGAGTCATCGAGGGTAACCGTTCCCGGGTCCAGATCTTCCAGGGCGTGGTCATCCGTCGCCAGGGTGGGGGCCTGCAGGAGACCTTCTCCGTCCGCAAGGTCAGCTTCGGTGTCGGCGTGGAGCGGACCTACCCGCTCAACAGCCCGGCGATCGACCGCATCGAGGTCGTCACCCGTGGCGCCGTCCGGCGGGCGAAGCTCTACTACCTCCGTGAGCTGCGCGGCAAGAAGGCGAAGATCAAGGAGAAGCGCGAGAAGCAGGCGAGCTGACCCGTTTCGGCGTTGCCTGCCGACCATGAGGTGCCGTCCGGGCCGGTGGGGACTACGCTGGCCGCACGGGCAGAAGCGGAACGTCTCCTCGCGGTGCTCACCGCGAGGAGACGACGCGTCCGCGCCACCGTCCGAGGTGGGCTTCGGCCCGTCCGGGCGGTAGCGCCGTATCTCGGGACCGGGGAGCCGCGTGGTACGCAGGGTGGATGAAGAGGACGACGTCGAGCCCTGGCGTCGACGGGTCCGCCGGGCCCGCAGGCAGATGCCGTTGTGGCAGGAACTGCCGTTGCTCCTCGTGGTCGCGTTCTGTCTCGCGGTGCTGATCCGCAGCTTCCTGTTGCAGGCGTTCTTCATCCCGTCCGGGTCCATGGAGGACACCCTGCTGATCGGTGACCGGGTCCTGGTCAACAAGGTCGTCTACGACATGCGCGACCCGATCCGGGGCGAGGTCGTGGTGTTCCGGGGCACCGACCGGTGGGCGCCACAGCAGACCGACGAGCCCGAGCCGGGTCTTGTCGGCAAGCTGGGCCGGACCGTGGGCGACCTGGTCGGGGTCAGCCGACCCGGCGAGAAGGACTTCATCAAGCGGGTCATCGGGCTCCCCGGTGACCGGGTCAAGTGCTGTGACGAGCAGGGCCGGGTGACGGTCAACGACATCCCCCTGGACGAGACGTACGTGCTCGAGGACTCGCCGCTGGACATCCCGCCGAACCCGCAGGAGTGCCGGTCCCGGCGCTTCGACGAGGTGGTGGTCCCGGCGGGTCAACTCTTCGTGATGGGTGACCACCGGCTCGTCTCGCAGGACGCGCGTTGTCAGGGGCCGGTGCCGATCGACAACGTGGTCGGGCGGGCCTTCGTGGTCGTCTGGCCGTACAGCCGCTGGGCCGGCCTGTCGGTGCCCGAGACGTTCGAGGACCTACCCGAGGCGGTCGCCGCACCGGCCGGTCCGTACCCGCCGGTCACATCGGACGGCGGGGCCGGACTCGCGCTCGTGCTGCCGATCCTCGGGCCGCTCTTCGTTTCCGCGCGTTCCGGGCGTTGGCTCCCAGTTCCGCGTCGTAGGCTCCACCCGTGATTGACGAGCAGACCGACAAGCCGAAGCCACGTAATTCCTTCTGGCGGGAACTCCCCGTCCTGCTCGGCGTGGCCGTGCTGGTCGCGGTCCTGGTTCGCGCCTTCGTGTTGCAGACCTTCTACATCCCCTCCCCGTCGATGCAGCACACCCTCGACATCAACGACCGGGTGCTCGTCAACAAGCTGGTCTACGACTTCCGCGACCCGCGCCGGGGCGAGATCCTGGTCTTCCGGGCCCCGTTCGAGTGGAGCAACAACCCGGACGGTGAGGACTTCATCAAGCGGGTGATCGGCGTCGGCGGCGACCGCGTGGTCTGCTGCGACGCGCAGGACCGGCTGATGGTCAACGGGCACTCGCTCGACGAGCCGTACATCTTCTCCGAGAACGGGGTGCGCGACCGGGCCGCCGACGAGGAGTTCGACATCACCGTGCCGGCGGGCCGGCTCTGGGTGATGGGCGACCACCGGTCGGCCTCCGGCGACTCGCTGGAGCACTGGGAGCAGTCGAAGTCCAGCAACCCCGAGGGCGACATCAACCTGGCCACCATCCCGGTGGACTCCGCGGTGGGGCGGGCGTTCACCGTCTTCTGGCCGCTGGACCGGGCCAAGTGGCTGTCGGTGCCGGACTCGTACGACGGGGTCCCCAATTCGTAACAAAAGACCGTACGGTCACGGATCCGTCCCTTCCGGGGCTGGGCGGTCGTTTCCGGTCCCGCAGGGCGCGTCTAGGCTGACCCGGTGACCGTCTACACCCCTCGTCAGGCCGCCCGGGTGCTGCTGCTCGACGCCGCCGACCGGGTGCTGCTGTTCCACGGCTGGGATCCGGCCCGACCGGGGCACCGCTACTGGTTCACCCCGGGCGGTGGCCTCGATCCGGGCGAGTCGTCGGCCCACGGCGCCGCCCGTGAGCTGGCCGAGGAGACCGGGCTGCGGGTGACCCCGGAGCAGCTCGGCGAACCGGTCTGGCGGGAGAGCACCGAGTTCACCTTCGGTGGCGAGTGGTTCCGGCAGCAGCAGGAGTTCTTCCTGTGCCGGGTGCCGGCCGGGGAGTCCGCCTTCGAGGTGGACACCGCCGGGTTCGACCAGATCGAGCGGGACTCCATCGACGAGCACCGGTGGTGGTCGGTGGCCGACCTGGAGCGCACCGGGGAGCGGTTCTACCCGACCGACCTGCCGGCGCTGCTGCGCCGGGTGCTCGGCGGTGAGGGCGGATGCTGACCCCGCCGCGTACGGTGGTGCGCCGCGAGGGCGGGCTGTACGCGCTGGAGCGGGCGTTGCAACGACGCGGCTTCCGGTACGTCGCCGGAGCGGACGAGGCCGGTCGCGGTGCCTGTGCCGGCCCACTGGTCGCGGCGGCGGCGGTGCTGCCCGAGGGGCGCCGTGGCGAGATCGACGAGCTGGCCGACTCCAAGCTGCTCACCCCCGCCGCCCGGGAGCGGGTTTACCAGGCCGTGACCGAGCGGGCGCTGGCGTACGCGGTGGTGGTCATCCCGGCCGACGAGGTGGACGCGCGCGGGCTGCACGTGTGCAACCTGGCGGCGATGCGCCGCGCCCTGGCCTCGCTCTCGACCCGACCGGAGTACGTGCTGACCGACGGCTTCGGGGTGGACGGGTTGGGCGTGCCGGGGCTGGCGGTGTGGAAGGGTGACCAGGTCGCGGCGTGTGTCGCGGCGGCCAGCGTGTTGGCCAAGGTGACCCGGGACCAGATCATGGTGGAGCTGGACGGCCGGTACCCCGGTTACGGCTTCGCCGAGCACAAGGGCTACATCACGGCGGAGCACACCGCCGCGTTGGAGCGGAACGGACCGTGCGAGGAGCACCGCTTCTCGTACGTGAATGTCGCGTCGATCTCCGGTCGTGCCGGCAGCCCGCCACGGGCCCGGCGTCCGATCGGGGTCGGCCGGGCTGAGTCGAGGAAGCGGACGACCCCGCTAGGGAGTACCGTCGGCGTGGCGTTGGAGGAGCAGCCTCGGCCGCCAGCGTCGGTGGGGGAAGATGTGGCCATGGAAGGCGGAGTGCGATGAGCGCGGAAGATCTCGAGAAGTACGAGACCGAGATGGAGCTGCAGCTCTACCGGGAGTACCGCGATATCGTCCGCCAGTTTTCCTACGTGGTCGAGACCGAGCGTCGGTTCTATCTCGCCAACCAGGTCGACCTGCACGTACGGAACTCGGATGGCGAGGTCTACTTCGAGGTGGAGATGCACGACGCCTGGGTCTGGGATATGTACCGCCCCGCGCGCTTCGTGAAGAACGTCCGGGTCATGACGTTCAAGGATGTCAACGTGGAAGAGCTGGAAAAGCCAGAAATCTCCCTTCCGGCGGACTCCGGATTCGGCAACTGAACCGGCGGAGACCGGGACGGTGACCGTGGCGCCGGTGACCGGTGACCGGTGACCGGTGACCGGCGCCGTCGATCTCCGGTCACCCGGCCAGCACCACGACCTCGACCCGTTGGACCAGGTTGTTGGCGAAGCCACCCCGGTTCCACGGTTGCTCCACCGGCTGGGTACGTCCCGACGCGTCGGTCGCCCGCGCACTGAGTGTGTACCGGCCCGGTGCGGCCACCCAGTCGTACCGCCAGCGACGCCAGGCCCACTCGGTCCCGGCGCCCGGGCCGTCCGGTGCCGGGTCGAGCGTGGCCGGCTCCCAGCTCAGGCCGGCGTCGACGGTCACCTCGACAACGGTCACCGGGGCGTGCCCGGACCAGGCCCGACCGGTCAGCGGGACCGTTCCGGGGCGCACCGCCCGCGTCCGGGACATGAAGTCGGGGAAGCCGGGCGGCTGGACCAGGGCCCTCGGCTCGATCCGGGTCACCGGCACGCCGGGGTCGTCGGGGTGCTGACGTACCCGGTAGGCGACCGCGTTCTGGTAACCGTCGAAGGCGTGGTCCAGCACCTCGATCCGGTGCAGCCACTTGACGTGCGCCATGCCGTACCAGCCGGGCACGACCAGGCGGAGCGGGGAGCCGTGCTGCGGGAGCAGCGGGGCGCCGTTCATCTCGTACGCCAGCAGCACGTCCTCGCGCAGCGCCTCGGGCACCGGCAGTGACCGCTGGTAGTCCTGCTCGACCCCGCGTTCCACGCCGTGGTCGGCACCGGTGAACAGTACGTCGACCGCCTCCGGCGACAGCCCGGCGTCGCGCAGCAGCGGCGCCAGCGGGGTGCCGGTCCACTCGGCGGTGCCGACAGCCTCGACCAGCCAGGGCTGGCTCACCGGCCGGGGCTCCAGCAGCGCCCGGCCGTTGCCGGCGCACTCCATGGTGACCCGCTGGGTAGCGCACGGCCGCCGCCTCAGCTCGGCCAGGTCGAACACCACCGCGTGATCCACCCGGCCGTCGATGGTGAGCGTGTGCGTCCCGGGTTCGGTCTCCGGGATGTCGTAGTGGGTCAGCAGGTAGTGCAACCCGACCGGAGTGACGTCGTAGCGCAGAGCCTCCAGCGGCAGGCCGTGGTTTCGGGCGGCAAGCTGGACTTCCTCCGCCGAGAACCCCTCGCCCGGCTGGGCCAGCCGCGAGGGCCCGCTCACCTCGTTCACCGTCGTCATCAGTTGATCTCCCCGGTTGTCGCCCGCGTCCTCGTTGACGGCGGGTCCACCAGGGCAAAGCCTAGGTGAGCGATGATCATGATCGTCGCGCCATAGCAGATCAACGGGGTCGCGGTAGCGTTCTCCACAGCCTCCCCGGCTGTCCACAGCCCCGGCTCGCGCCGGTTGTGCCGCCCCGAACGGCGGTCGATGCTTGCCCGCTATGAGGGTGCACCGAAGATGGCCACGGGCCGCCACCGTGTTCGTGTCGGCACTGCTGGTCCCGACCGCGTTCGTGTCGGGCGCGCTGGTTCCGGCCGTGCTCGTGGCGGGCGTACTGGTTCCGGCCGTGCTCGTGGCGGGCGTACTGGTTCCGGCCGTGCTCGTGGCGGGCGTACCGGTGACGGTTGTCGCCGGGGCGTCGGCGGCCGGCTCCGATCTGCCGGTGCCGGTGGCGCTGGTACCGGTCGCGGTGCCGGTGGCGGCGCGATCGGCGGACGAGCCGGCGTTCCGCTGGCCGCTGGACGGCCCGCCCCGGCTGGCGCGGCGGTTCGACCCGCCGCCGCTGCCGTGGCAGCCC
Organism: Micromonospora sp. NPDC050397; assembly: GCF_044901685.1. Classification (NCBI taxonomy): domain Bacteria; kingdom Bacillati; phylum Actinomycetota; class Actinomycetes; order Micromonosporales; family Micromonosporaceae; genus Micromonospora; species Micromonospora sp. NPDC050397. Next base: position 336,631 of record NZ_JBJDPS010000002.1, read on the forward strand.
GGACACCGTGGTGTAGATCTTGTCGGATCGCCGGAAGCGACGATCCGGTCGGCCGGCGCGGGCAGGGTGCTCTTCGCGGGCCGGGTCGCCGGGACACCGACGGTGAGCGTGACCCACGCGGCCGGGCTGCGGACCACCTACCAGCCGGTCGAGCCGACCGTACGGGCCGGGGACCTGATCACCGCCGGCACGGCGATCGGTTTCCTCGTCCCCGGCCACCCGGGCTGTCCGGCACCGGCCTGCCTGCACTGGGGCCTACGCCGGGGTGAGGACTACCTCGACCCGCTGGCGCTGCTCGGGCTCGGCCGGGTGCGGCTGCTGCCGACCGTCGTCGGCGAACCGACGGTCAGCGGCGAGCCGGCCGGCAGCTTCGGGCCGACTGGCAGCACTGAGCCGACCGAAAGCACTGAGCCGACCGAAAGCACTGAGCCGACCGATAGCAGCAGGCCGACTGGCAGCACCGTGCCGGCTGGCAACAGCGGGACGACCGGGGCCGGCCCGGGTGCGGTCCCGGCCCGGCGGGCATCAGCGGGTCAGCAGCGCCGGGAACTGCTCGGCGAACCGGTCGTACTCCTCGGCCCGGTTGTAGATCTGCGCGCTGAGCCGCAGCCAGCCCCGGCCGTTCCACGAGGTCAGGAAGGCGTCGACGCCGAGCGTGTCGGCGACCCGGTGCCGCAGCGCGATCGAGTCGTCCAGGGTGGTGGCGACACCGTCGGGCAGTGGCAGGAGCCGCATCGACATCGTCGGCCCGCCGGGGTCGGGCAGGTCGGCCGGCGCCAGGCCGAGCGCCGCGCCGATCACCCGCTGCCCGTACGCGGCCAGTGCGGCGTTGTGCTCGCGCACCCGGTCGACGCCGAGACTGCGCATGGTGAACAGGCCCACCGGGGCGGCCAGCCAGCCGGAGTAGTCCAGCGTCGCCTGGTACTCGACGTTGAGCGGGAACCCGCTCTCCTGCTCCCACGAGACCACCAGCGGCTCGATCCGCGCCCGCCACGGCGGCGCCACCACGAGCACCGCCGTGCCGCGCGGCGCGTACGCCCACTTGTGCAGGTTGCCGATCCAGAAGTCGGCGCCGATCCGGTCCACCTCGACCGGCAGCATGCCGGGGGCGTGCGCGGCGTCGACCAGCACCGGCACCCCGAGGTCGCGAGCGGCCGCGACGATCGCGTCGACCGGGAAGAGGCGGGCGGTCGGCGAGGTGATCTGATCCACGATCAGCAGTTTCGGCCGGCCGGCGCGCAGGCCGGTCCGGATGATCTCGACGATCTCCTCGTCGGTCACGGCGAGCGGGACCGACAGGGTTCGCGCCACGGCGCCCGTACGCCGGCACTCCCGCTCGACCGACCAGGCGACCGCGCCGTACCCGTGGTCGGTGCTGACCACCTCGTCGCCCGGCTCCAGCCGCAGCGACTGCAACACCACCGCTGCCCCGGTGGTGGCGTTACCGACCAGCGCGGTTCCCTCCGGGTCGGCGCCGAGGAAGGCGGCCAGGTAACCCCGGGCGTGGGCGATCCGGTCGGTCAGCCCCCGGGTGAAGAACCGCTGCGGGTTGCTCTCGGTCTCGTCGCGCAGTCGCTGCTGCGCCCGCTGCACGCTGATCGGGACCGTGCCGAACGAGCCGTGGTTGAGGTGGGTGACGGCCGGGTCGAGCGAGAAGAAGAGCCGCGCACCGGCAATCGGCTCGGGCGGCGGTGACGCGACGACGCTCACGTGATCAGCGTAGCCGGGCCGGATGCCCGGTGACGTACGGGCGGTGGACGGTCAGGGAACGCCTCGCGGATCCTGCGGTGCGGCACGGGCCGGTGCCCGGACTCCTGCCTGCCGCGCGGGTCTGCGCGAGACGTTCCCGTCCTTCGTCAGAGCGACTTCGTCACAGCGACTCTGTCAGAGCGACTCTGTCAGAGCGACTTCGTCACCTCGACCAGTTGGTCGAAGACCGTGCTCCAGCCCTCGGCGAAGCCCATCTCCTCGTGCGACTTCCTCGCCGCCGCGTCGGCGTGGATCGCCGTCGCGGTGTACTTCGTGCCGCCGTTGCCGTGCGGTTCGAAGGTGATGACCGCGGTGAAGGGGAAGCCCTCCTCGTCGACCTGGGGGCGGAAGCCGGGGCCCAGTGCCGAGGTGAAGACCAGCCGGGAGCCCTCCTCGGCGACCAGGATGCAACCGGTGCTCGGGAACTCCTGGCCCTCGGGGGAGCGCATGGTGGTGTTGAACTTGCCGCCGGGCCACAGGTCGATCTCGCAGGACGGGGTCGACCAGGGCTTCGGGGCGAACCACTGCACGATCAGCTCGGGCGTGGTCCAGGCCCGCCAGACCAGTTCGGGCGCGACATCGGTGGTGCGTACCAGGACGAGGTCGAGGTCCGGGTTCGGCGTGAAGTCCGTCATTTCTGCTGCTCCTTCAGGTCGTTGAGAAACGCGTCGAGTTGGTCGAGGCGCCTGGTCCACAGCACCCGCTGCGCGGCGAGCCAGGTGTTGACGTCTTCGAGCGGTTGGGGCGCGAGCCGGTAGGTCCGCACCCGTCCGGTCTTCTCCGAGGTCACCAGGCCGGAGCGTTCGAGAACCCCCAGATGCTCGGTGAACGACGGCAATGCCATGTCAAACGGACGAGCCAGGTCGCTCGTTGTCGCCGGTCCCCGGCCGAGGCGTTCGACGACCTGGCGGCGGGTGGGGTCCGACAGCGCGTGGAACACGCGGTCGAGGCCGGTGTTCGTCGGGTCGTCCGCATCACCCCTTCGCTTAGGCATGTCCCTAAGTATGGGGGCGGAAATCGCTTAGGGCAACACCTAAGTGAAAATCAGGCGCGCGGGTGGGCCTGGCGGTACGCGGCGCGCAGCCGCTCGGCGGAGACGTGCGTGTAGATCTGGGTGCTCGACAGCGAGGCGTGGCCCAGCAACTCCTGCACCGCGCGCAGGTCGGCGCCACCCTCCAGCAGGTGGGTCGCGGCGGAGTGACGCAGTCCGTGCGGGGTGGTCCGGGGCAGGCCGGCGGCCCGGGCGTAGCCACCCACCACCCGCCGGGCGACGGTCGGCTGCAACCGCCCGCCCCGCTGCCCCAACAGCAGGGCGTCGCCACTGTCCGGCCCGGCCAGCGCCGGTCGGCCCAGCCGCAACCAGTCGTCGATTGCCCGCTGCGCGGGCACGCCGTACGGGACCGACCGCTCCCTGTCACCCTTGCCGAGCACCCGGACCACCCGGCGGGAGTGGTCGACATCGCCGGTGTCCAGCCCGCACAGTTCGCTCACCCGTACTCCGGTGCCGTACAGGAGTTCGAGCAGGGCTCGGTCGCGTAGCGGCAGTGCTGCCGTGTCCTCGCCGGGGGCCAACACCAGCGCGTTCGCCTGGTCGGCCCGGAGCACGCTGGGCAGTTCCCGGTGAGCCTTGGGGCTGGCGAGCGGGGCGCCGACATCGGCGGGAATCCGGCCGTCGCGGTGTGCCCAGGTGCTGAACGTACGCGCCGAGGCTGCCCGGCGGGCCAGCGTCGTACGGGCGGCGCCGAGCGTGCGTTGCTTCGCCAGCCAACTCCGCAACACGGCGAGGTCCAACTCGGCCGGTATGCCGCAGCCCATCCGTACGGCATGGTCGAGCAGCGATACGACGTCGCCGACGTACGCCCGGACGGTGTGGTTCGAGCGGTTGTCCACGTGGGAGAGCTGGCGGGCGAAGTCGTCCACCGCGTCCCGCATCGGCTGCGGCAGACGCTCGTGCAGGTTCCGGCTGCTGTTGCTCGCTCGACCCGTGTTCGCTCGGCTGACGTTCTCTCGGCTCATCAGTTGAGACGGTGGGTCGTACCCGGATCGCGGTCAAGTCGGCACGCCGGCAACCGCGACAGCCGGACAGGTCCTACGGCAACCGCGACAGCCGGACAGGCCCTACGGCGGCGGGCCCGGCACATCGTCGGACCCGCCGCTGGTGGTGCGTTTCTCCGCGCTCAGGCGGCCGGGCTCTGCCCCGGGTCCTTGCCGCCGTTCTGGACCCGGCTGATCAGGTCGTGCAGCGGCTTGGTGCCACTGCCGACCATCACACCGGTGACGATGGCGTCGACCCAGACCGGCAGCCCCTCCCACTCCGGGCCGGCGATCGCGTGCAGCACGTAGAAGCCACCGGCGCTGGAGGCGACCGTGGCGAGCGCGGTCGCGATTCCCCAGGAGACCACGGTCCGGTTGCTCCGGGCCCGCTCCACCTGTGCCTTCGCCTGCGCGACCGCGACCAGGTCCTCGTGCGTCGGGTTGGACCGGTTCACCAGGGCCACGATCGACTGTTCCAGGGCGGCCTCGGTGCGCCGTCCGGGGAACCACCGGGAGAAGGGTTCGAGCACCCGCTCGACCGCCGCGGCGAAGACCACCAGCGTGCCGAAGACGGCGGTGGTGTCCGGCGGTTGGATGATGGTCGCCGCCGCGCCGCTGGACCAGATCTGCCACGCGCCGTAGCCGCCGACGGCGATCGTGGCGAACGCCGCCGTCACGGCACCGAAACCGGCCTGCTGCGAGGTGGCCGAGGCGGCCTCGGGCGAGGTGCCGTTCTCGTCGCCGCCGGCCGGCTGGGCGGAGTACGTCGTACCGGTGCCCGAACCCCCGCCCTCGACCGAAGTGGACCCGGCGGTGGCGGCCTGTGCGGCGACCCGGCCTACCGCCGTCGCCACCACCTGTCCGGCGTTCTCCAGGACGGAAGCGCGTCGTACCAGAGCCATGAACAGATCCTCCGTTTTAGCGACTTTGCGCTGGACCGTGCGGAAGGCTACGCCCCATGTGTGACGAGATTCCGCCGGGGCGCGAAAATCCCGTCAACCTCCAGATATCCACTGGTAACGGCCGAATGCGAATATCGCTCGGTTCTGACGTGAACGGTCCACGATGGAGCCCGTGCCTCCGGTTGGGGTCCCCTCCACCATGGACTCTGGTGACGGCCTCCGTCGACCGGTCGCCCGGTGACGTTGGCTCCCGTCGCGCCCCGTACCCCACGCGCGGTCAGCGTACGGTCGTCGGGCGGGCCGACGGCACCGCGAGGGCGTACCCGTCGTCTCGCCGTACCACCAGCTCCAGGTCTTCGAGCAGGGCGAGCTTGCGCAGCGTGTTGCGAAGGTCCAGGCCGGCTCGGGCGGCGAGCGCGTCGACGTCGAGCACACCCCGGCGGGGAAGCGCCTCCAGCACCACCGCGCTCTCGTCGTCGAGCAGGTCACGTGGTTGCCGGGGCGCTCGGGCCAGCGGTGCCAGGTCCGCGCCGATCCGGCCGACCTCTTCGAGCACGTGTGGCAGACCGGTGACGAGCCGGGCAGCCGGGTGCTCGCGCAGCAGTTCGTGGGCGCCGACCGACATCGCCGAGGTCACCGGGCCGGGAACCACCATCGCCGGACGGTTGATCGCGAGCGCCCGGCGCAGGGTCTGGGTGGCGCCGCTGCGGGCAGCGGCCTCGACCAGCACGGTGCCGATGGTGGCCGCCGCGATCAGCCGGTTGCGGACCAGGAACCGGTGCCGCAGCGGTTCGGCCCCGGGCATCCACTCGCTGATCAGCAGCCCGGTCTCGACGATCCGGTCGAAGAGCGAGCTGTTTCCGGCCGGGTACGGCCGGTCGACCCCGCAGGCGAGTACGGCCACGGTCAGCCCACCGGCGTTCAGCGCGCCCCGGTGCGCGGCGGCATCGATCCCGTGCGCCCCGCCCGAGACCACCGTCCAGTCCCGTTCGGCCAACCCGTAGCCGAGTCCGCTGGCGACGTGGTCGCCGTACGGGGTCGCCGCCCGCGCGCCGACCACCGCCACCGCCCGGTTCAGCGCCTCGGCGAGCGGATGATTGCCGCGCACCCAGATGGCGAGCGGCGGTGCCGTCTCCTGGTCGACAACACGTCCGGCGCCCTCCCGCGTCATCAGCTCCAGATCGCGTACCTGCGCCGGCCACTCGTCGTCCTCGGGCACGACGAGGCGGGCGCCGAGTCGCTCGGTGTGGGCGAGCGCCGCCGCCGCGACCTCGCGCGGGTCACCCGCCGCGCGGCGGGCGGCCACCGCCGTACGCACCCGACGGTCCGGTACGTCACCGGCCAGCAGCCGCTCCAGCGCGCCGATCGGCCCGTACGCGTCCACGAGTCGGTGGACCGACCAGGTGCCGGGCTCGGCGAGCCAGGTCAGCGCGATCCGGGCCAGCCTGACCGGGGCGAGCGCGTCGGACTGCCCGAGATCGTTCGTCGAGGTCACGTCGACTCCCTGGTGCGCAGGGTCAACGCCTCGGCGACATCCTCGGCGCCCGGCCGGTCCCGACCGTCGAGGTCGGCGATGGTCCAGGCCATCCGGACCACCCGATCGAAGCCACGGGCCGAGAGTGCGCCACTGTCCAGGCGTCGCCGCAGTTGCTGTGTGCTTGTTCTCGGCAGCCGCCACCGGGCCTGGCGCAGGTACGGCCCCGGCACGTCGGCGTTCACCTTCCAGCCCAGCTTCGCCCAGCGGGCGGTGGCCGCCGCCCTGGCCGTGGCGACCCGGGCACCGACCTCGGCCGAGGACTCGTTCGCCTCTCCACTGTCCATCAGGTCGGCGGCGCGCAGCGGGGTGAGGGTCACCTGCACGTCGATCCGGTCCAGCAGGGGACCGGAGATCCGGGACAGGTAGCGCCGACGGGCCTGGGCGGTGCACTCGCAGTGGGTGTCACCGGCGGGTTTGGCGCACGGGCAGGGGTTCGAGGCGAGTACGAGTTGCACCCTGGCCGGATATTCGGTGCTGCCCCTGGACCGGTTCAACGTCACCCGGCCGTGCTCCATCGGTTGTCGCAGCGAGTCGAGGGCGCGGGCGGCGAACTCGGCGGCCTCGTCCAGGAACAGGATGCCCCGGTGGGCCAGCGAGACCGCACCGGGACGGGCCAGCCCCGAGCCGCCACCGACCAGCGACGGGACGGTGGCGGTGTGGTGCGGTGCCTGGAACGGCGGGCGGCGTACCAGATCCCCACCGGGCGGCAGGATGCCGGCGATGGAGTGCAGCGCGGTCACCTCGAGCGCGGTCTCGTCGTCCAGTTCGGGCAGGATCGACGGGAGCCGTTCGGCCAACATGGTCTTCCCTGCGCCGGGCGGACCGAGCAGCGCCAGGTGGTGGCCACCGGCGGCGGCCACCTCCACCGCCCGGCGACCGAGTCCCTGACCGGCGACCTCGGCGAGGTCCGGTCCGGTGGCCGGCGGGGATGTCCGGCGTGCCGGCGGGTCGGGCAGCGGCACACCGTCGCGGATGAACGCGACCAGCCGGTGCAGGGTCTCCGCCGCCCGGACCCGTATCCCGGGTACGACCGCCGCCTCGGCCGCGTTGTCGACCGGCACGACCACCCGGGTGATGCCGGCGCGGGCCGCCGCCGCGACCATCGGCAGTACGCCCCGGATCGGCCGGACCGTGCCGTCGAGTCCCAGCTCGCCGAGGACCACCACCTGGTCGAGCGGGGCCAGTGGGAGTTCGCCGCTGCCACCGAGCAGGGCCGCCGCGATCGCGAGATCGAAGCCGGAGCCGTGCTTGGGCAGCGTGGCCGGGAGCAGGTTGACGGTGATCCGGCGGTTGGGCCAGTGCTGGCCGGAGTTGACGATGGCGGCGCGCACCCGGTCGCGGGCCTCGTTCAGCGCGGTGTCGGGCAGTCCGGACAGGACGACGGCGGGCAGGCCCGGAGCCAGGTCGGCCTCGACCTCCACCAGGTGCCCGGTCACCCCGACCAGCCCGACGCAGAGCACCTTCGCGTAGCTCACGTCAGCACCCACCCGGTCCGACCCGTCCCCGTAGCTCCGACCGGCGGCGCTCCGATCGGTGCTGCTCCGGCCGGGGCCGCTCCCGACGGCGTCGCTTCGACCGGTGCCGCTTCCGACGGCGTCGCTTCGGCCGCTGCCGCTTCCGACGGCGTCGCTTCGGCCGCTGCCGCTTCCGACGGCGTCGCTTCGGCCGGTGTCGCTCCCGACGGCGTCGCTCCCGCCGGTTCGGGCCGGTGGGTTCGTGCGGGCCGTGGTCGCGGGTCGGCCGGGCGGGAACGCGCGGTCGTGTCGGCTCCGGTGGGCCGGATCAGCGGTGTCCGGCCAGGAGGTGGGTGGTCGAGATGTGGCGCGGTTGTCATGCGCCAGACCGTGGCCGAACCGGGCCGAGCGCGGTAGCCGGCCCGGTCCCCGCTGTGGACGACCGGTAGCCCTGTGGACAACCGTACGATCACGTCGACGACGTGCTAGGCGAGTCCGTCAGGGAGCCGTAAGTGCTGGTCGGACCGGCCCGGCGACGGGTGGTCACGCCGCCGGGCCGAGCGTGGTCAGGCCCGCTCGCTGGCCGGCGGGGCGTCGAACTGGGCGCTGTACGTGTCGACGAGCATGCCGCGCCCCTTGATCTCGGAGGCCGCCTCGGGACCGGCGACGCCCTCGATCCAGGGCAGCATTCCAGCGCCCCCGTCGGGGCCGAGCGGGACCAGGATCATCGGCCCCGGCGCGACGTACGCCGTGGTCTGGCCCTCGCCGGTGATCAGGGTGCGCAGGTTGCCGGCGACGAGTTCGGCCTGTCCGCTGGCCATGCCCGCCATCTTGACGTCGGCGGTGGAGACGTCGCCGATGGCGAAGACCCGGTCTTGGCCGACGACGCGTAGCTGGTCGTCCACCCGGACGTAGCCGCGATCGTCGCGTACGTCGGCGAGCGCGCCGCGCAGGTAGTCGGTCCGGACGGTGACGCCGAAGCAGCGGTACCAGATGTCGGCGTCGATCCGCTCGCCGCTGGCGGTGGTGACGGAGACCGGTCCGGCGGTGGCCGGGGGCACGTCGGGCAGTTCGTCCAGTGCGCTGCCGAGCTTCAGCTCGATGCCCAGCTTGTCGAGCTGGGCCCGGAGTTCGTCGCGCAGTGCCTGGTCGAACCGGCCCGGCAGGATGTCCGGTCCGGCGTCGACGAGGGTGACGTGCTTGTCGGGGAAGGCCGATTTGATCTCACCGGCGAGTTCGAGGCCGGCCGGACCGGCGCCGACCAGGAGCACCCGCTTGGCGGACCGCAGTTCCTGGTGCGCGTCCCGGAACCTGGCCTGGGCGACGGTCGTCCGCGTCTCGTCGCTCTTCGCCGGGAACGGGTAGGACGAGCCGGTGGCGAGGATCAGGTAGTCGGGTTCCAGGCGTGCGCCGGAGGCGAGGGTTACCTCCCGGCCGTCGACCGCCACCGCCCGGTCCTGGACGAAGCGTCCGCGATGCAGGAGCCGGTCGTACGGCAGGAAGATCCGGTCCACCCATTCCGGTTCCACCAGCGCACGCCAGGAGGCGACGTTGTGCAGGAACGAGTCGGACGGGTCGACGAGGGTCACGTCGGCGATGTCGTCGAGGGCTTTCGCGGCCTTGAAGCCGGCGTATCCGCCGCCGATGACGGCCACGGTCGGGCGGGGTGGTGTGGTTTCGGTCATGGTTGCAGCACTGCTCCTATTTCAGATGGTGCATCGGATTTCGGTGTAGCGGCGGCAAGGCTAGCAGCTTCGTAAAACGAAGTGCCAACGGATCTGCTAGCTTTGGTGGCGTGACCAGGCCCGGGCGGGACGAGACGACGACGATCAGCTGTGATCGCGCCGACGTGGCCCTGGCGCGCGCCTTCGAGGTGCTCGGCAAGCGCTGGAGCGGTCTGGTCATCGGCAGTCTCAGTAGCGGCCCGGCCGGATTCCGCGAGCTGTCCCGCGCGGTCGGTGGGATCAGCGACTCGGTGCTTTCGGACCGGTTGTCCCAACTGACCGACGTGGGGCTCGTCGTCCGTACCGTCGACGCCGGACCACCGGTCGCGGTCTCGTACCACCTCACCGCCGCGGGTCGTGCGCTCGTACCGGCCTTGACGCAGATCGCCCGCTGGGCCGAGGAGCACCTGCCGGCCGACCCGTCCTGAGTCCTTCCAGGGCGGGCCGACGCACCACTCGACGCCGCTGCCGTCGCTGACCGCCCCGGGCTACGCTCGCTTCCGTCGGGGCGGTTAACAGGGGGCCCTTCCTCTACCGAATCCGTTAACTAGGGGCCCTTCCTTACGGGCGGAGGACGTACGTGAGTACCACGGAGGCCGAGCCGGACTTCACCACCTGCGAGTCGGGGCCGGACGGGTCGCAGATCCTGGAGCCGCGTGAGGTGCCGCTGGGCGGACTGCGGGCGATGAACGTACGCCGGACCCTGCCGCAGCGGGCCAGGTCACTGATCGGCGCCTGGTGTTTTGTCGACCACTATGGCCCGGACCGGGTGGACGCCACCGGCGGCATGTTGGTCAACGGCCACCCGCACACCGGCTTGCAGACGGTGAGCTGGCTCTTCGACGGTGAGATCGAACACCGGGACACGGTCGGCTCGGTCCGTACGGTCCGGCCCGGCGAGGTGAACCTGATGACCGCCGGCCGGGGCATCGCCCACTCCGAGATCTCGACGCCGGAAAGCACCGTGCTGCGCGGCGTGCAGCTCTGGATCGCGCTACCCGAGAGCGAGCGGCACACCGCGCCCCGGTTCGAGCACCACGTCCCCGAACCGTCGTGGATCGACGGCGCCCGGCTGAGTGTCTTTGTCGGCTCCCTGATGGGCGCGACCTCCCCGGTCTGGACCGCCACCCGCCTGCTCGGGGCGGAACTGCGGATCGAGCCGACGGCGACCGTGACGATCGAGGTGGACCCGACGTTCGAGCACGGGCTGCTGGTCGACGACGGCCGGATCACCGTCGCCGGTGCCGACGTGGGCCAGGCCGAGCTGCTCTTCGTCCCGGCCGGTCCGCGCACCCTGACCGTCACCGCGGGGCCGGAACCGGCCCGGATCCTGCTGATCGGTGGGGAACCGCTCGGCGAGCGGATCATCATGTGGTGGAACTTCATCGGGCGTACGCACGAGGAGATCGTCGAGTACCGGCAGCGGTGGCAGGACCAGGCTTTCGGCGCCGACCGCGACGGTACGGGCGACCTGCCGTACGGCCCCTTCCCCGAGCAGTGGCGTGAACTCATCCCGGCACCGCCGCTGCCGAACGGTCGGCTGAAACTGCGCGCCTGAACCGTCGGTCGGTACCAGTCAAGCCCGAACCCCTCGGTTGCCACCAGCCGAGCCCGAACCCGTCATTCGCCACCCGTCAAGCCTGAACCCGTCCGTTGCCACCCCTCACCCGGAGACGAGACAGACCATGACCAATCCTTCCGCCGAGCCGGTCGTCGAACTGGACCAGGCCCACCACCGGTACACCATCACCGTCGGTGGCCAGGTCGCCGGCTTCACCCGCTTCTTCGACCACGACCGGCAGCGCGTCTTCTTCCACACCGAGATCGGCGAGGAGTACGGCGGCCAGGGGCTCGGCAGCGTCCTCGTCGCCGGTGCGCTCGACCACGTACGGGCGGCCGGGCTGCGGGTCGTGCCGATCTGCCCGTTCGTCAAGAGGTACGTCGAACGCCACCACCAGTACGAGGACCTGGTCGACCCGGTCACGCCCGCCCTGCTCGCCCGCGTCGGCGGCGCGTAGTGCACCCGGCTCGCCGTACCTATCTGGACAAGCAGTCGCCGGCGATCTTCAAGTCGCTCAGCGCGGTCGCCGTACAGATTCGGGCGCACGCCGACGACCTCGGGCTGAGCCGGCGCCTGCTGGAACTGGTCAACATCCGGGTGTCGCAGCTCAACGGGTGCGGGTACTGCCTGCAACTGCACACCGCGCGGGCGCTGGCGGAGGGGGAGACGACGCACCGGCTGGCCGTGTTGTCGGTCTGGCGGGAGACCGAGCTCTTCGACGCCAGGGAACGGGCCGCGCTGATGCTCGCCGAGGGGGCGACCCTGATGGCCGGCGAGCGGGTGAGCGACGCGGAGCACGCGTGGATCTCGTCGGTCCTCAGCGTCGACGAGATCTCCGTACTGAGCTGGGCGGCGATCGCGATCAACGCCTTCAACCGGGTCTCCGTGCTCAGCCGGCACCCGGTGCCCGCGCAGCCCCCGGTGGTCACCCCGGCCGCCGTCGTGCCGAGCACCAGGTAACCGTCCCCGGCGGCGGCCGGGGAGCGACTCACTCCCGGGCCGCCCGCCGGAGCAGTTCCCGCAGCAGGTCGACCACCTCGTCCGGGGCGAACTCCATCGCGTTGTCGCCCACGCTGATCTCAAAACTCGACCTGGTCGGGTCCGGAGCCGAGCGGACCCGGGCAAACAGTTGGGTGCCGGTGTCGGCCAACAGCGCGGCGCCGGCCCGCTCGACCGCCGCCGGACCCGCCGGCAGGTGGACGTGGAACAGCGGGGTCTGGGGCGGGTCGGGCCAGGCCAGGGCCACCCCGTCGGCGTTGATCGCCGCCGCCAGCGCCACCGCGTGGTCCCGGTAGGCCGGCATCCGGGGGAGCAGGGTGTCCAGCCCGGCGAGCGCGGCCAGGGCGAGCGGCCAGGCGTCGTGGATGGCACCGCCGAGGCGGGTCCGCCACACCCGGGCCGTGTCGATGGTCGCGGCGTCGGCGGCGAGAATCGCACCGCGTACGCCCTGGAGCGCCTTGTAGAGCGAGACGTACACGGTGTCGAACAGGCCGGCGATCTCGTCGAACGGGCGGCCGTAGTAGGTCTGCGCCTCCCAGATCCGAGCCCCGTCCAGGTGCGCCGCCGCCCCGCCGGCACGTACCAGGTCGACCTGTGCGCGTAGGTCGTCCCACTCGGGTAGCTGTCCGCCGATGTCGCGCTGTGGCAACTCCCACACCGCCGCCGCCAGTGGCTCGCCCACCGCGTCGAGGTCGGCCCCGGTCATCAGCCGGTACCGGTCACCGGCCGGGTGGAAACGCAGCCCGTGCACCACCTGGTAGCCCCGGGCCTCCCAGGTGTCCAGGTGGGTCTGCGGGTGCGCGGCGAAGGCCAGCCGGTCCCGTCGTTCGGCGTGGATCCGGAGTGCGACCTGCTGCGCCATCGTGCCGGTCGGGAAGAAGAGCGCCGACTCCTTGCCCAGCATGGTCGCGATCCGTCGTTCGAGCTGGGCCACCGGACCGTCGGGTCCGCTGGTGCGGGTGTTGTCGTCGACCCGGTCGAGGAGTTGGGTGAGCACCTCCCGAGGGGTGCGCCGGACGGGGGTGTGCGCGAGCAGGGACCGCCGGACGGGCGGGACATCGGTCATGATCGGAAGTCTGCTCTTGTCGCCAAGAGCTGGCAACAACGTCCATTGTGGTGAATGGTGGGGGTGGCGCCCACCGAACCAGGAGAGGATCACGATGCCCGACAGCTTGAGCGTACGGCCGGCCAGCGCGCACGAGGCCCCGACGATCGCGGCGGTCCTCGCCACGGCGAGCCAGGACGAGGCGGTGGTGAGCTGGGTGGTGCCGGACGAGCGGGTCCGCCGCGAGCGCCTCGCCGCCAGCCTGGAGCAGGCGACGCAATGGCTCTCCGACGTGGTGGCCGGGGGCGGAGTCGTGGTCGCCGGCACCGAGGACGCGAGCATCGCCGGCCTGTCGGTCTGGGAGTACGAGGACGGCACCGACACCGGTTCCGAGGCCAGCGCCGCCGAACTCGCCGCCTTCTTCGAACCCACCTACGGCGAGTACGCGCCCCGGATGGCCCTGGTGCACGAGCTGACCCGGCGGCGTCATCCCCGTACGGAAGCGCACTGGTACCTGCAACAGATGGTGGTCGTACCGGAGCAGCGGGGTCGGGGGCTCGGAGCCGCCATGCTCCGTTACCGGCTGGCCCGGGCCGACGCCGACCGGGTGCCGGTCTACCTGGAGGCGAGTACGCCCCGGAACCGGGCGCTGTACGAGCGGCACGGCTTCCACCCGCTTGGTGACCCGATCAGACTGCCCGAAGACGGGCCGGCGATCCAGCCGATGTGGCGGCCCACCACCCCGGGCTGACGGTCAGCCGGACCGGGTGACCCGGTCCTGGTCCCGGTCCTGGTCCCGCTCCCGCTCGTGGTCGTCGGCGGCGGTCTGGCGGGGGACGACGACCCTCGGCGCCGTCCCCGGCGTCGTCGCTGTCGTCGTCGCCGCGCCCGGTGGTGCCGCTGTCGGGGCCGGTCCTGTTGCTGCCCGGGCGGGCCGGCGCCGGGGACCGAGCAGGCGCATCATCGGCGTCTCGACGTACCGGAACAGCAGCCCGGCCAGCACCAGGTTGAGCAGCAGGAAGCCAACCGTGGCGGCCGGCCCGCGCCAGCCGGTGAAACCGTCCAGATTGCCCGTGGCGCGCATCACGCTGGTCACCACGAACACGTGCACCAGGTAGTAGGCGAAGGAGACCTCGCCGAGCCAACGCATCGGCCGTGACCGCCACGGCGACCAGGTGCCCTTGACGTCCGCGTCCGCCGCCGCCGTGATCACCAGGATGTATACGACCGCGAGCAGCGTGGTCCAGAGTTCGGCCCGGATCCACTGGCCGGCGGCCACCCAGGCGACCACGAAGATGACGCTCGCCACCTTCAGGTTGGGTCCCCGCCACCGGCCACGGACCATCAGCTCGGCCGCCGCCACGCCCATCCAGAACTCCAGCGAGCGCACCAGCGGGAAGACCTGGGTGAACCACCAGCGGTCCGGCTCCGGCACCAGCAACTGCCCGGGCCAGAGCGAGAGGATGAGCAGCGGCATCGCGACGATGATCGCGACCAGCACCCACGGCCGTAGCCGGCGGATCAGCGGCAGTACCAGGGGCAGGCAGAGGTAGAAGAACAGTTCGCAGGAGAGCGACCAGCTCACCGTGTTGACGCTGTAGAACCAGCCCGGTGTCGGGTTCCACGCCTGCACCAGGAAGAGGTTGGTCAGTGCCACCTTGAGGTTGAACGGGTCGGCCCAGTAGACCCCGAGCAGCAACACCGCCGCCCAGAGCACGACGTGGTTCGGAAAGATCTTCGCGATCCGGCGATGCCAGAACGCCACCGGCGTGTCACCCGGCCGGGCCGACCAGACCAGCACGAACCCGCTGAGGATGAAGAAGAACTGCACCCCGGAGAGGCCCAGGGTGAACAGCTTGCCCACCACCGCCTGGTAGTCGGGCTCGGCGATCACCCGCATGGTGCCGATGTGGAAACCGAAGACCAGCATCGCGGCGATCCACCGCAGACCGGTCAACGACGGCAGCTTGCTCAGCGCGGGGGCGGGGACAGCGGGTGTCGGGATGCTCGTCATGACCTCCGGCACTCTAGTCGCTGCGCCTCGGGGCGCCAGCGGGACGTCCGTTTCCGCCGTGATCGGCCACTTCCGGGGTGGTCAGGTGGTGATGGAGCCGTACATCCCTGATTTCCGTACCGGTAACTGGTTTTCGCCCGGCCGTTACCCTCTCCGCCCTAGCGTCCCCAATCATGGTCTTCACTCGATTGGGCGCCGCGCGCGCCCGTGCCACCACCCCCGGCCGGGCCGCCGTCGGACTGCTGGCCCTGGCGCTCGCGGTGGGCACCCTCACCGCTGTCGACGCCGGCACCCCGGCCGTCGCCGCTCCGGGCAGCGTCGTCGTCTCGGCGAACTTCGACACCGGTGGCCTTCCCGCCGGCTGGCGGGCCGTCGACGGAAGCTGGACGGTCAAGAACGGACGGCTGTACGGCACCTCCGCCAGTGGGCCCAACAAGATCACCTTTGGTCGTCACCTGAACGACTTCCGGTTCGAGGCGACGATCCGGTTCGAGTCGGTCAACGAGGCGACCCGCTGGACCGCGCTCGGGCTCGACGTCGCCGCCGCCGGCACCCCGCCCTGGTGGATCGCCACCGTTCGCAGCGGCAGCACCGCCGCGAACGGGATCGAGTTCGCCCAGCGGACCACGGCCAACACGTGGAACGTGACGAACACCGCCGCCGCCCCGTCGGCCGCCGGCACGGGCCGGGACATCGCCATCGCCGCCGAGGTGCACGGCATCAACGCGCGCTGGTTCTTCGGTGGTCGGGAGGTGCTGCGCACCAGCAGCCTGCAACGTTCGACCGGCGGCGTGCAGGCCCTGGTCGTCGACGGCGCCACCGTCTCGTACGACAACGTCAAGGTCACCGAGCTGGCGCCGAGCCCGTACATCCGGCCGGTCGGTGCCCCGCTCACCGTCATCGCCCACCGGGGCGCCTCGGCCGTCGCGCCGGAGAACACCCTGGTCGCCCAGGACATTGCCCGGAGCAACGGCGCCGAATGGATCGAGAACGACGTCCAGCCGAGCAAGGACGGGGTTCCGTTCGTGCTGCACGACAGCACGGTCGACCGCACCACCAACGGCACCGGGGCGATCCGCAGCCTGACCTCGGCCCAGCTCAAGCAGCTCGACGCGGGTTCCTGGTTCGGCTCCCAGTTCACCGGCGTACGCATCCCGACGCTGGCCGAGCAGTTGGCCGACCTGCGTACCAAGGGTGGCAAGCTGCTGCTGGAGATCAAGGGGGCGCACAGCAAGACGGAGGTCGCCCGGATCATCGACATCATCCGGGCCGAGCAGATGACCAGCCGGGTCTTCATCCAGAGCTTCGAGACCAACGCGCTCAGGTACAGCTACGAACTGGCCCCGGAGATCCCGCTGGGCCTGCTGCGCAGCACCCTCGACGCCGACCCGGTGGCGATCGCCCGGCAGTACCACCTGACCGCGTACAACCCCGCGGTGGCGGCGCTGACCGGCCGACCCGCCGTGATCACCAGCCTGCACACGGCGGGCGTGGCGTTGATGGTCTGGACCGTCGACTCCGCCAGCCAGTGGCAGACGCTCAAGGGGCTCGGCGTCGACGGCGTCATCACCAACCGGGCACCGGAACTGGTCGACTGGAACGCCGCCCACCCCGGCTGAGAGGCGACGGGATCGCCAGCCGGTAAGCCGCCCGGCACCCCTACCCGGTCGCGTCCTCACGGCGCCGGGTACGGGTGCCGGGCCCGGTTGGCGGCGGACGCGGGTGCTCGGCCGAGTTGTCAGCGGACGCGGGTGCTCGGCCCGGGTCGTCGGCTGGCGCAGGTGCCGGGCGCGGTGGGCAGTGGGTCAGAACGCGGCCTTGAGGTGCTCCACCCGGGCCGCGCCACGGGCCGGAGCGAACACCGAGATCACGTCGAACCGGACCTCGTCGGGGTGTGTCGGGTGCTGCGCCAGCCACTGCGCCGCGAGCCCGCGCAGCCGACGGGCCTTCGCCGGCACGACGGCCTCGGCGGGTGGGCCGAACGCGGTGCCACGCCTGGTCTTCACCTCGCAGAAGGCGAGCACCCGGCCGTCCCAGGCGACGATGTCGATCTCGCCGGAGGGGCAGCGCCAGTTCCGGTCCACCACCCGCAGTCCGTTCGCCACCAGGTGCCGTACGGCGCACCGCTCGCCGTACGCGCCGACCGCCTGCCGCTGTCGTGTCATGCGGTCGAGGTTGCCGCACCGGACACCGGACGGCGGCTCGGCCGCCCGCCGCCTGTGGACAGCGCCGCCACCTGTGGACAACCGGACGATCGGGCGCCGGGTGTGCTAGCACCGCCTCCGTCCGGGTCAGGCCACGGGTCGCGCGTACGGGTACCGGCTCGGGTGCCACTCCAGCCAGGTGCCGTGTCCGTCGGTCCGCCCCAGCACCTCGACGCCGGCCCGGCCATCACGCCACGAGACCACGGTGAGCAGCGCGGCACCGATCACGTCCGGTGGTCCGGCCGCCGCGGGTCGACCGTCGACGAAGAGTTCGGCGCCGGCGACGGACGCCTCGCTGACCACCACCGTCAGATCCCGCTCGGCGCCGACCTCGGCGAGCGTCGCCGCCAGCCGGCGACGGGCGGTCCGGTCGAGGTAGGTCAGGGCCATCGAGGCGAAGACCACCGGGACGGCGTCCGGGGCGATCTCGGCGAGCAGCGTCGGCAGGGTGTGCACCAGGTCGCCGGCGACCAGCCGTGGCCTGACCCGGGAGACCTCGGTCAGCGCCGCCTCCAGCCGGGTCAGCCGGTCGGTCTGCTCCGGCCAGATACAGGCCCGCAACCAGTCGGTGGCGAGCGGATCCGTGGCGTCGACCGGGGAGAGGTCGATGCCGACCCGGTCGGCGACGGTCAGCTCGGTGGCGGCCGGCTCGGGCCAGCCGGGGCCGCGTAGCCGTACCGCCATGGTCAGCGCCTCCGGCACCCCGTCCGGCCCGTACGTCTCGGTCCGGCCGTCCGGGCCGACGTACCGGCAGGCGTACCGGTCGGTGATCAGCAGCAGCCCCGCGCTGGTGCCCAGTTCGACCAGGTGCAGCGGGCGCCCCTCGGCGTGCTCGGTCGCCCGTCCGAAGCCGGCCCGCAGCGAGGCCGCCCGCCGGGCCTCGTTGGTCTGGGTGGTCCTGGTCGCGCAGAGTTCGGTCAGCTCGTCGCGGTAGCCGCCGACCAGGTCGGCCAGGGCGACGCCGAGGCCCTTGTCCACGTCCCGCGTGCCGCCGAGCGTCGGCAGGTACGCCGCGAGCGGGTGTTCGCGCGCGACGGTCCGGAGCAGGTACTGCACCGCGGCGAAGTATAGGATCGCCCGCCGCTGCCCCGGTCCGGCGGCGAGGAGCGGTTCGGTGAGCTCCGGTCGGTCGGCGAGCAGTTCGGACAGTTGCTCGTACCGGGGTGAGACACCGCGGAACTCGTGCCGGGCGAAGCGGCGGAACATCTGCGCCAGGGCCTGTTCCTCGGTGGGTCTCATACCGGAGATGGTCCGCCGGTCGGACGCCGGGCGCAGCGACCGCCGTCACCCGTTCATCACCGACCGCTGGCCCGGTCCGAGCCCGGTCGACCCGCGCCGGCGCGGGTGCCGAGGTCGCCGTGACGCCGGATCGGATCTTCGCGAGAAGGGGCGAAAGGCGGTTCCTCGGCCGGAACACGGAGGGCGGCGACAAGCCGGGGCATCAAGGTCAACTAATTGGCGCAGCCCTGGCCGGGTCGTTTACGGTGCCCGTTCGTGGACGGACAACGTAACTCCCCCGAGGACCAGGAGCAGCTGCGCTGGTACGCCGGCCAGCGCGGATATCCGGAGTCGGACTGGCGTGCGAACGAGGCGCGTCACCCCGGGGACGGCTACTCCGCCGTCGAGTCACGCACCGGGGTGTCCGACGAGCCCCGGCACGGCGCCACCGACGCCGGCCGCGACCGCTACCCCTCGGACGGTGACCGCTTCCCGGCCGACCCCGACCGGTACGCCGCCGAGCCCGACCGCTACCGCGCCGAGCCGGACCGTTTTCGTACCGAGCCGGACCGTTTCCGTACCGAGCCGGACCGCTTCCGCGGCGACCCCGACGCGGACCGGTTCCGCAACGACCCCGACCGGTACGCCGGCGGCGAGCGGTACGCCGACTCGTCGGATCTCGGTCGTGACCCGCTCGACGCGATCCGGATCCGGCCGGACGTCGGCCTCGATCCGTCCGAGCGCGGCCGGGAGGCGGGCGAGACCGGACGGGGTCCGGATGGTGCGACCGGGCGGGGTGAGCCGAACGGGCGGTTGGCGGACGCGCCGCACGAGAGCGGACGGGGCGGGGCGGAACCGGCCCGTACTCCGGCCGGCGCCGAACGGTCGCCGTTGAGCGGCTATCCGATCGTCGCGCCGGGCCGGGGCGGCGAGCCGGAGCCGGCCCCGACGGAGACGCCGGTCGCGGCGCTGCACCTGCCGACCGGGCCGGTCAGCATGATCGGTCCGCCGCCCGGCAACCCGATTCCGGGCGGTGAGGTCGGGTTCGGCGCCGACTCCGGTGGCCTGTACGGCGAGCCGGCCGATGGTCTCCGACGGGTCGGCGGCGGGGCGGCGAGCGGTGGCGACGGGGTGTACCGGACCCGCCGGCCGGCGGTCGCGCTGCTCTTCGCCGTACTTGCGGTGATCTTCGAGGTGCCGGCGCTGCGGATGCTCGCGGACGCGGCGGTCGGCGGGCCGGTGTCGCCCAGCGGCATCGTCTCCGGGACGTTCCTCGCGACCGGCCTGCCGATCTTCGCGTCCGGGCTCTACGCGCTGATCACCGGTGGCGCGGCCCTCGGTGACCCGGCCCGGGTCTGGCTGCGCCCGCCGACCGCCTACCTGACCGTCGGCCTGATCCTGTTCGTCGCCGCCGCACTCGCCGCCGGCTGATCCGGTCGGCTGACCCGGCGCGGCCGATCGTTCGGGCGGATCGTCCCGGGGCGTCACGCTCGCCCCCTCGTGCGAGGCGTCCGTACCCGGGGTTGTGCGGGGGCGAGGGGCGTGGGGCGTACACTTGGCAACTGGCGACCGCCCGTGCGGTCGACCTCGCGCGCCCTTTCCACGGATGCCCGTGGGACGACGGCCCCCTGGTCCCGATCTTGATTGGGCCCACCATGGCCGGCGACCAGGCGTCAGGACGCCAGGCCGCCGGCCCGGCGTGACAACCAGGGACATTGAAGGAGCACCCCACCATGGCCGTAGTGACCATGCGTCAGCTGCTGGAGAGCGGTGTCCACTTCGGGCACCAGACCCGCCGCTGGAACCCGAAGATGAAGCGCTTCATCTTCACCGAGCGCAACGGCATCTACATCATCG
The DNA here is from genome assembly GCF_044901685.1 of Micromonospora sp. NPDC050397. Taxonomy (NCBI): domain Bacteria; kingdom Bacillati; phylum Actinomycetota; class Actinomycetes; order Micromonosporales; family Micromonosporaceae; genus Micromonospora; species Micromonospora sp. NPDC050397. The sequence goes on from NZ_JBJDPS010000002.1 coordinate 356,929, forward strand.
ACCTGCGGCAGACGCTCGAGTACATCGAGACGGCCTACGAGTTCGTGCGCCGCACCGTCGCCGAGGGTGGCAGCATCCTCTTCGTCGGCACCAAGAAGCAGGCCCAGGAGGCGATCGCCGAGCAGGCGACCCGGGTCGGCCAGCCGTACGTCAACCACCGCTGGCTCGGTGGCATGCTGACCAACTTCCAGACCGTGTACAAGCGGCTCCAGCGGATGAAGGAGCTGGAGGCGCTGGGCGACCTCTCCGGCACCGCCGCGGGTTACACCAAGAAGGAGACCCTGCAGCTCTCCCGGGAGAAGATCAAGCTCACCCGCACGCTGGGTGGTCTGCGGGACATGCAGAAGGTGCCGGCGGCGATCTGGGTCGTCGACACCAAGAAGGAGCACATCGCCGTCGACGAGGCCCGCAAGCTGGGCATCCCGGTGATCGCGGTGCTCGACACCAACTGCGACCCGGACGAGGTCGACTTCCCGATCCCGGGCAACGACGACGCGATCCGTTCGGCCGAGCTGCTGACCAAGGTCATCGCGGCGGCGGTCGGTGACGGTCTGATCGCCCGTTCCGGCAAGTCGCGCGGCACCGACGAGAAGCCGGAGCCGGGCGTGGTGGCCGCCGACGAGCCGCTCGCCGAGTGGGAGCGCGAGCTGATCGAGGACACCGAGAAGAAGGCCGACGACTCGGAGCCGAAGGCCGCGGAGCCCGCTGCCGCCGCCGCTGAGTGACCCTGCCGCCGGGCCCGCCGGCCGCACCCGCGGTCGGCGGACCCGAGCGCGTACGAGCACAGCGCGCCCGGATCCGAAGTTTCCCGTTAGCAGATCATCCATCGCAGTCTCAAACACCGAAGAGAGAGTCATGTCAGACTTCACCGCTGCGGACGTCAAGCGGCTCCGCGACCTCACCGGCGCCGGCATGATGGACTCCAAGAAGGCGCTCACCGAGGCCGAGGGCGACTTCGACAAGGCCATCGAGCTGCTGCGCATCAAGGGTGCCAAGGATGTCGGCAAGCGGGCCGGCCGTACCGCCGCGAACGGTCTGGTCGCCCACTCCGGCAAGGCGCTACTCGAGCTCAACTGCGAGACCGACTTCGTCGCCAAGACGGCGGACTTCATCGCCCTGGCCCAGCAGCTCGTCGAGCACGGCGAGAAGGCCGGCGTGACCGACGCCGAGGGGCTGCTCGCCTCGACGCTGGACGGCAAGACCGTCGCCGACCTGATCCAGGAGCAGTCGGCGAAGATCGGCGAAAAGCTGGTGCTCAACCGCTTCGCCGTACTCGACGGCACCATCGCGGTCTACCTGCACCGCAAGGCACAGGACCTGCCGCCGGCGGTCGGCGTACTGGTCGAGTACACCGGCAAGTCGGACGAGGCGGGGGACGCGGACGCCCGGGCCGCCGCGATGCAGATCGCCGCGATGCGGCCGCAGTTCGTCACCCGCGACGAGGTGCCGGCCGAGACGGTCGAGTCGGAGCGGCGCATCGCCGAGCAGACCGCCCGTGAGGAGGGCAAGCCGGAGGCTGCCCTGCCGAAGATCATCGAGGGTCGGGTCAACGGCTTCTTCAAGGACTACGTCCTGGTGGAGCAGCCGTCGGTCACCGACAACAAGAAGACGGTCAAGCAGGTGCTCGCCGAGGCGGGCATCACGGTGACCCGCTTCGTCCGCTTCGAGGTCGGCCAGGCCTGAGCGGATCCCGGCGACGCCCCGGCCAGGCCGGGGCGGTGCGGGGACCAACGGACAAACCACGAGGAGGCCGCCGGTGTACATGAGAGGCACCGCGGCCTCCTCGTCACATAAGGTCGGCAGCGGCAGGTGCGGCGGGTCAGCGGACGGAATGTCCGCGGAGGAGAGGCGGGTCGGATGACGCAGGTGGTTGGTGAGCGGAGCCTGGCGGCGGATGATCCGACGGCGCCCCCGCCGGGACGCGCCCGCCGGGTGGTGCTCAAGCTCTCCGGTGAGGTCTTCGGGGGCGGGGCGATCGGGGTCGACCCCGACGTGGTCCAGGCGATCGCCCGGCAGATCGCGACCGTCGTACGTCGTGGCGTGCAGGTCTCGGTGGTGGTCGGCGGCGGCAACTTCTTTCGCGGCGCGGAGCTGCAGAAGCGGGGTATGGACCGGGCCCGCGCCGACTACATGGGCATGCTCGGCACCGTGATGAACTGCCTCGCGCTGCAGGACTTCCTGGAAAAGGAGGGCATCGAGACGCGGGTGCAGAGCGCGATCACGATGGCCCAGGTGGCCGAGCCGTACATCCCGCTGCGCGCGATCCGGCACCTGGAGAAGGGCCGCGTGGTGATCTTCGGCGCGGGCGCCGGGATGCCGTACTTCTCGACCGACACGGTCGCCGCCCAGCGTGCGCTGGAGATTCGCGCCGACGTGGTGCTGATGAGCAAGAACGGCGTGGACGGGGTCTACACCGCCGATCCGCGTACCGATCCGACCGCCAGCAAGCTTGACAAGATCACTTTTTCCGAGGTGCTCCGGCGCGGGCTGCGGGTGGCCGACGCCGCCGCGTTCAGCCTCTGCGAGGAGAACGGCCTGCCGATGCTGGTCTTCGGCGCCGAGGGCGACGACACCATCATCCGCGCCGTCGGCGGTGACCGGATCGGGACCTTGATCACGGCGTGAGCCGTGACCATGAACAGAGCATGGCGTGAGCCGTGACCATGAACAGAGCACGGCGTGAGCCGTGACCATAGGCAGAGCACGGCGTGCCGGCCGTGACGGCGGACGGGAACCGGCGCGAGCCGGGCGTGACACACGACCTACGACTGAGTGAGGGAGGCGAGGGAGCAGGTGATCGACGACACTCTCCTCGAGGCCGAGGAAAAGATGGAACGTGCGGTCGAGCACGCCAAGGAGGAGTTCGGTGCCATCCGCACCGGGCGAGCCACCCCGGCCATGTTCTCCAAAATCATCATCGACTACTACGGCTCGCCCACGCCGCTGACCCAGATGGCGTCGGTCGGCGTACCGGAGCCGCGCATGGCGATCATCAAGCCGTACGACGCCTCGCAGCTCCAAGCGATGGAGAAGGCGATCCGCGACTCGGACCTCGGTGTCAACCCGAACAACGAGGGTAACCAGCTCCGGATCCTGTTGCCGCAGATGACCGAGGAGCGGCGGCGGGACATGATCAAGATTGCTCGTGGCAAGGGTGAGGAAGCCAAGGTGGCGATCCGCAACATCCGCCGCCGGGGCAAGGAAGAGCTGGACCGGATCGTCAAGGACGGCGAGGCGGGCGAGGACGAGGGCCGCCGCGCCGAGAAGGAACTCGACGACCTCACCCAGAGGTACTCGACGCACGTCGACGAACTGGTCAAACACAAGGAAGCCGAGCTGCTCGAGGTCTGATGTCCTACCTCGACCCCAACGGCAGCGCCGAGTCCCAGGGCTGGCAGCGCCAGGACGGACCAGCGGGTCCGTACTGGCCGGATGGTCACGAGGAGCCTCGACCCCGGGCGCGGCACACCGGTGCCGCGCCCGAGGCCTTTGCCGAGACGCCGGGTTATGCGCCCGTGTCCGGATACCGGCACGGCGACACCCCCGCCCGCCGGGACGGGTACGCCGGTGGCGCCGGACCGTACGCCGGGGTGGAGCGGCCGGACGGGCAGCCGTACCGGCCGGACGACCGAGGCCACGGTTACCCTGGCGGGGCTGACAGGGCGGACGCCGGGGCGGACGGACTGACCGACCCGCTGGGTTGGGCCCCGGTGCGCGACTCCGACCAGACGGAGTTGCTCGAACCGATTCGGCCGGACACCTACCGGACGGACCTCGTCGACCCCGGCCGGGTACGCCCCGACTACGGCGGCCCCGGTGACGTCCGTACGGGTGGCCCGGTCGACGGAGCTAACCCCGGTCCCGATTCGTACCCGGCCGAGCCGGACGGCCCTCGTCCCCGTACCGGGCGACGCCGAGCCGGACCGGGGCGACCCGCCACCCTGCCGACCACCAGCCGGGCCGGCCGGAACCTGCCGGCCGCGATCGGCGTCGGCCTCGGCCTCGGCGCCCTGGTCGTCGTCCCGCTGTTCCTGTTTCCGCCGGTGTTCATGCTGGTGGTGGCCGGCGCGGTCGGGGTCGGGATCTGGGAGATGGTCCAGGCGATCGGACGCGGTGGCGCCCGGCCACCGTTGGTGCCACTGGTTGCCGGCGGGGTCCTGATGGTCGCGCTGGCCTGGTTCGCCGGGTTGGACGCGCTCAGCCTCGGCCTGCTGGTCACCGTGCTGGCGACAACGGTGTGGCGGCTCGGGGACGGTCCGGCGAACTTCCAGCGCGACGTGACGGCCGCCACGCTCGTCGCGGTGTACGTGCCCTTTCTCGGCGGCTTCGCGGCGCTGCTCGCCGCCGAGCCCACCGACGGGCACCTCCGGGTGGTGGTGACCATCGTCGCGGTGGTGCTGTCCGACACCGGTGGGTACGCCGCCGGGGTGATGTTCGGGCGGCACCCGATGGCCCCGTCGGTGAGCCCGAAGAAGTCCTGGGAGGGTTTTGCCGGCTCGGTGCTGGCGGCGGCGGGCGGCAGCGCGGTGCTGCTCGCGCTCCTGCTCGACGTGAACCCGCTCTGGGGCGCCCTGTTCGGGGTGGCCGTCTCGGGCGCGGCGGTGCTCGGTGATCTCGGCGAGTCGATGATCAAACGGGACCTGGGCGTGAAGGACATGAGCAATCTGCTGCCGGGACACGGTGGTCTGATGGACCGGCTGGACTCGGTCCTGTTCGCCGTACCGGTGGCATATCTCCTGCTGACCATCCTGGTGCCGGTCGGCTGAGATGCCTGGACGCGGACCGCTTTGCCGAGATCACCTCCTGGTTGGGACCCCTCGGCCAGGTGTGCGCTTCCAACGGCGTGGGAGACTGGACAGGCCATGACGAGCCTGCCCTTGATCCAGATCAGTCCGGACGCGCCGAACGCGACCGGCAAAGCCCCTCGTGCGTCGATGCCACCGCGCCATCTCGCGGACCTCGCCCTGCCCGACCGGCAGGCGCTGGTCGCGGACCTGGGCGAGCCCGCCTTCCGTGCCCGGCAGGTCTCCACCCACTATTTCGGTCGGCTGGTGCGCGACCCCGCGCAGATGACCGACCTGCCGGCCGCGAGCCGTGGCCGGATCACCGACGCGCTCCTGCCGACGCTGCTGACTCCGGTCCGCGAGTTGGAGTGCGACGACGGTGCCACCCGCAAGGCGCTGTGGCGGCTGCACGACGGCTCCATGGTCGAGAGCGTGTTGATGGGGTATCCGGACCGGATCACCGTCTGCATCTCCAGCCAGGCCGGCTGTGGGATGGCCTGCCCGTTCTGCGCCACCGGTCAGGCGGGACTGACCCGCAACCTCTCGACCGCCGAGATCGTCGACCAGGCCGTCTATCTCGCCGGTGTCGCCGCGTCCGGGGCGGTCGCCGGTTCGCCGCCCCGCCTCTCGCACGTGGTGTTCATGGGCATGGGCGAGCCGCTGGCCAACTACGCGCGGGTGATCGCGGCGATCCGCCGGCTCTGTGCTCCGGCGCCCGAGGGGCTCGGCCTGTCCCAGCGCCACATCACCGTATCCACGGTGGGGCTGGTGCCGGCCATCCGCCGGCTGACGGGCGAGGACCTGTCGGTGACCCTTGCGCTGTCGTTGCACGCACCTGATGATGATCTGCGCGACGAACTCGTTCCGGTCAACCAGCGGTGGAAGGTCGCCGAGGTGCTGGACGCGGCATGGGACTATGCCGATCGTACGGGACGTCGGGTTTCCATCGAATACGCAATGATCAAAGATGTGAACGACCAGCCGTGGCGGGCCGACCTGCTCGGCCGGCTGTTGGCCGGGCGGTTGGCACATGTGAATCTCATTCCGCTCAACCCGACGCCGGGCAGCCGCTGGGACGCCAGCCCGAAGCCGGTCGAGCGGGAGTTCGTCCGACGGCTGCGGGAGGCCGGGGTGTCGACCACGGTCCGCGACACCCGTGGGCGGGAGATCGACGGGGCATGTGGGCAGTTGGCGGCGGCGGAGGTGGCCACGTGAGTGGGCACAGCCATCGGGCCGACTGCGGCGGTGGGCTGCGTGATGAGCGATCGAAGCAGGAGACATAGTGGCGAGTCAGGGTCAGCGCTTCCGGCGTAAGGCGCTCCGGCGGGGCTACAAGGTCGACGAGGTGGACACGTTCCTGGATCGGGTCGAGGCCACGCTCGCCGGTTCGCCGGCCGGTGCGCCCGTCGCCTCGCAGGAAGTCCACGATGTCGTCTTCCGAGTACGTTTCGGCGGATACGACGAGTGGCAGGTTGACCTGCACCTCGACCGGGTGGAGCGGCAACTCGCCGAGCTCGAGGAACGTGGCGGCGGCAGCCGGGGCGCGGACTCACGCCTGCCGGCCCGGGTGGGTCCGCCCGACCGGATGGGCCCGCCGGATCGCATGGGCCCGCCGGATCGCATGGGCCCGCCCGACCGGATGGGTCCGCCGCCGGATCGGATGGGTCCCCCCGATCGGATGGGTCCGCCGGACCGGATGGGTCCGCCGATGCGCGACGACCGCGCTCTGCCTCCGGGTGCCCCGTCCTTGCCGCAGCGGCCGATGCCGGCCCAGGCGGGTCCACCCGACCAGTACGGCCGGTACGACGAGCCCACCGGAATCTTCGGCGGCCCAGGTGGCCCCGGTGGCGGTTACGACGGCCCGGGTGGGCCGGGTGGTGGTTACGACGGTCCGGGACGCGGCGGTTACGACGCCCCGCGTGGTCCCGGCGGGCCGAATGGACCCGGCGGGCCGAATGGTCCCGGTGGTCCCGGTGGTCCCGGTGGTCCCGGTGGTCCCGGTGGTCCCGGTGGTTATGACGCTCCCCGTGGACCCGGTGGTCCCGGTGGTTACGACGCCCCACGCGGCCCCGGCGGGCCGGGCGGCCCCGGTGGTCCCGGTGGTCCCGGTGGTTATGACGCTCCCCGTGGACCCGGTGGGCCGGGTGGGCCGGGTGGGCCCGGCGGTTACGACGCCCCACGCGGTCCGGGCGGTCCCGGTGGACCGGGCGGTGGGCGCGGACCGGGTGGTCCGGGCGCCGGATTCGGCCCGTCGCCGGACGACCGCTTCGACGGTTTCGAGTCTGGCCGACACGGCAAGATGGACATGACCGCCGAGATCAGGATGCCCGACCGTGACCTGCGCCGTGGTCCCGGCCTCGGTGTGCCGCCCGGCGGTGGTCCGCCGCCGCCCGCTGGCCCGCCGATGGGCGGTCCCCCGATGGGCGGCCCGCCGCCCGGTGGTCCCCCGATGGGCGGTCCCCCGATGGGCGGTCCGCCGATGGGCGGCCCGCCGCCCGCTGGCCCGCCGATGGGCGGTCCGCCGATGGGTGGCCCGCCGATGGGTGGCCCGCCGCCGATGCCCGGCGGCCCGGGTGGAGACATGGCGCGAATCGACCACATCCGGCGTGGGTTCCAGGTGCGTAGGTTCGGCAGTGGTTACGACCCCGACCAGGTCGACCGCCTGTTTGACGGCATCCTGGCCAGCATGTCCGGCCGTGGCCCGATGCCGGTGAACCCGGCCGAACTCGACCTCATGAAGTTCGGGCTGGTGCCCGGTGGCTACTTCGAGGCCGAGGTCGAGGCCGCGCTCAAGGAGGTCCAGGACATCCTGCGTCGGCGCTGACCGAGACGTGAATCAGGCCCGTCCCCGATCGGGGACGGGCCTGATTTGTCGACGGGTACGTCGCCGCCAGGTTCGACGGTGTCGACGGTCAGGAGCGCAGGCCGTTGCGGCGCAGTACGGCGTCGCCGATCACGATCGCCAGCAGCCCGACCGCGATGCCGATCAGCCAGATCTCCTCGACGGCACCCTCGTGGTTGCCGATCAACATCAAGAGCAGCGCTATCGCGGAGACAACCGCGCCGATCTGGCCCGCCCTCCGGTGTCCCGGCTTGCGCTGGTCGGGCGACGTTACCGGCTCGCTTCCTGCCACGTTCGGTCCTTCCCCTCACGATCGGATCTCCGCTTCAGTCTGGCACGCCGGTCGGTGGCGTCGCCGTAGGGTCTCCATGCTGGTGCAGGGTCTCCATGCTGGTCATGCGGCAGGCCCGGGTTCGCCGAGCGGGCAACCTGGCGTCGCGGGTCGGCCCCGCTGCCCACTCCGGTAGCGTTTGGGCGTACGCCCACGGTTTTCCGCCGAGGAGTTCGGGCGTACGACACGTTTTCGGCAAGGAGGAGTGCACGGTGCGAGTGACCGGTACGGGACACGCCAGTATGCGGATCGACACGGCCGCGGGCAGCATCCTGTGCGATCCATGGGTCAATCCGGCCTACTTCGCCTCGTGGTTCCCATTCCCGGACAATTCCCAGCTCGACTGGGAGTCCCTCGGCCAGGTGGACTACCTCTACGTGTCGCACCTGCACCGGGACCACTTCGACGCGGCGCACCTCAAGCGGTTCATTTCCAAGAAGGCGACCGTCCTGCTGCCGGAATACCCCACCTCCGAGCTGGAGGACGAGCTGCGCGAGCTGGGTTTCACCAGTTTCCTGCGTACCACCAGCAACGAGGTGGTCGAGCTCGACGGCGGGCTCAAGGTGATGATCCAGGCGCTCACCAGCCCGACCGACGGCCCGATCGGTGACTCGTCCCTCTGGGTCGAGCACGACGGCGTACGGCTGTTGAACCAGAACGACGCCCGCCCGACCGACCTGTCGGTCTTCGCCGAGCTGGGTCACGTACACGCGCACATGCTCCAGTTCTCCGGCGCGATCTGGTACCCGATGGTCTACGAGCTGCCCAACGCGGCGAAGACGGCGTTCGGCAAGCAGAAGCGCGACCGGCAGATGGACCGTACGGTCCGGTACATCGACGACCTGAAAGCGTCGTACGTCTTCCCGATCGCCGGCCCGCCCTGCTTCCTCGACGAAGACCTGTGGCAGTTCAACGACATCCACGGCGACGAGGGCAACATCTTCCCCGACCAGCAGGTCTTCATCGACCACTACCACGGGCTCGGTTACGACAACGGCGTGATCCTGCTCCCGGGCAGCGTCTCCGAGGTCACCACGGAGAACGTCGAGACCAGCCACCCGGTGCCGGACGTGGCGGCGTTCTTCGCCAACAAGGAAGAGCACCTGCGCGAGTACCAGACCCGGGCACGGCCGGTGATCGAGGCGGCCAAGGCGAGCTGGCGGCACCCCGAGGTGGACGTGCTCGGGGAGATGAAGCGGCGGATCGAGCCGCTGCTGGAGGAGTCGGTCTACCTGGCCAAGGGGGTCGGCGGCCCGGTCCGGTTCGACCTGGTCGGTTACGACGGCGAGTCGGTCGAGTCGATCGTGGTGGACTTCCCGGGCCAGCAGGTCCGGCCGTACGCCGACGAGAAGGTGCGTTACCGGTTCCGCACCGAGCGGGCGCTGATCGAGCAACTGCTCCACTCCGGAGAGGTGGACTGGGTCAACTCGCTCTTCCTCTCCTGCCGCTTCTCGGCCGCCCGGATCGGCCAGTACAACGAGTTTGTCTACGCCTTCTTCAAGTGCCTCTCCGAGGAGCGCCTCCAGTACGCCGAGGGCTGGTACGCCGAGCAGCGCCCGGATGCCGAGGACGTCAAGCTCGGCGACTGGATCGTGCAACGGCGCTGCCCGCACCTGAAGGCCGACCTGACCCGCTTCGGCATCATCGACGGCGACCAGCTCACCTGCCAGCTCCACGGTTGGCGGTTCGACCTGAACAGCGGGCGCTGCCTGACCAGCGTCGGCCACGAGATCCGGGCACACCGGGCCGGCACCGAGGCGCCGGCCACCGCCGAGTAGGTCCGCGCGCGTTCATCGCGGGTCCCACCGGTCCTCGTCCCCACCGGTCCTCGTCCCCACCGGTCCTCGTCCCCACCGGTCCTCGTCCACGGAGCGGCCGACCAGGGCGTCGTACCCGTCGGCACGGGGCACCGTCACCCGCGTGCCGACGGCCGTCAGCGCCCGAGGTCGGCGAGGATGCGCCGGGCGGCGTTGTGCCCGGCGGCGCCGATCACGCTCCCCGCCGGGTGGCAACCGGCGCTGCCGGCGTACACGCCGTCGATCCCGGTGGCGTACGGCATCCGGTCGGCGAACGAGACCGTGTTGTCGACGTGGTGGATGTGCCCGCCGCTGATGCCGAAGTGCGCCTCGATCCCCGGCGGCGCCAGCGGTACGGCGTCGGCGACCAGGTCGGCGGAACCGGGCGCGTACCGTTCGCAGATCGCCAGCAGTTTGTCCACGTAGGACGGCATCGCCTCGGTCCAGGTGGTGCCGGCCAGCTCGTACGGCACCGACTGCACGAAGAGCGCCGACGAGTGGTGTCCCGCCTCGTCGCGCAGCGACGGGTCGACGGTGGTGTGCAGGTACCACTCGATGGTCGGCTCCTCCGGCAGCCGCCCGGCCCGTACGTCGGTCCACATCGCCCGCAGCGCCGCCATCGGCGACTCGCCGGTGCCGCCGTCGATCAGGGACGACGAACCGGGAAGCAGGTGGATGGTGGAGCCGAACGGGCTCGGCGCGTCCGCCGGCAGGCAGGAGAACCGGGGCAGCCCGGTCAGCGCCAGGTTGAGCTTGAGCGTGGTCCCGGTGCGTCGCGACGCCGCCATCCGGTCGCCCAACGCCGCCGGCAGCGCCCCGTCGGGCAGCAGGTCGATCAGACGGTACGGGTCACAGGCGCCGAGCACCACCTCGGCCGCGATCTCCCGCCCGTCGGCCAGGGCCACCCCGCTCGCCACGCCCCCGGCCAGGGTGACCGCGCTGACCGGCGTACCGGTGAAGATCCGTGCCCCGGCGGCGCGGGCGGCGTCGGCGAAGGTCCGCGAGACGGTCCCCATCCCGCCCTCGGTGATCATCCAGGTGCCGTCGGCACCGGGCAGCCGGCACATGTTGTGCACCAGGAAGTTGTGCCCGGTGCCGGGGTCGTCCGGGCCGGCGTTGAGGCCGGAGAGCCCGTCGGTGACCGCGTACATCGAGACCAGCAGCTCCGAGCGGAACTCGAACCGGGCCAGGTAGTCGGCGACCGAGCCGGTGACCAGGTCGACGAAGGCGTTCCGCAGCGCCGGCCGGACGTACCGTTCGGCGGTCTGCCGCACCGGCAGCGGCTCGGCCAGCCAGGCCGGCGCCAGGTCGTCGCGGAGCGCGGCCAGCTCGGCCTGCATCGCGTCGTCGGCGGCCACGTCGGCGGGGGAGAAGACCGACGCCATCTGGGCCCGGGTCGCCTCGCGGTCACTGCCGAAGAGCAGGTACGGCGAGCCGATGCCGCCCGGGGTCGGCAGGAAGTAGTGCGGGTCCCGCCGCAGCACCGGGATCTTCACGTCGAGCAGTGCGATCAGCTCCGGCGGCATCAGCCCGAGCAGGTAGGAGCCGGTCGAGTGGCGCAGCCCCGGTACCTTCGCGAACGGCTGTTCGGTGCGGGTCGCGCCGCCGAGCGTGCCGGCGGCCTCCAGCACCACCACGTCGAGACCGGCCCGGGCCAGGAGCACGGCGGAGACCAGGCCGTTGTGACCGGAACCGACGATCACCACGTCCGCGCGACCGGGCAGCTCTGCACTCATGCCAGGGGAGCCTAGTGCCGTTCGGGCCCGCCCGGGAGGGGTCCTAGGCTGAACCCGGTTCTTGATCGTGATCCGCCCCCGAGGGGGACGAGCGCGTGGAGGGACGACGATGTTCGGCTGGTGGGGTACGGCGGTCGTACGGTTCCGCTGGGCGGTGCTCGGCGCCGGGCTGGCGGTGGTTGTCCTCGGCGCGACCTGGGGGACCGGTCTGCTCGGCTCGCTCACCGGCGGCGGCTTCGACGACCCGACCAGCGAGTCCAGCCGGGCCCAGCAGCGGATCGTCGCCGAGTTGGGCGAACAGAGCGCCGACGTGCTGGTGCTCTACTCCAGCGGGACGACCACGGTGGACCAGCCGGCGGTCCGTGGCCCGGTCACCGCGACCCTGGACCGGCTGCGCCAGCGCCCCGAGGTGGCCAGCGTCACCGACTGGTACCGGACCGGTTCACCGGCCCTGCTCGCCACCGACCGACACGCCACGTACGCGCTGGTGCAGTTGCGGGCCGGGGGTGAGGACGGCAAGACCGCCGCCTTCGAACGGCTTCGGCCCGACCTGGACGCGCCCGGCGTACGGACCCAGGTCGGCGGCAACGTGCCGTTCCTGGTTACCGCGAACGAGCAGACCACCGAGGACATCACCCGGGCCGAGACGCTCTCCCTGCCGGTGCTGCTGGTGCTGCTGATCCTGATCTTCGGTGGACTGGTCGCCGCCGCCACCCCGTTGGTGATCGGTGGGCTGGCCATCCTCGGCGCCTTTGTCGCCGTACGCCTGCTCCACCTGGTCACCGACGTGTCGGTGTTCGCGGTCAACATCATCACCCTGATCGGGCTCGGCATGGCGATCGACTACGCGCTCTTCGTGGTGAGCCGGTTCCGGGAGGAGCTGACCGCCGGGCGCGACACCCGGGAGGCGATCCCACGGGTGATGGCGACCGCCGGTCGTACGGTGCTGGTCTCCGGGCTGACCATCGCGCTCGCCCTGGCCAGTCTGCTGATCTTCCCGCAGGTGTTCCTCCGGTCGATGGGGCTGGGCGGGGTCGCGGCGGTGCTGGTCGCCATGCTCGCCGCGCTGACCGTGCTGCCGGCCCTGCTCGCCGTGCTCGGACCCCGGATCAACGCGTTGCGGGTCCCGCTGCCCGGCCGACGCCGCCGGGCCGCCGCCCGGGCAGCGGCGGCGACGTCCGGAACCGGTCCGGCGACGTCCGGAACCGGTCCGGCGACGTCCGGAACCGGTCCGGCGACGTCCGGAACCGGTCCGGCGGCGTCCGGTCCGGCGGGAGTCGGTCCGGCGGGAGTCGGTCTGGGAGCGGCTGCGGCGACGGCGGGCGGTGGTTGGGCGCGGCTCGCCCGCAGCGTCATGCGCCGGCCGCTGCCCTACCTGGTCGGGGTGCTGGTGGTGCTGGCCGTCCTGGCCGCCCCGTTCCTCGGGATCAGGTTCGGCGGGATCGACGAGCGGGTGCTGCCGGCCGACGCGGAGCCCCGGGTGGTGACCGAGCGGATCGCGGCGGAGTTCCCGGGCGGCAACGCGAACCCGATCCAGGTGCTCGTATCGGGGGTGCCGGCCGGGGCGGCGCAGGGCTTCGCCGCCGAGGTGGGGCGGGTGCCCGGGGTGACCGGGGTGACGGTGGCCGCCAGTCGAGGTGAGCACACGCTGCTGTCGGTCACGTACCGGGGCGAGCCGAACGACGACACCGCGCGGACGGCGGTCCGCGAGCTGCGCCGGCTGCCCGGACCGGCCGGAGCCGAGGTGCTGGTCGGGGGCAGGCCGGCGGTCGACGCCGACCTGCTGCACAGCCTGGGTACGAGGCTGCCCTGGATGGCGGCGATCATGGCGGCGGCCACCCTGGTGCTGCTCTTTCTAGCCTTCGGGTCGGTGGTGCTGCCGATCAAGGCGGTGGTGATGAACCTGGTCTCGATCGGCGCCTCGTTCGGCGTCGTTGTCTGGATCTTCCAGGACGGTCACCTGGCCGACTGGCTGCGGTTCACCCCGACCGGCTTCATCGAGCCGAGCAACCCGATCCTGATGCTGGCCGTACTCTTCGGGCTGGCCACCGACTACGAGGTGTTCCTGCTCTCCCGGGTGCGGGAGGAGTGGGAGGCCACCGGCGACAACACAGCCGCGGTGGCCGCCGGTCTCCAGCACACCGGTCGGATCATCACCGCCGCCGCACTGCTGCTGGTCGTGGTGGTGGCCGGTTTTGCCACCGGCGGCACCACCTTCATCAAGTTGATCGGCGTCGGCATGATCGTGGCGATCGTGGTGGACGCGACCCTGGTACGGGCGCTGCTGGTGCCGGCGACCATGCGCCTGCTCGGCCGCTGGAACTGGTGGGCGCCGGCCCCGCTGGCCCGGCTGCACCGCCGCTTCGGCCTGCGCGAGTCCGCTTCATGACCACGAAGAGTTCGGCCGGCCATGGCGAGCCGAACTCTTCGTGATCATGAAGCGGGATCCGGTTAGGGTCGACGGTCATGACGGTTGCCGTCGCCTACGAGACCGAGCGGCTGGTCGTCCGGGACTGGACCGAGGAGCCGGCCGACCTCGCCCGGGTCTTCGAGATCTACTCCCTGGAGGAGGTCAGCCGCTGGCTCGGGGCCTCGTCCGGGCTCCCGCTGACCGATCCGGCGCGGGCGACGGCCGTGGTGCGGCGCTGGCACGAGCGCTTGATCCGCCAGCGCTCTTGATCCGCCAGCGCTCTTGATCCAGCGCGCCGGCACGGGATTCGTCCGCGCCGCTCCGGCTGGCGGCGGCCTGGTCGGCGGGACCGCTTGGGCAGGTCAGCGGCGGGCATGAGGCTCGGTGTCCGGTAGTTGGCGTGGTTCAGGGAGAATGTCCGGGTGAGCGTTCCGCGTGACATCGTCCTGCTCGGCTCGACCGGGTCGATCGGCACCCAGGCCATCGACATCGCCCGACGTAATCCGGACCTTTTCCGGGTGGTGGCGCTCGGCGCGGGTGGCGGCAACGTCGCCGAACTCGCCGCCCAGGCGCTGGAGTTCGGGGTCGAGGCGGTCGGGGTGGCCAAGGCATCGGCCGCCCAGGACCTGCAACTCGCCTTCTACGCCGAGGCCGCCAAGCGCGGCTACCCCAGCGGCGGGTTCCGGATCCCGAAGATCCTCGCCGGCCCGTCGGCGATGACCGAGTTGGCGCAGTGGCCGGCCGACGTGGTGCTCAACGGGGTCGTCGGGTCGCTCGGGCTCGCGCCGACCCTGGCGGCGCTGCGGGCCGGACGTACGCTCGCCCTGGCCAACAAGGAGTCGCTGGTCGCCGGTGGCGCGATCGTCCGGGGCGCGGTCACCCGGCCCGGTCAGATCGTCCCGGTCGACTCCGAGCACTCGGCCCTGGCCCAGTGCCTGCGCTCGGGCAGCCGGGCCGAGGTGCGCCGGCTGGTGCTCACCGCCAGTGGCGGACCGTTCCGGGGCCGCCGTCGGGACGAGTTGACCGACGTCACGCCGGAGCAGGCACTGGCCCACCCGACCTGGAACATGGGACCGGTGGTCACGATCAACAGCGCCACGCTGGTCAACAAGGCGCTCGAGGTGATCGAGGCGCACGAGCTGTTCGACGTGCCGTACGCGGACATCCAGGTGATGGTGCACCCGCAGTCGGTGATCCACTCGATGGTCGAGTTCGTCGACGGCTCCACCATCGCCCAGGCGAGTCCGCCGGACATGCGGCTGCCGATCGCGCTCGCGCTGGGCTGGCCGGACCGGGTGCCGGAAGCCGCCGCCGCGGTCGACTGGACCGCCAGCCACCGCTGGGAGTTCGCGCCGCTGGACGACGCTGCCTTTCCCGCGGTCCGGCTCGCCAAGCAGGCCGGGCTCGCCGGCCGGGGGCGGCCGGCGATCTACAACGCGGCGAACGAGGAGTGCGTGGCCGCGTTCGTGGCCGGCAGGCTACCGTTCCTCGGCATCGTCGACACGTTGGAACGGGTCCTGGAGGCGGCTCCAGAGCTGAGTGAACCGGGTACCGTCGAGGAAGTGCTCGCGGCGGAGTCGTGGGCGCGGGAGCACGCCCAGAAGATCATCGAGATGTCGGTGAAGGGAGCTTGATGCTGTACCTGCTCGGGGTCGTGATCATTGCCCTGGGGATTCTCATCTCGGTGAGCCTGCACGAGGCCGGACACATGCTGACGGCCAAGCTCTTCGGAATGA
Organism: Micromonospora sp. NPDC050397; assembly: GCF_044901685.1. Lineage (NCBI taxonomy): Bacteria > Bacillati > Actinomycetota > Actinomycetes > Micromonosporales > Micromonosporaceae > Micromonospora > Micromonospora sp. NPDC050397. The sequence goes on from NZ_JBJDPS010000002.1 coordinate 372,564, forward strand.
AGGTCACCCGCTACTTCGTCGGCTTCGGCCCGACCGTCTGGTCCTTCCGGCGGGGTGAGACCGAGTACGGCCTCAAGGCGATCCCGCTCGGCGGCTTCTGCAAGATCGTCGGAATGACGCCGCAGGACGACGACGTCGACCCGGCCGACGAGCCGCGGGCGATGTGGCGGTACCCGGTGTGGAAGCGGACGATCGTGATGGGCGCGGGCTCGGTCACGCACTTCCTGCTGGCGATCGTCGCCCTCTGGTTCGCCGCGATCTTCATGGGCCTGCCCAACCCCGACTTTCCCGCCACCGAGGCGCAGGTCCGGCAGGAGCCGGCGGTGATCACCCTGACCGACTGTGTCGTGGTGGAGAACGTGCAGCGGGCCTGCACGCCCAACGATCCGCCGAGCCCGGCCGTGCAGGCGCAACTCCGTACCGGGGACCGGATCACCGCGGTGAACGGCACGCCGGTGGCCACCTGGGGTCAGGTGCTCGACGCGGTCCGGCGTACGCCGGCCAACGCCCCGGCCACCATCGACTACCAGCGTGACGGCAACCCGCAGCAGGCCGTGGTCCAGCTCGCGTCGGTGCAGCGCCCACCGCTCGACAACCCGTCCGGTGCGCTCTCCGCCGTCTCCGCACTCGGTGTCGCCGTCGACATCCAGACCCCGGGCATGATCAAGTACAGCGCGGTCGGCGCGTTCGGCGCGACCGCCGACTACACCGGCGAGATGGCGGTCAACACGCTGCACGCGTTGCAGCGCATCCCGGAGAAGGTGCCGGCGCTCTGGACGGCGATCACCGGCGGTGAGCGGGACGCCGACACCCCGATCAGCGTGGTCGGGGCGAGCCGGCTCGGCGGCGAGGCGCTGGCCAACGGCGTCGCGGAGTTCCTGGTCCTGATCTTCATCTCGCTGAACTTCTTTGTCGGCATCTTCAACCTGCTGCCGCTGCTGCCGCTGGACGGCGGACACATCGCCATCGCCTGGTTCGAGCGGGTCCGGACCTGGATTTTCACCCGACTCGGCCGCCCCGACCCGGGCCGCGTCGACTATTTCAAGCTGATGCCCGTAACGTACGTGGTGATCCTGATCGGTGGCGCGTTCACGCTGCTCACCGTCACCGCGGACGTGGTAAATCCGATCACGCTCTTCTCAAGGTGAGTGTCCTGTGACCGCTGTCAGTCTCGGAATGCCGGCCGTACCTCCGCCGCCGCTCGCGACCCGCCGGCTGAGCCGCCAGATCATGGTCGGCTCGGTGCCGGTCGGCGGCGGCGCCCCGGTCTCGGTCCAGTCGATGACGACGACCCTGACCTCCGACGTGAACGCGACCCTGCAACAGATCGCCGAGCTGACCGCCTCCGGTTGCCAGATCGTCCGGGTAGCGGTGCCGTCCCAGGACGACGTCGAGGCGTTGCCGGCAATCGCCAAGAAGTCCCAGATCCCGGTGATCGCGGACATCCACTTCCAGCCCAAGTACGTCTTCGCCGCGATCGACGCCGGCTGTGCGGCGGTCCGGGTCAACCCGGGCAACATCCGCCAGTTCGATGACAAGGTGGCCGAGATCGCCCGCGCCGCCGAGGCCGCCCGGGTGCCGATCCGGATCGGGGTCAACGCCGGATCGCTGGACAAGCGCCTGCTCAGCAAGTACGGCAAGGCCACCGCCGAGGCGCTGGTCGAGTCCGCGCTCTGGGAGTGCTCGCTCTTCGAGGAGCACGGCTTCCGCGACATCAAGATCTCGGTCAAGCACAACGACCCGGTGGTGATGATCCGGGCGTACCGGCAGTTGGCCGAGCAGTGCGACTACCCGCTGCACCTGGGCGTGACCGAGGCCGGTCCGGCGTTCCAGGGCACGATCAAGTCGGCGGTCGCCTTCGGCGCGCTGCTGGCCGAGGGGATCGGCGACACCATCCGGGTCTCGCTCTCCGCGCCGCCGGTCGAGGAGATCAAGGTCGGCAACCAGATCCTGGAGTCGCTGGGGCTGCGCGAGCGCGGCCTGGAGATCGTCTCCTGCCCGTCCTGTGGGCGGGCCCAGGTCGATGTCTACAAGCTGGCCGAGGAGGTCACCGCCGGTCTCGAAGGGCTGCCGGTGCCGCTGCGGGTGGCCGTGATGGGCTGCGTGGTCAACGGACCGGGCGAGGCGCGCGAGGCGGACCTCGGCGTCGCGTCGGGCAACGGCAAGGGCCAGATCTTCGTACGCGGTCAGGTGATCAAGACCGTGCCGGAGGGGCAGATCGTCGAGACGCTGATCGAAGAGGCGCTGCGGTTGGCGGACGAGATGGGTGCGGAGTTGCCGGAGGAGCTGCGTGACGTGATCACGGGTCCTACGGTTACGGTTCACTGAGCTGGTGGTTTGTCGGGGCAGCGTGCCCACTCTGGGCGGTCAGGCTTGATCCCGTCGTGGGCACGCTGCCCCGACAAACCTTTCTGAGTTGGGCGAGAGGCGTCCCCGGGTGGTGGGGGCGCCTCTCGTGCTGAGCAGAAGGGCGTCCCCGCCGGGTGGTGGGGACGCCCTTCTGTGTTGGCTGTCGTAGGCGCTGCCGGTGCTCGGGGGTCACTCGGTTTCGGCGAGGATGGCGTAGAGCTTGCGGCGGGTCTCCTCCAGCACCTGGGCGGCGCGTTCGCGCTGGTCGTCGGTGCCGTTGACCATCACCTGGCGGAGGGCGTTCATCGCCTGGAAGCCGGCGTCGCGGATCTCCTGCCAGCTATTGATGGTGTTCTCGGCGAACTCCTCCCAGGGCGGGGTCTGGGCTGCCTCGGTCGCCTCCGCCCGGCCGGTCTCGGTGAGGCCGAACCGCTTGCGTCCGCCGCCGGCCTCGGCCGGGGTGGCGACGATCAGGCCCTCGTCCTCCAGCAGTTGCAGGGTCGGGTAGATCGAGCCGGGGCTGGGGCGCCACGCCCCGCCGGTACGGGAGTCCAACTCCTGGATCATCTCGTAGCCGTGCATCGGCCGCTCGGTGAGCAGGGCCAGTACGGCGGCCCGTACGTTCGGGCGGCGTCCACGGCCCCGGCCGCGTCCCCTGCCGTGGCCGTGACCGGGTGGGCCGAAGCCGAAGCCGCCCGGCGGGATCGGTGGGAAGCCGAAACCACGCATTCGTGACTCTTCGTGCATGGCACGCATTCTTCGGTGGAAACTCATCTCAACTCCTTCTAGCACTATCGCTGATGTGTCGACGATATATCGGCAATGCGTCGCCGACAAGTCTCGGTAGTTCGGGTGCGTGAGACCGGCAATACTCGGGCGACAAACCGTACGTCTGTACGGTTAGGTGGGGGTCATGCTGACGCGATTTCTGCCGGAGCCCGGGGCGGGCCGGATCCTCGCCGTCTCCACCCTGGTCCAGACGGTCGGCCGGGGCATCTGGCTGACCGCGAGCGCCCTCTTCCTGACCCGCTCGGTAGGGCTGAGCGTGGCCCAGGTCGGGCTCGGCCTCACCGTGACCGCGCTGGTCAGCCTGGTCGCGAGCGCGCCGATGGGTTACCTCGCCGACCGGTACGGCCCGCGCGGCACCCAGTTGCTCGGCCTGCTCGCCTCGGCCGGGTTCACCGGGGCACTGATCGCGGTCCGCTCCTTCCCGCAGTTCCTCGCCGTCGGCGTCGCCACCGCACTGAGCGACGCCGCCTTCCGGGGCGCGCGGGGCGCGGTGATCGCCGGTGCCGTACCGCCGGACCAGCGCGTACGCACCCGGGCCTACCTGCGGGCCACCACCAACGTCGGCATCTCGATCGGCACCGTGCTCGCCGGGGTCGGGCTCGCCGCCGACACCCGCGCCGCGTACGTGACCCTGATCGGGATCAACGCGGCCACGCTGGCGGTCGCCGCCCTGATCCTGATCCCGATGGCGCCGATCCCACCGGTCGCCGGGCCGGGGCACGGGCCCCGCCTGATCGCCCTGCGCGACCGCCCCTTCCTGGCCTTCACCGTGCTGGACGGGCTGATGTCGATGCACTTCGGGCTGCTCAACATCGCGCTGCCGCTCTGGATCGCGCAGCACACCGACGCGCCCCGCTGGCTGATCTCGGTGCTGCTGCTGGTGAACACCACGGTGATCGTGCTGTTCCAGGTACGCGCCTCGCGCGGCACCGAAGCGCTGACCGGAGCCGCCCGCGCCGCCCGTCGGGCCGGACTCGCCATCGGGGCCGCCTGCCTGCTCTACGCGGCCAGCGGTGCCGGGCCGACCCCGGTCGCGGTGACGCTGCTGGTGGCGGGAGCGCTGGTGCACGTGATCGGGGAGTTGTGGCACTCGGCCGCCGGCTGGGGCATCTCCTTCGGGCTGGCGCCGGCCCACGCACAGGGCCAGTACCAGGGCGCGTACGGGATGGGCATGCAACTCGGCGGGATGCTGGCCCCGGTGCTGGTGACCACGCTCGCGGTGGGCTGGGGCGCGCCCGGTTGGCTGGTGCTCGCCGTGCTCTTCGTCCTGCTCGGGGCGGCGCAGCCGGCGGTGGTCCGCTGGGCGGCGCGCAGCCGGCCGGGTCAACCGGCCGCCGAGGCGGTGGCCGTGGGCTGACCGGCGCGGTGGAGGCTCATCCACCGGGGTGGACGTCGCCCCGCGCCGCCGGTCGCTCGTCTGGCACGCTGGTAGGTGTGCTGATGGTTCCGGTACGGCAACTCGGCGAGGCCGAGCGAGGCACCGTCGAACGGTTGCTCGACCTCGAACCGTACGCGGCTGCCCAGGTGGCCGAGCGGATCGCCGCGCACGGGTTGTCCTGGTGGCGCGCGGACGGACGGGTCTACGGCTACGGCAGCGCGCGCGAGATCGAGTCGATGTGCTGGGTCGGCGGTCAGCTCACCCCGGTCCGGGCCAGCCCACCGGCGATCGCCGCCTTCGCCGAACTGCTCGCCGCCGAGGAGCGGTTCTGCTCGTCGATCGTCGGGCGGGCCGAAGAGGTGCTCGGCCTCTGGGACCGGCTCTCCACACACTGGGGACCGGCTCGTGACGTACGGCCGAACCAGCCGTTGCTGGCGACCGGGGCGACGCCGCCGATCGCGCCCGACCCGGACGTGCGCCCGGTCCGCCCGGGTGAGGTGGACCTGCTCTTCCCGGCGGCGGTGGCGATGTACACCGAGGAGGTGGGCGTCTCGCCGCTGGCCGAGGACGGTGGCCGCAGCTACCGCCGCCGGGTGGCCGACCTGGTCCGGGCCCGGCGCGCGTACGCCCGGTTCGTGGACGGCCAGGTGGTGTTCAAGGCCGAACTGGCGGTTGTCACCCGGCGCACCGCGCAGATCCAGGGGGTCTGGGTGGCGCCGGGGTGGCGCGGGCGGGGGATGGCCGCCGCCGCGATGGCGGCGGTGGTGGCGGACGCGCTGACCCGGGTCGCGCCGACGGTCAGCCTCTACGTCAACGACTACAACGTGCCGGCCCGCCGGGTGTACGAGCGCTGCGGCTTCCGCCCGGTCGGTACGTTCGCCACCATCCTGTTCTGACCGGCATCCCGGCGTCCGCCGACGTCGCCCGCCCTCGTGTCCTCGTGCCGTCGTGTCCTCGTGACCTCGGGCCCTCGTGCCTTCTGCCTGCTGTCGCGGCGACCCGCCTGGTCAACGGGCGGATGCTGGCAAAGCAGCTCCAAAGAGCGCTTAGTTCCGCCAAGCTGACAACCAGGGCAAACGTGAATCCGCTGCGGTGGTGTCGCGTGAGCGGGGGCGGCTAGGCCAGGAGGTCGAACGTGTCAACGAGATTTCGTGCTGCCGTGCGCGTGACCAGCGCGCTGCTCGTGGCCGGGCTCGCGGTCGCCGGTTGCGGGGGAGACGACAACAACGGCGGGAGCGGCACCTCGACCGGCAACGCGAATGTCAACGACGGCTTCAAGGTCGGCCTGCTGCTGCCCGAATCCAAGACCACTCGGTACGAGACCTTCGACCGGCCGCTGATCCAGTCCAAGATCAGCGAACTCTGCCCGAAGTGCCAGGTGCTCTACCAGAACGCCGACCAGGATCCGGCCAAGCAGCAGGCGCAGGCCGAGGCGATGCTGACCCAGGGCATCAAGGTGATGATCCTGGACGCGGTCGACGCGAAGGCGGCCGGTGCGATCGTCAGCAACGCGCAGGCCCAGAAGGTCCCGGTGGTCGCGTACGACCGGCTCGCCTCCGGGCCGGTCAGCTTCTACGTCTCGTTTGACAACCGCCGGGTCGGCATGGTGCAGGGTCAGGCCCTGCTGGACCAGTTGAGCGCCAACGGGCAGGACCCGAAGCGCGGCGACATTGTCATGATCAACGGTTCGCCGACCGACCCGAACGCGGCCGACTTCAAGGCCGGCGCGCACTCGGTGCTGGACGGGAAGGTCAACATCGGCAACGAGTTCGACACCCCGGACTGGTCCCCGGACCGGGCCCAGCAGGAGATGGACCAGGCGATCACGGCGATCGGGCGGGACCGGGTGATCGGGGTGTACGCGGCGAACGACGGCATGGCCGGCGGCGCGATCGCCTCCATGAAGGGGGCCGGATTCGGTACCCCGCTGCCGCCGGTGACCGGGCAGGACGCGGAACTCGCGGGCATCCAACGGATCGTCTCCGGTGACCAGTTCATGACGGTCTTCAAGTCGATCAAACCCGAGGCGGACGTCGCCGGCCAGATGGCGATCGACGCGGCGACCGGCAAGGACTTCACCGCGCAGTCGACCACCATGCGCAACAACGGGACCAAGGACGTCACCTCGGTACTGCTGGAACCGGTCGCGGTGACCAAGAGCAACATCAAGGACACCGTGATCAAGGACGGGTTCTACACCGCGGCGCAGATCTGCACGGGGGCCTTCGCCCAACCCTGCGCCGCCGCCGGCATCTCCTGACCGTACGGCGGCCGGCGAGACCGCGTACCGCCCCGGTGCGGCGCCGTCGACGGTCGAACCGGTAACTCCTGATCTTCCGCAGGCGACTCCTGAACTGAAACGGGGTGAGGGGCGGTGGCCGACACACCGGTGCTCGCGTTGTCCGGCATCTCCAAGCGGTTCGGCGCGGTGGAGGCGCTCGCCGACGTCTCGCTCGAGGTCTACCCGGGCGAGGTGGTCGCGCTGGTCGGTGACAACGGCGCGGGCAAATCGACGCTGATCAAGGTGATCGCCGGGGTGAACCCGGCCGACAGCGGCGAGATCCGCTGGCAGGGTCGGCCGGCGCAGATCGGCAAGCCGAGTGACGCCACCGCGCTCGGCATCGCCACCGTCTACCAGGACCTGGCGCTCTGCGACAACCTCGACGTGGTCGCCAACCTCTTCCTCGGCCGGGAACTGACCCGCAGCCTCGTGATCGACGAGATCGGGATGGAGCGGCGGGCCAGGGAGTTGCTGGTCAGCCTCTCGGTCAAGATCCCGTCGGTACGGCTGCCGGCGGCGGGGCTCTCCGGCGGTCAGCGGCAGTCCGTGGCCATCGCCCGGTCGCTGCTCGGCGAACCGAAGCTGGTGCTGCTCGACGAGCCCACCGCCGCGCTCGGCGTGGCGCAGACGGCCGAGGTGCTGGACCTGATCGAACGGCTCCGGCAACGGGGCCTCGGCGTACTCCTGATCAGCCACAACCTGGCCGACGTGAAGGCGGTCGCGGACCGGGTGGCGGTGTTGCGGCTCGGCCGCAACGCCGGGGTGTTCGACCAGCGGCGGACCAGCCAGGAGGAGATCGTCCAGGCGATCACCGGGGCGCTCGACAACGCGGTCACCCGACGCCGGGCCCGTTCCGCCGAGACCGGCGGTGGCGGGCTGGCCGGCCCGCCCGAACCCGGTGCCAGCCCGGTCGGTCCGACCGACCCCATCGCCCCGCCCTCTTCTGGCGCCCCGCCTGGTTCGAGCGGCTCGCCTGGTCCGGGCGGTTCTGGCGGTTCGGCCGGTTCACCGGGCTCCTCGGGTGGTTCGGCCGGTTCGGGTGGCTCGGCTGGTCCGGGCGGTCCGGGCGGTCCGGGCGGTTCGCCGGGCTCCTCGGGGGGCTCGGGGGGCTCGGGCGGGGCGGGGCCGGGCGGGGCGGACGGTGGTGCCGGCTCCCCGGACCCGGAGGAGCGGACGTGACACGGCGGGAGGTCTCGGCATGAGTACGGCGACCACGAGCCCGGAGCCGCCCGCCGGAGACGGCCTGCAACATCCGGCCGACCGGGGGGCAAAGGGGCCGCTGGACATCCTCCGGCGACGGTTGCGCGGTGGGGAACTCGGCGCCTGGCCGGTGGTGATCGGGCTGATCATCATCTGGGCGGTGTTCCAGTCGCTCAACGACGCCTTCCTCAGCCCGCAGAACCTCTCCAACCTGGCGCTCCAGATCGCCGCCACCGGGACGATCAGTGTCGGCATCGTGCTGGTCCTGCTGCTCGGCGAGATCGACCTGTCGGTCGGTTCGGTGGCCGGGGCGGCTGCGGCGCTGCTGGCCGTACTGAGTGTGCGCAACAGTTGGGGCGACGTCGCCGCCATGATCGTCGCGATCCTGTTCGGCATCGCGATCGGCATCTTCCAGGGCACGATCTTCGCCCGGATCGGGGTGCCCGCGTTCATCGTCACCCTGGCCGGGAACATCGGCTGGCAGGGACTCCAACTCCTGCTGCTCAGCCCGGAGGGGACGATCAACCTCCCGTACACCGGGTTCATCGGCGGATTGACCCACACCAACCTGGACGACGTCTCCGGATGGGTGATCGGCGCGGCGGCGGTTGTCGTGTACGCGGCGGCAGTCCTGGTCGACAGCCGACGGCGGATTTCGGCCGGACTGCCGACCCGGGGCCCGCTCGCGTCACTGCTGCGGGTACTCGGGCTGGCGGTGCTGGTTTTTGCCGCCGTGGGTGTGCTCAACGCCTGGCAGGGCGTACCGGTGGCGTTGTTGATCTTTGTGGGGTTGGTGGTTCTGGTCGACCTGGTGCTGCGCCGGACCCGCTACGGCCGGAGCATCTTCGCCGTCGGCGGCAATGTCGAGGCCGCCCGCCGGGCCGGCATCAACGTCCCCCTGATCCGGATCTCGGTGTTCGCGCTCGCCTCCGCCTTCGCCGCGTTCGGCGGCGTGCTGACCGCCTCGCGCGGGTTCGCCGCCGGCCAGTCCACCGGCGCCGCCGACACCCTGCTGATCGCCATCGCCGCCGCCGTCATCGGCGGGGTGAGCCTCTTCGGCGGACGGGGATCGACCTACGGTGCGCTGCTCGGTGCCCTGGTGCTCGGGTCGATCACCTCGGGCATGTTCCTGCTCCAGCTCAACTCGTCGGTGCGTTTCATGATCACGGCCGGGGTGCTGCTGGCCGCGGTCATCCTCGACTCGCTCTCCCGGCGTGGCCGCCGAACCACCGGCCGAGGCTGACCCCGCTCACCCCCGCCGACGGACGTGCCGCTCACCGCCGACGGAGGTTAGGAAGGGCCCCTTCCTCTACCAAAAGCGATAACAAGGGGCCCTTCCTTACTCCTTGGCGGGGGCGAAGGCGGCTGCGAGTGTGCTGGCGACCAGCCAGAGCGCGATCACCCCGAGCAGTGCCCGTTCGACGATGCCCACCAGGGTCGACCGGCCGACGAACAGCATGGCCAGCCCGATCGTCGCGGAGAGCGGGAACGCCACGACGGCGCCGACCAGACCGAGCCGGCGCAGCAGCGGCGCGGCACCGGTCGACCAGGCGACGGCGAGCATGGCGAAGACCACACACGCGACGGCGGCGATGCTCGCGCCACCGTGCACCAGGTCCGCGGCGGTGGTCTGTTCGAACGGCGGCAGCGGGCACCCGGCGCTGCAGGTGACCGAGGCGGAGAGCCCGGTGCCGGCCGCCCCGGCGGCGAGCAGCGCCGCCGCCGGCCACACCGTGCGGGGCAGGGCGGCGGCGAGGAGCAGCAGGCCGAGGGCCACCCCGAAAACCCCCAACCGGTACGCGGTCGCGTACGCGCCGGCCCCCACACCGGCCTCGCTGACGTACCCGGTGAGCGCGGACGTCGGGCCGACGACAACGGCGAGGCTCACGGTGACCGTGCCCGACAGGACGCAGGCCACGGCTCCGTGCGCGACCAGGGTCCGGCGCATGGGGACAAACTATCCCGGCGACCGGAGTGGCCGTCGCCGGTGCCCCGAGGCCGGGCGACGGCAGGCCCGGAGTGCGCGCGGCGGGAGTGGTTATGCTGCCGGACGTGACAGCGGCATACCTCGTCTCCGGCGTCCGTACCCCCATCGGCCGTTACGCGGGCGCGCTCGCCGGGGTACGCCCCGACGACCTCGCGGCGCACGTGATCCGGGAACTCGTGGCCCGCCACCCGGCCGTCGACTGGGCGGCGGTGGACGACGTGGTGCTCGGCTGCGCCAACCAGGCGGGTGAGGACAACCGCAACGTCGCCCGGATGGCGGGCCTGCTGGCCGGGCTGCCGGAGAGCGTGCCGGGCACCACGGTCAACCGGCTCTGCGGGTCGGGCCTGGACGCGGTCGGCACCGCCGCCCGCGCCATCATCGCCGGCCAGGCCGATCTGGTGGTGGCCGGTGGGGTGGAGAGCATGAGCCGGGCGCCGTTCGTGCAGCCGAAGGCGACCACCCCCTTCGCCCGTACGGCGGAGATCTACGACACCACCCTCGGCTGGCGGTTCGTCAATCCGCTGATGCAGCGCGGCTGGGGCACCGACGCGATGCCGGAGACCGCCGAGAACGTGGCCGCCGAGTACGGTGTCGACCGTGCCGCCCAGGACGCCTTCGCGTTCCGCTCCCAGCAGCGGGCTGCCCGGGCGCAGGCCAGTGGCCGGCTGGCCGAGGAGATCGCGCCGATCGAGGTGCCGGCCGGTCGCCGGGAGACGAAGCTGGTCGCGCTCGACGAGCATCCCCGGGAGACGTCGATGGAACGGCTGGCCGCGCTGCCGACGCCGTTCCGCGACGGCGGCACGGTGACCGCCGGCAACTCCTCCGGTGTGAACGACGGTGCCGCCGCCGTGCTGGTCGCCAGCGCCGAGGCGGTACGTCGCCACGGCCTCACCCCGCTGGCCCGGATCACCGGATCGGCCGCGGCCGGGGTGCCGCCACGGGTGATGGGGATGGGCCCGGTGCCCGCCACCGGGCGGCTGCTGGACCGGCTCGGGCTGACCATGGGCGAGGTCGACGTGGTCGAGCTCAACGAGGCGTTCGCCGCCCAGGCGGTGGCGGTGCTGCGCGAGCTCGGGCTGCCGGAGGACGCCGAGCACGTCAACCCGAACGGCGGCGCGATCGCGCTCGGGCACCCGCTCGGTGCCAGTGGCGCCCGGCTCGCGTTGACCGCCGCCCTGGAGCTGCGCCACCGTGGCGCCCGACGGGCACTCTGCACCATGTGCATCGGGGTCGGCCAGGGCATCGCGCTGATGCTGGAAGCTGCCGAGTAGCACCGTGGGAGCGTTCGAGTAGCGCCACCGGAACCGGTCGGGTGGGGCGGTGGATCCGGTCGGACAGCCGGCGGGCCGGCGGTCGGACGACAGGCGGCGCAACAGGGGCCGAAGGGTCGGACGTATCGACTCACGGTGGGGCCCCGGGTGCTCCGGTCACGCGTATGCTCGATGGCTCTACCGGGCCGGTCGGCGTACCGGCGTTACGAGCTGAGGCGGACCATGCAACTGCCTGACGAACTTCGCCCGGAGGTCCAACCGTCCACTCTGGACGCCACGTCGGCCCGTGCCGGCGACCGGGTGGACCGCTCCGACGCACTCGGCGGCTAGCCGTGCCGGCGCCCGTCCCACCGGTGACCGGCGAGGAGTTCAGCCGGGCCGGTGTGCAGCGGTACGCACGACAGTGGGCCGGTGCGATGGCCCGGCTCGGCTTCGTGCCGATGAGTTCGGCCGAGACCGAGCGGCTGCTGGCGGTGCACACGGCCCGGCTGGCACAGGCGCTGCTCGCCGAACCGTTCAGCGCGGATCCGGCCGGCGACGTCGGCCAAGCGCTGGTCGCGGTCCACCTCACCGAGCCGGCCATGCTCGACTGGTCGGTCCGTGCCCTCGGCACCGGGTTCGCCAACGCGGTGCTGCCGGAGCGACCCGACTCGCCCGCCGTACGGCACCGGGTCGCCCGGTTGCAGGGCAGCCTGGCGGCCGGCTTCGCCCGGGCCCTGCGCGAGCTGACCTTCAGCCAGCAGGAACGGATCAGTCGTTCGGCCTGGCAGGCGCGGGACGAGATCGAGCAGGCGCTACGCGACAGCGAGGCGCGGTTCCGGGCGGTCTTCACCGGGGCGGCGCTGGGGATGGGGATCGCCGATGTCGGTGGTCGGATCGTCGACGTCAACCAGGCGTTCGCCGAGATGCTCGGCTACTCCGTCGCCGAACTGCGCGACACCGAGGTCACCGCGCTGTGCCATCCCGAGGACGCCACTCCGCTCGCCGAGCTCTACCAGGAACTGGTCGAGGGCAAGCGGGAGTCCGCCAGGGCGGAGCGGCGGTACCGCCGCAAGGACGGCACGGTCGTCTGGACCGACCTCGCACTCTCCCTGATCCGGCACCGCGACGGCCGACCCAGGTTCGTGGTGGCGGTGGTCGAGGACATCACCGAGCGGTACGAACTCCAACAACGGTTGCGCTTCCAGGCCCTGCACGACCCGTTGACCGGGCTGCCGAACCGGACCCTCTTCTTCGACCGGCTGGCGGCGGTCTTCGCCCACGGCAGCCCGACCGACCGGGTCGGCCTCTGCTTCCTGGACCTCGACGGCTTCAAGGCGATCAACGACAGCCTCGGCCACGACCTCGGCGACCGGCTGCTGGTGGTGGTCGCCCAGCGGCTCGCCGAGTCGGTCTCCGCCCGTGGTCACCTGGTGGCCAGGATGGGCGGCGACGAGTTCGTGATCCTGGTCGACGGCAGCAGCGGCTCCCGGGAGGTGGTCGAGGTGGCCGAGGTCGCGCTCGCCACCGTGGCCCGGCCGGTCCAGGTCGGGGACCAGCAGTTGGAGGTGTCGGCCAGCATCGGCCTGGTCGAGGAGGCGCTCGCCGGGACCCGTCCGGCCGACCTGATGAAGGCCGCCGACGCCACCCTGTACTGGGCCAAGGCCGACGGCCGGGGGCGCTGGGCGGTGTACGACCCGGAGCGGGGTGCCCGGGACAACGCCCGGGCCGGGCTCGCGGCGGTGCTGCCGGCGGCCCTGGAGCGGGGCGAGTTCACCGTGGACTACCAGCCGATCGTCGCGCTGGGCGACGGCTCGCTGCGGGCGGTCGAGGCGCTGGTCCGGTGGCGTCACCCCGACCTGGGCCTGCTCGGTCCGGACCAGTTCATCGGGCTGGCCGAGGAGACCGGCCTGATCATCCGGCTCGGCCGGTGGGTGCTGCGCGAGGCGTGCGCGTACGGCAGCCGGTGGCGGCGGGAGTTTCCCGACGCGCGGCTCGTGGTCAGCGTCAACCTGGCCGTACGCCAGGCCAACGATCCCGGCATGGTCGACATGGTCGCCGAGGCGTTGCGGGACACCGGCTTCCCGCCCGAACTTCTCCAACTCGAGATCACCGAGAGCGCGTTGATGGCCACCGGCGGCGAGCCGGTACGTTCGCTGCGCCGGCTGGCCGCGCTCGGCGTACGGCTGGCCATCGACGACTTCGGCACCGGTTACTCCAATCTGGCGTACCTGCGGCGGTTGCCGATCCACGCGCTCAAGCTCGCCGCCCCGTTTGTCGAGGGAATCCGTTCCACCGACGCGCTCGCGCTGGTCGACGAGCGGATCGTGGACACGCTGGTCCGGTTGGCGCACGCGCTGGGCCTGTCGGTGACGGCGGAGGCGGTGGAGACCGCCGGGCAGGCAGACCGGCTGCGGGCGTTGGGCTGCGACGCCGGGCAGGGGTTGTTCTTCGGTGCACCGGTGGCGGCTGAGCGGATCACCGCGCGACTACACGAAACCGGTCCGGGTAGGGCAGGCTGACCGGGTGGATCTGACGGACACCGATTCCCTGGTCACCTTCCTCGCCGGGCTGCTCATCGTCGCCGGCATCGTCGGCGTGCTGATGCCTGTGCTCCCGGCGCTGCCGCTCTGCTGGGGCGGCGTGCTGATCTGGGCGATCTTCGACGACGCGGGCTGGGGCAGGTGGGTGGTCCTCGCCATCGCCACCGCGCTCACGCTGATCGGCACCGTGATCAAGTACGCCTGGCCGGGGCGCAACCTGAAACGGACCGGGGTGCCGAACAGCACGCTGCTGGCCGGTGGCGTACTCGGTCTGGTGGGCTTCTTCGTGGTGCCGGTGGTGGGCCTGATCGCCGGCTTCGTGCTCGGCGTCTGGTTGGCCGAGCGGCTGCGCCTCGGCGACTCCAGGCTGGCCTGGCCGTCCACGAAGGACGCGCTCAAGGCGGCCGGACTGGCCATGCTGGTCGAGTTGGGCGTCGGCCTAGCCATCGCGCTGACCTGGGTGGTCGGGCTCGCCGTCGTCTGACCCCCGGTCGGGCTCGCCGTTGTCCCGCCCTCCGGCCGGGCTCGCCGTTGTCCCGCGTCCCGGCCGGGCTCGCCGTCGTTCCGCGTCCCGGTCAAGGGCGTCCGGTCGCGGCTCAGGCCACGGAGTGGGTAACGGTCGCGGTGTAGCTGCCGGTCACCAGGACCAGTGGCAGGTCGACCGTGAGGGTGGGGTCCCAGGAGACCATGTTCCCCCCGACCCCGCCACTCCACCCGGCGGCGGTCTGCGGCACCCCGAGCGGGGCCCGGCTGCGGGATGAAGGTGCCGCTCCCGGTGGCGTGCAGCAGCGGCCCGGAGGCGTACGCGACCAGCTCGTTCGGCACGGTCTGGAAGGACGCACCCCCGTCGGTGGTGAAGTCGGTGATCGACACCGTCGCGGTCCAGTTGCCGGAGAACACGCCCCGGTCGTCGGTGACGGTCACCGGGCCGATCGTGCCGGCGGTCCGGGTGCTACCGATGGTGACCGTCGGCAGCATCGCGGTCTCCGGCGCGCTGATCGAGAGGCCGGTGCCGGCGTTCGGGGTGACCGTCACGGTGACCAGGCTGGCCGAGGTCGCCCCGGACGGGTCGCGGACGGTGTAGCTGAAGCTGTCCTGGCCGGAGAAGAGCGGGCCCGAGGTGTACGTGCAGTTGACGGTGGTGCAGGAGTAGGTGCCGTTGGGCGTGCTGCCGCTGGCCGGTACGACGCTGAGCGGGTCACCGTCCATGCGTTGATTGGGACTGTTCGCGTAAAAACAGAGATTTGTCCGACTTTCCCAACCCCTCGGGAATCGAGACCCGTTGAAGCGGTCGAGCGACGTTGAAGGGTGCGACGGCGCGGGACGGGCGCTGGCACGGCGGAACGCCGTACGGGTGAGAGAGGTGACCGCGTCCCGCGCCGTCGCTTACGTCGGGTCATCCGAGGACCCGACGCGGGGCCCGGTGTTCCGGGCCGGGTGCTGTGCGTCGGTGTGTCCACCAGCATGCGGCGGCCGGCGGCGTTCGGCAACGTGATTACCGGTGGGGCGTCCGCCGCGATCATTACCCACCGTGATTCCGCGTCGGTCGCGCCGGAGCGGGAGTCGATCCAACTGTCCTCGGTCGAAGCGTTACGGCGCTGGCCCGATCGGGTACATGGACCGACACGGTGAGCGGGCGGCAGGGCGATTACACCCCACCGGAGCAGGAGGCGAGATGAGTTCGGGCCCGGCAGGAGATGGCAGGCGGCGGGATGCCGACCTGGTGCGGGGGGCCCGTCGGATACCTGGTGACATCGATCCCGTTGCCGGCGGCGACTGGTACGACGTAGTCACGCGGCGTGATGGGCAACTTGTGCTGGTGGTCGGTGAGGTGCTCGACACCGGGGTGCTCGCCGTGGCCGCGATGGGGCAACTCCGCACCGCGCTGCTGGCGCACCTGCTGGCCGGCGTACCACCCGGGACCGCCCTCACCCTGCTCGACCGGCAGTTCGGCAACGCCCGTCACCGGTGGGACGTGATCGCCCTCTGTCTCCAGTTCGATCCGCGTACCGGCGCGCTCTGTTACGCCAGCGCCGGGCACCCGTCGCCGATCTGCGTCGGACCCGAGGGGCAGGTCGACGTGCTGTACCGCCGGCCGCTCGGTCCGCCGATCGGGACCCGCCCGGAGGTCGGTCACCGGTCGGTCGAGACGGTGCTGCCGCCCGGCGCTCGACTGCTGTTCCACCCGCCCCGTCCGGTCGCGGCGCCGTCGGGCGGACCTCCTCCCGGATCCGGTTCACCCCGGACCCGGCGTCCGGCCGGCCCGGCGGGTCGTCGAGGGCTGGTGACCGGGCGTCCGGGCCGACCGGAGGTGAGCCACCCGGTCGACGCCACCGGCAGCCGGAGCCCGGCCGACGACCTGGTCGACGGCGTCAGCCCGCTCGACACCCGGGGTCTGACGATCCAGGCGGCGGGCGAGTCGTCCGCACCGGTGGCGGCCGTCCCGTACGGGCCGCCCGGGGAGCAGATCGAGGAACTGGTGCAGGTGCGGTTCGTCCAGGCCCCGCGCCGGCCCCGGGCCGAGGAGATGGCGATCCTGCTGCTCGCCCAGAGCACCCCCGACCGGCTCGTGCTGCGCCTGCCGGCGGACCCGACCAAGCTGAGTCCGCTGCGCGAGCGGCTGCTGGACTTCCTCGCCGCGCACCAGGTGGGCGAGGCCGACAGCTTCGATCTTGTCGTCGCCGTCTCCGAGGCGGCGGCGAACGCGATCGAGCATCCGGTCGCACCGGCGGAGGGAACGATCATGGTCGAGGTGGCGGTCGCCGACGGGGTGGTGGCGGCGACCGTACGGGACAGCGGCCGGTGGCGGGAGTCGGACGATCCCGGTTTCCGGGGCCGGGGGCTGGCCCTGATCAGGTCGCTCGGCGAACTCAGCGTGAACCGTACGGCGACGGGTACCGAGGTCACCTTCTGGCGGCGGCTCGCCACCTGAGCACCCGCCCCGGGCCGTACCCCGGGTCGCGACGAACGGCGGGCGCGCGGGACCGGCGGAGCGGCCGTCGTCGGACGACGGTGGCGCGGGTCACGGGCGCGGTGAGCGGGTCGGTGCCCGACGATAGGCTGGGTGAATGAACGTCCGTGCGCCACTCACCCCAGGCACGCTCTCGCCGTGGCGGCCCGTGCCGCCGCACATCGCGCGACCGGAGTACGTCGGCAAGAAGCGGCCCCGGGAGTGGCGCGGGTCGCACGTCCAGACGCCCGAGACGATCGAGAAGATGCGGGTCGCCGGCCGCCTCGCCGCGCAGGCCACCCAGCTCGCGGGTGAGCACTGCAAGCCGGGCGTCACCACCGACGAGATCGACCGGGTGGTGCACGAGTTCCTGGTGGACCACGGCGCCTACCCGTCCACCCTCGGCTACCGGGGCTTTCCCAAGTCCTGCTGCACCAGCCTCAACGAGGTCATCTGCCACGGCATCCCGGACTCCACCGTGCTGGAGGACGGCGACATCATCAACGTCGACGTCACCGCGTTCATCGACGGCGTGCACGGCGACACCGACGCGACCTTCTGCGTGGGTGAGGTGGCGGAGCCGGCGCGCCTGTTGGTCGAGCGGGCCCACGAGGCGATGATGCGGGGCATCAAGGCGGTCGCGCCCGGCCGGCAGATCAACGTGGTCGGCCGTGTGATCGAGTCGTACGCCCGCCGGTTCGGCTACGGGGTGGTGCGCGACTTCACCGGCCACGGCATCGGCGAGACCTTCCACAGCGGTCTCTACGTGCCGCACTACGACAGCCCCCGGCCGACCGACGTGATGGAACCGGGCATGACCTTCACCATCGAGCCGATGATCACCCTCGGCACCCACGAGTACGACATGTGGGCCGACGGCTGGACCGTGGTGACCAAGGACCGGCGGTGGACCGCCCAGTTCGAGCACACGATCCTGGTCACCGAGGACGGTCACGAGATCCTCACCCTGCCATGACCGACGCACCAGCGGCGCTACGGGAGGACCACCACGCCGACGTCTCCGGTGGCTGGCTGCGGCCGGCCGTCTTCGGGGCGATGGATGGTCTGGTCACCAACATCGCCCTGATCGCCGGGGTCGGCGGGGGCGGCATCGCGCCCCGCACGATCGTGTTGACCGGTGTGGCGGGCCTGGTGGCGGGCGCCATCTCGATGGGCCTGGGCGAGTACACCAGCGTCCGGTCGCAGAACGAGCAGTTGGCCGCCGAGGTGGCCAAGGAACGCCGCGAGCTGGAGCGCCACCCGGAGGCGGAGGCGCTGGAACTCGCCGACGCCTGGGTCCAGCGCGGGCTGCCCCGGGAGCTGGCCGAGCAGGTCGCGACCGCGCTGGGCCGCAACCCCGAAGAGGCACTGCGGGTGCACGTACGGGAAGAGCTTGGTGTCGACCCGGACGAGCAGCCGAGTCCCTGGACCGCCGCGGTCCTGTCGCTGGTCTGTTTCTCGGTCGGCGCCCTGGTGCCGCTGCTGACCTACCTGGTCGGCTTCACCAGCCTCTGGCTGGCACTCGGCGTCGGCGGGCTGGGGCTGTTCGTCGCCGGTGCGCTGGTCGCCCGGTTCACCAACCGTCCCTGGTGGATGAGCGGCGGACGACAACTGCTCCTCGGCGCGGCGGCGGCCCTGGTCACCTACCTGGTCGGTCGGCTGATCGGGCTGGGCGGACCCCTCGGCTGACCGGGGCGCCGGTCAGGACCCCTCGGTCCGGGTCGGGTCCGCGCTCCGGGCCGGCGTCAGTCGGAAGATCCGGATGTCGCGGCCACCGGAGCGCTCCACGTAGGTCTGGTAAGCCGGCCACTCGGCCAGCAGCAGTTGCCACAGACGGTCCCGTTCCGCGCCCTCGACCAGGGTGCCCCGGACCGGGAGCGTGGTGCCGTCGAGGGTGACCGTGGCGGCCGGGTCGGCGAGCAGGTTCAGCGACCAGGCCGGGTGGTGGGCCTGGCCCCAGTTCGAACCGGTCACCACCAGCGCCTCCCCGTCGCGTACGTAGAGCAGCGGGTTGCTGCGTGGCTCTCCGGAGCGGCGACCGGTGGTGGTGATGATCAGCGACGGGGCGATGCCGAGCGCCACTATCCGTCCCCTGGTGAGCCGACCGAGCTGCCGGTCCACCGGTACGACGAGCCGGACCGCCCGGGCGAACCATCGTCGATGGCCGAGCCGGCGGATGAGCGTACCCACAGTGGACATCGGCACAGTCTGCCGTCGATCGAGGAAAAAGACACCCCCGAATTTCCGGCCCGACCGCGCCGCCCCGCCGGCCGGGTGGTCACTGCTGGTCGGTCCCGGGCGCGGACCCGGCCTGGGCGCCCAGGCTCTCGGCGCAGTGGTCGAGCCACCGGATCTCCGCCTCGGTCTGGAAGATCATGGCGTCGAGCACCAGCCGCCCGGAGAGGTTCTGGTTCGGGGTGTCGCGCACCTTGCGCCGGACGAACTCCTGGAGCGCCCGTTTGGTGGCCGCGCGCTGGTTGCGTACCACCGCGTTGATGTCCACCCCGGGCGTGGCCAGCGCCAGCGCCAGCTTGATGGTCAGCTCGTCGCGGGGACGGTCGGCGTGGCCGACGGCGGTGTCGAACCAGGAGGCGAGCGCGGTCCGCCCGGCCTCGGTGATCTGGTACGGCCGCTGCCCGGCGTCGTGCTCGGGCAGCGCCCGGACGAGTCCGTCCCGGACCAGCCGGCCGAGCGTGGTGTAGACCTGACCGATGTTCAGCGGCCAGGCGGCGCCGATCGACTCCTCGAAGGCGGACCGGAGCTGGTAGCCGTACATCGGCCCGCGGTGGAGCAGGGCGAGTAGGCCGTAGCGGATGGACACGGCTAACGAGTATGTATACCGGGTATGCCATCGGCAAGTCGGCCGCCGGGGGACGGCGCCCCGGGGCGCGCGACGGTGGTGCGGTCGCGGCAGGTCAGGCCGGTCGGCCCGGGAAGGCGACCGTGGCCGGGCTGATCCCGGCGCCGCGCCGCCACCGGGTCGCGCGGACCGCGCAGTCGGTGAGCGCGTCCAGGGCCCGGCTCCGTTCCGCCCCGTTGGTCTGGGCCAGCGCCGCCCGCCACACCGCCCCGGTACGCTCCTCGATCTCCACCGCCAGCCGCATCGCCGCTGCCGCGTCGGTCACCGGGAAGGGCAGCTCGTAGCTGGCCGAGGCGGCCGGCGCGGTGCCCCCGCCCGAGGTCAGCAGCAGCACCAGGGCGTCCCGACGGGTCCGGTGCGCGGCCTCGGCGGCCTTGGCCTCGGTCGCCGAGGCACCCTTGAGCCGCACCCCGATCGGCCCGTACGCGAAGATCGCCGCGTACTCGGCGACGAGTGCCGCGTCCAGCGCCCCGCTCATCGCAGCACCTCCAGGTGGGTGGCGCGGGCCGCGGCGATGGTGCCGAGCAGGGCCGCCCGTTCCGACGGTGCCTCGGCACACGCCTTGGCCATGGTCTGCTGCCCCTCGGTCTCGGCCGCCCGCAACAGCGCCAGGGCGGCCTTCTGGTCCCCGGTGGGCGTGGTGCCACCGGTCGCGCCGGGTGTCGGCGCACCGCTCGGCAGTGTGGTGCGGCTCACCCGGGCCAGTTCGGCCGCGTGTGCCCGGTGCGCCTGCGCCACCGGTCCGAGCCGGTCGGCGAGCGCGGGGAACGCGGCCACCGCCACGTCGTACCGGGTGGCGAGGTCGAACGCGTTGGTCACCAGGATGGCGAGTGGGTCGGGCGGCGGGGGCACTTCTTCCTTGCCGAAGAGCTTGCAGCCGGTGAGCGACCCGGCTCCGGTGGCCAGCGCCACCAGACCGAGCCCCCACACGATGTCGCGCCGGGACCGCCCCGGTACGCCGTTGAACTGATTCGTGTCTGCGGTCCGCACCGGGCAAGTGAACACCATCAGCGCTACCGCTCGGGGGCAAGGCCGCCACCAGCGCCGCGCCCGGTCGGTGCGCCGCCCGGCTCGCCGGTCGGCCCGCGCGTTACGCTCTGCGCAGCCGCCGGGTGTGTTTCCGCCCGGTGGCGCACTGGCATGGCTGCCCGGACGGGCCGCCGACGATTCGGAAAGGGGTGCGGATATGACGCAGCGTGGCCGCGCCGCCAGCCGGTCGACGGCCGCTGGACGGTCTGGCGATCGCCGGCCCGTCGAGCGCCCTCGGGGTGATCTTACGGCTCGCCGGGCCCGACTGCGGGCCGTGATCGAGCCGGTGGTGACCGCTGTCGGCTACGACCTGGAGGATGTCTCGGTCGCCCGCGCGGGCCGCCGGCACGTCGTGCGGATCATCGTGGACGGCGACGGCGGTATCAATCTCGACGCGGTGGCCGAGGTCTCCCGGGCCATTTCCGCGGCGCTCGACCTGGCCGAGGAGACCGGCGGTGACCTGGTCGCCGGCGAATACCAGCTCGAGGTCAGCTCGCCCGGGGTGGACCGGCCGCTGACCCTGCCCCGGCACTGGCGGCGCAACGTCGGCCGGCTGGTCAAGGTCACCGTCACCGGCACCGGCCAAACCGTCACCGGCACCGGCCAAACCGTCACCGGCACCGGCCAAACCGGCACCGGCACCGGTCAACCGGCGCCCGACCAGCGCTCGCCCGAGCCGGTGCCGGGCGCCCGGCAGTCCGCCGAGCGGCACCTGACCGGGCGGGTGGTCGCCGCCGACACCGAGCGGGTTCGGTTCGACCTGGACGGGCGTCTCGCCGAGTGGGCGTACGCGGACCTCGGCCCGGGCCGGGTCCAGGTGGAGTTCAACCGCCTCGACGAGGTGACCGACGAGGACCTGGTCGAGTTCGACGACGACCAGGACGAGGACGACGACCAGCCCGAGGACGACGACCGACCCGGCGCGCTGCACGGGGACCTGCCCGAGACCGACGACACTGACGACGAAGATGTGGAGGGCGAGGAGAGGTGAACATCGACCTCGCGGCGCTGCGCGCACTGGAGCGTGAGCGGGAGATCCCGTTCGACACGATCCTCGCGGCGATCGAGACCGCGTTGCTGACCGCCTACCGGCACACCGAGGGCGCGGAGACGCACGCCCGGGTCGAGATCGACCGCAAGACCGGGGCGGCCCTGGTCTACGCCCAGGAGATCGACGAGGAGGGCGTCGTCGGCCGGGAGTGGGACGACACCCCGCACGACTTCGGCCGGATCGCCGCGATGACCGCCAAGCAGGTGATCCTCCAGCGGCTGCGGGAGGCGACCGACGAGGTGCATTTCGGCGAGTACGTCGGCCGCGAGGGCGATCTGGTCACCGGCGTGGTGCAGGCGCACGAGGGGCGGGCCGAGAAGGGCATCGTCAGCGTCGACCTGGGCAAGCTGGAGGCGGTGCTGCCCGCACCGGAGCAGGTGCCGGGTGAGATCTACGAGCACGGCCAGCGGCTGCGCTGCGTGGTGGTGCACGTGGCGAAGGGCTTCCGTGGGCCGCAGATCACCCTCTCCCGTTCGCACCCGAACCTGGTGAAGAAGCTCTTCGCGCTGGAGGTGCCGGAGATCGCCGACGGCACGGTGGAGATCGCGGCGATCGCACGTGAGGCAGGTCACCGTACGAAGATCGCGGTCCGCTCCACCGTTCCGGGCGTGAACGCCAAGGGCGCCTGCATCGGGCCGATGGGACAGCGGGTCCGCGCGGTGATGAGCGAGCTGCACGGCGAGAAGATCGACATCATCGACTGGTCGGACGATCCGGCGAGCTTCGTCGGCAACGCGTTGTCGCCGGCCAAGGCGTTGCGGGTGGACGTGGTCGACCTGGCCAGCCGTACGGCGCGGGTGACCGTACCGGATTTCCAGCTTTCGCTGGCGATCGGCAGGGAAGGGCAGAATGCCCGGTTGGCCGCCCGGTTGACCGGTTGGCGGATCGACATCCGTCCCGACAACGAACAGGTGACCAGTCCGGCCCCGCCCGGTGCGCGGGGCGGTGCTGATCACGTGACCGAGCCGGGCGGAGCGATCTCGGCCGGGTAGGGGTAGACTTTCCCAGTGGTACGACGCGCGTGGCCGGAGCGCACCTGTGTGGGCTGTCGGCGACGTGCGCCGGCTGTGGAGCTGCTGCGGGTCATTGCGGTCGGCGACGGGGTTGGTCACGATCTCCGACCTGATCCGGCCCGCAGACTGCCGGGTCGGGGGGCGCACCTGCACCAAGACCCGGCTTGCCTCGCGCTGGCGCAGCGGCGGCGCGCCTTCGGGCGGGCCCTGCGCGTTCCCGGTGTCCCGGACACCGGGGCGTTGGCCGAGCACATCAATGCGTCAACCACTACGTCCGGCAATCCGGCCGGGCGAGGGTCGCAAGCAAGGTAGGACGACCGACATGAGCACACGATGAAGTCCCAGAAATGACCAGGCTTCAAGTGCACGAGTGAGGTTGTTGCGGGTGCTGCCCGCACGACCTCGGAGTGAGGAGTGCAGTGGCAGGCAAGGCCCGCGTACACGAGCTGGCAAAAGAGCTCGGGGTCGAAAGTAAGACCGTTCTCGCCAAGCTGAAGGAAATGGGCGAGTTCGTCAAGTCCGCGTCGAGCACGGTCGAGGCGCCCGTCGCCCGTCGGCTGCGTGGCGCGTTCGTAGCGTCGTCGAACTCCCCGGCTCCGGCCGCTCCGGCGACCCCAGCCCCTCCGGCGACCCCGGCACCCACCCCCGGGCCCAGCGCCCCGGGTGAGCCTCGGGTTTCCGCCAAGCCCATGCCGCCCCGGCGCCCCACGGCGCCACCGGCCCGGCCCAAGGGTCCGGTTCCCGGTCCGCCCCAGCCGGCGGCATCCCAGGCGCCCGCCGCCAAACCGGCGAGCGCACACGACATTGAGGTAGCGGCCGCCGAAGCGCGCGCCGCCGCCCTCAAGGCTGAGCAGGAGGCGGCCGTCAAGGCCGCCCAGGCTGCCCGCCAGCAACAGCGCGAGACCGTTCGTCGGGAGCCCCCGGCCGACGGTGGCGCGCAGACCAGCCGTCCGCGGCCGGGTCCCAACGCCGTTCCGCCGCGTCCGGGTTCGCCGGCCGCGCGTCCGTCGAACCCGGGTGCTCCCACGCCCGGTCGGCCCGGTCCCGGTGGACGTCCGCCGGCACGCAGCGGCGGTAACAACCCGTTCGGCATCACCCCGGGCAGCCAGCGTCCGGCGGCGCCGGGTGGGCCTCGGCCCAACCCCGCGTCGATGCCGCCCCGACCGAGTCCGGCCTCCATGCCGCCTCGGCCGAGTCCGGCCTCGATGCCGACCCAGCGCCCTGGCCGTCCCGGTGGCGGCCCCGGCCGTCCGGGTGGTCCCGGTGGCGGCGCGGGTCGTCCCGGTGGTGGCGGCGGTGGCGGTGGCTTCCGTGGCGGTCCCGGTGGCGGCGGCGGTGGCGGTGGCTTCCGTGGTGGCCCCGGTGGCGGCGGCGGTGGCGGTGGCTTCCGTCCGGGCGGTGGCGGTGGCGCTCCCGGCGGGGGCGGTTACCGTGGCGGTCCCGGTGGTGGAGCGCCGGCCGGTGCGGGCGCCGGTGGTGCCGGCCGCCCGGGTGGCGGCGGTCGTGGCCGTGGCGGCGGCGCCGCGGGTGCCTTCGGGCGTCCGGGTGGCAAGCCGACCCGTGGTCGCAAGTCCAAGAAGCAGCGCAGACAAGAGTTCGACAACCTGTCCGCGCCGACCATGAGCTCGGGTGCCCCCCGAGGTCAGGGCCAGGCGGTACGGCTGTCGCGCGGTGCCTCGCTGTCGGACTTCGCCGACCGGATCAACGCCAACCCCGGTTCGCTGGTCCAGGAGATGTTCAACCTGGGCGAGATGGTCACCGCGACCCAGTCCTGCTCGGACGAGACCCTGCTGCTCCTCGGTGAGCACCTCGGCTTCGACGTGCAGATCGTCAGCCCCGAGGACGAGGACCGCGCGCTGCTGGCGCAGTTCAACATCGACCTCGACGCCGAGATCGACGCCGACCGGCTGGTCACCCGGCCGCCGGTGGTGACCGTCATGGGTCACGTCGACCACGGTAAGACCAAGCTGCTGGACGCGATCCGCAAGACCAACATGGTCGCGGGCGAGGCCGGTGGCATCACCCAGCACATCGGTGCCTACCAGGTGCGGGTTCCGCACGACGGCTCCGAGCGGGCGTTGACCTTCATCGACACCCCGGGTCACGAGGCGTTCACCGCCATGCGTGCCCGTGGTGCCCAGGTCACCGACATCGTGGTGCTGGTGGTCGCGGCCGACGACGGCGTCATGCCGCAGACCATCGAGGCGCTCAACCACGCCAAGGCGGCCGACGTGCCGATCGTGGTCGCGGTGAACAAGGTCGACAAGCCGGAGGCCAACCCGGACAAGGTCCGCCAGCAGCTCACCGAATACGGCCTGGTCGCCGAGGAGTACGGCGGCGAGACCATGTTCGTCAACGTGGCGGCGAAGCCGGGCATCGGCATCGACGAACTGCTCGAGGCGATCCTGCTGACCGCCGACGCGTCGCTGGAGCTCACCGCTCCGATCGACGGGCCGGCGCAGGGTGTCGCGGTCGAGGCGCACCTGGACAAGGGTCGTGGTGCGGTGGCGACGGTGCTGGTGCAGAAGGGCACCCTGCGGGCCGGCGACTCGATCGTCGCCGGTGGGGCGCACGGACGCGTCCGGGCGATGCTCGACGAGAACGGCCAGCAGGTCGCCGAGGCCGGACCGGCACGTCCGGTGATGGTGCTCGGTCTGACCGCGGTGCCCAGCGCCGGGGACACGTTCCTGGCCGCCGCGGACGACCGTACGGTGCGGCAGATCGCCGAGCAGCGGCAGGCGCGACGGCGGGCGGCGAGCTTCGCCAACTCCCGTGGCCGGGCCACCCTCGAGACGCTCATGGAGCAGATCAAGGAGGGCGAGAAGACCTCGCTCAACCTCATCCTCAAGGGCGATGTCTCCGGTTCGGTGGAGGCTCTGGAGGACGCGCTGTTCAAGTTGGACATCCCCGAGGAGGTCCAACTCAAGATCCTCGACCGTGGCGTCGGTGCCATCACGGAGAGCAACGTGATGCTGGCGAGCGCTTCGGACGAGGCGGCGACGATCATCGGCTTCAACGTGCGGGCCTCGAACAAGGTTCGCGAGATCGCCGACCGCGAGGGCGTGGAGATCCGGTACTACACCGTGATCTACCAGGCCATCGAGGAGATCGACGCGGCGCTCAAGGGTCTGCTCAAGCCGGAGTTCGAAGAGGTCGAGCTCGGCAGCGCGGAGATCCGCGACGTGTTCCGGTCCTCCAAGATCGGTAACATCTCGGGTTGTATCGTCCGGTCGGGGGTCATCCGGCGTAACGCCAAGGCCCGCCTGCTGCGTGACGGGGCGGTCGTGGCGGACAACCTCACGATCAGCTCGCTCAAGCGGTTCAAGGACGATGCCACCGAGGTCCGTGAGGGCTTCGAGTGTGGTCTGACTCTGGGCAGCTACAACAACGTCCAGGTCGGCGACATCATCGAGACCTTCGAGATGCGGGAGAAGCCCCGCGCCTGACGGTAGCCGTAACTGACCAAGGGGTTTACGCCCACCGGCGTAAACCCCTTGGTCGTGCGGGGTGTCCGGACGGTATGGTCCTGGGCGATGTTTACCGGAACCGCTGTATTCGATGTATTGCTGCCGGGGGACTCCCGGTCGCTGAAGGCAAAGCGCGCGTACGTGCGCCCCGTGGTGGCGGCCCTGCGTCGGTTCGAGATCTCGGTCGCCGAGGTCGGTGAGCTCGACCTGCACGGGCGGTCGCGGATCGCGGTCGCGGTGGTGGCCGTCGACGCCGGCCACGTCGGCGAGGTGCTCGACAGGTGCGAGCGGCTGGTCGCCGGACGGCCCGAACTCGAGTTGCTCTCCGTACGGCGTCGGCTGTACGGCGAGGACGACTGATCGGGGTCGGTGGGTCCGTACCCGAGGGCTCCGCCGGGGGTCACCATCCTCGGCCCCGCCCGGGAGCGCCCCGGCGTGCCGCGCGGGTAGTGTTCAAAAGTCGGCCGGTCGCTGCCGGCGGTGCCTCGTGCCGCCGGTCCGCGCCGGGAGTTGGTATGCCGTGGAGGTGCGGAAATGTCGGACCCGGCCAAGGTGCGCCGGCACGCTGAGCGTGTCCGGGAACTGGTGGCTTCCGTGGTGCGGACGCAGATCAAGGATCCCCGGCTCGGCATGATCACGATCACCGATGCCCGGATCACCGCCGACCTGCGGGAGGCGACGGTCTTCTACACCGTGCTCGGCGACGCGACCGACCAGGCCAACACCGCCGCCGCCCTGGAGAGTGCCAAGGGCATGCTGCGCAGCACCGTGGGCAAGGCCCTGGGGCTGCGCCACTCGCCGTCCCTGGCCTTCGTCCTGGACAACGTGCAGGACCAGGTCAAGCACATCGACGACCTGCTCGCCGTGGCCCGCAACGCGGACGAGGAGGTGCAGCGGCGGGCGGCCAACGCGGCGTACGCCGGAGACGCGCAGCCGTACAAGATCGACGAGGACGACGAGAACGACGACGACGAGGACGAGGACGAGCCGGTCGGAAACTCCGGTGACCGACGGTGACCGGCTCGGCGCTCGCGCAGTCGCCGCCGGCCGGCCCGAGCACGGCTGACTGGGACGCCGCGGTCGCCGCGGTACGTGCCCTGCCGGCCGACGGACGGGTGCTGCTGATCTGCCACGTCAACCCGGACGGGGACGCGCTCGGCAGCATGCTCGGCTGTGCGCTCGGCCTGCGCCGGATCGGCGTACGGCAGCTCCAGGCGACCTTTCCCGGCCCGCCCGGGGTGGCCGAGCCGTTCCGCGGCCTGCCGGGCCTCGACCTGCTGGTGCCGGCCGCCGACACCTGGACCGACCCGGATCTGGTGCTCTGCTTCGACGCCGCCAGCGTGTCCCGGATCGGTGACCTCGCCGGCCGGCTGGACTCCGCCGGTGAGGTCGTGGTGCTCGACCACCACGCCTCCAACACCCGGTTCGGCCGGATCAACCTGGTCGACCCGTACGCGGCGGCGACCTCGGTGGTGGTGGAGGGCCTGCTCGACCGGCTCGACGTACCGATCGACCGGGACATCGCCGAGTGCCTCTACGTCGCCCTCACCACCGACACCGGTTCGTTCCGGTTCGCGATGACCACCCCGGCGGTGCACGAGATGGCGGCCCGCCTGCTCGCCACCGGGATCCGGCCGGAGGAGATCTCCCGCCGGGTCTTCGACACCCGGCCGTTCGGCGCGGTCCGGCTCTACGGTGACGTGTTGGGTCGGGCCGTACTCGAACCGGACGCCGCCGGCGGCAACGGCCTGGTGTGGACCCAGGCCACCCTCGACGACCTGGCCCGGCACGGACAGCCGGCGTACGTCCTGGAAGCCCTGATCGACTCGGTGCGCTGCACCGAGGAGGCCGACGTGAGCTGCGTGCTCAAGCAGGTGGCCGGCACCGAGTGGGCGGTCTCGATGCGGAGCAAGGGCGCGGTCGACGTGAGCCGGGTCGCGGTGGCGCTGGGCGGCGGCGGACACCGGTTGGCCGCCGGCTTCACCGGTCGCGGCGGTGCCGCCGACGTGATCGCCGCGATCCGGGCCGAACTCGACCGGGTCCTGGCCGGTTCGTGAGTGACGGCGGTCGATTCGGGTGAGCGTCGGGCGCGGCTGAGGGTCGAACCGGAAATCCGGGACGAGTCAGGGGAGTAATGGACTTTCGGCGCTCTGTGACCGTGGGCACAATCGGAAGATGGAGCAGCCCTCGGAAATAGCTGTCGAAGTGCCGCGTCCCTGGGACAAACCCATCGTTACCCTACCGATCCTCGCGTTCCTCGCCCTGATCGGCGGGCAGTTGCCCTCGTTCTCGCTCTCGGCCAACCTCTTCACGCTCGCCACCGGTGGTGTGCTGATCTGGCTCGGACTCGCCAGCCGGATGCCCCGCCGCCGGCCCCCCGAGCGACCCCTGCCCGGCACGGTCTGGTGGGTGCTGCCGGTGACGGTTTTTGGTGTTTTCGAGGGGGCCACCTTCGTGGCCGGGTCCGGCGACGAGTTCCCCACCTTCTCCCGGCTCGCCGACCCGCTGCTCACCGACGAACTTCTCCGCTCGGCGGCGTACTTCGGCTGGTTGGCGGCGTTCTGGGCGTTGGTACGCCGATGAGCGCGACTCGGTTGTTGGCGATCGGCGGGTTCGCGCTGGCCTTCGCCCTGGTTGCCGTCCTGGAGTGGGCGGCCCGGCGGGAGGGCTCCCGGATCCCGACCCTCGGTGACGTCTGCGCCCAGGTGATGCGGTACGAGGTGGGCCGGGTCCCGGTGGGCCGAATCGGCCTCTTCGGGTTCTGGTGGTGGCTGGGCTGGCACTTCTTCGCGCGCTGACACCGCAGGTCACCGCGTCGTACCGTTCCGTATCGCGGGAATCGGGCACAGGATGTGGACCTGAACGATAGCTTGGTTTGTGATGCGTACGACGGTGCCCAACCCGACACCGCCCGCCTCCAGGGTCAACCGACCCGGGCTCACGCTGCCCCGACCACCCGTCCGGCGATCCCGGAGGGCGTCCGAGGCGATCAGCAGAACCCGTACGCGACCGGTCGCGCCCCGCGTGCCCGGCGCGCCCTGGAAAAGGAGCCTTCCCATGGCGACCCAACCGGCGAAGACCAAGCAGGAGAACAACGACGAGGCGCGTGAGCAGGCGCGGCGCGCGTTGCAGACGTCGATGGACACCCGGCAGTGACGTACCCGGTGCGCGGCTGACGGCCGAAGCGTCGTACTCGGCCGCCGGCCGCCCGCCGCCCACGCGGTCGGGCACGCCACCCCTCGCACCGCCGGTCGAGCGGGAACCGGTCCCGGGAGGCCGTCGAGCCGAGGTCGGTCCCGGGAGGCCGTGATCCCGGCTCCCGACCCCGACCGGTCCGGTAAGCCCGACGACACATTGCGATCCTTACCGGTGCATGCCAGGATCGGGCCCGATGAGCAGCCTCACCGCCGCCGGCCCCGTCACGCCGCCGGTCTCCTCGCGCCGGATCGCCCGGCTGGCCCTGCCAGCCCTGGTCGTGCTCGCCGCCGAACCGCTGTACGTGCTGGTCGACACCGCCGTGGTGGGGCACCTCGGCAGGGTGCCACTCGCCGCGCTCGCGATCGGCGGCACGGTCCTGACCCTGGTCGTCTGGCTCGGCACCGTCACCGCGTACGGCACCACCGGCCGTTCCGCCCGCCGGTTCGGCGCCGGTGACCGCGCGGCGGCCGTCGCCGAGGGCGTACAGGCGTCGTGGTTGGCGCTCGCCGTCGGCGTGCTGCTCCTGGTCGTGGCGCAGGTGACGGCCGGGCCGCTGGCCCGGGTGCTGGCCGGCGGCGACCCCGAGGTGGCCGGTGCCGCCGCGTCGTGGCTGCGGATCGCCACCCTCGGCGCTCCCGGGCTGCTGCTCGCGGCGGCGGGGAACGGCTGGCTGCGGGGTGTGCAGGACACCCGACGTCCGCTCTACTTCGTGCTCGGCCCCAACGTGCTCTCGGCGGTGCTCTGCCCGCTGCTGGTCTATCCCGCCGGACTCGGCCTGGTCGGCAGCGCGGTCGCGAACGTGGTCGCCCAGACCGCCGGTGGCCTGCTCTTCGTCGGGGCACTGGTGGCCGAGCGGGTGTCGCTACGGCCCCGGCCGAGGATGATCGCCGACCAGCTCGTGCTCAGCCGGGACCTGCTGGTGCGTGGCGCCGCCTTCCAGATCAGCTTCCTGTCGGCCACCGCCGTCGCCGCCCGCTTCGGTGCCGCGTCGGTGGCTGCGCACCAGATCGCCCTGCAACTGTGGTTCTTCACCGCGCTCGCGCTGGACGCCCTCGCGATCGCCGCGCAGGCGTTGATCGGCGCGGCCCTCGGAGCCGGTGACGTCGCGGGTGCCCGTGCCCTGGCTCGCCGGTTCGCCCTCGTCGGCGGGGTCTGCGGGCTCGCCTTCGCGCTGCTCGTCGCCGCCGGGACGCCGGTCGTGCCGTCCTGGTTCAGCGCCGACCACCAGGTACGCGAACAGGCACTCACCGCGTGGCCGTGGTTCGTCGCCATGCAACCGGTGGCCGGGGTGGTGTTCGCCCTGGACGGGGTCCTGATCGGCGCGGGCGACCTGCGCTTCCTGCGCAACCTCACCATCGTCGCGTCGGTCTGCGCCTTCCTGCCCGCGATCTGGCTCGCGTACGCGTTCGACCTGGGGCTGGGCGGGATCTGGGCCGGCCTGGCGCTGCTCGTGCTGGTACGTCTGGTCGGCCTGCTGCTCCGACTGCGCTCCGGCGCCTGGGCGGTGGCCGGCGCGACCCGCTGACCGGCACCGGTTGTGGGTCCCCTGGCACCGATTGTGTGCACCTGGCGGCCGGTGGTCGGACAGGCTCGAACCCGAACCCGAGCCTGGAGGAAACCTTGTCCGAACAGAGCGACCCCGTCGTGGCGTCACCGAGGGCACGACTGCTGGTGGGGGCGAGTGGCTCCATGTCGGTCACGATGCTGCCGCCCTACCTCACCGCACTGCACGCCGAGCTGGCCGAAACGATGACCGTGGTCATGACGCACTCGGCGCGGCGGTTCCTTCCCGCGCACACCGTCGGGCTGCTGGCCGACCGGGTGGTCACCGGGGACGATCCGGCGGACTGGCCGACCGACAACCAGGCGAGCCTGGCCGCCGGCCACGACATCGTGATCGTCCTGCCGGCGACGGCGAACATGCTCGCGGCGGCGGCCACCGGCGCCGCACCGAACCTCCTGGCCGGCGTCATCCTGGCGGCGACCTGCCCGGTGGTGTTCTTCCCGGTGATGAGCGCGAGCATGTGGGCGAAACCCTCGGTCGCGCGCAACATCGAGCAGTTGCGTGCGGACGGCCACCACGTGGTGGATCCGGCCTGGGCCGAGCGGTACGACGTCGCGAGCCGCAGCGTCGCCGAGAACCCGACGTTGCCGCCGCCCCCGGCCGTGGTCGCCGCCGTACGGGAACTGCTCGCGGGGTGATCGAGCCGGCCCGCCCTGCTTGCCGGCCGGGATGGGCTGGCTGGGTCCCGGGCGGGTAATCGAGCCCACAGTGCGGCTCGTGGACGCGGGCGCGGCGTGGGTGCGAGCATCGGGCCGTGGTCGTTTCCCGTGGTCAGCCGCCCGCACCACGCCCCGGTGCAGCCGGACGGCCGCAGACCGGGCGGCCCCACACCGGGTGGACGACCGACGGGATCGGGGTCCGGGACGCCTTCGCCGCCTACCGGGAGGTGATCAGTCGTACGATCGTGCCCCTGGCGGCGGTCCCGCTGACCGGGCAGCCGTTCCGCGCCAGCGTCGAACACCTCGGCGACGACGATTTCCAACTCTCCCGGGTGCGCGCCACCGGCCAGCGGGTACGCCGTACCCCCGCGTTGATCGACCGGGGTCTGCGCGGATACACGCTGGTGACCATCCAGCTCGCCGGGAGCAGCGGGGTGGAGCAGGACCGCCGTAGCACCGAGCTGGTTCCCGGCTCGATCGTCGTCTGTGACAGCAGCCGGCCGTTCGCCTTCACCTTCGGTGCCGAGTTCGAGCAACTGGTCGTACAGGTGCCGAGCGCGAGACTCCTCGACCGGGCGGGTCTGACCGAGCGGGCGATGCGCCGGGCGACGGCCGTACCCCTGGACCCGGACGGCCCGGCGTCGGTCGTCGCCGGCTTCTTCACCTCCCTGACCGCGCTGTCCCGCCGCGATCCGGACGGCACCGGGATCTTCACCGAGCACGCCGTGGGCCTGCTGGCATCGGTGGTGGCGATGGCGGCGGGCGCCGGGCCGTCCGAGCCGGATGCCGGTGAGCTGGCGCGGGTACGGGTCCTGGAGCACCTGCGCGGAAACTTCGCCGACCAGCGGCTGGACGCGGAATCCGTGGCCCGCGCCTGCCACCTGTCGCGCCGCGCGCTGTTCCGGCTCTTCGCCGACAGCCCGCTCTCCCTCGCCGACGAGCTGCGTCGGATCCGGGTGGAACACGTCGGCCGCCTGCTGCTCACCCATCCGCGACGGCCGGTGGGCGAGCTGGCCGCCGCCGCCGGCTTTGCCAGTGAGACCCAGCTCTACCGGGCCTTCCGGTCCGTTGTCGGGACCACGCCCGCCGCATACCGGGCGGCGCACCACGGGTCGGGTGGGAGTGGCGGGGGAGAGGACGGCGGAGCCGGTGTGGGCCGGCGCCGCCGGCCGGGCGGCGTCTGGCAGGCTTGGCGGCCGTGAGCGTGGACGGTCTGATCGTGGTGGACAAGCCCGGCGGCATGACGTCGCATGACGTGGTGGCGCGGATTCGCCGGTTCGCCCGGACCAGACGGGTCGGGCACGGCGGCACCCTCGACCCGATGGCGACCGGGGTGCTGGTGATCGGCGTCAATCGGGCGACCCGGCTGCTCACGTACGTGATCGGCGCCGGCAAGCGCTACACCGCGACGATCCGGCTCGGCCAGTCGACGATCACCGACGACGCCGAGGGGGACGTGGTCGCGCAGACCTCGGCGGGCGGGGTGACCGACGCGGCGGTGACCGCCGGGCTGGTCCCGTTGACCGGGGAGATCGAGCAGGTGCCGAGCGCGGTGAGCGCCATCAAGATCAACGGGGAGCGGGCGTACAAGCGGGTACGCGACGGGGAGGCGGTGGTCCTGGCCGCCCGTCGGGTGACGGTCTCCCGGCTCGACCTGCTCGCGATCCGCCGACCCACCCCCGAACTGGTGGACCTCGACGTCGACGTGGCCTGCTCGTCCGGGACGTACATCCGGGCCATCGCCCGCGACCTGGGCGCCGCGCTCGGGGTCGGTGGACACCTCACCGCGCTGCGTCGGACCGCCGTCGGCGGCTTCGACATCGCCGAGGCGGTCACCCTGGACGAGTTGGCCGAGCGCGAACCGGGGGACGTGGTCGGCCTGCCGGTCGAGGCGGCGGCGCGCAGGTTCTTCGCCTCGCGCCAGGCGGACGCCGCCGAGGCGAAGGTGCTCTCGCACGGTGGCCCGCTCGAGCCGGCCGGCATCGACGGGCCGTACGCCGTGTTCGACCCGGCCGGCGGCCTGATCGCTATCGTCAGCGAGCGGGGCGGCCGGGCTCGGGCGGAGATCGTGCTCGCGCCGGCCTGACCCGGGGTGGTCGGGGGCGACGGGCAGAGGATCGGAAAGGACGCGCATGCAGCGCTGGCGGGGATTGGACGGGGTGCCGGGCGGTTGGGGCCGGTCGGTGGTCACCATCGGGGTTTTCGACGGGGTCCACCAGGGGCACCAGACGATCATCGGGTACGCGGTGAAGCGCGCCCGCGATCTCGGGGTGCAGTCGGTGGTGGTCACCTTCGACCCGCACCCGTCGGAGGTGGTGCGACCCGGCTCGCACCCGGCGGTGCTGACCGAACCGGCCCGGCGGGCCGACCTGATCGAGTCGCTCGGCGTGGACGTGCTCTGGGTGGTGCCGTTCACGCCCGACTTCTCCCGGCTCACGGCCGAGGCGTTCGTGCACAACATGCTGGTCGAGAACCTGCACGCGGCGCTGGTCGTGGTGGGGGAGAACTTCCGCTTCGGGCACCGGGCGGCCGGTGACGTGGTGCTGCTGGAGCGGCTCGGCCGTACCTTCGGGTTCGCGGTGGAGGGCGCGCCGCTGGTGGCCCGGGACGACACGGTCTTCTCGTCGACGTACACCCGGGCCTGTGTGGCGGCGGGCGACGTGACCGCCGCAGCGGCCGCGCTGGGCCGCCCGCACCGGCTGGAGGGTGTGGTGGTCCGGGGCGACCAGCGGGGACGTGAGATCGGCTTCCCCACCGCCAACCTGCTCTGCCACCGCTACGCGGCGGTGCCGGCGGACGGCATCTACGCCGCCTGGATGATCCGGCACGGGGGACGCGGCGGCCAGCCGGAGCGGCTGCCGGCCGCGGTGTCGATCGGCACCAACCCCACCTTCAACGGCCAGGAGCGGCGGATCGAGGCGTACGTGCTCG
Organism: Micromonospora sp. NPDC050397; assembly: GCF_044901685.1. Lineage (NCBI taxonomy): Bacteria > Bacillati > Actinomycetota > Actinomycetes > Micromonosporales > Micromonosporaceae > Micromonospora > Micromonospora sp. NPDC050397. The sequence continues at coordinate 407,063 of NZ_JBJDPS010000002.1, forward strand.
ACTTCACCGGTGATCTCTACGGTGAGCGGCTGGCGCTCGACTTCGTCACCCGGCTGCGCGAGACCCGTCACTACGACGGCGTCGGACCGCTGGTGACGCAGATCAACGAGGACGTGGCCCAGACCCGGGAAGTCCTGCTCGCGGCGGGTCCGGACGGCCCTTCGGGGGCTTGACCGGCCACGGGCTGGTAATGTGGCGGAGACGTCGGGTCACCGACGGGGGTCCTCGCGCGCCTGCACGACGCCGCGGGAGCGAGGGTTATCCAAGAAACCCATCAGAACAGGGAGAAAATGGCGCTCGACCAGGAAGCAAAGAGCAAGATCCGGCAGGAGTACGCGACCGTCGAGGGTGACACCGGTTCGCCCGAGGTCCAGGTCGCGGTTCTCACCAAGCGCATCGCCGACCTCACCGAGCACCTGAAGGTGCACAAGCACGACCACCACAGCCGTCGTGGTCTGCTGCTGCTGGTCGGCCGTCGTCGCCGGCTGCTCAACTACATGCAGAAGAAGGACATCAACCGCTACCGGTCGCTCATCGAGCGGCTCGGCCTGCGGAGGTGACCGAGCGGGGGAGTGGTGCGCGACCGGGCCCGACCCGGCGACGCCCGCTCCCCCGACCCGTCACCGACGAATAACCGGGGCCAGCGCGACCACCCAAGCGGGAGCGGGTCGGCACCGGTCCTCGGTAGTGGCCCCCGGACCCCCGGCAACGAGCCGGCACCCCGGGCGCTTCGATCGAAGACCGGCCGTTCGAACAGTTCCCCGAGCCTTCCGGGCGTGCGCCGGGACGTACCGACGCACCGGGCGGTCGTGAGCCCCACGACCGAAGGAGTGCAACACACTCATGACCGAGCAGAACAACCTCGGCACCGAGCACAGCAAGGCCGTGATCGACAACGGTGCGTTCGGCACCCGTGAGATCACCTTCTCCACCGGCCGGCTGGCCCGCCAGGCCGCCGGCTCCGTCATCGCCCAGCTCGGCGAGACGACGGTTCTCTCCACCACCACCGCGGGCAAGCAGCCCAAGGAGCAGTTCGACTTCTTCCCGCTCACCGTCGACGTCGAGGAGCGGATGTACGCCGCGGGCCGGATCCCCGGCTCGTTCTTCCGCCGCGAGGGTCGCCCGAGCGAGGACGCGATCCTCACCTGCCGGCTGATCGACCGGCCGCTGCGCCCGTCCTTCGTCAAGGGCCTGCGCAACGAGGTCCAGGTCGTCGAGACCGTGCTCGCGCTCGACCCGCAGCACCCGTACGACGTCGTCGCGATCAACGCGGCGTCGCTCTCCACCAAGCTCTCCGGCCTGCCGTTCTCCGGCCCGATCGGGGCGACCCGGATGGCCCACATCGACGGCCAGTGGGTTGCCTTCCCGACCCACGAGGAGCTGGCCCGGGCCACCTTCGACATGGTCGTGGCCGGCCGCACCCTGCCGGACGGCGACGTCGCCATCATGATGGTCGAGGCCGAGGCGACCGAGCACACCGTGGCGCTGGTCGCCGGCGGTGCGGTCGCCCCGACCGAGGAGGTCGTGGCGAGCGGCCTGGAGGCCGCGAAGCCGGCCATCCGCGAGCTGTGCCGGGCGCAGAGCGAGCTGGCCGCCGTGGCGGCGAAGCCGGTGGCCGAGTTCCCCGTCTTCCTGGACTACACCGACGACGTCTTCGAGGCGGTCGCCGGGATCGCCCGGGGCGAGGTCGCCGAGGCGCTCAAGATCGCCGGTAAGGCCGAGCGTGAGGACGCGCTGGACCGGATCAAGGACCGGGTGCGCGAGCAGCTCGCCGCCGACTACGAGGGGCGCGAGCGCGAGGTCAGCGCCGCCTTCCGGTCGCTGACCAAGTCCGAGGTACGCGCCCGGGTGCTGCGCGAGCAGGTCCGGATCGACGGCCGGGGTCCCCGTGACATCCGGCCGCTGACCGCCGAGATCCAGGTGCTGCCCCGGGTGCACGGTTCGGCGCTGTTCGAGCGCGGCGAGACGCAGATCCTCGGCGTCACCACGCTCAACATGCTCCGGATGGAGCAGGCGCTGGACACCCTCTCCCCGGAGAAGTCCAAGCGCTACATGCACAACTACAACTTCCCGCCGTACTCGACCGGTGAGACCGGCCGGGTCGGTGCGCCGAAGCGTCGTGAGATCGGTCACGGTGCGCTCGCCGAGCGGGCCCTCATCCCGGTGCTGCCGGGGCGCGAGGAGTTCCCGTACGCGATCCGCCAGGTCTCCGAGGCGCTCGGCTCGAACGGCTCCACCAGCATGGGCTCGGTCTGCGCGTCCACCCTGGCGCTGCTGAGCGCCGGTGTGCCGCTCAAGGCGCCGGTCGCCGGCATCGCGATGGGCCTGATCTCGGACGAGGTCGACGGCAAGACCCAGTACGTCACGCTCACCGACATCCTCGGCGCCGAGGACGCGTTCGGTGACATGGACTTCAAGGTCGCCGGCACCCCGGAGTTCGTCACCGCGTTGCAGCTCGACACCAAGCTCGACGGCATCCCGTCGGACGTGCTCGCCGCCGCGTTGCAGCAGGCGAACGAGGCCCGGACCACGATCCTCGGCGTGATGCAGGCGGCGATCGAGGGTCCGGCCACCATGTCGGACTACGCGCCCCGGGTCACCACGGTGAAGATCCCGGTCGACAAGATCGGCATGGTGATCGGGCCGAAGGGCCAGACCATCAACGCCATCCAGGACGAGACCGGCGCCGAGATCTCGATCGAGGACGACGGCACGATCTACGTCGGCGCGACCAACGGCCCGTCGGCCGAGGCCGCGGTCGAGCGGATCAACGCGATCGCGAACCCGACGCTGCCGAAGGTCGGGGACAAGTTCCTCGGCACGGTGGTGAAGACCGCCGCGTTCGGTGCCTTCGTCTCGCTGCTGCCCGGCCGGGACGGCCTGCTGCACATCTCGAAGGTCGGCGACGGCAAGCGGGTCGAGCGGGTCGAGGACTTCCTCAACGTCGGCGACCGGGTCGAGGTCTCCATCGCCGACATCGACGCCCGCGGCAAGATCTACCTGGACAAGGTGCGGCCCGAGGGCGAGGAGGCCCCGGCCGCCGAGGCCGGTGCCGAGCGTCCGGCCGGCCGCGACCGGGGCGACCGTGGCCCGCGTGACCGGGGTGACCGGGACCGGGGCGACCGTGGCCCGAGCCGTGGTGACGGTGAGGGCGGCGGCGAGGGCGGCGGCGAGCGCCGTCGTCGGGACCGCCGTAGCTGATCCACCGGAGTGGGCGTGTCCCGGCACGGGGCACGCCCACACCTCGGGCCGTGGCCTGTCGACCATGTCGATGGGACACGGCCCTGTCCATCTCCGTCGAACTAGGAGTCCTGGCCTCTTGAAGCGCGATACCCAACCCCCGTCCGCGCTGACTCCGCGGCGTGTTCACCGGTCCGCCGGCAAACCCGGTGTCGCCGGGGAAGAGCGGGCCGCCCAGACCCGGGCCGTGACCCGTACGCTCAGCGCCGACCCGCTGGGTGGCACCGTGCGCCGTACCGTCCTGCCCAGCGGGCTGCGGGTGCTCACCGAGGCGATCCCCACGGTGCGCAGCGTCTCGTTCGGCATCTGGGTGGGTGTCGGCTCCCGGGACGAGACCGGCTCCTCCGCCGGGGTCTCGCACTTCCTGGAGCACCTGCTCTTCAAGGGCACCAACAAGCGCGGCGCGCTGGAGATCTCGGCCGAGATCGAGGCGGTGGGGGGCGAGACAAACGCCTTCACCACCAAGGAGTACACCTGCTACTACGCCCGGGTGCTCGACCAGGACCTGCCGTTGGCCATCGACGTGATGTGCGACCTGGTCGCCGACTCGGTGCTCGACCCGGCCGACGTCGAGACCGAGCGCGGGGTGATCCTCGAAGAGATCGCCATGCACGACGACGAACCGGGCGACGAGGTGCACGACCTCTTCGCCAGCGCCGTCTACGGCGACCACCCGCTCGGCCGGCTGATCTCGGGCACCGAGGAGACCATCTCCCCGATGACCCGCCGGCAGATCCAGAGCTTCTACAAGAAGCGCTACGTCGCGCCGAACATCGTGATCGCCGCCGCCGGCAACCTCGACCACGCGACCGTGGTCAAGCTGGTCCGCCAGGCACTGCGCGGAACCCCGCTGGACACCCCGGCGGCCGAACCGGCGCCGCCGCGCGCGGCCAGCCCGGCGGCGCGTACCCGCTCCGGCCGCACGGTGGTCGAGCACAAGGAGAGCGAGCAGGCGCACGTCGTACTCGGCTGTGCCGGGATCGGGCGGGTCGACGAGCGGCGGTTCGCGCTCGGCGTACTGAACAACGTGCTCGGCGGCGGCATGTCCAGCCGTCTCTTCCAGGAGATCCGGGAGCAGCGCGGGCTGGCCTACTCGGTCTACTCCTACGCCAGCCAGTACGCCGACAGTGGCCTCTTCGCGGTCTACGCCGGCTGTGCGCCGGGCAAGGTCGAGGAGGTGCTCGGGCTGGTCCGCTCCGAGTTGGCCCGGGTGGCCGCCGAGGGCGTCACCGAGAGCGAACTGGCCCGGGGCAAGGGCATGGCGAAGGGCTCGTACGTGCTGGGCCTGGAGGACACCGGCTCGCGGATGAGCCGGCTGGCCAAGGGCGAGCTGCTCTACGGCGACCTGCTCTCGGTGGACCAGTTGCTGGCCCGGGTGGACGCGGTGAGCGCCGACGAGGTCAACGCCCTCGCCGCCGACCTGCTTGCCCGCCCGATGTCGCTCGCCGTGGTCGGCCCGTTCGGTGACGGCGACTTCGGCGCCGCCGGCTGACCACCGTTTCCGGTCGGGCGGGGGTGACTTCGGCGCCGCCGGCTGACCACCGCTGCGGCCGGGCGTGACCGGGTCAGGACGTCTCCGGGTGCGTTCGTGCCCGGTGGGATAGGTTGTGGCCCGTGAGTGACGGACTTGAAGCACGGGCGCGGATGTCGGCCGAGCCGCTCCGGGTCGGGGTGCTGGGCGCCCGAGGCCGGATGGGCATCGAGGTGTGCAAGGCGGTGGACGCCGCCGAGGACCTCGAACTGGTGGCAATGGTCGACCAGGGCGACGGGCTGTTCAGCGCCTCGGACGCCGGTGCCGAGGTGGTCGTCGACTTCACCACCCCCGACGTGGTGATGGACAACCTGCACTGGTGCGTCGAGCAGGGGATCAGCGTCGTGGTCGGCACCAGCGGCTTCACCGAGCAGCGGCTCGAGCGGGTGCGCAACTGGCTGTCGCACAAGCCCGGGGTGGGAGTGGTGATCGCGCCGAACTTCGGGATCGGCGCCGTACTGATGATGCAGTTCGCCGCGCGCGCCGCCCGGTTCTTCGAGTCGGCCGAGGTGATCGAGCAGCACCACCCGAAGAAGCTTGACGCGCCGAGCGGCACGGCGACGCACACGGCGCGGCTGATCGCCCAGGCACGGGCCGAGGCCGGGCTGGGCGCGATGCCCGACGCGACCAAGGACGAGGTGCCGGGCGCCCGGGGGGCCGAGGTCGACGGGGTACGGGTGCACGCGGTCCGGGCCACCGGTTTGCTCGCGCACCAGGAGGTGCTCTTCGGTACGACCGGCGAGACGCTCACCATTCGGCACGACTCGTACGACCGGGCCTCGTTCATGCCCGGGGTGCTGCTCGCCGTTCGCGAGGTGACCCGCCGTCCCGGCCTCACCCTCGGCCTCGACCCCCTACTCGACTGAGCGTAAGGAAGGGCCCCTTATTAACGCTATGCGTTAATAAGGGGCCCTTCCTTACCTCTCAGCGCTCGGGGGCGATGGTGAGGTTGGCCGGCAGGCCGGTGATGGTGGCGGTGCCGGTCGGGTCGACGCTCACGTCGACCGGGGCGCCGGCCACCCGCAGCCGCCGCGCGTCCACCGCGCCGAGCGGGGCACCGCGCAGCGGACGCAGGCGTACGGTGCCGGCCGGCACGTCCGGGTAGAGCCCGACCGCCACCTGCAGCAGCACCACGGCGGCGGCAGCGGCCCACGCCTGCGGCTGGCAGGCGGCCGGGTAGGGGACCGGCCGGCCCAGGGTGGCCCGGTCGTCGCCGCCGAACAGTTCGGGCAGCCGGTAGTCGAACGCCTCGGCCGCGCTGAGCAGCCCTTCGGCGAGCTGGGCCGCCGGGTCGGTGAACCCCTCACGGGCCAGGCCGGCGATGACGATCGCGGTGTCGTGGGTCCAGACCGAACCGCAGTGGTACGACAACGGGCTGAAGCCGCCGTCGGTCGAGGACATCGTGCGTAGCCCGAAGCCACCGGCCAGGCCCGGACCGGCCAGCGCCTCGGCGACCCGTGCCGATTCCGTGGCCGAGAGCAGCCCGGTGCCGAGCAGGTGGCCGATGTTGCTGGTCAGCGAGTCGACCGGGCGCTTGTCCCGGTCCAGGGCCAGGGCCGGGTGCGCCCCGTCGGGTCCGTCGACCCAGAACCGGTCGCGAAACCGTTCGGCGAGCGTTCCGGCGTAGTCACGCCAGCGCTCCGCTCCGGGGCGACCGTACGCGTCCAGCAGGGCCGCGCCGTGGGTTGCCGCCTCGTACGCGTAGCCCTGCACCTCGGCGAGGGCGATCGGGGCCCGGGCGAGCGAGCCGTCGCGGAACCGAACCGAGTCGAAGGAGTCCTTCCAGCCCTGGTTGGCCAGGCCGCGACCGCTGGTGTCGACGTACTCGACGAAGCCGTCACCGTCGGCGTCGGCGTGCTCGGCCAGCCAACCGAGCGCCGCCTCCAGGTGCGGCAGCAGGTCGGCGACCTGCTCCTCGGCGAGCCCCCAGCGCCAGGCGTCGTGCAGCAGGCTGACCCAGAGCATGGTCGCGTCCACCGTGCCGTAGTAGGCGGCGGGCAGCCGCAGGCCGTCGCCGACCAGGGTGACATCGTGCCGGCGCAGCTCGTGCATGATCTTGCCGGGAGCCTCGCCGGAGTCCGGGTCGACCCGGACGCCCTGCCGGCGAGCCAGCACCCGGAGCGTGCTGGCGGCCAGGTCGGTGCCGAGCGGGAGCATCATCCGGGCGGCCCAGAGGCTGTCCCGGCCGAACAGGGTGAGGAACCAGGGCACACCGGCGCCGAGGAACACCTCGTGCGGGGCGCCCACCTCGGCCAGGCGCAGTCCGCGCAGGTCGTCCAGGGACCGGTCGAGCAGCCGGCTCAGCCGCCGGTCGTCGGACCGTACCTCCGGGCGGGACCAGGCGGGTTCGGCCGGCGGCGTGACGACCACCGCGCGCGGGTCGTCGACCAACAGCCGCCAGCGCAGTACGGCGCGACCGCGCGGTGCCAGCTCCACCGGCCAGGAGAGCCGGCCGGAGCCGGGTACGACGGTGGCCGCCTCGCCGGTGAGCACCACGGTGGTGCCCTCGGCCGACCAGGTGAGCTGGCCGGGCTCGCCGCTCTTGGGTTCGAGGTCGGTGGTGGGACCGTCCGACTTGACCACCTCGATCGGCGCCAGGTCGCAGCCGACGTCGAGGGTGACCTCGGCCCGTACCGGCACTGCGGCGGTGGAGACGACCTGGATCTCCTCGGTCAGTCCGCGCGGGGTCATCCGGCGGATCCGGTCGATCCGTACGGTCGGGTCCGGGGTCGGGTCGCCGTGCCAGCGGACCAGGGCGACAAAGCGGGCGCCGTGCGGGCCGTCCGTGCCGTGGCTGATCGGTTCCGGCTCGCGACCGTCCACCAGCAGTTCGGCGCGGGCGAGGACCCGGGCGTCGGCGTGGAAGACGCCCTGTACGCCGTCCGGCCGGATCTGCCCGTCGGCGGTGCTCAACGCGCTGGTGGGAGCCAGGACGACGCCGACGAGGTCGTGCAGTAGCGGTTGCAGGTGGCGGTTGGCGTTGGTCACGTGTGGCTCCTGAACGGGGGCGGGGTCGTGCGGTCCGGGCGAGGCTTTGTCGGGTGGGGCTTCGTGCGGCGCGAGTAGCGCTTCGTGTGGTGCTGGCAGGGCTTGTTGGGCCGGAGAGACGTCGACGAAACCCTTGACAGATCGCTTGCGGGCAGTGCAACATGCGAAACATTCCAGAAACTTGAACGATCCAATAATGCCGCATCAGAGTTTGAACGTTCAAGACGGGAGGAGGGACCAATGGCCCAGAAAGTGACCATCGCGACAGTGGCCCGGCAAGCCGGGGTCAGTCGCCAGACCGTCTCGAACGTGATCCACAGTCCGGAGATCGTCCGGGAGGAGACCCGCGAGCGGGTCCGGGAGGCGATCGCCGCGCTCGGTTACCGGGCCAGCCAGGCGGCCCGGCAGATGCGTACCGGACGCTCCCAGTTGATCGCCGTACGGATCGAACCGACCCGTGACGGCATCAACGGCTCGGTGCTCGACCGTTTCCTGCACGGGCTCACCGAGGCCGCCGGTGTGGCCGGTTACCGCGTGATGCTCTACACCGCCACCGACGCCGCGAACGAGATCGCCACCTACGACGACCTGCTCGGCGCGTACGACCTGGACGCGTTCGTGCTCACCGGCACCGACCACGGTGACGTACGGACCGCCTGGCTGGCCGAACGGAAGGTCCCCTTCGTCACCTTCGGTCGGTCCTGGGACGCGCCGGAGCGCTACCCGTGGGTCGACGTCGACGGTGCCGCCGGCACCGCTGCGGCAACTTCTCATCTGGTGACGCAGGGTCACCGACGGATAGCCTTCATTGGCTGGCCGGCGGGCTCCGGTGTGGGTGACGACCGCCGCGCTGGCTGGGCGTCGACCGTCTCCGCGATCGGTGCCGACGCGACCGAACTCGATCGGGAGACCCCCGATGGCATCACCCAGGGTGAGGAGGTGGCACGCCGGTTGCTTGACCTGCCGACGCCGCCGACCGCCCTGGTCTGCGCCAGCGACTCGCTGGCGCTCGGCGCCCTGCAGGCGGTCCGGGAGCGCGCGGCCCAGGTCGCGGTCACCGGTTTCGACGACACCCCGGTCGCCCAGGCGATCGGCCTGACCAGCGTCAGCCAGCCACTGGCCGAGGCCGCGGCGAGCTGTGTCGACCTGCTCGCCGAGGTGCTCGACGGCGGCGGCTCGGCCCACTCCGGCGGCTCAACCCACGCCGACGCCTCGGCTCATTTTGGCGGCCCACCGGGCCCGCCCCCGGGCACCCCCGCCCAGGTGCTGCTGGCGCCGGCGCTGGTGGTCCGGCGGTCCGGCTGACCCGGCGCCCCCGCTCGAACCGGGTTCCAGGTCCACCCCGCCTCGAACCGGGCTCCACAGCTTCACCCCGTACTGAGCAATCCCATCCCCGATCAGGAGAGTTTGAGATGGCACGACGTTTGATCCGGCACACTGCCGTGGCGGGTATCGCCGTGGCGGCATTGTTCGGCTCCGCCGCCTGCGGCGGTGGCTTCGACGACGACCAGTCCGGCGGCGCCCAGAGCAGCGGCCCCGCATCGTTGCAGATCCTGATCGGCTCCTCCGGGGCAGCCGAGACCAAGGCGGTCCAGGACGCGGCGACCGCCTGGGCCAGCGGCTCCGGCAACACCGCCACCGTCACCCCCGCGCAGGACCTCACCCAGCAACTCGGCCAGGCGCTCGCCGGTGGGACCCCGCCGGACGTGTTCTACGTCGACGCCGGACGCTTCGCCGACTACGCCAGCGTCGGTGCGCTGGAACCGTACGGTGACAAGCTTGCCGGCAAGGACGACTTCTACGACAGCCTGCGCACCACGTTCACCTACGACGGCAAGTTCTACTGCGCGCCAAAAGACTTCTCCACCCTCGCCCTTCAGGTCAACACCGAGCTGTGGAGCAAGGCCGGGCTGACCGACGCCGACATCCCGACCACCTGGGAACAGCTCACCACGACCGCGCAGAAGATCAAGGCCAAGGGGATCACGCCGCTGGCCATCGGCGACACCCGGGACCGGGTCGGCGCCTTCCTGACCCAGGCCGGCGGCTGGATCACCAGCGCCGACGGCAAGCGGGCCACCGCCGACACCCCGGAGAACCTCCAGGCCCTGGAGTACGTCAAGAGCCTGCTCGCCGCCGGACTGGCGCAGTACCCGAAGCAGCTCGACGCCGGCTGGGCCGGTGAGGCGTTCGGCAAGGGCAAGGTCGCGATGACCATCGAGGGCAACTGGATCAAGGGCGGCCTGCAGAACGACTTCCCGAACGTCAAGTACTCGGTACACCCGCTGCCAACCGGCCCGAAGGGCAAGGGCACGCTCTCCTTCACCAACTGCTGGGGCATCGCGGCCAAGAGCAAGTTCAAGGACCAGGCGATCAAGTTCGTCGAGGCGATGACCAGCGTCGACCAGCAGATGACCTTCGCCAAGTCGTTCGGCGTCATGCCGTCGCGCGAGTCGGCCCGGGACCAGTACACCCAGGCGTTCCCGGCGGACAAGCCGTTCATCGACGCTGCCGACTACGCCCAGGGCCCGGTGAACGCCCCGAAGATGGACAGCGTGCTGGCCGACTTCGACGCCCAGCTCTCCGCGCTGGCCAACACCGACCCGAAGACCATCCTGAGCAACCTGCAGAAGAACACCGCCGCCACCATCGGCGGCTGACCCGCAAGGAAGGGCCCCTAGTTATCGGAATCGGTTGTACAAGGGGCCCTTCCTTACCACGCAGTGAATTTCCCACCCCCGAAAAGAGGAAGCATGGCTTCCGGAGTGTTGACCACCTCCCACCACGACGAGACCGGTCGGCGGGGCCCTCGGCGTGGCGGCATCCGTGGTGGCATCCGTGGCAACGAGCGGGCCGCCGGCTGGGCCTTCGTAGCGCCGGTCGTGGTGATCCTCGGCCTGTTCATGCTGCTGCCGATCCTGATGGCGCTCTGGGTGAGCCTCACCTCCTGGAACGGCCAGGGCAGCCCGTTCACCGGCAAGGTCCCGTTCGTCGGCGCGGACAACTACACCCACCTGTTCACCGAGGACGGGTTGGCCCGCCGCGACTTCATGACCGCGATCCGGAACAACGCGTACTACGTGGCGATCGTCGTACCGGTACAGACCGCGCTCGCTCTCTTCCTCGCCCTCGTGGTGAACAACCGGATGCTCAAGGGCAAGTCCTTCTTCCGGACCGCGTTCTACTTTCCCTCGGTGACCAGCTCGGTCGCGATCAGCGTGGTCTTCCTCTTCATGTTCGCCAACTCCGGGGCGATCAACGCGCTGCTGGGCCTGTTCGGCATCGACGGGCCGCAGTGGTTCGCCGACTCGCGTGGCGTACTGCACCTGTTCCTCGGGCTGTTCGGGGTGGACCAGGCCCCGGCGGCGCTCACCGACGGCGGGCTGTTCGGGCTGACCTGGTGGGACTGGCTGGCCGGGCCGAGCGTGGCGCTGACCGCGATCATCGTGCTGGTCGTCTGGACCACCTCGGGCACCTTCATGCTGATGTTCCTCGCCGCGCTGCAGGGGGTGCCGGTGGCGCTGGAGGAGGCCAGCGTGTTGGACGGTACGACCCGGTGGCAGCGGTTGCGCCACCTCACCCTGCCGATGATCAAACCGACCCTGTTCCTGGTGCTGACCCTCGGCCTGATCGGCTCCTGGCAGGTGTTCGACCAGATCTACGTGATGAGCCAGGGCAATCCGGCGAAGACCACGCTCACCCCCGCCTACCTCTCCTACCGGACCGCGTTCCGGGACTTCGACTACGGCAGCGGTGCGGCGATCTCGTTTGTCCTCTTCCTGATCATCATCCTGCTGACCCTGGCCCAACGGCGGTTGATGCGTGACCGGGACGCCGGCCGCCCGCGCCGGCTGTTCCGTCGTACCGAGCGGAGGTCGTGAGATGGCCGTGCTGACCGAACCACCCCGGGAACGTACGAGGCGCGAGACCGCGACCCCGGGCCGCCGCGAGCCACGCGCCCTGGTGACCAGCTTCGTCGGGTACGCCATCCTGATCTTCTTCGCGCTGGTCTTCCTCTACCCGTTTGTGATCCAGATCGCCAGCTCGTTCAAGAGCGAACCGGACGCGGCGGCGAACCCGCTCTCCCCGGTGCCGAACCCGGTGGAGCTGGACAGCTTCCAGCGGATCTTCGAGGGGACCAACTTCCCGCTCTGGCTGGGCAACTCCCTGCTGGTCACGGTGGTGGTGACGCTCGGTCGGGTGTTCCTCGACTCGCTCGCCGGCTACGCCCTGGCCCGGCTGCGCTTCCCCGGCCGGGGCGCGATCTTCGCCGCCGTGGTGGCGGTGATGGCCGTACCGGGCGTGGTGCTGCTGATCCCGAAGTTCCTGGTGCTCAACCAACTCGGGATCTACGACACGTACACCGCGTTGATCCTGCCGTTGCTCGCCGACGCCGCCGGGGTCTTCATCATGAAGCAGTTCTTCGAGTCGGTGCCGCTCAGCGTCGAGGAGGCGGCCCGGATCGACGGCGCTGGTGTGTTCCGTACGTTCTGGTCGGTGGTGCTGCCGACCGCCCGACCGGCCCTGATCACGCTGACCATCCTCAGCTTCCAGGGCTCCTGGAACGAGTTCCCGCACACCCTGGTCGCGGTCCAGGACCCGAGCCTGTTCACCCTGCCGCGCGGTCTGGCCGACCTGGTCAGCGGCTCCCTCGGGGTGGGTACGCAGTACCCGCTCAAGCTCGGTGCCGCGCTGCTCGCCACCATCCCGGTGGCGATCATCTTCGTGGTCTTCCAGCGCTACTTCGTCCGCGACGCCAACCAGGGCGCGGACAAGGGTTGAGTACCCCTTCGTCCGCGACGCGAACCAGGGCGCGGACAAAGGCTGAGCGCTTTGCCGGTGCCGCTCAGGCGGTTCCGGCCGGCTCCTCGGCGGCGAGCGCGACGTGCAGGCGGAGCTGCGGCACCAGCATGTCGTCCACGTCCAGTGCCCGGCTCGCCCCGTCCGGCTCCCAACCCGTGCTGGTCAGGAACGACCGGGTGGCGGGGTCGCCGTCGAAGGCCCAGGCGACCGCCGTACCCATGTTGTCCTCGCGCCACAGGTCGACGCTTGCCGCCAGCAGCCGACTGCCGTGCCCACGGCGGCCCCAGCGCGGTTCCACCAGCAGGTCGGTCACCGCGACCACGTCCGGGCCGAGCGCGTCGGCCGGCTCGTCCGGGGCGAGGGACTGTTCGTCTGCCGGTCCGGATGCGGCAAAACCCACCAGATACGATTGTTCGGCCTGCTCGATCGCGACCAGCACCCGGTGCTGTGCGGACGGCGGTGCCTCGATCGCGGCGCTCCACCGCTTGCCGAGCCACCCCTCGTCCAACCGTTCGAGCACGTGCCTGGGCAGCAGTGTGCGGTAGGCGACCCGCCAGGTCGCGAGCTGAATGCGTGCGATCTCGGCGGCGTCCTCCGGACGCGCCGGGCGGACGTACCCGAGAGCCATGAACGGTGAGCGTACGGACGCGAGGGAGACGACGGTGGCGCAGGGTGCCTTCCGGCAGACCCGGTACCAGGTGCTCTTCGTGATCGCACTGGCCGTGCTGGTGGCCGGCTTCCTCTCGGTCGCGGCGGTGGGGCACGGTTTCTTCGACCTGAAGGTCTACTCCGGTGCCCTGCACTACTGGGCCCGCGAGGGCGGCGAGATCTACGACTGGCTCAAGCCGAACAGCAAGTACGGCTTCACCTACCCGCCCTTCGCCGCCCTGCTCCTGCTGCCGCTGGCGTACCTGCCGTTCCTGCTCTCCAGCGTGCTCAGCGTCACCGTGACCGCGCTGGTCAGCGTGCTGCTGCTCTGGTGGCTGGTCGACCCGGTCGCCCGCCGGATGGGCTGGACCCGCTGGTTCGTGCTGGCGGTCGCGGTCTGCCTGGCGGCGGCGTTCGAGCCGATGCGCGAGACGGTCGACTTCGGCCAGGTCAACATGGTGCTGCTGGTGCTGGTCGCGGCCGACCTGCTCTGGCTGGTCCGCCCCGGGTACGCCGCCCCGGGCACCCGGCTGCCGGGTCACGCCCTGCCGTGGCGCCCACCGGCTGGCCGCCGTGACCTGCCGGCGCGTCCATCGGCCCGCCGCCGCGACCCGGCCCGCTACCGCCGGTGGGCCGGGGTGGGCATCGGGCTGGCCACCGCGATCAAACTCACCCCGGGCATCTTCATCGTCTATTTGCTGGTGACCGGCCGGTGGCGGGCGGCGGTCACGGCGAGCGGCACCGCCGCGGTGGCCACCCTGGTCGCCGCCGCGGTCGCCCCGGACGCCTCCCGGGAGTTCTGGACCACCGCGCTCTGGGACACCGACCGGGTCGGCGAGTTGGCCTTCATCTCGAACCAGTCATTGCGGGGCGTGGTCGCCCGGCTCGACCCGGCCGAGCCGAGCACCCTGGCCTGGCTGGTGCTGGTGGTGGCCGCGCTGCTGGTCTGGGCCTGGCGGGTGCGCCGGGCGGTGGCCGCCGGGGACGAGGTGGCCGGGCTGGCGCTGACCGGGGCGCTCGGTGCGCTGGTCAGCCCGGTGACCTGGGTGCACCACCTGGTCTGGCTGATCCCGGCCCTGGTGCTGCTGGTCGACCACGGGCTCGCGGCGCCCGCCGGCAGCCGCCGGCGGCGCGCCCTGCTGGCCTTCGGGATCATCGCGTACGTGTTGCTGTGCAGCCGGCTGGTCTGGGTCTGGGAACACGACTTCACCGGTGTGGACGGCTTCCTCGGCAGCAACGCCTACGTCTGGATCAGCATCGCGCTGCTGCTCGGCACGCCGATCGGGAACCGGTCACGGCCCGCCGATCCGGGTCTCGCCGTAGCGACCGGTCAGGGCTCGCCGAGGCGGGCGGAGTAGCGCAGTTCGAGCAGCCCGACCGGCGGCTGCCCCAGGGTCACCTGGACCTCGTACGTCGACTGCTCCCCGTCGACGACCAGTCCGAACCGTTCGTAGAAGCGGCGGGCCCGCTGGTTCTCCGCCAGCACCCAGAGCCTGATGTCCCGCCAGCCCCGTCCGGTCAGCCCGGTCAGTCCGGCGTCCATCAGCTCCCGCCCGACCCCGGTGCCCCAGTGCGCCGGGTCGACGTACATGGTGAGAATCTCGCCGTACGCCTGGTCGAGGTCGTCCCGGTCCTGGTTGTTGCGGTACGGCCCGAAGGTGGTGAAGCCGATCACCGTGTCGTCCCGTTCGGCGAGCAGGGTGGTGAACGGGTGGTCCGGCTCGGCGGTGCCGACGTCGCGTCGCCGCTGCGCCCACGCCTGTACGTTCAGCCGCGCCAGCACCTCGTCCGGCATGATCCCGGCGTATCCGGCCTGCCAGGTGCGTACGTGCACGCTCGCCACCGCGTCGGCGTCGGCGGGCTGCTCGGGTCGGATGGTCAGCACGCCTCCGTTCTAGCCCCTGCCGGGCGGCGAGTCCAGCGCACCCGCCCGCGCCCCGCCCGGAGGTGCCAACGGTTAGGAAGGGGCCCTTCCTCTACCAAAAGCGATAACAAGGGGCCCTTCCTTCGGAGGGGGTGTCGGTGGGGGAGGTTAGGGTGCGGACTTGTGGCCGTACCCGAATCCTTGTCGCTGGGGCAGGCGCGACGGGTGGCGCTCGCCGCCCAGGGCTTCGCCGACCCCGTGCCCACCGCCGTGCCCACCGTGCGTCACCTGCGGAGGGTGCTCGACCGGGTCGGGCTGATCCAGATGGACTCGGTCAACGTGTTGCAGCGGGCCCACTACCTGCCGGCGTACAGCCGGCTCGGCCCGTACCCGACGGCCCTGCTGGACCGGGCCGCCTACCAGCCGCCCCGGGAGCTGTTCGAATACTGGGGGCACGAGGCGTCACTGGTCCCGGTCGACCTGCACCCCGCGTTGCGCTGGCGGATGGCCGACGCCCACGACAGCGCCTGGGGCGGGATGCGGCGGATCGCCCAGGAGCAGCCGCAACTGGTCGACTGGGTGCGCGACGAGGTACGCGACCGGGGGCCGCTCACCGCCGCCGAGATCGAGCACGACGCGCCCCGGCAGACCGGCAACTGGGGCTGGAACTGGTCGGACGTGAAGCGGGCGCTGGAGTTCCTCTTCTGGGCCGGCGAGGTGGCTGCCGCCAGCCGCACCAACTCCTTCGCCCGCCGCTACGACCTGCCCGAACGGGTGCTGCCACCGGCCGTGGTGCAGGCGCCGACACCGGCACCGGCGGACGCGTACCGGCGGTTGGTCTCGGTCGCGGCACGGGCGCTCGGCGTGGCGGCCGAGCCGGAGCTGCGCGACTACTTCCGGCTGCCGGTGGCGGCCTCGCGGGTGGCGGTCGCCGAGCTGGTCGAGGCCGGCGAGCTGCTGCCGGTGACGGTGCCGGGCTGGCGGGGGCCGACCTATCTGCACGCGCAGGCCCGGCTGCCCCGGTGGATCCGGGCCAACACCCTGGTCAGCCCGTTCGACCCGCTGATCTGGGAGCGGTCCCGGACCGAGCGGCTGTTCGGTCTCAGCTACCGGATCGAGATCTACGTGCCGGCACCGCAGCGGGTCTACGGCTACTACGTGCTGCCGTTCCTCCAGGGGGACCGGTTCACCGCCCGGGTCGACCTCAAGGCCGACCGCAAGGCGGGTCTGCTGCTGGTGCCGGCGGCCTGGCTGGAGCCGGGCGCGGACCCGGCCGAGACCGCCCTGGCGCTCGCCGACGAACTGCGCCGGCTCGCCGGTTGGCTCGGCCTGGGCGCGGTCGCGCCGCCCGTCGCGGGCGATCTGGCGGGTCCGCTCGCGGCCGTCCTGGCAAGCACCACCGGTGTACGGTGAAGCCGGCCGGTGCCCGGCCGGTGCGACGAGTGGGGTGGACATGACGAGCGCGGGTGGACCGACGACTCCGTCCGTCGAGCACGCCCCGGTGCCGCCGCCCCATCCGGGCGACCCCGCCTACCCGGTGGCGTATCGGGGTTATCCCGACGAGCCGGTCTACGAGGTGGCCCGGCCGGACCGGATCACCCGGTTCTTCGACTGGATCTCCGCCCGGTCACCTCGCTGGCTGGCACCGGTCGCGGTGCTCGGGTGCCTCGGCGGCGCGGTCGGTTACACCCTCTACGCCGACCCGACCCGCAGCGCGCCCGACGCCGAGTCCACCTGCCTGCTGAAGCTGACCACCGGCCTCGACTGTCCCGGCTGCGGCGGCACCCGCGCGTTCTGGTACCTGCTCCACGGCGACCTGCCCGCCGCCGCCCGGCACCACGTCCTCTTTGTCTTCGCCGTCCCGTTCCTGGTCTACCTGTACGTCGCCTGGGCCTCGAAACAGCTTTTCGGCTGGCGGCTGCCCCGGCTCTCGGTGGGGCCGGTGACGATCGGCGTGTTCCTCGCCGCCTGGCTGACCTTCTCGGTGTTGCGCAACCTGCCCTGGGAGCCGTTCACCTGGTTCTACGTCTGACCCGCCGGACCCTTCCGCCACTCGTGGAACCGGGGCAACTAGAGTCCCAGGAATGCCGGAAATCGTGTCGCCGCAGGTCAAGCTGATCGCCTGGACCCAGTTCGAAGCGCCCGAAGAGGTGCCGTGGTCCACCGACGCCGAGGGCGGCCAGGCACTAGCCGAGTTCGCCGGTCGGGCCTGCTACCAGTCCTGGAAGAAGCCGAACCCGGCCACCGCGACCAACGCGGGCTACCTCGCGCACATCCTGGAGGTCGGTCACCTGTCGGTGCTGGAGCACGGCAGCGTGACGTTCTACTTCACCGGTGTGTCCCGCTCCTTCACCCACGAGCTGATCCGGCACCGGCACTTCTCCTACTCGCAACTCTCCCAGCGGTACGTCCCGGAGCGGGACGCCGGGATGGTGGAGCCGGCGGTCATCGCCGAGGATCCCGAGCTGCACAAGCGGTTCGTCGAGGCGACCGAGGCGAGCGTACGGGCGTACAACGAGTTGCTGGAGGGGCTGGAGCAGCGGTTCGCCGACGTGACGAACCCGACGCTGCGCCGCAAGCAGGCCCGGCAGGCGGCCCGCGCGGTGCTGCCGAACGCCACCGAGACCCGGATCGTGGTCAGCGGCAACTACCGGGCCTGGCGGCACTTCGTGGCGATGCGTGCCACCGAGACCGCAGATGTGGAGATTCGCGAGCTTGCGGTGGAGTGCCTGCGTCAGCTCCAGCGGGCGGCGCCGAACGTCTTCGCCGACTTCACCATCAGCACCCTGCCGGACGGCACCGAGGTCGCCGCGAGCCCGTACGCCGCACAGTCCTGAGCGCCCGTCGGTGGTGGCGGGGGGCGAGCGGCGACTTCCCCGGCGGCGGGGCGGTCGGCGTCCGATAGGTTAGCGGTATGACGCACGACCACCCTGCCGCCGCCGACCGGGCGGTACCCCGTCCCTTCGGGCGACTGCTCACGGCCATGGTCACGCCGTTCGCCCCGGACGGCTCGCTGGACCTCGACGGCGCGGCCCGGCTCGCCACCTACCTGGTGGACGAGCAGGCCAACGACGCCCTGGTGATCAGCGGCACCACCGGCGAGTCGCCCACCACCACCGACGCGGAGAAGGAACTCCTGCTGCGGACGGTGGTGGAGGCGGTCGGTGACCGCGCCCAGGTGGTAGCCGGGGTCGGCACCAACGACACCCGGCACACCATCGAGCTTGCCGTCGCCGCCGAGAAGGCGGGCGCGAACGGCCTGCTGGTGGTGACGCCGTACTACAGCAAGCCGCCGCAGGCGGGACTGCTGCGGCACTTCACCTCGGTGGCCGACGCCACCGGGCTGCCGGTGATGCTCTACGACATCCCGCACCGCAGCGGGGTGCCGATAAACACCGAGACGCTGGTCCGCCTGGCCGAGCACGAGCGCATCGTCGCGGTGAAGGACGCCAAGGGCGACCTGACCGCGAGCTCCTGGGTGACCAGCCGCACCGACCTGGCCTTCTACTCCGGCGAGGACTCGCTCACCCTGCCCGCGCTCGCGGTCGGCGCGGTCGGTCTGGTCGGCACCTCCACCCACTTCACCGGTGCGCTCGCGAAGCAGCTGATCGAGGCGTACGACCGGGGCGAGCAGCACGGCGCGCTGCTCCTGCACCGCCGCCTGCTGCCGCTCTTCACCGGGATCTTCCGCACCCAGGGCACCATCCTGGTCAAGGCGGGGCTCGCCGCGTCCGGTCTGCCGGCCGGACCGGTGCGTCCGCCGCTGGTCGACGCGACCGATGCCGAGTTGGCGCGGTTGCGCGACGACTGCGCGGAAGCCGGTCTGGAGTTGCCGGCATGAGTGGGTCAGTCAGTAAGGTCGGCGGCATGGGCAAGTTGAACAGTGAGGCGGCGGTCGTGGTCGAGTGCGGCGAGGCGGTGGCATGAGTCAGCCGCAGGCGCGGGAGTTGGAACTGCCCCCACCGCTACCGGTGGGTGGGTTGCGGGTGATACCGCTCGGTGGGCTGGGCGCGATCGGGCGCAACATGACCGTCTTCGAGTACGACGGCAAGTTGCTGGTGGTCGACTGCGGGGTGCTCTTCCCCGACGTCGAGCAGCCCGGCGTCGACCTGATCCTGCCCGACTTCGCACCGATCCTCGACCGGCTCGAGGACGTGCAGGCGATCGTGTTGACGCACGGGCACGAGGACCACATCGGCGCGGTGCCGTACCTGCTGGCGCACAAGCCGGACATTCCGCTGGTCGGCTCGCAGTTCACCCTCGCTCTGGTCGAGGCGAAACTCGCCGAGCGGCGGATCGAGCCGTACACGCTGACCGTCCGGGAGGGCGCGCGGGAGCAGTTGGGTCCGTTCGAGTGCGAGTTCTTCGCGGTGAACCACTCGATCCCGGACGCACTCGCGGTGGCCATCCGTACCCCGGCCGGTCTCGTGCTGCACACCGGTGACTTCAAGATGGACCAACTTCCGCTGGACGGGCGGCTGACCGACCTGGCCGGCTTCGCGCGGCTCGGCGCCGAGGGCGTCGACCTGCTCCTCTCCGACTCGACCAACGCGGAGATCCCCGGTTTTGTCACGCCCGAGCGGGAGATCGGACCGATTCTCGGCGCGATCTTCGGCAAGGCGCGCGGCCGGATCATCGTGGCGTCGTTCGCCTCGCACGTGCACCGGGTGCAGCAGGTGCTCGACGCGGCGACCGAGTACAACCGCAAGGTGGCCCTGATCGGTCGCTCGATGGTCCGCAACATGGGCATCGCCCGCGACCTCGGGCTGCTCCAGATCCCGCCGGGCCTGGTGGTCGGGCTGGACGAGGCGACCGCGCTGCCGCCGGACCAGATCGTGTTCATGTCGACCGGGTCGCAGGGCGAGCCGATGAGCGCGCTCGGCCGGATGGCCACCGGCGACCACCGGCACATCACGGTGGCGCCGGGCGACACGGTGGTGCTGGCCAGCTCACTGGTGCCGGGCAACGAGACCTCGGTCTACCGAGTGATCAACCGGTTGTCCCGGGCCGGTGCGACCGTGATCCACAAGGACGTGGCGAAGGTGCACGTCTCCGGGCACGCACCCGCCGGTGAGCTGCTCTACCTGCTCAACGTCGTACGGCCGAGCAACCTGCTGCCGGTGCACGGCGAGTGGCGGCACCTGCGCGCGCACGCCCGGCTCGGTATCGAGTCCGGCGTCGAGCCGGACCGGGTGGTGCTCTGCGAGGACGGCGACGTGGTCGACCTGGTCGAGGGGCGGGCCACGCTGGTCGGTCACGTCCAGAGCCGGTACGTCTACGTCGACGGCCTAGCCGTCGGTGACGTCGGGGAGTCGCTGCTCACCGAGCGGCGGATGCTCGGCGACGGTGGGTTCATCGCCGCGACCGTGGTGATCGACTCGGTGACCGGCAAGGTGGTCGGCGGCCCGACCGTCTCGGCCAAGGGCTTCTCCGACGACCCGGAGGCGTTCAGCCCGGTGATCCCGCTGATCACCGAGGCGCTGAGCCGGGCCGCGTCCGACGGCATCACCGATCCGCACCAGCTCCAGCAGATCGTCCGCCGTACGGTCGGGCGCTGGGTCAACGACGCGTACCGGCGCCGACCCATGATCGTGCCGAACGTGGTCGAGGTCTGATCAGGATCAGTTCGCACCGGGGTGACGTGGCACGCCGCCGCGTCACCCCGATTCACTTCCGGCTCCGGCCGCCCGGCGCGCCCGGCCGCCCAGTGCCCGCAGGTGCTCCACCAGCTCCGGCGGCTCGTGCACCTCGAACTCGCAGCCGAGCAGGAGCAGCCGGGTCGCCAACCACTCCAGGGTGTCGGCGTGCCCGTCCAGTCGGCAGCTCCGGTCGTCGACCGGTTCGACCTCACCCGGTGCCGTGCCGAGCCGGGCGGTCACCTGGTCGGCCGGCAGGTGCACGGTCGCCCGTACCCGGTAGGTCGGGGCGAGGGAATACATCCTGCGGATGACAAAGGCCGCCGCATCCGGCTCAGGCGGTTCCCGGGGCGGCACCCGGACGCCGGTGGAGCGTGGGTCGCCGATCCGGTCCACCCGGAAGATCCGCCAGTCGTCGCGGTGGTTGTCGTACGCCAGCAGATACCACCGCCGGCCGGCCGCCACCAGCCGGTACGGCTCGACCAGCCGCCGGCTCGGTGTCCCGTCCCCCGACCGGTAGTCGAACCGCAGCCGCTCGTGAGCGGTCGCGGCCGAGGCGAGCACGGTCAGGGTCTGCGGGTCGACGCTCGTGCCGTCGCCGACCAGCATCGGCACGGTGGCGGCGGCGAAGGTGCCGACCCGGTGCCGTAGCCGGGACGGCAGCACCTGGACGACCTTGGCCAGCGCCCGTACGGACGCCTCCTCGATCCCGTCCACCGGGTGCCCGGCGGCGATCCGCAGGCCGACCGCGATCGCCACCGCCTCCTCGTCGTCGAGGAGCAGCGGCGGCATGGCCTTGCCGGCGGCGAGCCGGTAGCCACCGCTCGTCCCCTTGGTCGCCCGCACCGGATAACCAAGCTCACGGAGGCGGTCGACGTCCCGACGCACGGTACGGGTGCT
This sequence comes from Micromonospora sp. NPDC050397, assembly GCF_044901685.1. Lineage (NCBI taxonomy): Bacteria > Bacillati > Actinomycetota > Actinomycetes > Micromonosporales > Micromonosporaceae > Micromonospora > Micromonospora sp. NPDC050397. Next base: position 428,673 of record NZ_JBJDPS010000002.1, read on the forward strand.
GACCCGCAGCCGTTCCGCCAGCTCGCTGCCGGGCCAGTCGCGCGGGGTCTGCAACAGGGAGAGCAGCCTGAGCAGCCGACCGGGGGTGTCACGCACGGCATCCATTCTGTCCGCCAACGGGGACAGGATCTGGCCTACATGGCTCGTACGGTTCAGCCCGGCCGCGCTCCGGCGGCCACCCACAGAACGTACGAGGAGAGTCATGAGCAGTGAGATCCGCCCGTTCCGCAGCAACGTCCGGCAGGCCGACCTGGACGACCTGACCGATCGGCTGTCCCGGGTCCGGTGGCCCGAGCAGTTGCCGGGTGAGCGGTGGCGTCGAGGCGTGCCGGTGGCCTACCTCAGGGACCTCGCGGCCTACTGGCGTGACGGTTACGACTGGCGCCGACAGGAGGCGCGGCTCAACGAATTCCCCCAGTTCATGGCCGAGATCGACGGCCAGGACATCCACTTCCTGCACGTACGCTCCGCCGAGCCGGACGCGCTGCCGCTGCTGCTCACGCACGGCTGGCCGAACTCGTTCGTGGAGTTCGTCGAGCTGATCGGCCGGCTCACCGACCCGCGCGCGTACGGTGGCGGGCCGGGCGACGCCTTCCACGTGGTCGTACCCTCGGTGCCCGGGTTCGGGTTCTCCGCCCCGCCACGGGAGCCCGGTTTCACCGTCGACCGGGTGGCCCGGATCTGGGCCGAGCTGATGAGCCGCCTCGGCTACCGCCGCTACGGCACCCAGGGCGGCGACCTCGGCGCGTACGTCGCCCCCGAGGTGGCCAGGATCGCACCGGAGCACGTCGCCGGTGTGTACGTGATCAGCGGGCTCGGCTTCCCGACCGAGGACGACCTGCCGACCTTGACCGAGGACGAGCGGGCAGCCTACGCGAGTGTCCAGTCGGCGGACTGGATGACCGGGGTCGACCACCATTCGCTGCTGCGCGCCGCACCGCAGACGTTCGCGTACGGGTGGCAGGACTCGCCGGTCGCCGCGCTCGCCTGGATGACGCAGAAGTTCAAGGAGTTCTCGGCGGGCGGGGAGCTGCCGGAGCGATTGATCGACCGCGACCTGCTCCTGACCAACGTGAGCCTCTACTGGCTGACCGGCACCTTCGGCTCGTCGTCCTGGCCGATGTACGACAGCACCGGGTTCGCCTGGCCGCAGGGACAAAAGGCGGTGCCGACCGGTGTCTACAGCGGCCCGCCCGGATTCCGTCGCCTGGCCGAGCGGGACAACACCATCGTGCACTGGCCGGAGGGAAACCCGGGCGGCCACCACTTCGTCTGCATGGAGCGCCCCGACGACGTCGCCGCCGACCTGCGTACGTTCTTCGCGAAGCTCCGCTGACCGTCGCGTGGCCCGCTGGGCGTGTTCGTGATCGGTCGGTTGCCGGTGGTAGGGCGTGCGGCAACGGCCGGACAGGGGCATGACCCGCTAGGCGGGTGGCAGGCGCCAGACGGTCGCCGCCGTGGACTCGTCCCGGAGGTAGAGGTCCAGACCGATGACATCTTCGGCCAGGCCGACCAGGGTCTCGGGCTCGGCGTCGGCGTACTCGTCGGGCAGGGCGACGCGGCCCTCCGGGACGAGGTCGGCCGTGCAGACCAGTGGCAGGGCGCCGGAGACGGAGAGGACGACGCGGGTCTCGGAGAGGAAGCAGCCGTACAGGTCGAAGCCCTCCTCCTCGTCCAGCGTCTCCTCGGACAGCTCGTGCAGCGGGGTCAGGTCGGGCCAGGAGAGCACCCGGACCGGGCCGCCGATGCTCGGGTGCGGTGTCACCAGCAGCCGATCCCCGGACGGGCTGAAGTCGGTGGCGACCGCGTCTTCGAGGATGCGCTCGACGTGCAGCTCGTCGCCGTCCGAGCGGACCCGGAAGATCGAGCTGCCGTCCTGCCCCTCGCCCGCGTCGAGCAACACCGAGCCGTCGTAGGGGTGCGCGAGCGCTATCATGCCCGCGTCCGAGACCTCCAGTGTGGCTTCGTGGGCGATCTTTCCGGCCGGATCGATCAACAGCACCCGGTGTTCGGCCTTGGCGGTGTAGGTCCGCCCCTTCCAGGTGCGCTTCTCGAACACCGGCGCCGTCACCAGCAACGAGCCGTCGGTCAGTAGGGTCGCCGAGTCGGCGCCGGGCACCGGCACGCGTACGTCCACATCGCCCCGACGGACGACCAGGTCGTCGCCGTCCAGCGTCACCACGGCACCCAGGTCCGGCGCCGTGGCGAGCAGTTCGCCGGGCGGACAGGGCGCCGCAGCCGTCGGACCGAGCCGGTCGTCCAACGCCTCGACCTGGTCCGCCGTCCTCCGACACGCCCGGCCGCGTCCCATCGTGGCCGGGCGGAGGTCGAAGCCGATCCGCACGTCGGTGCGGTGCGCGAGAAGTTCGGCGGCCATGCGTCGCATCGGGACAGGCTAACGACCCGGTACGACGAACCGGCCCGACGTCCCACCCCGGCCCCGGGTCGATCCACGCACCGGTTGAGTTCGCGTACCCAGGATTTTGCGGTCGCCCGCTGCGTAGCCTGGCCTCGGAGGCGTACATGGGCTATCGATTGCTGACCACGGTGATCCTGGTGGTGCACTTCGGGTTCCTGGTGTACCTGCTGCTCGGCGGGTTCCTGGCCTGGCGTTGGCGGTGGACGATCTGGCCGCACCTGGCCGCCGCCGGGTGGGGAGTGACGGTCGTCGTGGGCAAGCTGCTCTGCCCGCTCACCTACGCCGAACACTGGTCGAGACGGCAGGCCGGGGAGTCCGGCGCCGCGACCACCCAGGGTTTCATCGACCGGTACGTCGAAGGCGTGATCTACCCCGAACGGCTCACCGCCCTGGCCCAGACCCTGCTCGCCCTCGTGGTGCTCGGCTCCTGGACCGGATTCGCGCTCCGCCGCCGACTACCCCGCCCCACCCCCGCGCCCAAGCGTTGATCACGAAGAGTTTGACCGGCTGTAGCGAGCCAAACCCTTCGTGATCAACGGGTGGTCAGGGGAGGTTGGATACGGCGTCGGCGAAGGCTGCGCCGGTGGATACCGTGGCGTTGATCAGGGTGGCGAGCTGGGGGCCGCTCACCCCGTGCTCCAGGTCGGTGGTGACGTCACCGGCGATGATCAGCTCGCCCTCGCCGGTGTCGTGCACGTACGCCTTCGGCAGCAACTGGTCGTGGTTCCAGGCGTTGCAGAACTCGTACGCCTCGGCCAGCCGGTCCGCCTCCAGCCGTCGGTCGGCGATGACGCGCGCGTGCAGGATCTCCTGCCGCTCGCCGATCTGCTGGAACTGGATCACGGCGGAGCCCCACCGGCCGCCCACCGTGCCGTCCTCCTCGACCAGGTAGTGGTCGCCGCGCTCCTGTAGGACCCCCACGATCGCCTCGACCCGCAGCGGCGCCACCACGTCCTGCCGACCCTCGGGCGGCAGGGCGCCGGGCATCGCCCAGTCGCCCGACGGCTCGTCCGCCGGCAGCGTCACCGTCGCGTCCAGCGGCCGCTCGGCCAGCCAGGCGGCCATCCGGCCGGACTGGTGGCTGGAGCCGTTGCGGGCGTCGAACCGCCCGGCCAGCTCCTGCGCGGTGGCGCGCAGGTCGGCACCGAGCGCGGCGAGGGTCAGGTCGGCGGCGGGACGGTCGCCGTACTCCGGGCGGTGGAGCACGCGGTCGATCCCGGCCTCCTCGGCCAGCTTGCAGACCAGCGCTCCGGCGGCGGCGAACTCCATCGCCGAGGAGTCGTCGTACGGGCGGTCCAGCCAGCCGAGGTGGGTGCCGAGGATCTCCAACCCGCGCTCGTGCTGCCCGGTCAGCGCGCAGAAGCGCAGGTGCTCCGGGAGGTACGCAAACGCGTCCCGTTCGTGCCGGTGCCGGCGGTACGCGCGTACGTGCGCCTGGGCCGCCTCGTCGAACCGGCCCAACCGCAGGTACGCGACGAGCACCGCGGCCAGCGCCTTCTCCGGCTGTTCGGCGCAGCCGAGCGTGCCGGAGAGCACCGGCTCGACCGTGGCCACCGCCTCCTCCCACTCGCCCCAGCCGGCCAGCAGCTCGGCCTGTCGGGACGGGTCGCAACCGGCGCAGTCGCTGTTCTCGTCCCGCCGGGCACCCCGCCAGCGGGTCAGCCACTCGCGGGCCTGTGCCTCGTCGCCGAGGTGGTCGGTGACCCGGCAGCGCAGGTTGTAGACCGCCTGGAGACTGCGGCCCTGTTCCCGGAACCGCCGCTCCAGGTCGTCCAGGGCCGCCTGGGTCTGCGCCAGTCCCACCCTGGGCGTGCTGCGCAGCGCCGCGATCGCCCACTTGTGGTACCAGCGGAGCATCTCCGCGTCCCAGTCGTCGAAAAGGGAGGGGTCCCGGTCGAAGGTGGCCAGGCACCAACTGAACGGCGGCAGCATCCGCCAGCGTTCGGTGTGGTTGTTGTACGCGTCGATCAGCGCGAACCGGGCGTCGAAGCCGAGCCGTACGTCAGCGGCGGCGTCCGCGTGCGCCACGATCCGCTCCAGCTCGGCGATCTTGCCGTCGCCGTCGGGCAGATCCCGGGCCTCGTCCAGCGCCTCGACCAACTTCTCCTGCTCGCTCATGCCGTCGCCTCGCTTCGCTCGTTGACGGCATGAGCTGTTTCGGCGCTCTGCTGGCTGATTCGCTCGCTACGCTCGCTCATGCCCTCGCCTCGCTTCGCTCGTTGACGGCATGAGCTGTCTCGGCGCTCTGCTGGCTGATTCGCTCGCTCATGCGGTCGTCTCGCTGCGCGTACTCATGCAATCTCCTCGGGGGGCGGGTCCGCCGCGTCGGCCGGGCCCGTACCGGCTGGTGGGCCGGTGAAGGCGCGGTCGAGCAGCGCGAGAAACGATCGGTTCAGGGCGGCCGTGTCGACCGCGCGTAGGGGGTGGTGGCCGGCGAGCAGGGCCTGACCGTAGAGCGCCTCGATGCCGTGGCGCAGGGTGGCGCCGGGCGGGCCGGCGGTGATCCGCCGGATCAGCGGGTGCCGCCAGTTGAAGACCAACTCCGGGCGGTGCTCGACCTCGACGTCGGCGAAGGCGGAGAGCACGTCGGACCAGAGTTCGTCCGCCTGGGCCAGACTGCGCGACACCGTGTCCTGCTCGTGCGCCCGCCGGCTGACCACGTAGAGCGCCGGCACGGTGACCGGGTCGAACTGGCGGATCAGCGGTACGCAGCCGAACTCGGCGAGTACGCCTCGGGCGACGCCCAGGAAGGTGGTCAGCCCCGCCTCCTGCTCGGCCGGCAGGGCTTCGAGTCGGGCGGCCAGCTCACCCGGGTCGAGCCGCCGTACGGTGACCGACCGGTCGATCCGGGGCAGCCGTTCGAGGATCTCGGTGTCGTACGCATAACCGGCGTTGACCAGCGGGGTGCCGGCGGCGCTGGCGATCGCGGCGAGCGCACGGAACTCGTCGACCGTCTCGGCGTAGCGCAGCACCGGGGCGTTGCGTCGGAACGCGCGCAACGTCATCGTGCCCCGGCTGGTCTCGAACGGCAGTCCGGCGTCGACCAGTCGCAGCATCTCGTCGTCGCGGACGGCGAGCGCCTTGACCCCCAGGTGGTGGACCCGCAGGAAGGCGGCGAGCCGGTCCGGGTGGTGCACCGACAGGTTCAGCAACCAGTCCCGGATCTGGGCACCGAGCGATTCGCGTACCAGGGAGAGCAGGTCGTCGTCGTAGAGCCCCTCGCGGTTCGCGGTGGGTCGCAGCACCGAGGCGTCCACCACGCACCGGACGAAGAACGCCCACTCCGGCACCAACCCGACCGCGTTCTCGCTGAGCAGCATCCGCTTCAGGTAGACCCGGTGGCCGCCCCGCTGAACCGCGTTCGCGGTCGGCAGGACATAACCGACGCCGACCAGCCCGGCCTCGGGCACCCGCAGGTCGATCACGTCCATCGGGCGGCTGCCGAGCAGGTCGGTGCCGTGGTCGAGCAGGTGGAGGCGGCGTACCTCCGGGTCGTCGTGCTCGATCTCCCAGGGCGCCCGGGGCTCGGTCAGCCGCAGCTCGTCGGTGCCGGGCGCGTGCCGCACCACCTCCACGTCGAGCAGGTGCCCGTACGTCCGGACCAGCTCCGCGACCTGGTCCGGCAGGAACCAGTACGCGCTGCCGGGCCGGGGCCGCAGCACCACCGTGGTGCCGGTCGACGCCCGGGCGGCCTCGTCCACCTCGACCGAGTAGCGCCCGTCGGCGTGTCCGGTCCAGCGGACCGCCGGGGTGCCGGTGACCGAGCGGGTGAGCACCTCGATGGTGTCCGCGACCATGAAGCAGGAGAGCAGGCCGATGCCGAACTGGCCGAGGAAGTCCTGCCGGGCGAAGCCGAGCTCGTCCCGTTTGGAGGTACGCCCGACGCTGGCCAGGAAGGTGTGCACCTCGGGCTCGGTCAGCCCGACGCCGTTGTCGTGCACCCGGAGCGTGCCGTCGGCGTCGATCTCGAACACCACCCGACCGGGCTCGCCCGCCGGACCCTCGGGACCGGGCAGCACCCGCCGCGCGGTGACCGCGTCGACGGCGTTCTGCAACAGCTCGCGCGCGTACACCCGGGGGCTGCTGTAGAGGTGGTGGCTGAGCAGGTCGACCACGCCGCGCAGGTCGACCCGGAACCGTTGTTCCATCGCCCGTCCCGGGTTCAGGGCCGCAGCTCGGCGACCGACTCGGACAGTTGGCAGCCGGTCGAGATGCCGCAGTTGACGAGCTGGTCGAGCTGGTGCAGCGTCACCCCCTGGGCCAGGTCGGCCGTCACCTCGCCACAGACCCGGGCACTGCCGTCGTCGTTGACGTGCACGAACGCCTTGGGCCAGAGCCGGTCGTGGTTCCAGGTGTTGCAGAACGCGTAGAGCGCCGGCACGTGGTCGATCGGGAACGTGGTCGACGCCATCGTCCGGACCTGGAGCAGCTCGCCGTCCGGGCCGAGTCGGAAGAAGTAGATCAGGTTGTCGTCCCAGCGGCCGACCAGGTCGCCGTCGCCGTCGGTGTAGAACGAGAAGCCTCGGGCGCTGAGTACCGCCGCGATCAGGTCGTTGGTCAGCGGTTGCAGTGTCTGCAACTGCCCCGCCCCGACGGCTTCCCCCGAGGTGTGGCCGGATCCCGGCGATGACATGCGGCGTCCCCCATTGCGGCGAGGCGGGCTGGTTGGTCTGCCCGTGATGTTAGGCGGGTCACGCGACGCGGCATAGCGGGGTCGGACCGTCCCAGGACACGACCGGTAAAAGCGCGGATATCCGGGACGGCGGGGCTAACGTGTGTCCTTATGGCGGGCCGTACCCCTCAGGCGAACCGGCGCCGAAGCGGGACGTCCACGCGCGGCGCCGCTGCCGGCCGTACCGGAAAATCGACCGCGTCCCGGCAGCCTGCCAGGGGCCGCGCGGCCCCCAAGCGCCCGGCGCGGACACCGCCCGTGGTCTACCTCGGACGGGCCGCGAACGCGATGTGGATGGGGCTGGCGCACAGCGTCGGCTGGGCGGTCCGGGCCGCCGGCCGGCAGGCGGCCACCGCCCGCGACCTCGACCCGGAGCACCGCCGCGACGGCGGCGGCCTGCTCATGCTGGGACTGTCCATCCTCACCGCGGTCGCGGTCTGGTTCTCCTCGGCCGGGCCGCTCGGCGCCCGGCTGGCCGACACCATCCGGCTCTTCCTCGGCGCGATCTCCGTGGTGCTGCCGATCCTGCTGCTGATCGGCGCGATCCGGCTGATGCGTACGCCGAGCGAGCCCGACCACCACGGTCGCGGGCTGGTCGGCTGGTCGGCGCTGATCCTCGGCACCGGTGGGCTGCTGCACATCGGCCACCACCCGGCCACCAACCTGGAACGCGACTACGCCGGCGGGCTGATCGGCGCCGGGATCGGGCAGACCCTGGAGGACGCGGTCACCCCCTGGGTCGCCGTCCCGCTGCTGGTGCTGCTGGTCCTGTTCGGCCTGCTGGTGGTGACCGCGACCCCGATCAACAAGATTCCCGAGCGGCTGGGGCTGCTCGCGGAGGCGGTCACCGGACGCTCCACCGAGCCGACGGACGAGGAGGACGAGGAGGGCGAGGACGAGGCGCCACCGCCCCGGCGGCGGCCGGCGCGGCGCCGTACCGGCAGTCGGGCCGGGACGGTCCCGGACGAGGACGGGTTCGGCGAGGACGAGTTCGCCGACGAGCCGCTGCCCCCGCTGACGCGCAAGTCACCGACGAAGGTCCCGGCCGCCCGCCGGGCCGCCGAACCGCCCGAGCACTCACCCGCACCGACCCGGGCCGAACAGCTCGCCCTCACCGGCATCGGCGGCGACTACGTCCTGCCGCCGGCCAACCTGCTGCGCGGCGGCAGCGCGCCGAAGACCCGGAGCAAGGCCAACGACGAGGTGATCGCCGCGCTCACCGGCGTCTTCGACCAGTTCGACGTGGACGCCGCCGTGACCGGCTTCACCCGGGGCCCGACCGTCACCCGCTACGAGGTCGAACTCGGCCACGGGGTCAAGGTGGAGCGGATCACCCAACTGTCCCGCAACATCGCGTACGCGGTGAAGTCTCCCGACGTACGGATTCTCAGCCCGATCCCGGGCAAGAGTGCGGTCGGGGTGGAGATCCCGAACAGTGACCGGGAGGACGTGGCCCTCGGTGACGTGCTCCGATCCCGGGCCGCCACCGGTGACCACCATCCGATGGTGGTGGCGCTCGGCAAGGACATCGAGGGCGGCTTCGTGGTGGCCAACCTGGCCAAGATGCCGCACATCCTGATCGCCGGGGCGACCGGCGCCGGTAAGTCGTCCTGCCTCAACTCGCTGCTCGTCTCCATCCTGACCCGGGCCACCCCGGACGAGGTACGGCTGCTGCTGATCGACCCGAAGCGGGTCGAGATGACCACCTACGAGGGAATTCCGCACCTGGTCACGCCGATCGTGACCAACCCGAAGAAGGCGGCCGACTCGCTGGACTGGGTGGTCCGCGAGATGGACATGCGCTACGACGACCTCGCCGCCGCCGGGGTACGCCACATCGACGACTACAACCGCAAGGTCCGGGCCGGACAGATCAAGCCACCACCGGGCAGCGAGCGGGAGATCCGGCCGTACCCGTACCTGCTGGTGATCGTGGACGAGCTGGCCGACCTGATGATGGTCGCCCCACGCGACGTCGAGGACTCGGTGGTCCGGATCACCCAGCTCGCCCGGGCCGCCGGTATCCACCTGGTGCTGGCCACCCAGCGCCCGTCGGTGGACGTGGTCACCGGACTGATCAAGGCCAACGTGCCCTCCCGGCTCGCCTTCGCCACCAGCTCGCTGGCCGACTCGCGGGTCATCCTGGACCAGCCCGGCGCGGAGAAGCTGATCGGCCGGGGCGACGGGCTGTTCCTGCCGATGGGTGCCTCCAAGCCGGTACGCATCCAGGGCGCCTGGGTCAACGAGTCCGAGATCAGCGACGTCGTCAAGTTCTGCAAGGAGCAGCGCGAGCCGGAGTTCCGGTCCGACGTACTCGCCCCGGCGAAGGACACGAAGAAGAAGGTCGACGAGGAGATCGGCGACGACCTGGACCTGCTGGTGCAGGCGATCGAGCTGGTGGTCACCTCGCAGTTCGGCTCCACCTCCATGTTGCAGCGCAAGCTGCGGGTCGGGTTCGCCAAGGCGGGCCGGCTGATGGACCTGATGGAGACGCGCGGCATCGTCGGCCCCTCCGAGGGCTCCAAGGCCCGCGACGTGCTGGTCAAGCCGGACGAGCTGGAAGAGGCGCTCGCCGGCATCCAGGGCGACACCGACGCCTGAGGTGTAAGGAAGGGCCCCTTGTTAACGCATAGCGTTAACAAGGGGCCCTTCCTTACACCTAGTGCGTCGCGGGAGGTTGGCGGCGTGGGCGTAGGGCCAGGGTGAGGGAGACCAGGGACACGACCGTCCAGGTCCCTTCGAGCAGCAGGAAGCCCCAGGACCGTTCGACCGCGGCGATCACCGCGAGGATGCCGGCGCCCAGGGTGTTGAGGACGAGGTAGCGGACGGAGTGCGGGTCCATCCGGCGGAGCTGGGTGGCGGCGAAGGCGGCCAGGATCAGCAGTGCGCCGAGGACCTCGATCAGGTCAATTGTGGTCATCACCGTCTGCGCGCCGTCTTTGCCTGGCCGGGTACGGCACGCGCTCGTCCGGGGGGACGCGGAAGCGACCACCTGGCGCCGATTCTAGCTCCGGAACGGGCGCCGAATGTGTGGCGTACCTCTCCCGCGCGACTTGACCTGAACCGGGGTTCAACTATCAGGATTCAGTACATGACTCTGCCCTGCACCGGCACCGCGCTCCCCGACGGCGCCGAGGTCGTCGCATGACGCTGCTCTTCACCGACGCGGAGGTGACCGATCACCTGGACGCGTCAACGGCGGTCGAGGCGATGCGCGAGGCGGTGCTGGCCGCGTACGCCGGGTTGCTGGTCGCGCCGCCACGGGCCTCCACACCGCTGAACGGCGGGCGTCTGGTGACCACCGCCGGGCAGTTGACCGGCGAGTGGTACGGCTTCCGCTCCTACGACACGTTCGGGCATCCCGAGGGTGAGCAGGCGGTGGTCCTGCACGACGCCCGCTCGGGACGGATCCGGGCGATCGCGGTCGGCGAGGAGATCGGCTCCCGGCGTACCGGTGCGATCGGCGGGGTGGCGGTGGACGCGCTCGCCCGTGCCGACGCCCGTACGGTCGCGGTGCTCGGGGCCGGTCGGCAGGCGTGGACCCAGCTCTGGGCGGCGTCGGCGGTCCGCCCCCTGGCCGAGGTGGCCGTCTACTGCCGCACCCCGGAGGTACGGGAGGCGTTCGCCGCCCGGGTCCGCGCGGAACTGGGCCTCAACGCCCGGGCGGTGACCACCGCCGCTGCGGCCGTACGCGGACGCGACCTGGTGCTGCTCGCCACCGACAGCCCCACACCGGTGCTCGACGCGGGGGATCTGGCCCCCGGGGCGCACGTCAACGTGGTCGGCTTCAAGCAGCAGGGACGGTCGGAGTTCGGCCCGGACCTGCTCGACCGGGCCGAGGTGCTGGCCACCGACTCGCCCGAGCAGGCGATGGACTACCAGCCGCCGATGCTCGCCGCCGTGCCGCCGTACGCCGACCGACTGCACCACCTCGGCGCGGTGCTGGCCGGTGCGCTCCCGGGGCGGACCGACGCGGACCAGGTGACCCTATTCTGCTCGGTGGGGCTCGCCGGCACCGAGGTGTTCCTGCTCGACCGGCTGGCCCGGGTCGCGGTCCCCCGGCCGTAGCCGAGCCCACCCGGTCGGCTGACCACCCGGCGCCGCGGCCCCGATCGGGCTGGCGGGTGCGTCGACGGGCGGCCCCGATCGGGCTGGCGGGTGCGTCGACGGGCGGCTGCGGTCGGGCTGGCGGGTGCGTCGACGGGCGGCTGCGGTCGGGCTGGCGGGTGCGTGTGCGGGCGGCTGCGGCCGTAGCGCCCGCCGGGCTTCCGGAGCGGCCCGGTACCCTCGGATGGTGTCTGCCACTTCCCCTTCCTCGACCGCCGGCCGTCGGGTCGCGTTGCTCACCCTCGGCTGTGCCCGTAACGAGGTCGACTCGGAGGAGTTGGCAGCCCGGCTGGACGCCGACGGCTGGCAGGTGACCACCGACGGCGAGGGTGCCGACGTGGTGCTGGTCAACACCTGTGGCTTCGTCGAGAAGGCGAAGCAGGACTCGATCGAGACCCTGCTGGCCGCCGCCGACACCGGGGCGAAGGTGGTCGCCGCCGGCTGCATGGCCGAGCGCTACGGCCGCGAGCTCGCGGACAGCCTGCCCGAGGCCGGCGCGGTGCTCAGCTTCGACGACTACCCCGACATTTCCGCCCGGCTCAACGCGGTCCTCGCCGGTGAGCAGGTCGCCGCGCACACCCCCAGGGACCGCCGCGAACTGCTCCCGCTGACCCCGGTCGCCCGGCACGGCAGCGGCGTCGTGGTCCCCGGCCACGCACAGACCCGACCGGCGGGCGGCGCTCTGGTCGCCGACGAGCACACCCCGGCGCACCTGCGTCCGGTGCTGCGCCACCGGCTCGCCGCCGGCCCGGTCGCCTCGCTCAAGCTTGCCAGCGGTTGCGACCGCCGCTGCGCGTTCTGCGCCATCCCGGCGTTCCGGGGCGCGTTTGTCTCCCGCCCACCGGAAGAACTGCTCGCCGAGGCGGAGTGGCTGGCCGGCACGGGCGTACGTGAGCTGGTGCTGGTCAGCGAGAACTCCACCTCGTACGGCAAGGACCTGGGCGACCCGCGACTGCTGGAGAAGCTGCTGCCGCAGCTCGCCGCCGTCAGCGGGATCGTCCGGGTGCGGGCGAGCTACCTCCAGCCGGCGGAGACCCGCCCCGGCCTGGTCGAGACGATCGCCACCACCCCCGGCGTGGCCGCCTACTTCGATCTTTCGTTCCAGCACTCCAGTGAGCCGGTGCTGCGCCGGATGCGCCGTTTCGGGTCGACCGCCCGGTTCCTCGAACTGCTCGCCTCGGCCCGGGAGCTGGCGCCGGCCGCCGGTGCCCGGAGCAACTTCATCGTCGGCTTCCCCGGCGAGACCAAGGGCGACGTGGACGAGTTGGTCCGGTTCCTCTCCGAGGCCCGGCTCGACGCGATCGGCATGTTCGACTACAGCGACGAGGACGGCACCGAGGCCGCCGGCCTGCCCGGCAAGGTCTCCTCGGCCACGATCAAGCGCCGGTACGACCGACTGAGCGCGCTCGCCGACGAACTCTGTTCCCAGCGCGCGGAGGAACGGCTCGGCTCCACCGTCGAGGTGCTGGTCGACTCGATCGACGACAACGTGGTCGAGGGGCGCGCGGCGCACCAGGCACCGGAGGTGGACGGCTCCACCACCCTGGTATCGCCGGAGCACGGTGACGTCGACCTGGCCGCGCTGCGCCCCGGCGACCTGGTGCGGGCCACCGTCACCGGCACCGAGGGTGTGGACCTGATCGCCGTACCGGTCGAGCTGGTCTCCGCGGCGGCGAGCCCGCCGAGCGGCGCGAGGTGACGGCGTGACCGAAGCGTCGGAACCCGCCCCGGCCGCGATGGCCGAGCCGGTGCCCGTCGTCAACGCGGCCAACGCGCTCACCGCCCTGCGGCTGGTCCTGGTGCCGGTATTCGTGGCGCTGGTGGTCGTCTCCGAGATGACCCATCCGGCCTGGCGGATAGCCGCCTGCCTGACCTTCGCCTTCGCCTCCGCGACCGACCTGCTCGACGGCTGGATCGCCCGCCGGTTCAAGCTGGTCACGGCGGTGGGCAAGGTGGCCGACCCGATCGCGGACAAGGCGCTGACCGGTGCCGCCCTGGTCCTGCTCTCCTGGTACGACCTGCTGCCCTGGTGGGTGACGCTGCTGATCCTGGCCCGCGAGTTCGGGGTGACCCTGATCCGGTTCTGGGTGATCAGGTTCGGGGTGATCGCGGCGAGCCGGGGCGGCAAGGCGAAGACCGCGTTGCAGATCCTCGCGATCGTCTGGTACCTGTGGCCGGTGCCGTCGGCGGTGACCTGGGTCGGCCCGTGGCTCGTCGGGGTGGCCCTGGTGGTGACGGTGATCACCGGACTCGACTACGTGGTGCGCGCGCTGCGGCTGCGGCGCCAATCCCGCTGACCGAGGACCGCCGACCGAGGACCCAGGACCCAGGACCGAGGACCCAGGACCGCTGACCCAGGACCGCTGCCCGGAGCACAGGCGACCACGACCGTGATCATGACCACGACCGTGATCATGAACATGACGGGGGAGCGGACCGTCACCCGAGCCGGCCGGCGGCGGTTGGGCGCAGCGACGGGCGAGGAGGCGCGATGACGACCGGTGCCGAGGCACGCGACGCGGCCACCGAGGCGGCGGCGGTGGTGCACCCGTTGGCCGAGCGGGGGCAGACCCTGGCCGTGGTGGAGTCGCTCACCGGCGGGTTGCTGGCCGCCACCATCGTCGACATCGCCGGGGTGAGCAGCGTCTTCCGGGGTGGTCTGGTGGTCTACGCCACCGATCTGAAGGGCTCGCTGGCCGGCGTACCGGCGCCGTTGCTCGACGCCCGGGGGCCGGTCGACCCGGACGTGGCGGTCGCCCTGGCCCGGGGTGGCCGTGAGCGCTGCGGGGCCGACTGGTGCCTGGCGACCACCGGGGTGGCCGGACCGGAGCCCCAGGACAGCCGTCCGGTGGGCCTGGTCTACGTGGCGGTCGCCGGACCGGTCGGCGCCCGGGTGCGTCAGTTGCGGCTCGACGGAGGTCGGGCCCAGATCCGGTCGGGTGCGGTGACCGAGGTGTTGCGGCTGCTCGCCGAGGAGCTGCACGGCGTCGTACCGCCCTCGGCGCACGGGTGATCGAGGTCTCCGCCGGCCCGCTCCGGGCCGGTGCCGGGAATCCGGACCGGCGGGGTGGGATGTCGCGCGGGCCGGCAACGGGTACGGTTGCGGGAAGGCTCCGGCAGCGGTCGGGGTCTGGGGTCGGAGTCGCTCCGCGCGGCATCACGCTGACTGCGCCGCCGGAGGTACGGTCCCACGTCAGGGGGAGGTGCGATGGTCCTGCTACGCCGGGTGATCGGTGACGCGCTGCGTGCTCGCCGGCAGGGACAACACCGCACCCTGCGCGAGGTCTCCTCGGCGGCCAACGTGAGCCTCGGATACCTCTCCGAGATCGAGCGGGGCCAGAAGGAGGCGTCGAGCGAGCTGCTCGCCGCTATCTGTGACGCCCTCGGCGCCCGCCTCTCCGAGCTGCTCAGCGAGGTCAGTGACACGGTCGCGCTGGCGGAGCAGATGTCCGACGTGCTCGCCCCGGTGCAGGAGCGCTCGGCGGTCGACGTACCGGCCCGTGGCGTGCTGACCGAGACGGGCGTGCGTACGGTCACCGAGTCCGGCGTACGGCAGGTGGCCACCGACGGCAACGTCTCGGTCTCGGTCCGGCAGGACTCTCCGCTCAAGGCGACCCTGCGCACCACCCGCCGGGTGCGCTCCACGAACGAGCGGGGCCGCGAGGTCGTCCGCGCCGCCTGAGCGCGCTCCCACCCGCTTGCCCCGACCCACCCCGGGCGGGTTCCGCCGCGTCGGTGTGGTGCTGGGTGGCTGATCCACGGCGTAGGGTTGCAGTTCCAGCGGTCTGCCCGGCCGATATCCCCCGTGGTCTTCTGCCGGTGTGGCGCCGGACTGGGACGATGAAGACCGTGCCGCGTGGCCGACCGGTGTCGACCGGCCGGCGGCGGCAGCCCACCGCAGCCGATCAGATCGAGGGGATACGCGAAGATGGCGAGCCCGTTCGTCAAGGGATGGCGCTACCTGATGGCGCTGTTCGGTGCCAAGATCGATGAGCACGCTGACCCGAAGGTGCAGATCCAGCAGGCCATCGAGGAGGCCCAGCGGCAGCACCAGGCGCTCGTCCAGCAGGCGGCGGCGGTCATCGGTAACCAGCACCAGTTGGAGATGCGGCTGTCCCGCCAGATGTCCGAGGTCGAACGCCTCCAGGCGATGACCCGGCAGGCGCTGGTCCTGGCCGACCGGGCCAGGACCGGCGGTGACGAGGCGGAGGCCCAGAAGTACGAGCAGACCGCGCAGACCCTGGCCGCCCAACTCGTCTCCGCCGAGCAGTCGACCGAGGACATGAAGGCCCTGCACGACCAGGCGCTGGGCGCCGCCGGGCAGGCCCGCCGCGCGGTGGAGAACAACTCCATGATCCTCCAGCAGAAGCTGGCCGAGCGGACCAAGCTGCTCAGCCAGCTCGAACAGGCCAAGATGCAGGAAAGCATCGCCAACTCGCTGGGGGCGCTGTCGAACCGGGCCGCGCCGACCGCCACCCCCTCGCTGGACGAGGTGCGGGAGAAGATCGAGCGGCGGTACGCGACCGCGATGGGGCGCGCGGAGCTCGCCGCCAACTCGGTCGAGGGCCGGATGCTGGAGGTGGAGAAGAGCAGTCTCGACCTAGCCGGCTCCGCCCGGTTGGAGCAGATCCGGGCCAGCATGGCCGGGGAGCAGCTCGGCGGCAAGCCGCAACCGGCGGTCGACCAGGCCGCCCGGGCGGCGGACACCGCCGGGGTGGCCCGGCTGGACGAGATCCGGGCGAGCCTGGCCCGGGAGAAGCCGACCGGCGACCAGAGCGCCGCCGGCTGACCCGGGTCGGGTGAGCCGGCCCGGCCAGCGTCGGGTCGGCCGGACGAGCGCCGCCACGGTGGCCTGGCGCGGGGCAGAGAGGGCAGGGATGGCCGACCAACGAGCCCGCTACTTCCGTCGGATGCGCGCACTGCGCCGCTCCGCCCGGTCCTGGAGCGTCTTCGCCGGTGGCCTGGGCGGCGCGGCGGCCATCCTCACCCCGTACCAGGGGCTCGGACTGCCGGACGCGGCCTGGATGGGAGCGGCCGGGGCCTCCGCCGCGCTCGCCCTCTGGCGCTGGGCCGACCTGCGGGCACTGGCGGCCCGCCCGGCGCCGCCCCCGCCCGATCCGGCGGTCGCGGCCGAGCAGGTCCGCGCGCGGCTGGTCGCCGCCGTCGAGCGACTCCCCGCCGGGCGTGGCGCGCTGGCCGAGGTACGCCGGCAGAAGACCCGGATCGCACTGCGTGGCTCGGCGGCGGCTGGGCCCTGGCAGCGGCTCTCCCAGGCGTCGGCGGTGATGGACGGGTTCGCCGGCCGGCTGCCCGCGCTGGCCGGACCGGCGGTGCTGGAGGCGACCGCGGCCCAGCGGTCCCTGCACGACCTGGCGTATCAGGTGGTGGGGCTGGAGAAGACCATGCGGTTCGCGCCGCAGGAGTCCCGCCCGGCGTTGGCGGACGCCCACCGGCACCTGCTCCAGCAGCTCGACCGGGGCGTCGTCGCGTACGAGACGCTGGTCGCGGCGGCAGCCGGTTACCTGGCCGAGGACTCCCGCTCGGCCAACGTGCACCCGGCCGCCGAACGGCTCACCGAGGCGACCGACCTGCTGCACGGCGTGACCGACGGACTGGCCCAGTTGCGGGGCATGGCGAATCCCACTCGCACCCCGTACTGATCGGTCGGTCAGTCCGGCGGCGGGGCCACCACCGCCGGGGTGAAGGCGGACGTGCCGACGGCGTTGAACGCCTGGATCCGCCAGTGGTAGACGGTCTCCGGGGACAGGCCGGTGTTGGTGAACGAGCGGGCCGTACCGGCGATGGTGAAACTGGTCAGGCCGGCGCTGAACGAGGCGTCGGTGGCTCGTTGCAGGGTGAAACCGCTGACCACGCTCCCGGCGCTCTCGAACCAGTTCAGCTTCACGCTGACCGAGTCCGGGGCGGGCGAGGTGGCCGTCGCGGCGAGGCTGTGCGGCACCGCCGGTACGGTCGGCACGGTCACCACCGACACCGTCGACCAGGGTGACGGAGCACCGAGGTAGCTGGTCCGCACCCGGTGGTAGTAGGTGGTGTTCGGGGTGACCGTGCTGTCCGTGTACGCGCTGGTCAGCGAGCCGGAGGCGGTTATCAGGCCGCTGGTGAAGGTGGGGTTGACCGCCCGCTGCACCTCGATCTCGGTGGCGAACGACCGGTTCCGCCAGGCCAGGTCGACCCGGAGCGGGGCGGCCGGGGAGACCGAGGCGGTCAGGCCGCTCGGCGCGATCAGGCGTACCACCGCCGAGGCGCTGTTGGACCAGCCGGAGTAGCCGACCGAGGTCTCGGTCCGGACCCGGTAGTAGTAGGTCGTGCCCGGCGTGACCGTGGCGTCGCTGGTGGTGCTCAACCCCGGTGGCACGGTGAACCGGGTGACGGCCCCGCCGAAAGCGGCGTTGGTGCCCCGTTCCACCAGGTGGTTGGTGGCCGCCGGGCGGGTCGCGTTGTTGGTCCAGGCGAGCGTGATCGCGGGCGGCACGGTCGGCGAACCGGGGACCGCCGTCGCGGTGAGCCCGGTGGGCTGGGCGGGGGAGACCCGCAGCACCAGCGGCCGGCTCAGCTCGCTGCCCTCGTGCCCGACCAGGTGGCCCTGCCAGGCGTACTCCCAGCCGAAGTTGAAGATCTGGTTGGTCACCACCGCCGGGTCACCGGTACGCGGGTTGACCTGGGTGAAGCCGTCGGTCGTGCCGGCCGGTCGGGTGGGGTCGAGCAGCCGTACGCTGTCGCCGACCTTGAACGGCAGCGGGTCTGGCAGGACCGGCCGGACGGCGACGATGGTGTCCTCCAGCGGGTTCATCCGGACCGTCTCCTTCCAGCCCAGTTCGTTCGGGTCCGGTGGCCGGATCGCGCCGTCCCAGCCGACCCGGTTGACCAGTTGCACCACCAGGTGATGGAAGTGGATGGCGTGGGTTCCGGCGCCGTTGTGGGTGATCTTCCAGATCTGGGTGCCGTCGCCGGGTGCCCCGATCGGGGTGGGTGGGTCGGTCGGCGTCAGGATCTCGGTCGGCGGGTCCACGTACGTCAGCGGGGTGGTCGTCTGGACCAGCGCGCTGACCTTCGGTAGTTCGACCCCGAGGGTGGCGTTCATCCGGCCGTACTCGGGTTCGAAGAGTTCCTGGATCGCCTTCGCCCGCAGCGGGAGCGTCACCGGGGCGTTCCGACCGGCCGGGGTGAACGTGATCGTGTTGCTGTGGATCGGCACGTGGGTGTTCTTCGGCGTACGGGTGCCGAAGGCGTTGTCGTACGCCGGCTGCGGCACGATCGGCGGCGGCTGGCTGTCGCCGTACGCCCGGGGCAGGCGGGCGCGCAGCGCCTCCAGGTCGTACGGCTGGTCCGGGTCGCCCTCGACCTGGAACTGGAGCAGGGTCCGGGTGTTCGGTCCGTAACCGGGCTGGGTTCCCGGCGCCCCACCGGCGGCGGTCTGGTCCGGCGCGCCGGTGTAGTAGTCGTACCGGGTGTCGAAGGCCGGCATCGGCGCCGGACAGTCGTTGTAGAGGATGATCTTCGACCCGGACGGTACGGCCGAGAAGTCGACGACCACGTCGGCCCGTTCGCCCGGACCGAGCAGCAGCGCGTGCGCGGAGACGTTCAGCGCGGCGATGTCGCGCCGGTTGTAGACGTAGTTGATCGGCTGGTTGGGCACCACCACCACCTCGGGCAGCAGGCCTCCCTCGGTGCCGATCTGGATCCACTCCGGCCCCACCCGGGTCGGATCGGGCACCCCACCGGCCCGACCGTCGGTGGGCCAGGTCGGCGGATGGTCCGGGTTCGGGATCGCCTCCACCATCGGCACCTCACCGGCGCCGGCCTCGCCGAGGCTGCCGTCCGGGTGCCACATCGGGTCGTTCGAGGCCGCGTAGTAGAGCTGGAGGTTGAGGCTGCGGTCGTTGCAGGCGTTGAGAATCCGGAACCGGTACGCCTTCGGCGCCACCCGAAGGTACGGGTAGGCACAGCCGTTGACCAGCGGGGTGTCCAGGAACGCCTCCGGCACCACCGACGGGTTCGGCGTACCGGGCATCACCGGCGGTTGCCAGGGCGCGGTGACCGGGTCGTGGTGCGGGTTCGGCACCGGCCCGTTCACCGTGCCGGTGTACGGCGGCCAGAACCACGGCCCGTAGTCCCACCGCCCCATCGGATTTGTGCCGGACTCGTTGTACGGGTTCTGGTTGGGCATGTAGACGTGCGGGTACCAGAGGCTGCCGCGCCCGCCCCAGTTGGTCTTGTCCCAGGTCGGGTCCTGCGCGGCGAGCTGGGCGTCGCCGGGCACGAAGGTCTTGTCCTGGATCACCAGGGGGATCTCGTCGGCCGGGATGATCCCCTCGTCGACGAGTTGCCGCTCGGTCTCGTCCCGGAGCAGGTAGAGGCCGAGTTGCCCGGAGTAGACGGTGAGCCGGGCGATGCCGAGCGCGTGGTCGTGGTACCAGAGCATCCGGGCGCCGGACTGGTTCGGGTAGTAGAGCGTCACCGCGCCCGGCCCCGGGTCCGGCATGTCCGGCACGTTCACCACGCTGGTCCCGCTCGGGTACGAGGTCGACTCCTGGGCCGGGGTGATCCACTGCTCCGGACCACCGTTGCTGATCCACGGCGTCGCCGCGCCCTGAAGGTGCAGCGCCGCACGGTTCTGCGGGTACCGCTCGGTCCCGCCGAGCGGGCCGGTCCCGGCGCCCCGTACGGTCGGGTCCACCGGCAGTGGCAGCAGGCCGGCGGCACCGGTCGGGAGCCGGTTGACGAACGTCACCCGGACCGGCCGGTTCCGTTGGGCGACGATCACCGGTCCCAGGTGGTGCGGCCGGTTGGGCGGGACGACGGTGTTGCGGCCGTTGGCGTCGGTGCCGTTGTTGAGCTGTCGGTAGCCCCGCAGCCGGGTCGGCCCGAGGTCCCGGTGCAACTGCTGGGAGAACTGCTCCAACCCGATCTCGTAGTAGTCACAGCCGGGATAGCTGACCGTGTCGGGCGTGGCGACCGGCAGGAAGTTGCCCAGGTTGTTGCCGTACGTCCGGTCGAGGCCGGGCAGCGAGTCGACAAACTTCCGCAGACCGGTGCCGGCGACGACGTGCCCGGCCGGATCGAGCCGGGGCAGCGGGCTGTTGGCGTAGTTCGGGACGAAGCCGAAGTAGTCCGGGACGGGCAGGGGAGCCGGCGTGGGCAGTGGCCCCGGGACGGGAACCTGTTGCGGGATGCCCGGCCGGGTCTCGTCGGGCGCCTGCTCCGGCGCGGTGGCGGGTGCGTTCCCGGTCTCCTGCTTGGCCCGTCTGGCCAGGCGGTTCGCCGCGAGTTTCCTGAACATGACCGTGCTCCCTCCCCGGATGCTGCCGGCCGGCGCGGAGGGGTCCGAACCGGGCCGATCAGGATGGCCATTCCTGACGATCCGTAAGCAACTAACCGCACGGCGCGACCATTGGATACGGTCGGGTCAGTGTCGGTTCGTTTCGCGTATCGGTCCGGTCGTCGGGGGATCGGGTCCGGAAGTCCGCTGACGGTGGGAACACCGGTAGCTGGCCCGTTCGCTGCGCTGCGCGTCCTCTACCAGCATGCCGCAGCGGCGCGAGGGCGGGGCGTGGCGACCGTACGCGAAACTGCCGCCCACGGTCGCCGCTCGATCGTGGTTCCTCGATCGTTCCGGACGTGTACCGTCCGAAGTGGCGGCCCGTCGGTCAGTGGCCGGCGTGTCACCTCCCAGACCGCCACCGGGGAGGGCGAAGTCATGTCCGGGGAGACGATCGGCGCACGGATCAGGTACTGGCGTCTGCGCCGGGGCGGGATGACCCAAACCGTTCTCGCCGGACTCGCCGGAGTTTCGCAGTCCTACATCTCACAGGTCGAAGCCGGCCGGAAGACCATCGAACGGCGGGCCACTCTCATCGGTGTCGCCGCAGCTCTACAGGTCACCGTTGCCGACCTGCTCGATCAACCCGGTGACCCGACGGACCCCATCAAGGCGGGCGCCGCCGACGCCATACCCGTCATCTGGACCGCACTGATCGAGATCGAGGAGGGTGAGCGCCGCGCCGCCACCCGTACCGCCGCCCAACTGAGCGCCGGGATCGCGCGGAGTGCCGAACTCCGGGACCAGGCGAACTACGCGGTCATGGCTCGGGAACTGCCGGCGTTGCTGGTGGCCGCCGCCAGCCACGACGATGGCGGCCGGGCGCTGGCTCAGGTCGCCTACCACGCGTCGGCGTGCCTGCGTCACCTCGGCTACCGCCACCTGGCACGGGTCGCCGCGAAGGTGGCGCTGACCGCTGCCGAGACCTCGGGGCATGCGGCCTGGGTCGGGGCCGCCCGGTTCGCGACCGCCCAGTCTCTGCCGATCGAAGCCGCCGGGGTTGCCAGCCGGGTCGCCGGTCGGGCACTCGCGGACCTCCAGGGGGCCGCCGCCGCACCGGACGTACGGCAGATGCTCGGACAGCTCCACCTGTCGGCGGCGTTCGCGTCGGCCGTCGACGGCAGGGCCGATGACGCGCGCGGGCAGCTTGCCGAGGCGGCTCGTGAGGCCGACACGCTCGGCGACCCCGGCGACGGGGCGGGGTTCAACCAGGCGTGTTTCGGTCCGACAAACGTCAAGCTGTGGGAGATGTCGATCGCGGCCGAGTTGGGCGAGTACGGCCGCGTGACGGAAATAGCGCGGCGGGTCCGCCCCGATCCGCTGCGGGCGGTCATCCGGCACCAGTCCTACTGGTTGGACCTCGGCCGGGCGCTCGCGCACTCGGGGCGCAACGACCGAGAGGCGTTGACCGCGTTTATGCGGGCGGAGCGGGCGGCGCCCATGACGTTCACGCTGAACCCTCTCGCGCAGGACGCGGTCGTGGCGATGGTGCGTCGGGCTCGGGACCGGTCGCTCTCGGACGATCTCCGCGTGCTGGCCCGTCGTGTCGGTGTGGACGTGCACGCATAGTCGCATAATGCGA
Source organism: Micromonospora sp. NPDC050397 (assembly GCF_044901685.1). NCBI lineage: Bacteria > Bacillati > Actinomycetota > Actinomycetes > Micromonosporales > Micromonosporaceae > Micromonospora > Micromonospora sp. NPDC050397. Next base: position 450,793 of record NZ_JBJDPS010000002.1, read on the forward strand.
TTCCGTCCACCCGCCCAGAGACCTGGTTTCGGTGAGCTGGGTCAGGCGAGCCGTAGCGCGATGGTCCGGGCCGCTCGCGTCTCGATCGTGATCCCTCGATCGTTTTGAACGTGTACCGTCCGAAGTGGCGGCCCGTCCGGGTAGGGCCTGGCGTGCCGCCACCCCAGCCCTACCTGGGAGCCGCTATGCCGCGACGATCGACCCTTGCCGTTGATCCCCGCTTCGGTGCCGAGGTCCGGCGTCTCCGCGAGGCCGCCGGACTGTCACTACGACCCCTTGCCGCGAGCGTCTTCGTCAGCCGGGCCCAACTCAGCAAGATCGAGCTGGGCACCGCTCGGCCGACCGTCGCGTTGGCAAGGCTGCTCGACGCGGAACTCCGCGCAGGCGGGCAGTTGACCGCCATGGTCACCGACACGACGGCCGTACTAACACCGGACACCAAAGACCGGCTTCGGTACGCCGCCGCGCACCCGCGCCAGGCGGACTCCCGTGCAATTGACGGCCTGGACATCTTGCTCGTTGGTCAGCGTCGTCTTGAGGATGCCCTCGGGGCGGCAGCAGTGATCGACCCCGTACGTGAGCAGCTCGGGTTGGTCCTGATGCTCGTCGGGGATTCGAGGGACGACGTGCGCCCACGGCTGGTGAACACGGCGAGCCAGTGGGCGCAGTTCGCCGGGTGGCTGCACGCGGCGGTCGATGATCGCGCGGGCGCGAGAACGTGGTTCGACCGCGCCTTGGAGTGGGCCACCGAGGTCGACAACCGCGACATGATCGCCACAATCCTCAGTTTCAAGGGATACCTCGCCGAAGGAACGGGTGAGCTGGGGTCGATGGTCGGCCTGTCCCAGGCGGCCCAACGGGACCCGAGTGTCTACGCCGGGCAGCGTGCCTATTCCGCCGGCCAGGAAGCGCGAGCACTTGCCATGGTGGGTGGCGACCCGGGAGCCGTGCTGTCGAAGGTCAGCGAGGCCGAGGAACTTGCACACAGGCAAGGCGAGCGGGAAGCACCGCCCTGGATCTACTTCTACACGGACGACTTCTTCCGTCTCCAGCGCGGGATCGTCTACCGGTGCCTGGGGGCGACCAGACCGCAGTACAACGAGCCGGCCGTCGAGCTACTGACGGAAGGCGTCGCCGGACTGTCCGCGGAGTCCCAGAGCACCGACTGGGGCGGCACCTACCTGTGCGACCTGGCCATTGCCCAGGGCCAGTCGGGGGACTTGGCGAGTGCGCGAGATGCGCTGACGAGAGCCCGAGCCATCGGTACGGCGATGCGTTCGCAGCGGCTGCTCGACCGCGTTGACGGGGCTGTCCACCGCTTCCAACTGTCTATGGACAGGACGTAGACGCCAACGATCTGGCGTGGGCGTCACAGACCGACGACGCTGCTTGTGGGCGCGGCGAAGACCGTACACATGGTCCTCGCCTCCCGTTGGCCTCTGCCTGCGGTGGCGTCGCGCCTCCCGATCGCGCCTGGCCCAATTCCCTCGTGGTTGGTCCCGGCGCCGGGGTGTGGCGGTACACGGTTGTCGCCATGCCCCCATGTGTTGGAGGTGGATGGTGGCGATCAACAGCACCAGACGGAAGTGGTTTTCGGACGGACCCGAAACCGGTTTGGCAGACCAGGCGGCTCCCGGTGTCGTACCAGAGCCTGAGGGTGGTTCGGTGGAGCTGCGGCCAGCGCTGCTGCTGGTCGGGGTGGCGGTGGTCGGCGGGGCACGCCGGTCGGGCGCCGGGGTGCGGCCGGCTCGGGCCAACGCGGGGCGCTGGCGGTCGTGGTCGTGAGCACGGCGGAGGAGACCTTACGGGCGGCGTTGAAGGTGGTCTACCGCCACGACCGGGGCGAGCGGTGCCCGTCCCCGTCCTGTACGGGTGACGACGGCTGCCCTGCTCTCGCGGACGCCGTGGGCCTGTTGTACGGAAAGGCGAACCGGTGAGCGCGCTCATGCCGCACCAGCGGCTCCGGCTCACCCAGCTCCGGGCACGCAAGATGGTACGTCGGCACTGGCCGGTCGACGGACGTTGCCCACGTTGTGTCATCGGGCAGAGCTGCGCATTTTTCATTCGCGCGTGCTTGGTGCTGGAGAGTCTGGGCGACGACTACCAGCCCTATCCGCTGCCCGAGCCGTGGGTGATCCGGGAGCGGGTGGCCCGCTTCCGTGACGAGCTCGACATCATCTTCCGATGAGCGGGCTGGTGAAGGCGACGTACAACCATCCTCCGGCGGCGGTCGCCGCGCTCGACGAGCTGGCCTCCGCGTGGCGGGTGTCGCGTACCGACGCGCTCAACCACGCGGTCCGGATCGCGGCCGTGGTGCTCCGGCTCGCCCCCGACGGGCACCTGGTGGTGACCCGACCGGACGGGTCGACCGTCGAGGTGTTCCTGGTGTGAGTCGATCCCGCTGGGTCCGTCAGGGTGCCCGGTCCGGGGCGGGCTGGCAGCGGGGACACCAGTACGTGACCCGTTCACCCTGCTCGGCCTTCTCGATCAGGGTGCCGCAGCGCCGACACGGCTGGGCCCGGCGCCCGTACACGTAGTTGGTCTGGCCCCGGTGCAGCGAACCGGTGGTGCTCTGGGTCCACCGGCCCCGGTTGGCGGCGAGCAGTCGCTGTGCCAGTCTCACCATCCCCGGCAGGTCGGGCACCGAGGCGACCGGCGTCCACGGGTCGACCCCGCGCAGGAAGAGCAGCTCTGATTTGTAAAGATTGCCCACCCCGGCCAGGTTCGTCTGGTCGAGCAGGGCCTCGGCGATGCTGGTCCGGGGGTGGGTGAGCAGCCGGCGCACCGCCTCGTCCGGGTCCCAGTCCGGGCCGAGCAGGTCCGGCCCGAGTTGCCCGACCAGTTGCTCCTCCTGCGTCGTGGGCAGCACGGCCAGGTCGTGCAGGTGGTATCCGACCGCGATCGCGTCGGCGGTACGCAGCACCACCCGGATCAGGTGCGCCGGCCGGGCCGCCCAGCGGGCGCCCGACGCGTAGACCCGCCAGGACCCGTCCATCCGCAGGTGCGAGTGCAGGCTGATCCGTTGCTCCCCGACCGGATCGGTCAGCCGGATCAGGATGTGCTTGCCCCGGCTGACGACCTCGGTCACGGTGGCGCCGACCAGGTCGGTGGTGGCGAGTCGGGGCACCCGGAAGTCCGTCGCGGTCAGCCGCCCACCGGCCAGCGCGCGGTGCAGCGCGCGGGCCGTGTTCCAGACGGTGTCGCCTTCGGGCACGCTTCCATCCTGCCCGCTACCGTCGGGTCAGGGCTGCTCTTCGGGGCGCGGAGCGCGCACCATGTCCTGGTAGCGGGGGTGGCTGGCGCCGTAGATGGCGAAGTTGAGACGGGCGTGGGACAGGCTCAGGTCGCCGTTGGGGCCGTCGGGCACGACAACGTCATCCGACCCGTGCTGGCCGTCGTTGGTCCAGAAACAGACGGGACAGGTCCCGCCTTCTCCGGTAAAAAAGCCACAACATGGACATGCCTTGACGTCGACCGAGTGCTTCCCCACCGCGCAAGCATTCCACAATGGTGAACGTGTCGCAGCTTCGTGTCCGCGATGCGGAAATAGATCAGCTAGCGTCCGCAATGCGTACCACCTGACCGTTAACCAGCGAAAGCACGGCATCGGCCCGGCCGCCGTTGACGGCCACCGCTACCCGCCCGGCGGAGTCGGCGAAGACCAGTATGGCCCCGTCCGGGACATCGCCGAAGGTCGTCGCCCGCTCGGCCCGCAGACTCCCCACCCGCAGCCGCGACCCGAGCCGGTCGAGCGCGGTGGCAGGGGCCGCGAGCTGCACGTTGCCGAAGCGGTCGACCGAGAGTACCTCGGCGGCGAGCCAGCCCGGCCCGGTCTCGACCACGGGTTCCGGGAGGCGTACCAGGCTCTCCGGAGCGATCGTCGGGCCGGCGTCGGCCGGGTCGGCACCGAGCGCCAGCCGGGCGGCGGCCGGGGCGAACACGTCGCGCCCGTGGAAGGTCGCCGAGACCGTGGCCGCCATCCAGGCCGGGTTGGTCAGCTCCACCGCGTGCCCGACGCCGCCGAGCGCCTCCGCCGCCGGGACCAGCAGCCCGTTGTCCGGGCCGACCAGCGCGCCGCCGGGGGTCAGCAACGCGATCCCGCGCCGGGCGGTGCCCACGCCCGGGTCGACCACCGCCACGTGTACGGCCGGCGGCAGCGCGCCGACCGTCTGGGCGAGCACCGCCGCACCCCGGGCGACCCCGCCCGGCGGCACCAGGTGGGTCACGTCGAGCACCCGTACGGTGGGGGCAAGGCGGGCGATCACACCGTGGCAGGCGGCGACAAAACCGTCCTCGAGGCCGTAGTCGGTGGTCAGGCTGATCCATCCGTAGCCGGGCATGACCAGCAGGTTAGCCGCCGACTCGCCGTGACCGTGCGGCTGGTCGGGCCGGTGGTGGGTGCCGATGGTTAGCTGACCCCATGAGATTGGTCATCTTCACCGAGCCGCAGGAGGGCGCGTCCTACCAGGACCTGCTCCGGGTGGCGCGGCACACGCAGGACTGCGGCTACGACGGCTTCTTCCGATCCGACCACTACCTCGTGATGAACGGGGACGGGCTGCCCGGTCCCACCGACGCCTGGCTGACCCTGGCCGGGCTCGCGCTCCAGACCGAACGGATCCGGCTCGGCACCCTGGTCACCTCGGCCACCTTCCGGCTGCCCGGACCGTTGGCCATCTCGGTGGCGCAGGTCGACGAGATGAGCGGCGGGCGGGTCGAGCTGGGCCTGGGCACCGGCTGGTTCGAGGCCGAGCACCGGGCGTACGGCATTCCGTTCCCGCCGCTGGGCGAGCGGTTCGGCCGGCTCACCGAGCAGCTCGAGGTGATTACCGGGCTCTGGGGTACGCCGCCAGGCGAGACCTTCACCTACCGGGGCGGCTACTACGACCTCTACGACTCCCCGGCCCTGCCGAAGCCGGTGCAGCAACCCGGTCCGCCGGTCATCGTCGGCGGGACCGGGCTGAAGCGGACACCGGTGCTCGCCGCCCGGTTCGCGGACGAGTACAACGTACCGTTCCAGTCTGCCGAGGCGGCGGCGAAGAACTTCGCGGCGGTCGTCGAGGCGTGCGAGCGGATCGGCCGGGACGCGGCCGGTCGAGCCCCGCTGGCGCTCTCGGCCGCCGTCACGGTGGTCTGCGGGCGCAACGACGCCGAGGTGCGTCGCCGGGCCGACGCTATCGGTCGGGACCTGGACGAGCTGCGCGCCGGACCGGGCGTGGTCGGCACCCCGGACGAGGTGGTCGAGCAACTACACGAGTACGCCAAGGGCGGCGCGTCCCGTTTCTTCCTCCAGTTCCTGGACCTGACCGACCTGGACCAGTTGGACCTGATCGCTGCCGAGGTGGCACCCCAGCTCTGACCGCAGGACTAACATTGGTGTTAGTAACATGCATGTTAGTAACACCAATGTTAGTAACATGCATGTCAGTCTTGGGGCAGTTCAAGCGGTGGGGGTGGTGCACGGTGGTGGCCTTCGTGGGTCGTCAGCAGGAGCTTCGGCTGCTCGGCGCGGAGCTGGACCGGGTCACCCCCGGCGCGGATCGTCCCGGACGCTGTCTGCTGATCCGAGGCCGTCGACGTGTCGGCAAGTCACGGCTGGTCGAGCAGTTCGTGGAGACGGGAGGCTCGCCCAGCCTCTACTTCACCGCCGCCGGGGCCGCGACATCGGCGGAACTACGGCGGCTCGGCGCCGACGCCGCCGAGTCGACTCTGCCCGACCGCGAGCTGTTGGCAGCGGGCAACCCACAGGACTGGGACGCGGCTTTCCGGCTGCTCGCCGCAGCCCTGCCCGACGACACCCCGAGCGTGGTCGTCATCGACGAGGTGCCCTACCTGATGGATGCGGAGCGTGTCTTCGAGGGTGTGCTGCAGCGGGCCTGGGACCGGCAACTGTCCCGCAAGCCCGTGTTGCTGATCCTCATCGGCTCGGACCTGTCGATGATGGAGGCGCTCAACAGTTACGAGCGGCCGTTCCACCAGCGTGGCCGTGAGATGGTCGTGGGTCCGCTCAACCCGGCGGACCTGAGCGTCATGCTCGACCTCGGCGCGGCCGACGCCATCGACGCCGCACTGGTCACCGGTGGGCTCCCGCTCGTCTGCACCGAGTGGCGACCCGGCGCGGATGTCTGGGACTTCCTCGCCGAAGCCCTGTCCGACCCGACCTCGGCGATGCTCGTCTCGGCCGAGCGGTCGCTGGCCGCCGAGTTCCCGGCGATGATCCAGGCGCGTTCGGTGCTCGCCGCCATCGGCTCGGGAGAGCGGACCTTCGCCAACATCGCGCGTGCCAGCGGTGGCCTCGGGGCGACCCCGCTGCAACGTTCGCTGGACACGTTGAGTGAGAAGCGACTGGTCGTCGGGGAGTTGCCGTTGTCCACCCGGCCGTCGAAGGAACGTCGTTACCGGATCGTCGACCCTTACCTCCGCTTTTGGTTGCACTTCATCGCCCCGCACATGCCGGAGATCGAGCGGGGTCGGGGTGATCTGACCATGGCCCGGATCCGCCAGGGGTGGACGAGTTGGCGGGGACGGGCCGTCGAACCGATGATCCGGGAGGCACTGGCCCGTCTCCTACCGGACGGGACACTGCCCGTGGCCGGGGCGGTGGGCGGCTACTGGACCCGGTCCAACGACATCGAGGTCGACATCGTCGGGGCGGACCGTGGGCCGGTCGCGCGAGAGTTGCTGTTCCTTGGTTCCATCAAATGGCTCGACCAGGCCGCGTTCGACGCGCACGACCTGACCGTCCTGCACCGCCACCGTGCGGCACTCACCGACGAGCCGTTGCCGATACTGGCGGTCTCCCGCAGCGGGGTGTCCTGCGGCGGCCTCGACGCCGTCTACGGCCCCGAAGACCTCCTGAACGCCTGGCGGGCCGGCGCGGACGGGTAGCCGGGGCGAGGCCGGAGCGTTGGCCGTGTCAGTCGACCCGGCCGTGCTGCGGCCGGGAATCCGCGACGCTGGCCTCGGCGGGCGGTTCCACGAATGCCCCGGGGACCGGCCCGGTGGCCTGGGCCGGCAGCACGATGTCACGTACGGCGAGGTAAACCGCGCGTACGGCGAGCGTCCGCTCGACCTCGTCCAGGATCGGGGCGAAGAACTGCCGGCGGTGCTCGGTGTCGCTCATCGAGGTGACCGCGAAGTACATGCTGCCGAAACCGGCTAGCAGGGCGGCGTTGCGCAGCAGCGCGAGCGGCACCGGGATCTCGGGTGCCAGGGTCGCCGGGGGCTCGCCGATCCACTGCTCGGCGGTCTCCGGCTGCACCACGATCAGCCCGAGCAGCAGGAAGAAGCAGAACAGCCCCACCCCGACCACCAGCGCCTGCACCAGTTGCCGGGTGGCGAGCATGAGCAGCAGGTTGCCGACCTGGCGGCCGTGCAGCGGCACCGGCCGGAGTGGACCGTCGGGGGCCACCTCCTCGATCGGCAGGCTGGCCAGCGGCGTGCGCTGGCAGGACGAGGAGAGCCGCCGCTGGCTCAGGTCCTGCTCCACCCGGCCGATCTCGTCACGCAGTCGCCCGGCCGCGGCCAGGATGGTGACCGCCGTGAACAGGGTCAGCACCAGGCCCAGCCGGTACCAGGGCAGCCGGTTCATCGCCTGCCAGAGTTCGCCGGTGAAGAAGAAGAACAAGGTCACGAAGAGCAGCAGCGGCAGGGCCCGGCCCTGTAGCCGGACACTGTTGCGCATGTCGTCGACCGCGTGCCGGATCGCCCGGCGCAGCAGCGGCACCACGCCGTAGGCGGTGGAGAGCCACGACCCGGCGAAGAGCAGCGCGAACGCGGCGGCCGAGGTGATGGTGACGCCGGCCCGGCCGTCGTGCAGCCAGAGCACGAGCGGCGGTACGGCGAGCGGCACCACCGCGTACGCCACCAGCACCGTGACCATCGCGCGGTGAGAGAAGTGGGGTAACCGGCGACCGAACCGGGTCAGCGCCGACCAGCCGGCCAGCCCCGCCACGACCACCACGGAGAACAGGACCCACCGGGTGGCGCCCTCGGCTGCCCGGAGGATCACCCAGGCCAGATCGGCGACCACGACCACGGCGAGGAAGGGCAGCATCCGGGGGAGGATGTGCCGGTCGAAGTCGTAGCCGGCGATCATCTGCGGCACACCGTGGCGCACGAACCAACGCTCGGTCTGGCGTACCAGGGCACGGGAGGCGGTGATCGGCACGGGCTGATCCTGCCAGAGCGACCCGAGCGGGACGGCGTGATCTGTCGGTCCTACTGGACTCGTAGCGGCCAGGTGCCGCGACCTCTCTGTTGCGTGCCGTCAGGGTCGACGGGTGTACGCGTCCAAGCCTGCGAATCGGCGAGCGTCGAGCCAGTCGACCCCGCGGTCGTTCACATCGCAACCAGCCACGCGGAGACGTTCGGCAACCTGCTTCAACCGGGATACGGATCCGTCAACCCTGACGACGTTGAGCCCGCCAATGTCGGAGAATGGGCGTAGGCGCCCGAACTCGAGGATTACGGTACGCCTCGGCTGTAGGGCAAATGCCATACCTGCCTCGAACAGGACATTCGGTCGGGCCTGTCCGGTTGGCTTGGTCTCGTAGTCAGGCTCAGCGGCCTGATGCAGGTTTGGATGGAGGCTTGCCGCATCGTCGGGTGTCAGCAGGACAACCGCCGCCTGGCTTTTCTCGAAGGCGCGAGCAAGCACTTGGCCGAGGAACGGTGCGGCGCTGCCGGAGCTTCGGACGTTCTCCTCCCAGTCCAGCGGTCGGAGGTCCAGTGCCTGCAGAAATCCCCAGGTCGCCAAGCGGGCCTGGTCGTCTCGACCGTGAACAACGAAGACGTGACGGGGGTTGGGCATCGGCTCTCCTAATGCTGAATGTTGATCGTGATAGTGAATGTTGATCGTGCGTCGTTGATCGGACAGGTGGATGGGCGTCGGACCGGCACGCCGGTGCTAACGTAGCTGTCCGGGCCAACCTGTCGGCGCGGACAGGATCAATTGACCGTTCGTCCACTCTGCTGGATGATTCGTCATGGGTAAGAATTCAGACATCGAGTGGACGTCGTCCCCAGCAGAAGCCGTGCTTCTCGCACGGCTGCCAGACTCTCTACGAGGTTTCCGTGTTTGAGAGATTCACTGACCGGGCACGGAGAATTGTCGTTCTGGCTCAGGAGGAGGCGCGCTTGGACCGTCACCGCAGCATCGATGTTGATCATGTGATGGTTGCCTGCCTCCTGGAGGGGGAGGGTGTGGCAGCCCGCGCGTTAATGGCGTTCGGGCTGGGCTGGCAAGAGCTGCGGCAGCGGCTACTCATGAGCAAGCCAGCCGATTTGGCCGAACCACCAGACGGTCACATACCTTTCACCGTGGAAATGCGTAAGTCTCTTGAGTACTCGCTGCGTGAGGCGCTCGCCTTGCAGCACAACTACATTGGGACAGAGCACATACTGTTGGGGATGCTCAACGACGGCGGAAATTCTGGTGTGAAGCTTCTGGGTCAATTTGGAATTTCGACTTTCATGATTCGCAACGAGGTCGTCGCGCAGCTTGCCGGTAAAACCACGGTGCCGACAACCGTAGCCGTCCCCAATGCCGGATCTCAGGTGCGCGTGAGCCGAGAACACGAATTCGATTCTCGCCGTGTGCGTGAGGATGCGCGAGAACGGCGTGTTCTGGTCATTTGTGGTAATGACGAGCAGGCGCGTGATGCCATCTTCGGATTCCTTCGTGCGCTTGACCTTCGACCGATGGAACAAGAGGAGATCGTTCGCGGAGCCGGCAGCGCGGCGCCGTATCTAGGTGACGCTGTCCGGTTGGCATTCGACAAGGTGCAAGCGGTTGTCGCCCTTCTGACGGTCGATGAAGTGGCTTACCTGCATCCAGGACTACGGGATGGGAAGAACCCTGCCCGTGACGGCCGCCTGTTCGGCCAGCCCAATCCGCGGGTGCTGTTCGAGACGGGTATGGCCTTCGGGGTCATACCGGAACGAACGATCATCGTCGAGGTGGGAGCGCTCCGCGCCGTACCGAACCTGACCGGACGTGATGTGATCCGGATAGGCGATCAACCCGAGCGGCAGTTGAATCGGATTGCTGAACGGTTGAAGAGTGCTGGATGTGCGGTCAATGAGTCCGGTGGCGACTGGTTACGGGGCGGTCGTTTCACTCGCCTGGCCGCGCTCGGGCGACGGCCGACGAAGCCGGGGCCGTCGTCCGCGCCCGGGACATCGCCGTCCCGTAAGGGTGCCTGAGAATTTCAGGCGTGAACGGTGGTGGGACCGGTTCATTCCGGCCCCACCAGCCTTCAGCTGCCCCAGCCGTGCCGTCGTAGCCAGTTGCGTACGTAGTCGATCCCAACTTTCGATATTGCTTGTCCAAGTTGAGTGAAAACCTGTACAAGCAATTGTTCGAACAAGTGCTCCATGCCTGGCTGAAGGGTTCGGATGAGCGATTGTCTGAAACCCGCGTCGCGGTGGGCGCGGCGTTCGACGGCTGCTCGGTACTCCTCGAATTCACTCATTTAATGATCTCCTAAAAAGCGATTTGACTAGCGGATTTCAGCGGTCTTAAGGTCGTATATCGGGCGCTCGGTCCTGCGATCCCATACCACGATGTTGGAGAGATGGCGAGCGGTGTCGAATGGGATGTCGCTAATGTTCTCCGTCTTTTCGATCACGTCGGCGAAGCGGGCGACCGATTCCCATCCGAGCTTGTTGAGGATCGCTGCCAGGACGCGAGTAAGGTCGTAATTGAAGATCGACGAACAAGAAATCACACGATGGTTCTCGCGTAGCCTCTGCCATACTTCCGAGGTGTCGGGGAATCTGGCCAGAAGCCTTTTCTCGACCTGGTCGGTCACGTATCCGTGGCAGATCAGTTCTCGCCCTTCGATTTCCAGTCGATGTCCCGCTACCTCCGAGAGAATCGACAGCTTTCGTCCACTGAACCGGCCGGTTACGTAAGTCCGGGAAACCAGTTCCTGGTAATGCGGAGCAAGAAGCACTTCTTCAAAGTACCGTTCACGCTCTTCCAGTCGACCGGTTACCGCCTTGGGGGGTGCGAACGTGCCGGAGTTGCCGTCCAATGCGTAGATCCAGGACGGATTCGAGAGGACATCCGCCTTCGTCAGAATAAAGGTGAGCCTGGAAAGCAGGAGACGGCGCTGGTCGATGCTCCGACCAGAGAGCAGGGCATCCAGTGTTCGAACGTCCTGGAGTGTCGACCTGTTGTCAACGTGGCATGCCCAGATCGCCACGTCACAGCCGAGTAGTAGGTCGGCGTACACATCGAGGTAGCCCGCGTCAGCCGATTCAGACTCACCTATTCCAGGTAGGTCCCAAAAGATGATCTCGTGCCCCTCGTTGCTTCTGACCGAGAGCGGAGTTGGCTGTTTTGTCGTCGGGCGAGCGTGGCCAACCTCCAGGTTTGCGGCGAACATGGCATTCAGGAGTGAGGACTTTCCTACGCCGGTCTGGCCCATGATCGCAACGGATAAGGGCCGCTTTCGTAGATCGCGGTAGCGAGTGGCTACTTCCGCCCCGATGGCCTCGAGTTCCTCCTTGTTGGATTCGCGTGGTGATCGCAAATTTGCTCCTCGTGTGCAGGGACGACCCGAATCTCTTCCCAAATTGCATCGTCGCGGTACTTCCGCCGCAAGAGCCAAACTGCTTCCCGTGTGCTTCCGGACCATTTCCCGATTGCTCCCGGGCATGATCTGTCGTACGCTCGGCGTCCTCATCAAGGACGGAAGGAGTTGGCCGGATGCCGCTGAGAGTGAGGCTCTTCGGTCCTGCCGTGATCGAGGTCGACGGCGTGACTCACAGGCTGACTCCAAAGGCGATGGTCGTCCTGATTCGGCTGGTTGTCGCTGAGGGGCAGCCCGTCACCGTGGAAGAATTGTTTCGGGACGTATGGGGCCTGCCCGGTGTTACAGTCAGGCGGGCGGACCGAGTCAGCGTCCAAAAGCGTATTAGTGAACTACGTGCATGCCTCGATCCGTTGCATCCGGGCGAGGATTCTCGTGTACTGATCACCGAACGGGCGCAGATCTCCGCCTATCGGCTGGTGCTGCCTGCCGAACAGGTCGACGTCTTTCGCTTTCGGCGTATGGTTATGTCCGCCCAAGGGCTCAATCGACCCGAGGCGATGGTTGAGTTGAGGACAGCGCTTGATCTCTGGCGGGGAACACCGCTTTCCGATGCGGTGGACGCCCGCTTCGCCGTCCGGCTGGTCCGTCAGTTAGAGGTGATACGTACCCAGGCTCGGCGGGACCTGGTTCGGCTATACGCCGATCTTGGGCTACTTGATCGTGCCTTCGACCTCGGTATCCGTCTGTGGTCCGACGATCCGGACAACGTAGAGTTACGGTCCGAGTTGGATGTCCTCGCGCGCCGTATGCGGAGCCGGACCGAGACGCGCGGCGGTATCGGTCGGCGGTTCGAAAACCCTGCGTTCCAGGTGAGCGTGCTATCGGGAGATCTGTTCGTCCAAGACGACGCACATCTCGTTGTCGGATTCAGCGACACGTTCGATACCTCTGTACGGGACGACCATGTCATCAGCCGTCGGAGCGTGCAGGGACAACTGCTAAACGAGTTTTACGGCGGTGATCAGGCCTCCATCGATCGTGCGCTGCGATCGGCGCTTGGTCGCATCGCTCCACTCAAGGTCGAAAGCCGGCGTGACAAGCGGCGTGGCAAGTTGGTCCGCTATCCGCTCGGGACTGTGGCGGTGCTGAGTCACTCCGCTCGACGGATTTTCGCGGTCGCTTACAGCAGCATGGGAAATGATCTTGTTGCCCAGTCGACTCTGGACGACCTGAGAATCGGCCTCGACAACGCCTGGAACGCGGTAGCGAGGTACGGCCAACTCCGGCCGGTGGCGATGCCCATCGTCGGTTCGGGGCTTGCCCGAGTGATGCCAGGTGAGTCGGAGGAGTTGCTGGAGATGATCGTCGAGTCGTTTGTCCGACGCTCACGTGAGGGACTGATCTCACCTGAACTGCGTATCGTTGTGCCGCCCGACAAATTCGATAAGATCGACGCGCTTCGTGCGGTCGCATTCCTAAACAGCCTTTGAACGGGGGTAGGGGTGGACCCTCAGTTCCTGCTCGTGTCGCCGTCGCTGCCGATCCTCGCTTCGCGATTCCGTTCCCGGGTGCCCGGCCGCTTCGGATTCTGTCGTTATCGACGTGTTCGATGGCAACCGCGGCGATAGGAAATCGTTGTGGTCGGTCCGGCTAGTCGCCGGCGCCCGGCTTTCCACACAAACGGTCAGCTAGGGAGCTTCGTCCTCGACCGTGATGCCGAGCGCACCGGCCAGGGTGTACGAGAGCGCGATCAGGTCGGCCCGGGCGACGATCGCGCCGGCCATGCTGGTCACCCCGCCGATTCCGGCCAGGTCGCAGTTGGCGAACCGGGCCCCGGCCAACTTCGCCTGGCTGAACTGCGCACCGGTCAGGTCGCAGTCGGTGAACCGGGCCCCGGTCAGGTCCGCGTGCTGGAAGTCCGCCCGGCTGAGGTTGCAACCCTCGAAGGCCACCGTGTGCAGGTCACTGAACCGGAACGACGACAGGTCGAGCCGGCATCCGGCGATGGTCACGTCCCGCAGGGAGCCGTTGACCCAGTGCGCGCCGGTCAACCGGGAGGACGCGATTCGTACCCGGAGCAGGGTCGGCCGGTCGGCCCGGAGATTGGCCAGGTTCGAGTTCTCCACCAGGCAGTCGCGCAGCGTCGCTCCGTCGAGCTGGGTCCCGCTCAGGTCGGTTCCCCGGATCCGGCACTGCTCGAACTCGACCGCCTCGGCCGTACGGCCGGACAGGTCCAGGTCCAGGAATCCGAGCCGGCGGAAGGTCGCCTCGTGGTCGAGGGTGTGCTCCTCGGCCGTGGCCAGGTCCAGCGACGACGGCCGCCTCGGTTCCGCCGGCACCCGCGCGTGGGACCGGCCCGGGTCCCGGCGTATCGAACGTACGGACATGCCGGCACGCTAGCCCACCCGGAACGGCGGCCGGCGTCAGCGGGTGGGGAGGCGGCGAGCCGCCGGGTGGTAGGACGAGCCGGCGACTGGGTATGACCAGCCGCATGACGTACTCCGTTGATCGTGCCCGGCGCGGACCGGTCCCGGGCGCCGAAGTCAGGGTGCCGAGGTGACCAGGGTCGCGGTGGTGGCCCACCGCAAGAAGACGCTCGGCGGCGGGCTCGGCGAGCTGCGTCGGCGGCTCACCGACGCGGGCGTCGACGACCTGCTCTGGTACGAGGTGCCGAAGAGTCGCAAGGCGCCGAAGAAGGCGCGCAAGGCGGTCGAGTGGGGTGCCGAACTGATCCTGGTCTGGGGCGGTGACGGCATGGTGCAGCACTGCGTGGACGCCCTGGCCGGTTGGGACGGGGCGATCGGGATCATCCCGGCCGGCACGGCGAACCTGCTCGCCACCAACCTCGGCGTACCGCAGGATCTCGAACAGGCGCTCGGGATCGCGCTGGGTGGCGAGCGTCGCCGGCTCGACCTCGGGCGGGTCAACGGGCAGCACTTCGCGGTGATGGCCGGTGCCGGCTTCGACGCGGAGATGATCTCGGACGCCGACCGGCACCTCAAGGACGAGATGGGCAAGCTCGCCTACGTCTGGACCGGCTTGCGGCACGTACGCGACGAGACGGTGCCGGTGAAGATCCGGGTCGACGGGGAGAAGTGGTTCGACGGCGAGGCGAGCTGCGTGCTGCTCGGCAACGTCAGCCAGATCACCGGCGGGATCGAGGCGTTCGACGACGCGCGGCCGGACGACGGTCGGCTGGAGGTCGGCGTCGCCACCGGGCACGGGGCGCTGGACTGGGCCCGTACGCTCGGCCGGATGGCGGTCGGCCGGACCGAGAAGTCGCCGCTGGTCCAGGTCACGCAGGGGCGCAAGATCGACGTACGGTTCGGCGAGCCGACCGCGTACGAACTCGACGGCGGCGCGTACGGCACCAGCAAGCGGCTGAAGGCACGGGTGGTGCCGGACGCGATCACCGTCTGCGTACCGGTCCCCGGCCCGGCCTAGTCGACCGCTCCGCCGGCTCTTCGGCGTGGGCGCGGTGCGCTGCCTGCGAGCGGCTCAGCCGTTCCCGGGTTCGCGTCGGCGCATCAGGGCCTCGTACTCGACGAAGGGAGCGAGGCCGACCGCGCGCCGCCGGTCGTCGAGCTGGGCGGGATCCTCGATCGGCTGGGCGGTCAGCTTTTCCGGATCGTCCGGGTCGTGCCAGAACTGGGTGCCGTACACCTGGGGTTTGCCCTCGGCCCGGAGCACCCGGTCGGTGAGGTAGGCCAGGTGGACGGTGCTCGCCTCGCCGTCGCGGACCGCCCGTTCGAGCAGGCCGAGACAGCGCCGCTGGAACTCCGGATCGCGGTCGGCGTGCTGGGCCAGCAACCAGACGGCGTTCGCCGCCTCGTCGCCGACCTCGCTGCGCCTGGGCCAGCCGTGCCGGTCGAGCACCGATTTCAGCCAGGCCGTGTTCTCGGTGTCGACGATTTCCACCCGGGCCCAGTCGTCGTAGTTGTTCGGCTGTCTCGGCAATTCGGACCGGGCCTGCTGATCGCGGTCCATCCGCACGACAAGCTCTTTCGCGAGGCTGTTCTCCGCCATGTCGGTCACCATTTCCCTGCCCCGGTCGCACTTTCCGTCGCCGGTTGCTCTCTTCCCGCCCGGTCGTCTTTCCGCTCGCTTGTTCACTCCTTGTCGGCCGGTCGCGTTCTGTGTCGTCCGGGTCATGACCCGGTCGGGGTGACGGGAGGCGGCAGCGGGGCGACGATGAGGACCGGATTCCCGTCCGGGTCGGCGACGTACGCGACCCGTTCGCCCCATGGCTGGTCGGTCGGCTCGAACAGCACCGGGACCCCGTCCCGGCGCAGCTGCGTGACCGCCTGGTCGACATCGTCGGTGTAGACGCAGATCTCTGTCCGGCCTCCGTTGTCCGAACGGCGTGGCATGCCGTGCAGTGCGATCCCGCCCGCCCTGCCGAATGCGAACTGAACCCCGCCGAGCGTGAGCACGACGAACTCCGGATCACCATCCTCGGCACCGTCGGCACCGTCGGCACCGTCGGCACCGTCGGCGTTGTCGTGGTCGCCGTGGTCGCCCGGAAAACGGTACGACTCGGTGAATCCGAGGTGGTCCCGGTAGAACGCCGTGAGCTTGCCGAGATCGTCACTGAGGATGATCGGAAACGGTTCCCGAAACGTCACCGGCATGGTCGCGACCATATGTGGGTGCGATGTTCGCCGGCAAGGGTTACCGGGTGTGTCGCCCTGGCTCGACCAGGGTCTGTCGGCCGGGGGACGTGTCACCCCGCACGGACACCACGGCAGCGGCCGAGGTCTACCACGCCGTCACGCTCGGCATGGGTCCTGCGCACCCGGGACGGCACCCACCGCCCCACCCGCCCCCGCCCCGCATCAACGCCCTCAGGCGAGAGGGGCGGGGTGGGTGGGGGCACGGGGGGTCAGGCGCGTAGGCGGAGGCTGCGGGGGGTGGGGCGGAAGCCGGCGGCGGTGAGGGCGGCGGCCAGTGCCGTGCCGGAGACCGACTCGCCGTCGGCGCGTTCCACCGAGAGGGTGCCGAGGGCGCCGGAGTGCACGGCGTCGGCGAGTGCCTTCGCCGCCAGCATCAGGGTCTGCTCGTCGTCGGTGAACGACAGCAGGGTGCGGCCACCCCGCTCGACGTAGAGCGCCAACCCGCCGCCGACCAGGATCACCAGCGCACCGGCCTTGCGCCCGGCCCGGTGACCACTCGTTCCCCGCTCCCCGTCACCGGAGTCGACCACCCGCTCCGGCCAGGGCAGGGCGGCGCCGTACGGGTTCGCCGGGTCGGTGGCGGCGAGAACCAGGGCGGTGTCGGCGCGCTGGCGGCCGTCCTCCGGCTCGGCCAGCGCGCGTAACCGGTCCACCGCCCCGGGTACGGCGAACTGGGCCGCGCCGAGCCCCTCGACGAAGTAGCCGCGTCGGGCCGCACCGCGCTCCTCCATCGCCACCAGCACCGGGTAGACGGCGGCAAAACCGCCGGTCACCCCCTCGGCGGCGACCGCCCCCCGGGTGACCAGCCCGTGCCGCTCCAGCAGCAGGTCGGCCAGGGCGGCGGCCCGGCGGGTCGGATCGGTGTCCCGGTCCGGCAGGCGGGACCAGCGACCGGCGACCGCCGGTGGGCCGCCCCGGGCCGGCAGCACCGGGCGACCCGGGCGCCGGTAGCGGGTGCGGGGCGCCCCGGGCCGGGCCCGGTGGGCACCGCGCCCGCCGAGCAGTGCGCGCAGCGGGGCGATGGTGTCGTTGGTCAGCCAGCCGGCCCAGGCCAATTCCCAGACGGCGGCGACCAGCGGCTCGTCGTCGGTCGAGCCGACCCGGTCGGCCAACGCCCGGAAGAAGAGCGCCTGTCCGTCGCCGAGCGCGTCGAGTATCGCCTGGTGCAGCGGGGTGAGCGCGAGTGCCGGGTCGGGCGGGGGGAGCAGCAGTGGCGCCGCGTCGGCGTACGCCAGGCTGACCCAGCCGTCGGCCGCGCCGATCGCGCCGGACCCGGCCCAGGTCACCTCACCGCTGGCGCAGAGCTCGTCCAGGTACGCCGGGGAGTAGTCGACCACCCGCGCCGGCAGGATCAGGCTCTCCAGTGCCGAGGCGGGCACCGCCACGCCCTGCAACTGCTCGATCGCGGCGGCCACCGCCTCCACGCCCCGGGCGTTGCCGCCGACCTGCTGCCAGCGGGGCAGGAACGTGGCGAGTGCGCGCGGCGGGACCGGCTCGATCTCCCGGCGCAGGGCGGCCAGCGAGCGGCGGCGCAGCAGCCGCAGCACCTCGGCCCCGCACCACTCGGTGCCGGTGCCGCTGGGGGAGAACTCGCCGGAGACCACCTGACCGGTGGCGGCGAGCCGGCGCAACGCCTGCTCCACCACGAACACCCCGAGCCCGAACCGGGCGGCGCAGGTGGCCGCCGCGAACGGCCCGTGCGTACGGGCGTACCGGGCGACCAGGTCACCGAGCGGGTCGACCACCGGTTCCAGGTACGCCTGCGCGACGCCGACCGGCAGCGCCACCCCGAGCGCGTCGCGCAGCCGCCCGGCGTCCTCGACCCCGATCCAGCGTTGCTCCCCGGCGATCCGGACCCGCAGCACCCGCCGGCTCGCCTCCAGGCCGGTCAGCCACTCCGGTCGGACACCGCGCTCGTCCAGCTCGGCCGGGGTCTGGTCGCCGAGCCGCCGGAGCAACTCGACCACGTCCTCGGCGTCCCGGGGCCGGCGCTGCTCGGTCAGCCAGAGCAACTGCCGCTCGGTTTCGGCGACCACCGCCGGGTCGAGCAGTTCGCGCAGGTCGACCCGGCCGAGCAACTCGCCGAGCAGGGTCGAGTCGAGGGCCAGCGCGGCGGCCCGCCGCTCGGCCAGCGGAGCATCGCCCTCGTAGAGGAAGGCGCCGACGTACCCGAAGAGCAGTGACCGGGCGAACGGCGACGGCTGCGCGCTCTCCACCTCGACCAGCCGGATCTTCCGGGCGGCCAGGTCGCGCATCAGCCCGACCAGCGCCGGTACGTCGAAGACGTCCTGTAGGCACTCCCGGGCCGCCTCCAGGGTGATCGGGAAGTCGGCGTACTCGCGGGCCACGTCGAGCAGTTGGGCGGCGCGTTGCCGCTGCTGCCAGAGCGGCTGGCGGCGGCGCGGGTCGCGGCGGGGCAGCAGCAGTGCCCGGGCCGCGCACTCGCGGAACCGGGCCGCGAACATGGCCGAGCCGCCGACCGCCTCCTGCACGAGTTGACCGATCTCGTCCGGGTCGAAGCCGACCAGGTCCGCGCCGGGCGGCTCGTCGGCGGTGTCGGGCAGTCGCACCACGATGCCGTCGTCGCTCGGTACGACCTGCGCGTCCACCCCGTACCGTTCGGCCAGCCGGCGGCCGATGGCGAGCGCCCAGGGGCCGTTGACCCTGGCCCCGAGCACCGAGTGCACGGTCAGCCGCCAGTCGCCCAACTCGTCGCGGAAGCGCTCGACCACCACGGTCCGGTCGTCCGGCAACGCCCGGGTCGCCTCCCGCTGCTCCCGCAGGTAGGCGACCAGGTTGCCGGCCGCCCAGGCGTCCAGCCCGCCGTCGCGCAGGCCGGCGGTGGCGGTCTCGTCGTCCTGCTTGACCAGTGCCCGCAGCCGGGCGCCGATGGCTCGGCCCAGCTCGATCGGTCGGCCGAGGTTGTCGCCCTTCCAGAACGGCATCCGGGCGGCCTGTCCGGGGGCGGGGGAGACCAGCACCCGGTCCGGCGTGATGTCCTCGATCCGCCAGGACGAGGAGCCGAGCAGGAAGACGTCGCCGATCCGGGACTCGTACACCATTTCCTCGTCGAGCTCGCCCACCCGCGAGGCGCGCTCGGCGCCGGCCAGGAAGACCCCGAACAGGCCCCGGTCGGGAATGGTGCCGCCGCTGGTGACGGCGAGCCGCTGGGCACCGGGTCGGCCGGTGAGCAGGTCGGCACCCCGGTCCCAGACCAGCCGGGGGCGCAGTTCGGCGAAGGCGGTCGAGGGGTAGCGGCCGGAGAGCATGTCCAGCACCGCGTGCAGGGCCGATTCGGGCAGTTCGGCGAAGGGCGCGGCGCGGCGGACCAGGGCGGCCAGGTCGGGCACCCGCCACTCGTCCAGCGCCACCATCGCGATGATCTGCTGGGCCAGCACGTCCAGCGGGTTGCGCGGGTAGTGCAGCTCCTCGATCGCCCCGTCGCCCATCCGTTCCGCCACCACCGCGCAGGAGATCAGGTCTCCCCGGTGTTTCGGGAATACGACCCCCCGGGAGACCGCGCCGACCTGGTGTCCGGCCCGGCCGACCCGTTGCAGCCCGGCCGCGACGCTCGGCGGCGCCTCGATCTGCACCACCAGGTCGACCGCGCCCATGTCGATGCCGAGTTCGAGGCTGGAGGTGGCGACCACGGCGGGGAGCTGGCCGGACTTGAGCGCCTCCTCGATGTGCTTGCGCTCCTCCCGCGAGACGCTGCCGTGGTGCGCCCGCGCGATCACCGGCGGCGCCCCATCGGCGGCGCCGGACTGGGCCATGATCTCCGCCGGCAGCCGGTCGGCCGGTGCCCGCCGCGCTGACCGGGACGGTCCGGCGGCGAGCGCCGGCCCGTCCGGTCCACCACCGGCTGTCGACGGCGCGTCGGCCGGTCCGGCGGCGAGTGCCGGGCCGCCGTCGGCAGCCGGAGGCGCCATCGCCTGCTCGGCGGCGAGTTCGTTGAGCCGGGCGCAGAAGCGTTCCGCGCCGCGCCGGGAGTTGGTGAAGACGATGGTGGACCGGTGTTCCCGGATCAGCTCGAAGACCCGCTCCTCGACCGCCGGCCAGATCGAGGCGCGGCGGGGAGTGCCCAACTCGTCGTCGGGCGGGGTGTCCCGCTCGTCGAGCCGGGTCATGTCCTCGACCGGCACCTCGACGCGCACCTCGATGGTCTTCGGGGTGCGCGGTTGCACCACGTCCACCGGGCGCGCGCCGGCCAGGAAGCGGGCGGTGGCGTCGATCGGGCGGACGGTGGCGGAGAGGCCGATCCGTTGCGCCGGCCGGGGCAGCAGCCCGTCCAGCCGTTCCAGGGAGAGGGCCAGGTGGGCACCGCGTTTGGTGGCGGCCACCGCGTGCACCTCGTCGACGATCACCGTCTCGACTCCGCGCAGCGAGTCCCGGGCGGCCGAGGTGAGCAGCAGGAAGAGCGACTCGGGCGTGGTGATCAGGATGTCCGGCGGGGTACGCGCGAACGCCCGCCGCTCGTCCGCCGGGGTGTCGCCGGTGCGCATCCCCACGGTGATCTCCGGTGGCGGCAGTCCCAGCCGGGTGGACGCCTGCCGGATGCCGGTGAGCGGGGTGCGCAGGTTGCGTTCGACGTCGACGGCGAGCGCCTTGAGTGGGCTGACGTAGAGCACCCGGCAGCGGTGCCGGGGGTCCGCCGGGCGGGGTTCGTTGGCCAGCCGGTCCAGCGACCAGAGGAAGGCGGCCAACGTCTTGCCGGAGCCGGTCGGCGCGACGACGAGGGCGTTGTGTCCGGCACCGATGGACTGCCACGCGCCGGTCTGGGCGGCGGTGGGCGCGGCGAAGGCGGCGGCGAACCACTCCCGCGTCGCCACCCCGAACCGTTCCAGCACCTCGGCCATGGGCCAATCCTGCCCGGTGGCTACGACAGTCGGCGTCCGCCCGTGGCCTCCTGTCGGATTTGCGCCCTTAAAGGGTGGTTCCTACGTTAAGTGTCACTTAACTGCTTGCTGGGCTAGTGCCACATAAAGTAACTTCTCCGGCAGCCCGACGTCGGTACGGAGGGGGCCGGATGACCGCCGAACAGCGCAGCGCCAGGCAGGACGCCGGCCCTGGCACCGAGCGCGGTACCGACGTGCTCATCCGGAAGGTCGACGGTCACCTGGCCGCGCTCCGGCTCGGGCTGCGCGGTGCCGACCTCGAACTAGCCGAACGTGTCGGCGCCTGCCTGCGGGTGCTGGTCCTCGACACGGCCCAGGCCAGCGCCGCCGACCGAGCCCGGGTACGCGCCGCGGTGCACTATTTCGTCCTGCGCCGCGAGGGGCGCGGCCAACTCGTCCCGGTGCGTTCGCTGGCCGCGGCGCAGCACCTGGTCAACCGGGTCGTGCTCCAGCTCGGACGACCCGACCTGCTGGTCGGCTCCACATCGGACTGACCTCCGCCACCGACGCCGCCCCGCCGCCCCACCGCCGCCCACCACCGGTGCCGGGAACGCTTGCCCGGGCGGTGCCGGGAACGCGTACCCGGGCGGTGCCGGGAACGCGTACCCGGGCGGTGCCGGGAACGCGTACCCGGGCGGTGGCGGCCGTACCCGGTAGACTGCACCCGCCGACGATCGCCCGTACCGGGGGACCTGCCGACGAGCGATCGACGAGTGCCGCTCGAACGAGCGACCACTCGGGCGGGAAGCGCTCCAGTGGGCCGGAGGATGGGGAGACGGACGCGATGTGGGACGGGCGCCTGACGCGCCGGCCGGTCGGCCGGCTGCTCGTCGCCGTCCTGGTCGCACTCCTGTCACTGGTCGCGGTGCACGGCGCCGGGTCCGCCGCCACACCGGCCGGCGCCCTCGCCACACCGCACGCCTCGATCGGCGCCGCCCCGCACCAACCCGGTCTCGGCGCGATCGGCCGGGGTGAGCAGGACGCCGGTCCGCGCCGCTCCGCCGTCAGCGCCCACAGCGAGCAGGAACTGCCCCCGCCGGCACCGCGACTGGTCGCGGTCACGGTCGCGCCCGTCGTCGCACCGCCCGCCCCGGCGGTCGCCGCCGCGCCCGTCACCACCGACCGGGCCGGTCCGCACGGCAGGACGGTCTCCGGCCGGTCGAGTCGGGCTCCGCCGGCCTGATCCCGGCCGGCACCACCGGGACCACGTGCGGCTGACCGCCGTCGACCGGTTCCGCTCCGAACCGGGTCACCCCCTCTCCGGGTACGTCCATCCGTCCGGGCCACGGCCCGCGCGGCTCAACCGCGTACCCGTGGGGTTTTAGCCCTCTTCTCGGTATTCGCCGGCATTATCGCCGTTTCTGCCGTCTGATCCTCCACAGCCACAGACCCTTGGACAAGGGCCTGCGATGACCTCTACCTGGAGAACGCATGCTGGTGCTGCTGAGCCTCCATCTCGCGCTGGCGCTGATCGCGCCACTGCTCGTCCGTTGGTGGGGTCGCCGCGCCTTCTACCCGCTGGCGCTGGCCCCGGCGGCGGCCCTCGGCTGGGCGGTGGCCCGCAGCGGTACGGTCCGCGACCACGGCGCGGTCACCGAGACGTACGGCTGGGTCAGCCAACTCCACCTGGACCTGGCCCTCCGGCTGGACGACCTCTCCTGGCTGATGGTGCTGCTGGTCGGCGGGGTCGGGGCCCTGGTGCTGATCTACTGCGCCCGCTACTTCGCCGACGGGGAGCCGGGGCTGGGCCGCTTCGCCGCCGTCTTCGTCGGGTTCGCCGGGGCGATGTTCGGCCTGGTCGTCGCGGACAACCTGGTCCTGCTCTACGTGCTCTGGGAGCTGACCACGGTCTGCTCCTACCTGCTGATCGGCCAGCACCCGGAGAAGTGGGCCAGCCGCCGGGCCGCCGCCCAGGCGCTCGTCGTGACCAGCGCCGGAGGGCTGGCCATGCTGGTCGGCCTGATCATGCTCGGCCAGCACGCCGGCACCTACCGGATCTCCGAACTGGCGCACGCGCCGCTGCCGGGCGGCGGACACCTCGCCACGGTGGTCGTGTTGATCCTGGTCGGTGCGCTGACCAAGTCCGCGATCTTCCCGGTCAGCTTCTGGCTGCCGGCCGCGATGGCCGCTCCCACCCCGGTCAGTGCCTACCTGCACGCGGCGGCCATGGTCAAGGCCGGCGTCTACCTGGTCGCGCTGCTCGCCCCGATCTTCGCCACCGTGTCGCCGTGGCGGCCGATGGTCCTGGTCGCCGGGGCGGTCACCATGATCCTCGGCGGCTGGGCCGCGATGCGCCAGACCGACCTGAAGCTGCTGCTGGCGTACGGCACGGTCAGCCAGCTCGGCCTGCTGTTCATCCTGACCGGGGCGGGCACCCGGGACGCCGCGCTCGCCGGCACCACGATGCTGCTCGCGCACGCCCTGTTCAAATCCGCGCTCTTCCTCGTCGTCGGCATCGTCGACCACAGCACCGGCACCCGGGAACTGCCCTCGCTCTCCGGACTGGGCCGGCGGATGCCACTGGTCTGCGCCGCCGCCGTACTCGCTGCGGCGTCGATGGCCGGACTGCCGCCGTTGCTCGGGTTCGTCGGCAAGGAGGCGGTGTTCGAGGCGTTCCGGCACGACCCGTTGCTGCTCGCGCTCCTGGTCGTCGGCGCCACCCTGACCGTCGCGTACAGCCTGCGCTTCGTCTGGGGCGCCTTCGCGGCCAAGCGCGGACTGCCGGCCACCCCGGTCCGTCCGGTGGCGGTCGCGATGGCCGCACCGGTGGCCCTGCTCGCCCTGACCGGGCTGGCGCTGGGCGTACTGTCCGGGCCGGTCGACGACCTGCTGGTGCCGTACGCCGCGCGGTTCGGCCCGGGTGAGTACCACCTCGCGGTCTGGCACGGGCCCGGCCTGGCGGTCGGGCTCTCCCTGGTCGCGCTCGCCGCCGGGGGGCTGCTCTTCGCGCTCCGCGAGCCGATGGCGCGGGTCGTCACCCGGCTGCACGCCCCGTTCGACGGCGCGACCGCCTACGAGAAGATCACCTACGGGCTCGACCGGGTCGCGGTCGAGGTGACCGGCGCCACCCAGCGCGGATCGCTGCCGCAGTACCTCGGCACCATCCTGGTGGTCCTGGTGGTCGTCCCGGGCGGAGCGCTGCTGCTCGGCCGCCCCTGGCCGGACCGGGTCGCGCTCTGGCACAGCCCGGTGCAGATCGTCATCGCGGCGGTGCTCGTCACCGCGGCGGTGCTCACCGTGCGGGCCCGCCGCCGGCTGACCGCGATGATCCTGGTCGGCGTCACCGGCTACGGCACCGCGATGATGTTCATCCTCGGCGGCGCCCCCGACCTGGCGCTGACGCAGTTCCTCGTCGAGACCGTCTCGATCGTGATGTTCGTGCTGGTCCTGCGCCGGCTGCCGGCCAACTTCTCGGCCCGGCCGCTGCGCCGCAGCCGGTGGTTGCGGGCCGCCATCGGTACGGCGGTCGGCCTCGTCGTGACCGGGCTGGCCCTGGTCGCCGCCGGTGGCCGCCAAGCGGTGCCGATCTCGGTCGACTTCGCCGAACTCGCCGTCTCGTACGGCCACGGCCGCAACATCGTCAACGTCACGCTGGTCGACATCCGGGCCTGGGACACGATGGGCGAGATCGCGGTGCTGGTGGTCGCCGCGACCGGCGTGGCCAGCCTGATCTTCCAGCATCCCCGGGCCGGTCCGGGTCCGCGCCGCCCGGAGGTCGGCCGTCGGCTGCTCGGCCGTCCGGAGCGCCGCCGGGAGCGGGTCTGGCTGCGCGCCGGTCCGACCCTGCGCGACCGGCGCCGGTCGATCGTCTTCGAGGTGGTCACCCGGCTGATCTTCCACACCATCGTGCTCTTCTCGCTCTACCTGGTCTTCTCCGGACACAACGCGCCCGGCGGCGGGTTCAGCGGCGGGCTGGTGGCCGGTCTGGCGCTGGCCGTGCGCTACTTCGCCGGCGGCCGGTACGAGTTGGACGAGGCGGCGCCGGTGGACGCCGGTCTGGTGCTCGGGGCCGGGCTCTTCGTCTCGGTCGGGGCCGGTGTGCTGGCCCTGATGCTCGGCGCCGACGTGTTGCAGAGCGCCGTGCTCGACCTGCACCTGCCGGTGGTAGGCGAGGTGCACCTGGTCACGTCGCTCTTCTTCGACATCGGCGTCTACCTGATCGTCGTCGGCCTGGTGCTGGACATCCTGCGCAGCCTCGGCGCCGAGGTGGACCGGCAGATCGAGGCCGGGGTGGGACCGGAGACGGAGCTGGAACCGTTGCGAGAGCGGGAGCTGACATGATCCCCAACCTGGTCCAGGCGCTCACCATCGGT
The DNA here is from genome assembly GCF_044901685.1 of Micromonospora sp. NPDC050397. NCBI lineage: Bacteria > Bacillati > Actinomycetota > Actinomycetes > Micromonosporales > Micromonosporaceae > Micromonospora > Micromonospora sp. NPDC050397. Next base: position 476,217 of record NZ_JBJDPS010000002.1, read on the forward strand.
GTGCTCTTCGGCACCGGCGTCACCCTGCTGTTGGAACGCAGCCTGACCCGGGTGCTGCTCGGGGTCATCCTGCTCGGCAACGGGGTCAATCTGCTCATCCTGCTCGGCGGCCGGTCCGGTGAGGCGCCGATCGTCGGGGTCACGCCGGAGTCGGAGATGAGTGATCCGCTGCCCCAGGCGATGGTGCTCACCGCGATCGTCATCACGCTCGGCATCACCGCGTTCCTGCTCGCCGTCGGCTACCGGAGCTGGCAACTGTTCGGTCACGACGAGGTACAGGACGACCTGGAGGATCAGCGGATCATGGTGCTCGCCGAGCGGGACGAGGTGACCAGCGCGGACGAGCGCGCGAACGAGGGTGGCGACGACGGCCCGGACCCGGAACAGGTGCCCGGTCCCGCCGGCCCGTTCATCCGCCAGGACCTCACCGACACCCCGGGCCCCCGTCCGTCCGACCCGGGTGCGATCCCGTCCGACCCGGGTGCGATCCCGTCCGACCCGGGTGCGATCCCGTCCGAGCCGGGTGCGATCCCGTCCGAGCCTGGCGAGGCTCCGGCCAACCCGGGTGCGAGTGGCCCGGGACACCGGGGAGGTGCGGCATGAGGGCCCTGGTCCCGCTGCCGGTCGTCATCCCGCTGCTGGCGGCGGCGCTGACGCTGGTCCTGGCCCGGCACCCGAGGGCGCAGCGGCTGGTCAGCGTCTCCGCGCTCGCCGCGACCCTCACCGTCGCGGTGATGCTGCTGGTGCTCTCCACCCGAGAGGGCCCACAGGTGGTGTACGTCGGCGGCTGGCCGGCGCCGGTCGGCATCGTGCTCGTCGCCGACCAGCTCTCGGCGCTGATGCTGGTGGTCTCCGCCGCGGTGACCCTCTGCGTGCTGCTCTACTCGATCGGCGAGGGTCGGGCGGACGGGGCGGACTCGACCCCGGTCACCATCTACCACCCCACCTACCTGGTGCTGACGGCGGGCGTGACAAACGCCTTCCTCTCCGGGGATCTGTTCAACCTCTTCGTCGGGTTCGAGATGCTGCTCGCCGCGAGCTACGTACTCATCACGCTGAGCGGGACCGGGGTGCGGATCCGCGGCGGTACGACGTACGTGGTGGTCAGTTTGCTCTCCTCGATGATCTTCCTGAGCGCGATCGGGCTGATCTACGCCGCCACCGGCACGCTCAACCTGGCCCAGCTCGCCGACCGGCTCGACGCGCTCCCGGCGGAGCTACGGCTGGTGCTGCACCTGATGCTGTTGCTCGCCTTCGGGATCAAGGCGGCGGTCTTCCCGCTCTCGGCCTGGCTGCCGGACAGCTACCCGACCGCACCCGCTCCGGTCACCGCGGTCTTCGCCGGGCTGCTCACCAAGGTCGGTGTGTACGCCATCATCCGCACCGAGACGCTGCTCTTCCCCGACGGGCAGGTGGACCACCTGCTGCTGATCGTCGCGCTGCTCACCATGGTGATCGGCATCCTCGGCGCGGTGGCCCAGTCGGACATCAAACGGCTGCTCTCCTTCACCCTGCTGAGCCACATCGGATACATGATTTTCGGGGTGGCGCTGACCTCGCTGGCCGGGCTCTCCGGGGCGATCTTCTACGTGGTGCACCACATCACCGTGCAGACCACCCTCTTCCTGGCGACCGGGTTGGTCGAGCGGCGCGGTGGCAGCACCAACCTGGACCGGCTCGGCGGGCTGGCCCGGGTGGCGCCGCTGCTCGGGGTGCTGTTCCTGGTTCCGGCGCTCAACCTCGCCGGGATACCGCCGTTCTCCGGTTTTCTCGGCAAGCTCGGCCTGCTCCAGGCCGGTGTCGCGGCCGGTGGTGTACTGCCCTGGCTGCTGGTCATCGGCGGCACCCTGACCAGCCTGCTCACCCTGTACGCCACGATGAAGGTCTGGAACCTGGCGTTCTGGCGCGCGCCGAGGCTGGCCGACCCGCACGCCCCGGCCGGGCTCTCGCCGATCATGGTCGGTGCCACCCTCGCCCTGGTCGTCCTCGGGATCGGGCTCACCGTGGTCGCCGGGCCGCTCTACCAGATCAGCACCGACGCGGCGGAGGACCTGAGACAACGTACGCCGTACGTGGAGGCGGTCTTCCCGGTGAGCGTCCGATGAGCGGCGTACCGGATGGCGGTGCAGCGGGTGGCGGCGTACCGGGTGGCGGTGCGGCGGGTGGCGGTGCGGCGGGTGGCGCACCTCCGCCGGCCACCACCAGCCGCCCGGTCAGCGGCCGGGGCCGGTGGCGCGACCAGCTTGTCACCGTGGCCTGGCTGGTGCTGGTCTGGAATCTGCTCTGGGGCGAGTTCACCTGGGGGAACGTGCTGGGCGGCGGCCTGGTGGCACTGCTCGTGCTGGTCTTCTTCCCGCTGCCCCGGGTCACCTTCGACGGTCGGATCCGTCCGCTGCCGCTGCTCCGGTTCGCCGGTCGGTTCGCCGCCGAACTGCTCACCGCCAGCGTCCAGGTCGCCCTGGTCGCGCTCCGGCCGGGGCGGGCCACGCAGAGCGCGATCATCGCCGTACCGCTGCGGGTGGGCTCGGACCTGAACCTGACCCTCACCGCCGAGGCGTTGTCCCTGGTCCCCGGCACGCTCATCGTCGAGGCGGTACGCCGCACCGGCACGCTCTACGTCCACGTGCTGGACGTACGCGATTCGGCCGACGTGGAGCGTGCCCGACGGGACGTGCTCGCGCTCGAACGGCGGATCATCCGGGCCACCGGCTCCGCCGCCGAACTGCGCCTCGTGGAGTCGCCGGGTCCCCTCTCCGACAAACCGCCCTCCGAGCCACCGCCGGATGGTGGACCGGAGGACGAGCCAGGGCCGGGTGGTGGACCGGTCAACGAGCCAGGGCCGGGTGGTGGACCGGTCAACGAGCCAGGGCCGGTCGACCAGCCACCGCCGGGTGGTGCCCCGAACGACGAGCCACCGCCGGTCGACCAGCCACCGACCAGCCGTACCGATCGAGGAGTGTCCGAATGACCGTGATCGTCATGATCGTCACCATCGTGCTCTGCGCCGCGGCGCTGCTGGCCCTGTTCCGGATCGTCCGTGGGCCGTCCCTACTGGATCGGGTCGTCGCCACCGACCTGCTGCTGGCGATCATCGTCGGCGGGGTCGGCACCGAGGCGGCGGTCAACCGGCACGCCACCACCCTGCCGATCCTGGTGGTGCTCGCCGTCCTGGGCTTCGCCACCTCGGTCGTGGTGGTCCGGTTCGCCGCCCGGGAGGAGTCGTGACCGGGGTGGCGGACCTGCTCTCGGCCGTCTTCCTGGTCGCCGGGGCACTGCTCAGTCTCGCCGCCGGGATCGGCGTGGTGCGCTTCCCGGACGTACTCTCCCGGATGCACGCGGCCACCAAACCGCAGATCCTCGGGCTGCTGCTGATCCTGGTCGGGGTCGGGCTGCGGCTGCGGACCGGCGCCGACATCGCCACCCTGATCCTGGTCGGCGTGTTCCAACTGGCCACCGCGCCGGTGGCCGCCCAGATGGTGGGCCGGGCCGCGTACCGCTCCGGCCGCTACCGCCCCGACCTCCTGATAGTCGACGAACTAGCCACCAAAAACCCCACCCCCGACCGTTAAGGAAGGGCCCCTTGTTATCGGATTTTGTATAGGAAGGGCCCCTTCCTAACGCTTGGGCGGGTGTGACGGCGGGGGCGTCGCAATTCGGGGCAGGTGAGGATTTGGGCATCCGCGTATTGCCGGCGCGGAGCGGGATGGTCAACCTACCCAGTGGTGATCGTCGATGTTGTCGACGGTCCGCTCCGGCGCCGGTCCACCGGCGGCACCGGAGTGACCCGACCTTCTCACCCTGGAGGACATGTGAGCTCACCCCTGGAGGACATGTGAGATCCCGCCTGCTCCGCGCCGTCGGTATCCCCGCCCTGATCGTGGCCAGCGTGGTCGCGTCGGCCGGCGCCGCCCCGTACGCGATCGCCGGGACCGGTACGGCCGACCCGGTGGCTGTCCTCGCCGCGCCGGACATCCCGCTGGCCAACGTGAAGGCGCACCTGACCCAGTTCCAGTCGATCGCCACCGCCAACGGCGGTAACCGGGCCCACGGTCGGCCCGGTTACCTGGCCTCGGTGAACTACGTGAAGGCGCAACTGGACGCGGTCGGTTACACCACCTCCGTGCAGTCGTTCACGTACAGCGGGGCCACCGGCTACAACCTGATCGCCGACTGGCCCGGGGGCGACCCGAACAACGTACTGATGACCGGGGCGCACCTGGACAGCGTGACCGCCGGACCGGGCATCAACGACAACGGCTCCGGCTCGGCGGCGATCCTGGAGGTGGCGCTCGCCGTGGCGCGGGCCAACCTGAACCCGGGCAAGCACCTGCGGTTCGGCTGGTGGGGTGCCGAGGAGTTGGGGCTGCGCGGGTCCCAGTACTACGTGAACAATTTGCCCAGCGCGGAGCGGACCAGGATCAAGCAGTACCTCAACTTCGACATGGTCGGCTCACCCAACGCCGGCTACTTCGTCTACGACGGGGACAACTCCGACGGTGTCGGCTCCGGTCCCGGCCCCGCCGGCTCGGCCCAGATCGAGCAGACCATCCAGGCGTACTTCACCTCGATCGGGGTGGCGACCCGGGGCACCGACTTCGACGGCCGCAGCGACTACGGGCCGTTCATCGCCGTCGGCATCCCGGCCGGGGGTACGTTCACCGGCGCCGAGGGCGTCAAGTCCAGCGCCCAGGCCACGCTCTGGGGCGGCACCGCCGGCAGCGCGTTCGACCCGTGCTACCACCGCGCCTGCGACACCACCACCAACATCAACGACACCGCGCTCAACCGGAACGCCGACGCGATCGCGTACACGGTCTGGGAACTGGCCGCGACCGCGCCGCCGCCGGGCAGCACGGTCTACAGCGACACCTTCGAGACCGCGACCGGCTGGACCGCGAACCCGGCCGGCACCGACACCGCCACGCTCGGCCAATGGGTACGCGCCGACCCGGCCGCGACCAGCTCGGGCGTCGCCACCCAGCTCGGCACCACGGTCAGTGGCACCTTCGACCTGGTGACCGGCCCGCTCGCCGGGGCCAGCGCGGGTGACCACGACCTCGACGGCGGGGTGAGCGGCATCCAGTCGCCGGTGGTCAGCCTGCCGGCGAGCGGCACCCTGACCCTGTCGTTCTCCTGGTACCTGGCCCACCTCAACAACGCCAGCAGCGCCGACTACCTCCGGGTACGGGTGGTCGGCGCGAGCACGTCGACGGTGCTGAACGTGACCGGCGCGGCCACCAACCGGGCGGCGGCGTGGCAGACCGCGAGCGTCAACATCTCCGGCTTCGCCGGGCAGAACGTCCGGATCCTGGTCGACGCGGCGGACGCCAGCGGCGCCAGCCTGGTCGAGGCGGCCGTGGACGACGTGAAGATCACCCAGAGCTGAGGTGTGATCGCCGGGTACGGCAACCGGTCCGTCCGAGTGGCCCGAGGTCACTCGGACGGACCGGCCCCGGTTGGCCGCGATCGCCGATCCGCTGTTTGATCGCTGTTCGCGTGTTTTGTCCCTCAGCTCACCGGGGATCACCGCCGGCTCGCTCTCCTGCCCGATGGGCGGTACGGACTGGCGGGGGTTCGAGCGAATGTCCAGCCCACCCCGATAAACTGTCCGCATGATCGACTCCTCTGCCCAGGAGGGCAGTAGTAGCCAGCCGGGACAGACCCGGCATTTCTCGTACCGACCGTCGAACCGGGGAGCCCTGAGCCCTCCGTGTTGATCGCGATCGGCCTTCTTCTGATCATCGTGCTCACTGCCGCGACGGGTTACTTCGTCGCCCAGGAGTTCGGCTACGTCGCGGTCGACCGCGGCAAACTCAAACAACTCGCCGACGACGGCGACCAGGCGGCGGCCCGCGCCCTGAAGGTCACCGGACGGCTCTCGTTCATGCTCTCCGGTGCCCAGCTCGGCATCACCCTGACCGCCCTGCTCGTCGGTTACGTCGCCGAGCCGTTCCTCGGCGACGGACTCGCCGACCTGTTCGGCGTCACCGGCGTGCCGGAGGGCGTCAGCATGCCGCTCTCCGTCGCGCTGGCCCTGGTCATCGCCACCGTCGTGCAGATGGTGCTCGGTGAGCTGGCGCCGAAGAACCTCGCCATCGCCCGGCCCGAGATGCTGGCCGTCAAGCTGAGCCGGTCGACCCTGATCTACCTGACCATCGCCGGGCCGGCGATCCGGCTCTTCGACGCCGCCGCCACCCGGCTGCTGCGTCGGGTCGGCATCGAACCGATCGAGGAGCTGCCCAGCGGCGCCACCCCGGAGGACCTGGAACAGATCATCGCCGAGTCGCGCGAGGAGGGACAGCTCGACGTGGCCATGTCCACCCTGCTCGACCGGGGGCTGGACTTCCGCCAGCTCACCGCCGCCGAGGCGATGGTGCCCCGGGTGGCGGTGCACACCGTGCAGGCGGACGAACCGGTGAGCCGGCTGGTCGAGCTGCTCGACACCGGGCACTCCCGGTTCCCCGTACGCGGGACCGAGGGAGTCGACGACGTGGTGGGCGTGGCCGGCATCGCCGACGTACTCGGGGTGCCGCCGGAACGGCGCTCCACCACCACGGTCGCCGAGGTCGCCGTACCGCCGTTGCTGGTGCCCACCACGCTGCCGCTGCCGACGGTGCTGGACCGGCTGCGGTCCGGGCACCGTCAGCTCGCCTGCGTGGTCGACGAGTACGGCGGCTTCGCCGGCGTGATCACGCTGGAGGACATCGCCGAGGAGCTGGTCGGGCCGATCCGGGACGAGGACGACCCGCCCGAGCCGACCCCGACCCGCCAGCCGGACGGCTCCTGGGTGGTGCCCGCCCGCTGGCGGATCGACGAGGTCGCCGACAGCACCGGCATCGCCCTGCCGGAGGCCCCGGAGTACGACACCCTCTCCGGTCTGGTGATGCGGGAGCTGGGCCGGGTGCCCGAGGTGGGTGACCGGCTGGAGATCAGCCTGTCGCCCGAGCCGGAGAACGGCCGCCCGCAGCAGCCCCGCGCGCTGGTCGAGGTCCTCGCGGTCGACCGGCACGTCGCCGATTCGGTCCGTCTGGCGGTGGTCGGCGCGCTCGGCGCCGGGTCCGAGCAACCCGAGGTGAAGGCATGAGTACGACCTGGGCACTGCTTATCTCGATCCTGCTGCTCGCGCTGAACGGCTTCTTCGTGGCGGCCGAGTTCGCCCTGGTGGCGAGCAAGCGTTACCGGCTGGAACAGGCCGCCGCCTCCGGTGGCCGCGCGGCCAGGGCGGCCCTGGACGGGGTACGCGAACTCGGGCTGATGCTGGCCGGCGCCCAACTCGGCATCACCGTCTGCACGCTGGGCCTCGGTGCGTTGGCCGAACCGGCGATCGAGCACCTGGTCAGCCCGGTGCTGGGCGCGGTCGGCCTGCCCGAGGCGCCCAGCCACGTGATCGCCCTGCTCTTCGCGCTGCTGCTGGTCACCTTCCTGCACCTGGTGGTCGGCGAGATGGCGCCGAAGTCCTGGGCGATCACCGACGCCGAGCGCTCCGCCGTGCTGCTGGCGCTGCCCTTCCGGGGCTTCGCCCGGGTGGTCCGCCCGATCCTCACCGCGCTGAACGGGCTCGCCAACGCCATCCTGCGGCTGGTCAAGGTGCGACCGCAGGACCAGTTGGCCCAGGTGCACGGGCCGGAGGAGCTGCGGATGCTGCTCGAACAGTCCGCCGAGCACGGCCTGCTCGCCGCCGACCAGCAACAACTGCTGACCAGCATGCTGGAGTTGCAGGGAACGACGGTGGCCGACGTGATGGAACCGGTCGACCGGATCGTCGCGGTACGCCGGGACGACAGCGCGGACCGGATCGAGGAGGTGAGCCGGGACAGCGGTCGTTCCCGGCTGGCCGTACTCGACCGACCGGGGGTGGTGGCCGGCATGGTGCACGTCCGTGAGGCGGTACGGGCCACCACGGCGGGTCGACCGGCGACCGCCGCCGAGTTGATGACCCCGGTGTTCAGTCTCGCCGCCACCGCCACGGTGACCGAGGCGGTGGCCGCGATGCGGGCCCGTCAGGCACAGCTCGCGCTGGTCACCGACCGGGCCGGGGTCGGTCGGCCGGTCGGCTTCGTGGCCCTGGAGGACCTCCTGGAGGAGGTCATCGGGGAGTTCGACGACGAGACCGACCCGGTCCCGCGCGGCCGTCGGCTGCGCTGAGGCAGAACGCCGGGCGGAACACCGCCGGGCGGAACACCGCCGGGCGAGATGCCGCCGGGCGACGTGACGGGTTCCCGGGCGGGGTGGTCGAATCGGCCGCCCCGCCCGGCCCCGTTGCGGCAGGATCGGCAGGGCCGGACCACGGGGACTGCGCCAGGTTCGGCAGGGCGGGTTCGGCAGGGCGGGTTCGGTGTGGAGGGACGGCCGACGGTGAGCTTCGGGGACGGGACGGGGGATTCGGGCTTCGGGGTCCGTACCGTCCTGACCAACCCGAGCACCCGGCCGGGGCTGCTCCTGCCCGGACAGGTCACCCTCGGCGGCGGCAGTGCCCCGGTGCCGGTCGACCACGTGGTGCTCGGCCTGGTCACCCGGGTCGAGCCGGCCGACGGCGGCGACGGCTACCTCGACGTGGAGTTCGGCCGGGTGCCGGTGGCCGGGCCGGTGGTGCTGGCACCGGGGGAGCGGCGTGCGGTCCGGTTCGCCGTACCCATGCCCTGGGAACTGCCGGTGACGGTGGTCGACGGCCACCCCCGGCTCAACCTGCCGATGGACGTACGCACAGAGGTGGCCCTCGGTCCGGGCCTGGACCGGGGCGACCTGTCCCGGGTCTTCGTGCATCCCCTGCCGGCCCAGGAGCGGATCCTGGCGACCCTCGGCGAGTTGGGCTTCACCCTGCGGCAGGTCGGGCTGCAACAGGGGCGGTTACCGGGGATCGACCAGAGTCTGCCGTTCCACCAGAAGATCGGGTACTGGGCCGCGCCGCTCTACGCCGGTCCGTTCTCCGAGGTCGAACTGACCTTCCTGGCCGACCCGCAGGAGTTGCGGGTGGTCTTCGTGCTGGACCGGCGGCTGGCGCTCGCCGGTGCGAGTCACGTCAGCCTGAGTCGGTTCCGGGTCCGGCACGCCGGGGCCGAGCGGCTGAACTGGGCCGAGTTGGTGGACAGTTGGATCCGGCACGCGGTGGCGCGGCACGCGGCGGTCCGTTCCGGTGCCCAGGACGGACCGCCGCTGCCGGAGTCGGTCAACACCAACCGCCCGCCGGACCTGCCGCCCGAGGGCGAGGGCCTGGTCGGCACCGCGGGCGGCGAGGGCGGCATCTGAGGTACGGGCCGGCATCCGTGACGCGGACGCCCGGTGGGTCAACCGGCGCTGGCGGTGGCGAGCTTCAGGCCGAAGCCGAGGAAGAGCACTCCGACCCCGGTGGTCATCGCCGCGGCCAGTCGGCGCCGCTGGCGGAACTGGGCCGCCAGGTAGGTGCCGGTGAGGATCAGCACCGTCAGGTAGAGCACGCTGGCGACCTGCGCGACCAGCCCGAGCAGCAGGAACGACAGGGCCGGATAGGGATAGGCCGGGTCGACGAACTGGATGAAGAAGGAGATGAAGAAGAGGATCGCCTTCGGGTTGAGCAAACTGATCACCGCCGCCCGGCGGAACGGGTTGCGGGCCGGCTCCGGTCCCGCGGCGTCGACCAGCCGCGGCGTTCGCGGGTCGTTACGCGACCGCCAGCGCCGCCACGCTCCGTACAACATGGCCAGTCCGACATATCCCAGGTACGCCGCACCGCCGTACTTGATCACCATGAAGATCGGCGGGTACGCGGTGAGCAGTGACGCCACCCCGGCGGCGGAGAGCACCATCAGCACGGTGTCGCCGAGGAACACCCCGGCGGCCGCCTGGTAGCCGACCCGTACCCCGCGTTTGGCGGCGGTGGAGAGCACGAAGAGCGAGTTCGGTCCGGGCAGCAGCACGATGGCGACGGTGCCCAGCACATAGGTCCAGATGTCGGTGATTCCCAGCACGGGCGCCATCATCACCCCGCCGTCGCCGCCGGGCGAAGCATTTCCTGGAGGGTGAGCTGTGCCTTCGGCCACTCGTCGGCGGTCATGGCGTAGAGCACGGTGTCCCGCCACGAGCCGTCCGGCCGCTGCCGGTGGCGGCGCAGCACCCCCTCGCGCGTCGCCCCGAGCCGTTCGATCGCCCGCCGCGACCGTTCGTTGCGGATGTCGGTGTGCCAGGCGACCCGCTCCGCGCCCAACTCCTCGAAGGCCCGGGTGAGCAGGAGCAGCTTGGCCTCGGTGTTGATCCCGGTACGCCAGTGCGCCCGGCCCAGCCAGGTGTGTCCGATCGCGACCGCCCGCCGGGCCTCGTCCACCTCGTAGTAGGAGGTGCTGCCGACGATCGCGCCGGTCCGGGCGCAGCGCTGCACCCAGGGCACCCGCCGACCGTCGTGCTGGGCGCGTAGCGCCTCGGCGACGATCGCGGCCAACTCGTCGCGGTGCCCGGGGCGGGGGTGCGCGAGGTGGCGCCAGACCTCGGCGTCGTCGCCGGCCGCGTACAACTCGTCGGTGTGGGCGAGGTCGAGCGGTTCCAGCCGTACGTGCGCGCCGGCCATCGTCGCCGGGGTGAGCCAGGGCGAGTGGGCCGGGCGGAGGTAGCCGGGGACCGGTGCCGTCACCCCCGCGTCCGGCTCGGGTGGGCCGGCGACCTGCCGCAGTGGCAGCACCCCGGCCCAGTGCGGCAGGGCGTAGTCCTCGGGCTCGTCGACCACCGGTCCGGTCCGGGCTCGGACCGAGACCTCGCGCAGCGGCAGGGCCAGCAGTGCGGTCTCGGCGAGTTCCTTGCGAGTCGGCGGCCGGCTCTCCGCCGCCCGGCCCCGACCCACCTTCTCCACCAGCGCGGTCATCGCTTCGCGCTTCTCGGCCTCGTCGGTGACCAGGTGCGCGGTGCCGTGCGCGATCACCGAACGGTAGTTGGCGCTGTGGTGGAACTGGGAGCGGCCGTAGACCAGACCGTCGAGCAGCGTCACGCTGAGGCAGACGGCCAGCCCGTTCGGCCCCCGCGCGGCGAGCAGCGGCCGGCCGCCGGTGGAACCGTGCAGGTAGACCGTCTCCCCGACGCGTACGTGCAGGATGGGCAGCACCCGTGGCTCGCCGTCGGCGATGAAGGCCATGGCACAGTGGTACGCCTCGTCCAGGATCGTGTGCGCGGTGTCCCGCTGGTAGTCCATCCGGTTGCGGCCACGGTTGGCGGTGGTCCGTTCCGTGCGCGGGTACGCCTCCCGGCGCCCCTGCCCGCCCAGCGCCTCCGCTCCGCCGCCCAGCTCGCCCCCGCCCAGCTCTCCGCTGCCCGGTGTCTCGCCCCCCGGCTCCTCGCCGGGCAGCGTCTCGCCGTGCAGTTCTCCGCCGTCCAGTTCCGTGTCCAGTTCTCCGCCGTCCAGTTCCGTGTCCAGTTCTCCGCCGTCCAGTTCCGTGTCCAGTTCTCCGCCGTCCAGTTCCGTGTCCATCTGGCGCCTCTCCAGATTGTGCTAGTACAATCCAGCGATTGTGGCAGCACATTATCAGCCCGAAGGTGGTACGGCAGCCGAGATTTCGGCCAGCGTGGAAACGGGCGTACGCACCGGCGCGTTGCCGCCGGGCGCCGCCCTGCCACCGGTCCGGGCCCTCGCCGAGCGGCTGGCGGTCAGCCCGGCAACGGTGGCCAAGGCGTACCAGGTGTTGCGCCAACGTGGACTGGTGGAGACAGCCGGGCGGCACGGCACCCGGGTCCGCCACCGGCCACCGGTCGCCGCCCCGCGTTCGGCACTGCGGCTGGCGCCCGCCGCCGGTGCGCTCGACCTCTCCACCGGCGAACCGGACCACCGGCTGCTGCCACCACTCGGCCTGCACCTGGCCGCCCTCGCCGCCGCCACCGACGAGCCGATCGGCTACCGCGACGCCGGCGTGCTGCCCGAACTGGCGCGACTGGCCCACCGACGGCTCGCCGCCGACGGGGTGCCGGTCGACGCGGTCACCGTCACCTTCGGCGCGCTCGACGGCATCGAGCGACTGCTCACCGCGCACCTGCGTCCCGGTGACCCGGTCGGGGTCGAGGACCCGGGTTGGGCCAACCTGCTCGACCTGGTCGCCGCGCTCGGGCTGCACCCCGTCGGTGTGCCGGTCGACGACCAGGGCCCGACCCCGGCCGGCGTACGCGCCGCCCTCGCCGTCGGTGTGCGGGCCCTCGTGGTCACCAGCCGGGCGCAGAACCCGACCGGGGCGACCGTCACCGCCGACCGGGCGGCGCGACTGCGCGAACTGCTCGGTGCCCGGCCCGACCTGCTGCTGATCGAGGACGACCACGCCGCCGAACTCGCGCGGGTGCCCCTGCACAGCCTCAGCGCGGTGACCCGGAGCTGGGCATTCGTACGCTCGGCCAGCAAGCCCTACGGCCCGGACCTGCGGCTGGCGGTGCTCGCCGGTGACGAGGAGACGGTGGCCCGGGTGGCGGGCCGGATGCGGGTCGGCGCCGGTTGGGTCTCCACCCTGCTGCAACGGCTGGCTCTCCGGCTCTGGCAGGACCCGGCGGTGGGCTCGCTGGTGACCGCCGCCGGGGAGAGCTACCGGCACCGCCGGCAGGGGCTGCTCGCGGCGCTGGAGCGGCGGGGACTGACCGCCCACGGCGAGACCGGGATCAACGTCTGGGTCCCGGTGCCGGACGAGACCCGTGCGGTGACCGGGCTCCGCGACGCCGGGTACGCGGTCGCGCCCGGTGCCCTCTACCGGCTCGGCAGCGCCCCGGCCGTCCGGATCACCGTCAGCCCGCTCGCCGCCGACGACATCGAGCCGCTCGCCGACGCCCTGCTCCGGGCGACCGCTACCCCCACCCCACCCCCCTTCACCGCGTGAAAGGAAGGGCCCCTTATTAACGCTATGCGTTAATAAGGGGCCCTTCCTTTCGCTTGAAGAGTGGGTGCGGCGAGACCGGGTAGGACAGCGTTCATGGCGCAGCAGACCAGGGCCGTTCCCGGAGCACAGGAGTTCATCCCGCCCGGCGCGCGGAGCTTGACCGCGTTGCGCGAGGCCGCCGGCTCCTGCCGGGGCTGTGACCTGTACGAGGACACCACCCAGACGGTCTTCGGCCGGGGTGCCGTGCGCGCCCCGATGGTGATGGTCGGCGAGCAGCCCGGTGACGTCGAGGACCAGCAGGGGCTGCCGTTCGTCGGCCCGGCCGGCAGGGTGCTGCGCCGGGCGGTGGAGGACGTCGGTCTGGAGCCGCGACAGCTCTACTTGACAAACGCTGTCAAGCATTTCCGACACACCGTACGGGGCAAGCGGCGGCTGCACCAGACGCCGGACCAGACGCAGATCGTCGCCTGCCGTCCCTGGCTGGTCGCCGAGTTCGCGCTGCTGCGCCCCAGGGTCGTCGTGGTGCTCGGCGCGATCGCGGCGAAGGCGCTGCTCGGGCCGGCGTTCCGGGTCACCAGGGAGCGTGGGGTGCTGCTGCCGTGGCCGGAATCCGCCCAGCGCCCGGAGGACTTCACCCGGCCGCCGCCGGCCACGGCGAACGGGCCGGTCGAGCCGACCCGGCTGCTGGCCACCATCCACCCCTCGGCGGTGCTGCGCGCCGACGACCGGGAGAGCGCGTACGCCGGTCTGGTCGCCGACCTGACGGTGGCCGCACGGGCACTGGGCTGACGCCGTCGGGCGCCGTGACCCGTGCCCCCGGGAGCGCCGTGACGCCGACACCGTAGGGCGCCGTGACCCGTGCCCCCGGGAGCGGTGACGCCGACACCGTAGGGCGCCGTGACGCCGACACCGTAGGGCGCCGTGACGCCGACGTCCCCTGGGCGGCGTGCCCCATGCCATCGGTCGTTGTGACCCACGCTCTCGGGCGTCGTGGCCGACACTGTCCGGCGTTGTGCCCGTTCGCGGTGGCGGCGTCGGTGACGCTAGCGTGGGCGACCGGCGTCCGGTGGTGGCGCGGTGGCCCGGTGGTGGAACCGGGTCGGGGACGCGAGGGGGTTGGGCCGGTGCGGCTGACGGATTTCTGGGAGCGGCTGGAGCAGGTGTTCGGCCCGGCGTACGCGACCAGCATCGCCGCGGATCAGGTGCTGTCCGAGTTGGGCGGCAGAACGGTCACGCAGGCGCTCGCGGAGGGTGAGGAAACGGTGGTCGTCTGGCGTGCGGTGGTCGCCGCATATCCCGACAGAGTGCCGACTCGACTACGCTGAGCTGCCGTTATGCCAATACGGCGTGTCATGCATGCTGTCGTACACCTGTTCGGCTATTGTCCACAGCGGGTGTTGGTCCACAGCTCACGGCAGGTCGGCTGTTTTCTGTCGGACCCAGCGCCTAGCGTGTCCGCGTGACGAAAAGTTCAGCAAAGACGCCGGCGAAGGCAGGGGTGGCAACCATGGCGCCAGGACCTGACCGGGAGAAGGCACTAGACCTTGCTCTCGCTCAGATCGACAAGCAGTTCGGCAAGGGCTCGGTGATGCGACTCGGCGAACGGCCGGTGATCCAGACCGCGGTCATCCCGACCGGCTCGATCGCGCTCGACGTGGCACTCGGCGTGGGCGGTCTGCCGCGCGGCCGGGTGATCGAGGTCTACGGCCCGGAGAGCAGCGGTAAGACCACCGTGGCGCTGCACGCGGTGGCCAACGCGCAGCGGGCCGGCGGCATCGCCGCCTTCATCGACGCCGAGCACGCGCTCGACCCGGAATACGCCAAGGCGCTCGGGGTCGACACCGACGCGATGCTGGTCTCCCAGCCCGACACCGGTGAGCAGGCGCTGGAGATCGCGGACATGCTGATCCGCTCCGGCGCGCTGGACATCATCGTGATCGACTCGGTGGCCGCGCTGGTGCCCCGGGCCGAGATCGAGGGCGAGATGGGCGACAGCCACGTCGGTCTCCAGGCCCGGCTGATGAGCCAGGCACTGCGGAAGATCACCGGTGTCCTCAACAACACCGGCACCACCGCGATCTTCATCAACCAGCTCCGGGAGAAGATCGGCGTCATGTTCGGCAGCCCGGAGACCACCACCGGTGGTCGGGCGCTCAAGTTCTACGCGTCGGTCCGACTCGACGTGCGCCGGATCGAGAGCCTCAAGGACGGCACCGACGTGGTCGGTAACCGCACCAGGGTCAAGGTGGTGAAGAACAAGGTCGCCGCGCCGTTCAAGCAGGCCGAGTTCGACATCATGTACGGCAAGGGCATCTCCCGCGAGGGCTCGCTGATCGATGTCGGCGTGGAGCAGTCGATCATCCGGAAGTCCGGCGCCTGGTACACCTACGACGGCGACCAGCTCGGCCAGGGCAAGGAGAAGGCCCGGGAGTTCCTCAAGGAGAACCCGGACGTGGCGGCCGAGATCGAGAAGAAGATCCTGGAGAAGCTGGGCGTCGGAGTCAGCCCGAGCGACGCCG
Organism: Micromonospora sp. NPDC050397; assembly: GCF_044901685.1. Classification (NCBI taxonomy): domain Bacteria; kingdom Bacillati; phylum Actinomycetota; class Actinomycetes; order Micromonosporales; family Micromonosporaceae; genus Micromonospora; species Micromonospora sp. NPDC050397. Next base: position 491,545 of record NZ_JBJDPS010000002.1, read on the forward strand.
CCGGTGGGCCGGAGCTGCCGCCGGTGGACTTCTGACCGGCCGCTGAATCCTTCACCCCATCGTGGCTGGACGACGTGGTGCCCGGTCGGGGCGTGGCTGGGATGCCGCGCCGCCCCGCCCGGGCGGCAGCACCGTAGGGCGCTCGCGGCGGGGCCGTGCCGCGAGCGCCGATCTGACCCGTGACGGCGCCGACCCGACGAGCGGCGTCGATCCGGCCGGTGGTCCCGGTCGGGCCGGTGGTCCCGATCCGGCCGGTGGTCTTGGACTGGCCGGTGGTCTCGATCCGGCCGGTGGTTTCGGACTGGCCGGTGGCGTGGGCTCCGGCGAGTGGGCCGAGGAACAGCAGGGCTGGCCCGAGGGGAGCAGACCGGCGTCGACGTACCGGTCGGCGGATGCTGCCGGTGGGTCGGTCAGTCGATGGCCGGGGGACGGTTCCGGGAACGACTCCGGTGCTTCCGGCGGGGATTCCGAGCGACCCCGTGGCCGCCGCCGTGGCCGGGGCGATGCCGAACCGGTTCCGCCCCGGGACGAGGCGGAACTGGCCCGGGAGATCTGCCTTCGGCAGCTTGCCGTGCGTCCGCGTACCCGGGCGGAGTTGGCCGGGGCGTTGACCAAGCGGGGGATCAGCGAGGAGATCGCCCACCAGGTGCTCGACCGCTACGACGAGGTCGGCATCATCGACGACGCCGCCTTTGCCCGGGCCTGGGTGACCAGTCGCCACCAGGGGCGGGGCCTGGCCCGGCGGGCGCTCGCCAACGAGCTGCGCCAGCGGGGTGTCGATCGCGACATCGCCACCGAGGCGCTCGGCCAGTTGGACGAGACGGCCGAGGAGGAGACCGCGCGGGCGCTGGTCGAGCGCAAGCTGCGGAGCGCCCGAGGCACGCCGGAGGCGGTGTTCCGGCGGATGGTGGGCATGCTCGCCCGCAAGGGCTATCCACCCGGGGTGGCGATCCGGGCGGTGAAGGACGCGCTCGCCGCGCAGAGCGCGGAGGCGGCGGAGTTCGCCGAGTACATCGACCCGGACGCGCTCGCCGAGGCCGAGACGGAGCTGGACCGGCCCGGTCGCGCCGACGAGTAGGCGGGCCGACCGGCCCGGACGCGCCTGCCGAGACCGAGACGGGAGAGTGGTGACCGTGCTCAAGGTCTGCCTCAACGGCGGCGTACGCCGGGACGAGCACCCGGCCGTCCCGGTCACCGCCGCGGAGCTGGCCGCCGACGCCGCCGAGTGTGTGACCGCCGGTGCGGGCGCGGTGCACCTGCACCCCCGGGGCCGGGACGAGCGGGAGAGCCTCGACGCGGCCCGGGTGGCCGAGGCCGTCACCGAGGTGCGTCGGGCCGCCCCCGGGACACCGGTGGGGGTCAGCACGGGTGCCTGGATCGAGCCGGACCCGCGAGCGAGGGTGGCCGCCGTACGGGCATGGACGGTGCTGCCCGACTTCGCCTCGGTGAACGCGCACGAGGAGGGTGCCGAACAGGTGGCCACGGCCCTGCACGAGCGGGGTGTGGCGGTCGAGGCCGGCCTTTGGACACCGGAGGCTGCCGTGGCGTACCGGCGGTGGCGGGTCCCGGTGCTGCGCGTGTTGGTGGAGTGCATGCGACCCGATCCGGTCGACGCGCTGGCGGACGCGGAGCGCATCCTGGGTGCACTGCCGGCGGGTGGACCGCCGGTGCTGTTGCACGCCGAGGGGCCGGCGGTCTGGCCGGTGCTGCGTGACGCGCTCCGCCGTGGCCTGTCCACCCGGATCGGGCTGGAGGACACCCGTACCCTGCCCGACGGTTCGGTCGCCGCCGGCAACGCCGAACTGGTGGCGGTCGCGGTCGCGCTGGGCGCCGGCTGACGACCGAGCCCCGGGTCTCACGTGGACCGTCGGAGCGAGCCGGAGCGGCCTAGGACGGTCGGGCTCGTCCGGGTATGCCCCACCCGTCATGAGCTGCGGGTAGGCATCCGTGTGCCGTACGTCCGACTCATGCTGGATCATGAGTCCTTGACCGATGGGCACCTCGCGACCTAGCCTCGCGTTACAGGTGAGACTGCCCGACCATCGCAGGCTAAACGCACAACATAGATCGCGTAACAGTACGGCATCACTTTGGCCAGTTCAGAGGCCAGATAGCCCGTTACCGGACAGGCCGGTTCGGTGACGGTGGCACACGGTTCCGGCCCTCGGCGGTGTATCCCAACACACCGTCGATGGCGCCTATCCTCGGCCAGCCGCCTCGGTCGGGCGTCTCGACAGCCGTAGGGCGCGTGACCAGGAGGGCGACCCTCCGGCGCCGGAACGGTGAGGGGAGGCGGCCATGACCGGGCGGCGCGGGGACATCGGGTTGAGTCGCTGTGGGGCGTCGGCATGAGCGCGCTCGAGTGGGGACTTCTCGTCGCGATCGCGGTGCTCGCCGCGCTGGTGCTCACCGGCCTGATCCTGGGCGCCCGGGCACTGCGCCGGCTCGGCGTGGGCAGCACCGGTCCGGCCGCCGACGATTCCGCGTTCGTGGCCGAGAAGGACCGTCAGGAGCAGTCGCTCGCGGCGCTCCGTTCGGCGGCCGACGAGGCGTACACGACGGTGGACGCGGCGAAGTCGGCCGCCGCCGCCGCACGGGCCGAGGCCGCCGCCGCCAAGGCCGAGGCGAGCGCGGCGAGGGCCGAGGCCCGACGCGTGCTGGACGCCGCCCGGGTCGAGGCGGACACCGTGCTGGACCGGGCGCACCGGCAGGCCGAGGCCGACGCCGAGCAGGCGCGGGCCGCGGCGCGGCGCAGCGGCGAACGGGAGATCGCCTCCCTCGCGGCCACCACCAAGGAACAGGCCGTCGAGGTGGAGCGGCGGGCCCAGCGGATGGACGAGCGGGAGCGGCTGCACAGCGAGGAGGTCGAGCGCCTCACCGAACGGGAGCGCAGGCTGACCGCCGCCGCCGCCGAGCTGACCACCCGGGAGGGCGCCCTCAACACCCGGGAAACAGCCTTGGCCGAGGCGGAGGAGCAGCGCCGCCGGGAGCTCGAACGGGTTGCCGGTCTGACCGCCGACGCGGCCCGGGGCGAGTTGGTCGAGGCGATCGAGGGACAGGCCAAGCGCGAGGCGGCGATCCTGATCCGGGACATCGAGGCGGACGCGCGCCAGACCGCCGACCAGAGGGCCCGGCACATCGTGGTGGACGCCATCCAGCGGGTCGCCAGCGAGCAGACCGCGGAGAGCGTGGTCAGCGTGCTGCACCTGCCGGGCGACGAGATGAAGGGGCGGATCATCGGCCGGGAGGGGCGCAACATCCGCGCCTTCGAATCCGTCACCGGGGTCAACCTGATCATCGACGACACCCCCGAGGCCGTACTGCTCTCCTGCTTCGACCCGGTACGCCGGGAGATCGGCCGGCTCACCCTGGAGAAGCTGGTGCTGGACGGCCGGATCCACCCGCACCGGATCGAGGAGGTCTTCGAGACAGCCCGGCACGAGGTAGAGCGGCTCTGTCAGCGGGCGGCCGAGGACGCGCTGGTCGAGGTCGGCATCACGGAGATCCACCCGGAGCTGGTCACCCTGCTCGGCCGGCTGCGCTACCGGACGTCGTACGGGCAGAACGTGCTCAAGCACCTGGTCGAGACCGCCCACATCGCCGGCATCATGGCGGCCGAGTTGCGGCTGGACGCGCAGACCATCAAACGGGGTGCCTTCCTGCACGACATCGGCAAGGCGCTCACCCACGAGGTGGAGGGAAGCCACGCGCTGATCGGTGCCGACCTGGCCCGCAAGTACGGCGAGTCCGAGGATGTCGTGCACGCCATCGAGGCGCACCACAACGAGGTGCAGCCGCAAACCATCGAGGCGGTGCTGACCCAGGCGTCGGACGCCTGTTCCGGCGGTCGCCCGGGGGCGCGGCGGGAGAGCCTGGAGGCGTACGTCAAGCGGCTCGAACGGATCGAGGAGATCGCGGGCGGCAAGACGGGCGTCGAGAAGGTCTTCGCGATGCAGGCTGGCCGGGAGATCCGGGTGATGGTGAAGCCGGACGACGTGGACGACATCGGCGCGGCGGTGCTGGCCCGGGACGTGGCCAAGCAGATCGAGGAGGAGCTGACCTACCCGGGTCAGATCCGGGTCACCGTGGTACGCGAGTCCCGGGTCACCGAGATCGCGCGCTGAGCGGGGCCGCTCCGGGCTGCCCGGCCCGGCCCGGCCCGGCCCGGCCCGGCCCTGGTCCGCCGGCCCCGGCCCCGGCCCCCCGGCCCCCCGGCCCCGCCGGGCCCGGGATCCGGGCCACCTCGACGTCCGTACGCGCGGCCCGGCCGGCGGGTGGGAGAGCCCCTGACATGCCGAAAGCCCGGGCCAGCCTGTTCGGCTGGACCCGGGCGACGGTCAGGCGGAGGGTTGGTGGTCAGGCCGCCGTGCCCGCGACGGCGGCCGGCGGGGCGACCTTGGCGGCACCGAGGCCACGGGTACGCCGGCCCCGCGCCATCCGCCGCTGGGTGTACTCGGCGACCTTGGAGAGCAGGTAGTTCACCAGGATGTAGATGGTGCCGACGACGGCGTAGACCTGGATCGGGTTCTCCAGGTTCTGGATGACAAAACTGCTGACCCGGAGCACCTCCTCGTAGCCGATGATGAAGCCGAGCGAGGTGTCCTTGAAGACCACGACGAGCTGGCTGATCAGGGCCGGGAGCATGATCCGGAACGCCTGCGGCAGCAGGATCATGCGGGTGGTCTGGAACGAGCTGAGGCCGACGGCCTGGGCGGCCTCGCGCTGCCCGCCGGGCAGCCCTTCCATGCCCGAGCGCAGGATCTCGCCGATCACCACACCGTTGTAGATGGTCAGGCCGATGACCAGGTACCAGAGCAGGTTACCGAGGTCCACGCCCAGCTCGGGCAGGGCGCTCGCCACGAAGAAGATGGTGATCACGACCGGGAGACCACGGAAGATCTCGACGAAGAACCGGCTGATCGTGTTGAGCAGCCAACTCAGTGCGCGCAGCACGACCGCCACCGGCGCGCTCAGCCCGACGAACCGCCGGTCCCGCAGCGCCTTGAGTTGGATCCGCAGGATGGCGAGCGCGGTGCCGAAGAGCAGCGCGGCGACGATCGCCAGCGCGGCGGCGATCAGGGTGGCGACGAAGCCCTCCCGGAGCCGGGCCCAGACCAGCGAGAACAGCTCGTTGCCCGGGTCGACCAGCGGTCCCCACTTCTCCATCGTGAACTGGCCCTTTTCGTCCAGGGGCAGATAGACGAGGAAGTAGACGAAGGCGGCGATGCCGACGACCGCGATCACGCTGCCGATCAGGGTCACCCTTCGAGCCCGGGGCCCCGGTGCGTCGTAGAGCACAGACTGCTGTTGATTCATGCCGCTTCCTCGCCGTGCGTCGCGTACCGCTGGATGTTTCGCTCGTTCATCGGGCGGCGACCGCCCGGCGTCGCTCGACCCGGTCCAGCAGGATGCCGAGCGGTACGGTCATGAGCAGGAAGCCGACGCTCACGCCGAAGAAGACCGGGATGATCGGCTCGCCGAGCGCGCTGGTGAGGTTCGTGCCGGAGTTGGAGAGGTCACCGGTCACGCCGAAGAAGCCGGCCAGCGCGGAGTTCTTGATCATCGCGATGATCACGCTGCCCAGCGGGACGATGGCGGACTTCCATGCCTGCGGTAGCACGACCAGACGCAGGTTCTGCGAGAAGGTCAGGCCGATCGCCCGTGCCGCCTCGGCCTGGCCGGTCGGCACCGCGTTGATGCCGCTGCGGATCGCCTCGCAGACGAAGGCCCCGGTGTAGAGGCTCAGCGCGATGATGGCGAACCGGAAGTACGGCAGGTCGATCCCGAGCCGGCTGAAGATCGAGCTGAGTCCGGGAATCCGCAGGAAGTCGGCGTTCGAGCCCAGCGCCGGCAGCGCGAACGCGGAGAAGAAGAGCACGATGGTCAGCGGACAGTTGCGGAATACCGTCACGTAGGCGGTGCCAATCCAGCGCAGCGGCGGCACCGGCGCGATCCGCATGACCGCCGCGACGGTGCCCAGCAGCAGGGCACCGATCGCGGAGAGCAGACAGAGCTGGAAGGTGACCCAGAGCCCTCCGGCGAAGACGTCGAAGTGGTCGACGAGCACACTCACGGGTACGCCTCTCTCATGGTCACCTTCCAGCTCCTAGCCCTTGGAACTCAGTACCGGTTGATGGCCGGGCCGGTCGGCACGGCCGAGTCGAACTTGCCCGCGGTGTCCTTCCAGGCGGTCGCGTAGCGGCCGTCGGTGTAGATCTTCTCGAGGGTGTCGTTGATGAAGTCGCGGAAGGCGGTGTCGCCCTTCTTCACCCCGATGCCGTACGGCTCCTCGGTGAACTTCTCACCGGCGAGCTTGTACTTGCCCTCGTTCTTGGCGATGAAGCCGGTGAGGATGACGTTGTCCGTGGTCACCGCGTCCACCTGCTTGCTGGCGAGCGCGTCGACGCACTTCTGGTAGACGTCGAAGACGACGAGCTGGGAGACCTTGTCGGCGAGGTACTTCTCGATGTTGGTGGCGGGGGTCGAGCCCTGCACCGAGCAGACCTTCTTGCCGCCGGCCTTGAACGAGTCCGGGCCGGTGATGCTCGAGTCGTCCGCGCGGACCATGATGTGCTGCCCGGCGACGTAGTACGGACCGGCGAAGTCGATCCGCTCCTTGCGCTTGTCGTTGATCGTGTACGTCGCCACCACGATGTCGGCCTTGCCCTGCTCCAGCACCTCTTCGCGGACGGCCGACGGCGTCTCGACGTACGAGACCCCGCTCTCGGGAATGCCGAGTTCCTCCGCGATGATCTTGGCGATCTCCACGTCGAAGCCGGCCGGCTTGTTGTCCAGGCCCTTCAGGCCGAAGCCCGGCTGGTCGAACTTGGTGCCGATGGTGATCTTGCCGGCCTTGTTCAGCTTCTCCATCGTGGTGCCGGCGGCGAAGCTCTTGCTCTCCGGCGCCGTGCCGGACCCGCCGTCGCTGTCGCCGCCACACGCGGCAACGCTGAGCGACAGCGCCGCGACCGCGGCCAGCGTGGCCACTCGCGAGATACGCATCTACATCTCCTTCTTCGACGAAGCGGTCGCCCCGACGGGGCGCTCCACACTGGACGCGCTAGTGCGTCAAGATCTTGGACAGGAAGTCCTTGGCCCGCTCGCTGCGCGGATTGGCGAAGAACTCCTCCGGCGGAGCGTCCTCGACGAGTTGGCCGTCGGCCATGAAGATGACCCGGTTCGCCGCGTGCCGGGCGAAGCCCATCTCGTGGGTCACCACGACCATGGTCATCCCGTCCCGGGCCAGCGACGTCATCACGTCCAGCACCTCGCCGACCATCTCGGGGTCCAGCGCGCTGGTCGGTTCGTCGAAGAGCATCGCCTTGGGCTGCATCGCCAGGGCGCGTGCGATCGCGACCCGCTGCTGCTGTCCACCGGAGAGCTGGGCCGGGTACTTGTCCGCCTGGTTGGCGATGCCCACCCGGTCCAACAGGGCCAGGGCGCGTTCCCGCGCGGCGGTCGGCTTTTCCTTACGCACCTTGAGTGGTCCGAGCGTGACGTTCTGCAGGATCGTCTTGTGCGCGAAGAGGTTGAACGACTGGAACACCATCCCGACCTCGCTCCGAAGCCGGGCCAGGGCCTTGCCCTCGGCTGGCAGCGGCTCCCCGTCGAAGACGATGGTGCCCGAGTTGATCGGCTCCAGTCGGTTGATCGCGCGACAGAGCGTCGACTTGCCGGAGCCCGACGGTCCGATCACGACGACCACCTCGCCGCGACTGACCGAGAGGTTCACGTCGTGCAGCACGTGGAGTGGGCCGAACCATTTGTTGACCCCGTCAAGCTTGATGAGCGGTTGGTCGGTCGACGCGGTCATGCCCCCACCTGTCTGGTCTGTGGCCCCACTGTGGGCCCCAGTCTGCTTTGGTTACGCAACTGTAGGGGACCTGACGTGCGGCGACGCAAACGATCTGGTCACGGGGCGGTAACGCGCAGGGTGTCGTTCGCGGACCCGTACGGCGCGAAAGGATCTTTGTTGGCGGCCTTGTCACCCATCCTGACCTGCGCGAACACCCGGCCCGATCGGTATCGGAGGCGATCGCGGGAGCGGGCGGGCCCCGGTGGCGGTCATCCCGCCGAGCGTGAGCTTTCCCTCGCTCAGCGCTGTCGGTGGACCGGCCCGGCGTACGGGAGGGATCGCACCCCGGGTGTGGCCCGGCTCGCCGCACCGGCTCCGGGGGGTCGAGGGGTGGCGAGTGTCGGCAAACCTACTGTCGTACCTGGAATACGCTAAGTGAGTGCGCGTGCACATCCGGAGCGGTAGAGTGTCACCACTCGATTACGGAAGGTAGTTGGTTAGGCGGATTTCGGCAGATATGGTCACAGACCGGTAACTTAGCCCCATGTGGCGTCGGCTGCCGGTCACCATCGTCAGTAGGGGCCGTTGCTGCGGCCATGGCTGCGCACAGCGAGGAGGCGGCGTGACCGAGCTGTGGAACTGGAAGATCGACGACCGCGTGACCACCGCGGAAGTCCGTACCGCCCTGGTCGACGTACTCGGCCTGGCGGTGGTGCCGATGGACCAGGCCGATCCGGCCCGGTTGCCGCTCGACGCGGTGGTGTGCGACGTCTGGCACCGGCCCGGCGACTTTCCCACCTCGCTGGACTGCTACGGCATCCCCGAGGGTCTGCCGGAGGCGACGGTGATCGCGGCGTTCGCGCGGCGGCTCGGCCGGCAGTGCCTCTTCGTGGACGACACCCTCGATCCCGGACGACATCTGCTTGTCGGCTCGGACGGCACCATCCGTCCGGTGCACCTGGACGTGCGCGAGGAGGACGAGGGGGAGGTCCTCAGCGGCCTCCGCCTGTGCAGCACGCACAGTCCCCGGTGCCGCGCCTGGTCCCAGTGCCAGCAGTCGCAGTGGGCGCCGGACTCCGTCGTCCCGGCCCTCGCCGCCGCCTGACCCACCCGGCCCCGGCGAGCCGGGGAGGACCTGACCCACCCGGCCCCGGCGAGCCGGGGAGGACCTGACCCACCCGGGCCCCGGCGAGCCGAAGAGGGTCAGCCGGGGGTCGGGGTGGTGCGGGCGGCGGAGGGGCTCGCGGTGGCGGTGGACTCCCGAGCGGGGCCGGCGCCGCGCACCACCAACTGGTCCAGTAGGACCCTGGTCGCCTCCGTCACGGCGGCAACCGCCGCCTGGAACGCCTCGGCGTTGTGGGCGGCGGGGGTACGGAAGCCGGAGATCTTGCGTACGTACTGCAGGGCGGCGGCCTCGATGTCGGCCGGCGTCACCTCTTCGGCGTACGGCTCACGCAGGGTCTTGATGCTCCGGCACATGTTTCCTCCCAATCCCGGCCGGTCCGGCTCGGCGATCCCCGGCCGGTCCGGCTCCCCAATTCCGGCTCGGTCCGGCTCCGCCGATCCTGGCTCGGTCCGGCTCGGCTACCGAGCGGCCTGCGGGCGGGCGCCGCGCGGGGACCTTCGCTGACGTGCCTACTCTGCCACCGACGCCGGCCGGGCGCCGCCCCCCGCGCCCGGCCCAACTACCGTACGACCCGACGGGACGGTCTCCGGGGCGGCGACGTACGGGGCGGCCCACACCCGGCCCGGGTAGGGCGAAGCAGACGGCTACGCTTGGTGGCCGTGGGAGAGGGGCGCACGACGGTGTCGAAGAGCTACAAGGTCGTGACGTACGGCTGCCAGATGAACGTGCACGACTCGGAGCGGATCTCCGGACTGCTGGAGCAGGCGGGTTACGTACGCGCCGCCGAGGTGGACGATCCGGACGTCATGGTCTTCAACACCTGTGCCGTACGCGAGAACGCCGACAACCGGCTCTACGGCAACCTCGGTCATCTCCGCCCGGTCAAGGACAAGCACCCGGGCATGCAGATCGCGGTCGGCGGCTGCCTGGCGCAGAAGGACCGGGGCGAGATCGTCCGCAAGGCGCCCTGGGTCGACGTCGTCTTCGGCACCCACAACATCGGCTCGCTGCCGGTGTTGCTGGAACGGGCCCGGCACAACTCCAGCGCCGAGGTGGAGATCCTCGAATCCCTCGACGTCTTCCCGTCGACCCTGCCGACCCGACGTGAGTCGACCTACGCCGGCTGGGTGTCGATCTCGGTCGGCTGCAACAACACCTGCACCTTCTGCATCGTGCCCTCACTGCGCGGCAAGGAGAAGGACCGCCGCCCCGGCGACGTGCTGGCCGAGGTGCGCGCCCTGGTCGCCGAGGGGGTGCTCGAGGTGACCCTGCTCGGCCAGAACGTGAACTCGTACGGTGTCGAGTTCGGCGACCGGCTCGCCTTCGGCAAGCTGCTGCGCGCCACCGGCGAGATCGAGGGGCTGGAGCGGGTCCGGTTCACCAGCCCGCACCCGAAGGACTTCACCGACGACGTGATCGCGGCGATGGCCGAGACGCCGAACGTCTGCCACTCGCTGCACATGCCGTTGCAGTCGGGCTCGGACGACGTACTCCGGGCGATGCGCCGGTCGTACCGGTCCGACCGCTACCTCGGCATCATCGAGAAGGTACGGGCGGCGATGCCGGACGCGGCGATCACCACCGACATCATCGTGGGCTTTCCCGGTGAGACCGACGCCGACTTCGAGCGCACCCTGGACGTGGTCCGTGAGGCACGGTTCTCGTCGGCCTTCACCTTCCAGTACTCCAAGCGTCCGGGCACCCCGGCCGCGACCATGGACGGCCAGCTACCGAAGCAGGTCGTGCAGGAGCGGTACGAGCGGCTGATCGCGGCGGTCGAGGAAGGCACCTGGTCGGAGAACAAGAAGCTGGTCGGTGAGCAGGTCGAGGTGCTGGTGGCGGTCGGTGAGGGCCGTAAGGACGAGCGCACCGGACGGATGTCCGGTCGGGCCCGGGACGGTCGGCTGGTGCACTTCGACGCCGGCCCCGACGCCGCCTCGATCCGGCCCGGCGACATCGTGCACACCGTGATCACGTACGCCGCGCCGCACCACCTGAACGCGGACGGGGCGCCGCTGGGCCACCGGAGGACCAGGGCCGGCGACGCGTACGAGGCGGGACGTGTCCCGCGTACCTCGGCCGTCACCCTCGGCCTGCCCACCGTCGGCGTACCACCGCTGGCCCCCGCCGCCGCCACCGCCTGCGACCGCTGAAAGGAAGGGCCCCTTCTTATCGTTTTCGGTATAGGAAGGGGCCCTTCCTAACGGGTTAGAGGCCGATTCGGCCGGTGCCGGCGCCGGCGGTCACGATGGATTTGACGTTGCTGGCGGTGTCGAGTTGGTAGTTGTAGGGGATGCTGGCGACGCTGCCGCCGGTTTGTCCGGTGCCGGAGTTGACGAAGTGGTTGTTGCGGGCGACGAGGGTTCCGGGTCCTGAGTCGCCTTCGCCGAGGTGGTAGGGGTCGTCGGTGTTTTCGAAGTAGTTGCCTTCGACGAGGACTCCGGCGCCTTCGGTGGAGGCGACGCCGTAGCCGCTGATGTTGTTGTAGTAGTTGTTGTAGACGTGGACGGGGTTGCCGAAGCGGACGCGGGGGTGGCGTTGGCCGGAGCCGTCGAACCAGTTGTGGTGGTAGCTGACGCGTAGGTGGCCGGTGTCTTGGCTGGCGTTGTCGTCGCTGTGGCCGAGGAGCATGGATTTGTCGTGGCCGTAGACGCGGTTCCAGGAGATGGTGACGAAGTCGGAGCCGCGTTTGACGTCGACGGCGCCGTCGTAGCCGTCGGTGAAGCTGTTGTGGTCGATCCAGATGTTGGTGGCTGATTCTTGGACGTTGATGGCGTCGTCGTCCCAGCCGCGGAAGTTGAGGTTGCGGATGATGACGTTGCGGTCGCCGTTGATGTTGAATCCGCAGCCGTTGATGGTGGCGTTGGAGCCGGTGCCGAGGATGGTCTTGTTGGACCGGACCCGGAGCATGCCGGAGCAGGAGATGGTGCCGGAGACCCGGATGACGGCCGCGCTGGTGGAGCCGAGGGCGCTGGTCAGGGCGCCGGAGTCGGTGACGGTGACCGGTGAGGCGTTGCCGCCGCCGGAGGTGCCACCGTTCTGGGTCGCCCAGCCGACCAACCCGGTCTGCGGCGGCAACGTCGGCCCGGTGGTCGGCGGGCGGGTGGTCGGTGGCGTGGTCGGTGGCCGGGTGGTCGGATTGCCGCCCGGGGTGGTTGGCGCGACACTGCCGGTGCAGGCGACGTTGTTCAGGCTGAAGCTGGTCGGCGCCGGGTTGCTGGAGTTGTTCCAGGTGCCGTTGAAGCCGATCGAGACGGTGGCGTTGGTGGCCAGGTTGGCGTTGTAGCCGACGTTGGCCGCGCTGACCTGGGCGCCGCTCTGGGTCACGGTCGCGTTCCACGCCTGGGTGACCTGCTGCCCGGCCGAGTACGACCAGCGCAGGGTCCAACCGGAGATCGGGTCGCCGAGGTTGGTGACGTTGACGTTGCCGCTGAAGCCGCCGGGCCACTGGCTGCCGACCGAGTAGCTGACCTGGCAGCCGGCGGCGGCGTGGGCGTTGACGGCGGTGACGATTCCGGTCGCGGCGAGGGTGAGGGTGGCTACGGCGGTGGTGCTGAACAGCGCCATCCGGCGCCGTCGTGCGAGCATGGTCGCTCTCCTTTTTCCACCAGCAGGCGAGCGGCGTCGTACGGCGGATCACCTCCGTGGCCGTGCCCAAGCGGCCCGGTGGTCCGCCGGATCGACATCGTGCGGCTCGCTGCCGTACGGATCGAACCGGGGTGGTCGAAGACTGTGGCTCCCGCGCTCGTTTGCCCGAGGCAAGCGCTTTCCTGATGCAACCATGGATTTGAATCGATGTAAAGGTCCCGCCTACCCGGTAGCCGGAAGGGCTCACTCACCCCCCGCACGTCGAAGGGGCTCCTCCGGTCGTCGCAACCGGAGGAGCCCCTTCCCAGCCTTGGCGCCGAACTGCCCGCTCGGCTCTCACCACCGTGCCGAACTGCCCGCTCGGCCGTGATCCTTGCGTGGAACGGTCAGCTCGCCTGCTCCGCGAGCTGAAGGAACTGCCGCTTGGCGGCGAGTGCGGACTCGGCCTCGCGGATCCGCTTCGCGTCACCGGACGCCTGTGCCCGGGCCAGCCGCTGCTCCGCCTCGGCCACCTGGTCGCGCATCTGGACCAGCAACGGGTTCGCCGACGGCTCGGTACGCCGCCAGGCCGAGTCCATCGCCTGACGTACCTTGTCGTCCACCACCCGCATCCGACGGTCCAGACCGGCGGCCGCCTCACGGGGCACCCGACCGGCGTCGTGCCACTGGCCCTGGATCTCACGCAGCTTGGCCTGCGCGGCCCGGGGGTCGGCATCCACGTCGATCGCCTCGGCCTCGGCCAACAGCGCCTGCTTGCGGTCGAGGTTGCCGCGCTGCTCGTTGTCCCGGGCGGAGAAGACCTCGCTGCGACGCGAGAAGAAGGCATCCTGCGCGGCCCGGAACCGGTCCCACAGCTTCTGCTCGGCCTCCTTCGAGGCACGAGGCGCGGCCTTCCACTGCGTCATCAGGTCCTTGAGCCGGTTGGCCGTCGCCGCCCAGTCGGTCGACTCGGCCAACGACTCGGCCTCCGCCACCAGCTCCTCCTTCGCCCCCTGCGCCTGCTTGCGCTGGGCGTCCAGAGTGGCGAAGTGGGCGCCCCGGCGGCGGGTGAAGCCGTCCCGCGCGGCGGCGAACCGCTTCCACAGTTCACCGTCGGTCTTCTTGTCGACCCCGCGAATGGTCTTCCACTCGTCGAGGATCTCCTTGAGTCGGTCACCGGCGGTCTTCCAGCCGGTCGACTCGGCGGCCAGCTTCTCCGCCTCCTCCACCAGGGCGGTCTTGCGGGCCAACGCCTCCGTCCGGGCCGTCTCGCGGGCCGCCCTCGCCTCGCCGGCCTTCTCGTCCGCCACTCCGGCCAGCTTCTCCAGCCGGGCGGCGAGCGCGTCGATGTCGCCGACGACGTGCGCCTCCGCCAGCGTGCCGCGTAGTCGCCGTACGCTCGCCAGCGAGTGTGCCGCGTCAGCGGCGCCGGAGTTGAGCCGCGCCTCGATCAGGTCCACCTCCGTGACCAGGTCGGCGAAGCGGCGGGCAAAGTGCGCCAACCCCTCCTCCGGCGCCCCGGCCTGCCAGGAACCGACCACCCGCTCGCCCTCGGCCGTCTTGACGTAGACCGTGCCGTCCGCGTCCACCCGTCCGAAGGCCGTCCAGTCGCTCATGTGCCCATCCTCGTTCTCCCGGCGCCGCCGAAGAGAAAGGTCCCCCGGGGTCGCCGCCACGGCGCAGTCATATATTGCAGCGAAGTTTCTCCCGGCATTGTCACAGGTCCAACCCGGTCCGCGTCGAGCGCCTGTGGTCGACCGTGACCATACGGTGTCCTTGACCATGGCCGATCGGTGTGCAAGCGGGTGTAAGGTCCGAACCCGGCTACGGTGGTGGCGTGTCTCTGGTTGCCGCCGCCGTCTGTCCGCACCCGCCGATGATCGTGCCCGAGATCGCCGGTTCGGCCGCCGCCGAACTGGACGAACTGCGGGACGCGGCGGATTCCGCGATAGCCAGGCTACTCTCCGTGCCGTCGGACGCGGTGCTGGTGGTCGGGGGCGCGACGCGTACCGAACAACTCTCCCCACCGTACGTCGGCGGTTTCGCGCCGTGGGGAGTGGCGGCCGAGTTCGCGCTCCCGTCGAGCCAGAGCCCGGACCAGAGCCCGAAGCCGAAGCAGGGGCCGAAGCAGGGGCCGACGCAGGAGCAGGGGCCGAAGCAGGAGGCGAACCCGGACTCGGGCGCTGGTCGCCGGGCGGGAAGCCGGATCACCCCACTTAGCCTGCTGGTCGGCGGGTGGTTGCTCAGCCGGCACGACCTCGGCGGCCGGACCGTGTTGCTGGACGCCGTGTCCGCCGACAACGACGCGGCCGAGTGTGCCGAGTACGGGGCGCGGCGATCCGAGCACCGGCCCAGGATCGCGCTGCTGGTACTCGGTGACGGGTCGGCCCGCCGGGGTGAGAAGGCGCCGGGCTACCACGACCCGCGCGCGGCCACGTACGACAAAAGGGTGGCCTCGGCGCTGGCCGGTGCGGACGTCGACGCCCTGCTCGGCCTGGACCCCTCGGTCTCGGCGCGGCTCTGGGTGGCCGGCCGGGCGGCCTGGCAGGTGCTGGCCGGCGCGGCCCAGGCGACCGGGACGGCCTGGACCGCCGATCTGTCCTATTCTGCGGCACCGTACGGTGTCGGCTACTTCGTCGCCAACTGGGAGCGGGAGGAGGGCGAATGAGCCTCGTGGTCGCCGTCGTCGGGCCCACCGCCGCCGGAAAGTCGGACCTGAGCATCGGTCTGGCCGAGGCGCTCGGCGGCGAGGTGGTCAACGCCGACTCCATGCAGCTCTACCGGGGGATGGACATCGGCACCGCCAAGCTGACCGTGGCCGAGCGGGCCGGGGTGCCGCACCACCTGCTGGACATCTGGGCCGTCACCGAGCCGGCGAGCGTGGCCGAGTACCAGCGGCTGGCCCGGCGGGCGGTCGACGACATCCTGGCCCGGGGCCGGGTGCCGCTGCTGGTCGGCGGCTCGGGGCTCTATGTCCGGGCGGTGCTGGAGGAGTTCGAGTTCCCCGGGACCGACCCGGCCCTGCGGGCCAGGCTGGAGGCCGAGCTGGCCGAGGTCGGCCCGGCGCCGCTCTACCAGCGGTTGCTTGCGGTCGACCCGACGGCCGCCGCCGGCATCCTGCCCGGCAACGGTCGGCGCATCGTACGCGCGCTGGAGGTGATCGAGCTCACCGGCGGGCCGTTCACCGCCGCCCTGCCGGACCCGAAGCCCTGGTACGAATCCGTGCAGCTCGGGGTCGACCGGGACACCGCCAGCCTGGACGAGCGGGTCGCCGCCCGGGTCGACCGGATGTGGGCGGACGGGTTGGTCGACGAGGTCCGCGCGCTGGAGGCGCGGGGCCTGCGGGACGGCCGTACGGCGGGCCGGGCCCTCGGTTACCAGCAGGTGCTGCGCCTGCTCGACGGCGAGCTGACGGACGCGGACGCGCGTGCCGAAACGGTACGCAAGACTCGCCGCTTCGTCCGGCGCCAGCGGACCTGGTTCCACCGGGACCCCCGCATCGAGTGGCTGGACGCGCAGCGCCCGGACCTGCTGGAGGCCGGACTCTCGGCCGTCCGGGCCGCTGAACGTGCCGCCGAACGCGCCGCCGAACGCGCCGCCGAATGCGCCGCTGAACGTGCCGCCGAACGCGCCGCCGAATCCGCCGCTGAACGTGCCGCCGAACGCGCCGCCGAATCCGCCGCTGAACGTGCCGCCGGATCGCGCGCAGCGGCGGAGCCCCCCGGGACCCGTTCGGCCGGATGACCCGGAGGATGATTCCGCGACGGATCGGGAATGATGGGTTGGTGCAGTTCACCAAGGGTCATGGCACCGGCAACGACTTTGTCATCCTTCCCGATCCGGACGGCGAGCTTCCGCTCACCCCGGCCACCGTCGCGGCGCTCTGTGACCGGCGGCGCGGGGTCGGCGCGGACGGCGTACTCCGGGTGATCCGGGCCGCGAAACACCCGGAGGGCGCCGCGTACGCCGCCGAGGCCGAGTGGTTCATGGACTACTGGAACGCCGACGGTTCGCTGGCCGAGATGTGCGGCAACGGGGTGCGGGTCTTCACCCGTTACCTGCTCAGTGCCGGTCTGGCCGAGCCGGAGGAGGCCGGGCTGCCGATCGCCACCCGGTCCGGGGTGGTCCGGGCCGTGGTCGGTCCGGCCGCCGTCGGGCGCCTGGTGGTCGCGGACGGGGAGATCGCCGCAGACCTCGGCGCACCCCGGCTGTACGGCGACAGCACCGCCGTGTTGCCCGGGCTGACCCTGAACGGAAGCGTGGTGGACTGCGGCAACCCGCACCTGGTCTGCTCACTGCCGACCGGTGTCGAGCTCTCCGCGCTCGACCTGACCCGGGCCCCCGGATCCGATCCGGCGGTCTTCCCGGCCGGGGTCAACGTCGAGTTTGTCACGCCCGGTGAGCCAGTCGCTGGCGCCGACCTGCACATGCTCATGCGCGTCTACGAGCGGGGTTCGGCGGAGACCCTGTCGTGCGGTTCGGGAGCCGTGGCGGTGGCAGCGGCGGCGCTCCGTGACGCGAACCTGACCGAGGGCGTGGTCGCGGTGGACGTACCCGGTGGTCGGCTCACCATCACCCTGGACGGCGACAGCGCCTGGCTGGCCGGCCCCGCCCTCCTGGTGGCCCAGGGCACCACCCTGCCCTGACCGGCACACCTCACTCCAACCCCCAACCCCAACCCCACCCCGTTGATCATGAAATTGCTGCGGATTCCGAGCCCGGGAGCTGCGACAACCTCATGATCAACGGCGCTCGGCGAGCGGGCGGGGTGGTCGGGGTGGGGTGGGGGAGGGGGTCAGTTGGTGGTGGCGGGTGGGGCGGTGGGGGCGGCGGCGCTGGCGGCGATCTCGGGGAGATCCGCCGGGCCGGGGTCGGCGGCCGGGGCCGGTGACGGGTGCTGGGCGGCGGCGCGTACGGCCGCGGCGACCGCGGTGGCCACCCGGGCGTCGAAGACGCTGGGCACGATCACCGTCGGGTTGATCTTGTCCTCGCCGACCACGTCCGCGATGGCCTGGGCCGCCGCGATGGCCATCTCCTCGGTGAACTCCTCGGCGTGCGCGTCGAGCATGCCTCGGAACACGCCGGGGAAGGCCAGCACGTTGTTGATCTGGTTCGGCTGGTCGGACCGGCCGGTGGCGACCACGGCCGCGTGCTTGCGCGCCTCCCGGGGGTCGACCTCCGGGTCCGGGTTGGCCAGCGCGAAGACGATCGAGTCCTTCGCCATGCCGGCGATGTCGTCGCCGGTGAGCAGGTTCGGCGCGCTCACCCCGATGAAGACGTCGGCGCCCCGGATCGCCCCGGGCAGGTCACCGCTGTAGTTCTCCTTGTTGGTGTTCTCGGCCAGCCACTTCCAGGCCGGGTTGGTGTCGGCCAGCCCACGGTGCAGGGCGCCCGCCCGGTCGTACGCGATGATGTCGCCGACGCCCTGACGCAGCAGCAGCTTCATGATCGCCGTACCGGCGGCCCCGGCCCCGGAGACGACCACCTTGACGTCGGCGAGCCGCTTGCCCACGACGCGCAGGGCGTTGGTGAGCGCGGCCAGGACGACGATCGCGGTCCCGTGCTGGTCGTCGTGGAAGACCGGGATGTCGAGCAGGTCCCGCAGCTTCGCCTCGACCTCGAAGCAGCGCGGGGCGGCGATGTCCTCCAGGTTGATCCCGCCGTACGCCGGGGCGATGGCCCGCACGATCGAGACGATCTCGTCCACGTCCTGGGTGTCGAGCACGACCGGCCAGGCGTCCACCCCGCCGAAGCGCTTGAACAGTGCCGCCTTGCCCTCCATCACCGGCAGCGACGCGGCCGGCCCGAGGTTGCCCAGGCCGAGTACGGCCGACCCGTCGGTGACCACGGCGACGGTGTTGCGCTTGATGGTGAGCCGACGGGCGTCGGCCGGGTTCTCCGCGATGGCGAGGCAGACCCGGGCCACGCCCGGGGTGTACGCGCGCGACAGTTCGTCCCGGTTGCGCAGGGCAACCTTCGGGCTGACCTCGATCTTCCCGCCGAGGTGCAGCAGGAACGTACGGTCCGAGACCTTGCGGACGTCCACCCCCTCCAGCGCGGTCAGTGACTTGACCACCTGGTCGGCGTGGTTGGCGTCGGCGGTGTCGCAGGTGAGGTCCACGATCACCGTGGTCGGGTCGGAGTCGACCACGTCCAGGGCGGTGACGATGGCGCCGGCTTCGCCGACGCAGGTGGTGAGCCGGCCGATGGCCGAGGCGTCAGCGGTGACGCCGATCCGGATCGTTATCGAGAATCCGGCGCTCGGCAGGCGGGTGGTGGTCACGGGATCCCTCCGTCGTTGGTGGGCACGGCCGGTCGGCCGCCGCAACGCATTCTTACCCGCTGCGCGCGACGCGCTCGCGGCGCATCCCCCACTGGTGGGCTGTACGACCCTCGTCGGTGCCGGACGCGGCGATTGGGCGGGGTGCCGGATTATGGCGGTGCGATCGGCGGCGCAGCGTGTCACGATTGAGGTCCAGGGATCAATACGGACAGGAGATCCGCTTGCGAAATCAGGAAAGCTTCGCTCCGCTGACCGACCAGGAATTCGACGCCCTGCTGGGTGCCGAGGTCACCACCGGTGAGCTGGAGCGGGAGGACCGCCAGGCACTGCGCCGGGTGGCCGGCCTCTCCACCGAGCTCACCGATGTCACCGAGGTCGAGTACCGGCAACTCAGGTTGGAGCGGGTGGTCCTGGTCGGGGTCTGGACCGAGGGCACCGTCACCGACGCGGAGAACTCGCTGACCGAGCTGGCGGCGCTCGCCGAGACCGCCGGTTCCGAGGTTCTCGAAGGGCTGATCCAGCGCCGCACCCGGCCGGACCCGGCGACGTACATCGGGCGGGGCAAGGTCGACGATCTCGCCGCCGAGGTGCTCGCCTCCGGCGCGGACACGGTGATCTGCGACGGAGAGCTCTCGCCGTCCCAACTGCGCAACCTGGAGCAGCGCACCAAGGTCAAGGTGGTCGACCGGACCGCGCTGATCCTGGACATCTTCGCCCAGCACGCGAAGAGCAAGGAAGGTAAGGCCCAGGTCGAGCTGGCCCAGCTCGAATACCTGCTGCCCCGGCTGCGCGGATGGGGCGAGAGCCTGTCCCGCCAGGCCGGCGGTAGCGGTCGAGGTGGTGGCGCCGGTGGTGGCGTCGGTACCCGTGGCCCGGGTGAGACGAAGCTCGAGACCGACCGACGCCGGATCCGGCACCGCATCTCCCGCCTCCGGCGGGAAATCAAGAGCATGCGGGTGGTACGCCAGACCAAGCGCGCCCGACGTGGCCGCAACGCGGTCCCGGCGGTGGCGATCGCCGGTTACACCAACGCCGGCAAGTCCAGCATCCTCAACCGGCTCACCGGGGCGGGCGTGCTGGTCGAGGACGCGCTCTTCGCCACCCTGGACCCAACCACCCGCCGGGCGGACGCCACCGACGGTCGGGCGTACACCCTCTCGGACACGGTCGGCTTCGTCCGGCACCTGCCGCACCAGATCGTCGAGGCGTTCCGCTCGACCCTCGAGGAGGTGGCCGAGGCCGACCTGGTCGTGCACGTGGTGGACGGGGCACATCCCGACCCGGAGGAGCAGGTCCGCGCGGTCCGCGAGGTGCTCGCCGAGGTGGGCGCCGACAAGCTGCCCGAGCTGCTGGTGGTGAACAAGACCGACGCGGCCGACGAGGAGACGCTGCTCCGGCTCAAGCGGGAGTGGCCGGACGCGATCTTTGTTTCCGCGCACGCCGGGCGGGGCATCGAGGAGCTGCGGACGACCATCGAGCAGCGGCTGCCCCGGCCGGCGGTCGAACTGCGCGCGGTCCTGCCGTACGCCCGGGGTGACCTGGTCGCCCGGGTCCACCGGCGCGGCGAGGTGCTGGGCACCACACACCTCGCCGAGGGGACACTGCTGCACGTTCGGGTCGACGAGGCACTCGCCGCCGAACTGGCCCCTTACCGGGCGACCGGGGAGTAGTTTGGAACTGCCCGAACGGCAGTCCGGGGACGAAGGATCACGGGCCGCCCGGCGTGCTTCTGCGACGTGCGACACTTGCCGGATGCGACGTGCCCTCTCCTCGGTCGTGGTTGTCGGTGGTCTGGTCGGCGCGAGCCTGGGGCTTATGGCGGCCCCGGCGCTCGCCGCCCCGACCAAGGTCTGCACCGTCGACGACCCGCGTACCAACGAGCTGTCGGGCATGATCGCGACCAAGAGCGGTTACGTCGTGATCAACGACAGCACCGACGTCGAGAGCCACGATCAGATCTTCTTCCTGAGCAGCAAGTGCAAGGTGACGAAGACGGTGCCGTACCCCGGGCGCCGGGCCTCCGACCCCGAGGACCTGGCGCTCTCCGCCGACGGCAAGACGCTCTGGGTCGCGGACATCGGCGACAACGCCGACGCCGAGACCCGTCGCCGCAGCGTGGTGTTGTGGAGCCTGGCTGTCGAGGGGACCGGCAAGCCGGTCCCGCACCGGCTGGCGTACCCGGGCAACAAGCCGCACGACGCCGAGGCCCTGCTGATCGGGGCGGACGGCACCCCGTACATCGTCACCAAGACCGGCACCGAGAAGAGCGAGATCTACCGCCCCACGGCCCCGCTCCAGAAGGACAACGACCAGGGCGTGCCGATGGAGCTGGCGGGCGAGATCCGGCTGCCCAAGAGCACCACGGAGAACCTGCTCACCGCGACCGGCCGGCTGATGGTCACCGGTGCCGCCCGGTCGCCGGACGGTTCCAAGATCGTGCTGCGCACGTACGCGGACGCCTTCGAGTGGGACGTACCGGACGGCGACATCGTCAAGGCGCTCACCGGTGGCAAGCCCCGGATCACCCCGCTGGCCGACGCCTTCGGCGAGGCGATCTCGTACACCTCGGACGGCAAGTCCTTCGTGACCGTCTCGGACGTGGGCAGTCTCGCCGACGACACCGACGTGGTGATCCAGAGTTACGTCCCCTCGACCAAGGTGGCCGAGGCCGCCGCCGCGGCCGGTGACGAGGACGGGGGGGCCGACGGCGACAGCGGCAAGTCCTGGACCGCCGACCTGACCCTCACGGACATCACGTACCTGATCGCCGCCGTGGGGGTGGTCGGCGCGCTCCTGGTCGGCCTCGGGATCTGGGGCATCCTCCGCTCCCGGCGCAGGCGCGCCGCCGAGCCGGTGGATCTCCAGGCACCGCAGGACGACCCGAAGGGGCCGCAGGACGGCCGGCAGGTTCGGGAGGACGGCTCGTTCGAGTCGCCGGCCGCACCACCCCGGGGCACGACGTACGGCGGCGCCGGACAGGGTGCCGGCTGGACCGAGCCGGCGTCCGGCGCCGGTGGCGGTGGTGGTTACCGCCCCGGCGGGGAGTACGAAGCTCCGCGCCGGCCGGCGGCCGGGGTCTACGGCGGCCAGCCGGCCGGTGGTGCGGTCTACGGCGGAGGCGGGCCCGGTCGGCCGCCCGCGGGCGGCGCTGGCCAGGGTCGGCCGCCCGGCGGTGGCGGTGGCGGTGGCGCGGTGTACGGCGGAGGCGGTCCCGGCGGTGCCGCTCCCGGCCCGGTCTACGGGGGCGGGGGACGTGGCGGCCCTCAGCCGGCTGGTGACCCTCGTGGCCAGGGGGGCAACCGCCAGAACGGCCAGCCGCCGAACGGCTACGGCCAACCCCGGGGCGGCCAGTACGGGCAGCAGCAGGGCGGGCAGCGCGCCCAGCGCGGCCCGGGTGGACAGGGTCGACCGGGACCGAACGGTTACCCCGAGCGTGGTTATCCGGAGCAGGGTTACCCGGAGCAGGGCTACCCCGAGCAGGGGCGTCGCTGAGACCGTGAGCGGGGCGGCGGGTCAACGACGGTTCGGTTGACCCACCGCCGCCGGACACCGGACCCTCGCCCGGTTCCAGCGGAGCCGGGCCGGGGGCGGCCGGGGAAGACTCAGATCCGACGGAGTACGGCCACCACGCGTCCCATGATCGACGCGCTGTCACCGGGGATCGGGTCGAAGGCCGAGTTGGCCGGCATCAGCCAGACGTGCCCGTCCCGCCGACGGTAGGTCTTCACCGTCGCCTCGCCGTCGAGCATGGCCGCGACGATCTCGCCCGAGTCGGCGGTCGGCTGCTGCCGGACGACGACCCAGTCGCCGTCGCAGATCGCCGCGTCCAGCATCGAGTCGCCCTTCACCTTGAGCATGAAGACCTCGCCCTCACCGACCAGTTCGCGGGGGAGCGGGAAGACGTCCTCGACCGCCTGTTCGGCCAGGATCGGGCCACCCGCCGCGATCCGGCCGAGCATCGGCACGTAGGCCGGCGCCGGACGTTGTGCCCGGGCCGCCTCGTCGTCGAGCAGGTCGCTCGGCGGTCGTACGTCAACCGCGCGGGGGCGGTTGGGGTCGCGGCGCAGGAAGCCCTTCCGCTCCAACTCCTTGAGCTGGTAGGCGACGCTGGACGGGGAGACCAGGCCGACCGCCTCGCCGATCTCACGGACGCTCGGCGGGTAGCCGTAGCGCTCCACCCAGTCCCGGATGAACTCGAGGATCCGCCGTTGCCGGGCGGTCAGGTCGGCGCTCACCAGATCGGGGAAGTGGCTCACCACCGGCGTGACGGCCCGCAGGGTCGGCTCGGACGCGCG
This sequence comes from Micromonospora sp. NPDC050397, assembly GCF_044901685.1. Classification (NCBI taxonomy): domain Bacteria; kingdom Bacillati; phylum Actinomycetota; class Actinomycetes; order Micromonosporales; family Micromonosporaceae; genus Micromonospora; species Micromonospora sp. NPDC050397. The sequence goes on from NZ_JBJDPS010000002.1 coordinate 514,611, forward strand.
GGTGCGGGCCGCGCCACGCCGACGGGTCCCGGTGGCGCCGGAATCGGCGACGGCCTTCTGCGGATGGTGCTGCCCGTTGGTCCGGTCGTCGGTCGACACGTCCGTCCTCCCTGCTCGGCGGGGGTGCCTGGGTGGCACGTGGTGCGCATGGGACCGAGAGCCCGGGACGGCGCGGCGCCGGTCGGGTTCGGTTGTTCACGACCGTATAGGTGAGATCAGACAGTTTCAAACATCTGTACGACGTGGCGTCGGCGTGTCGCGCCCGCGCGCTCGACATCCGTACGCCTGTTCTGATACACCATCGTACGTCTGTTCTATCGAACTGGCGTTCGATCTTGGAGGTCAGCGTGGGTGCGTCGGAGATGTCTCGGCCCTCGCGGGGCGGCCGGCTCCGTTTGACCCGGCGAGGTCGGGCCGTGCTGCTCGGCTTCTACCTGCTCGTCGCGATCGGGTTGGCGGTGATCCTCGCGCCCTCGTCGCGGGCGGCCGACCCGCCCGGCCCGGCGCCGACCGCCGTGGTGTTGCCCGGGGACACGCTCTGGTCGGTTGCCGAGCGGCACCGGCCCAGCCGACAGCCGTTCCGGATGATCGACGAGATCCGCCGGCTCAACGGGATCGAGGGTTACACGATCCACGCCGGCCAGCGGCTGACCCTTCCCCGGGAAGAGTGACCCTCCGTCATCGGACGGTTCTGTGCGGTGATCGTCTGACCGTCCGTCGGGGACCGGTAACCGCTGGCCGACCCCGGGTGTTGGGAAGATAACGGCGACGCGCGACACCCGCCCGTCAACTTGACCCCGGCCGCTACGCGGCATACGGTCGACCCCTAGATGTAGTAGTGACAAGGGTGTAAGTCGACCACAGGTTGGGTTCGACTACTCACCGCTTCCCACTCAACAGCACGGCGCCAGCCACCGTAGGGTGGCTCCCGCCGGCTGTTCGGGTGTCCGGAAGATGGCGGGCGCCCCTCGCGGTGGTGAAAGGAGCTCGGCCATGCGGTGTCCATACTGCCGGCACGCCGACTCTCGGGTCGTCGACTCACGTGAGGCCGATGACGGTCAGTTGATCCGGCGTCGGCGGGCCTGCCCCGAGTGTGGGAAGCGGTTCACCACGGTCGAGGAGGCCGTGCTCGCGGTGGTCAAGCGGAGCGGGGTGACCGAGCCGTTCAGCCGTACGAAGATCATCGGCGGGGTGCGCAAGGCGTGCCAGGGCCGCCCGGTCGACGAGGACCGCATCGCGCTGCTCGCGCAGCGGGTGGAGGAGACCGTCCGGGCCAAGGGCGCCGCCGAGATACCGAGCCACGAGGTGGGACTGGCCATCCTCGGGCCGCTGCGGGAGCTGGACGAGGTGGCCTACCTCCGCTTCGCCAGCGTCTACCGCTCGTTCGACTCCCTGGGGGACTTCGAACGGGAGATCGAGGCCCTGCGCGCCGCCGCCGCCGCCCGAACGGCGGCCCGGGACGGCGCCGGGGAGCGGGCCCCGGTGGCGGATCCGGCAACGCCGGAGCCGGCCGGCGGCCGTACCAGTTGACTTTCTGCGATTTTTTGAATTTCGGTGGCACGGCGGCGGACCGTGTCGGTTAGGGGGCGGATGAGATGGCGGGGGAAGGCATGACAGCGAACAAGAGCCGGGCGCGGGCGACCACCACGACCGGGCTGAAGGTGGAGCGGGTCTGGACCACCGAGGGGGTGCACCCCTACGACGAGGTGACCTGGGAACGCCGGGACGTCGTGATGACCAACTGGCGGGACGGCTCGATCAACTTCGAGCAGCGGGGGGTCGAGTACCCGGACTCCTGGAGCGTCAACGCGGCCAACATCGTCACCACCAAGTACTTCCGGGGCGCGGTCGGCACCCCGGAGCGTGAGTGGTCGCTCAAGCAGCTCATCGACCGGGTGGTGAAGACCTACCGCGCCGCAGGGGAGCAGCATGGTTACTTCGCCACCGACACCGACGCCGAGATCTTCGAGCACGAGCTGACCTGGATGCTGCTGCACCAGGTCTTCAGCTTCAACTCGCCGGTCTGGTTCAACGTCGGCACCGCCTCGCCACAGCAGGTCAGCGCCTGCTTCATCCTGGCGGTGGACGACTCGATGGACTCGATCCTCGACTGGTACAAGGAAGAGGGGCTGATCTTCAAGGGTGGGTCCGGCTCCGGGGTCAACCTCTCCCGGATCCGCTCCTCGCGCGAGCTGCTCTCCAGCGGCGGCACCGCCTCCGGCCCGGTCAGCTTCATGCGCGGCGCGGACGCCAGCGCCGGCACCATCAAGTCCGGCGGCGCCACCCGGCGGGCGGCCAAGATGGTCATCCTCGACGTGGACCACCCGGACATCGAGGAGTTCGTCACCACCAAGGCGCGCGAGGAGCACAAGATCCGTGCGCTGCGCGACGCCGGGTTCGACATGGACCTCGGTGGCTCCGACATCGTCAGCGTCCAGTACCAGAACGCCAACAACTCGGTCCGGGTCACCGACGAGTTCATGCGCGCGGTCGAGGAGAGTGGCACCTTCGACCTGCGCGGCCGGCTCGACGGCGCGGTGATCGACACGGTGGACGCCAAGGGGCTCTTCCGCACCATCGCCCAGGCCGCCTGGGAGTGCGCCGACCCGGGCCTGCAGTACGACGACACCATCAACGACTGGCACACCAGCCCGGAGACCGGGCGGATCACCGCCTCCAACCCGTGCTCGGAGTACCTGCACCTGGACAACTCCTCGTGCAACCTGGCCTCGCTGAACCTGATGAAGTTCCTCCGCGCCGACGGTGGCTTCGAGGTGGAGAAGTTCGTCCGCTCGGTCGAGTTCGTGATCACCGCGATGGACATCTCGATCTGCTTCGCCGACTTCCCGACCGAGAAGATCGGTGAGACCACCCGTGCCTACCGGCAGCTCGGCATCGGCTACGCCAACCTCGGCGCGCTGCTGATGGCGACCGGTCACCCGTACGACTCGGAGACCGGGCGCTCGGTCGCGGCGGCGATCACCTCGCTGATGACCGGCACCGCGTACCGCCGCTCGGCGGAGCTGGCCGGCGTGGTCGGCGCGTACGAGGGCTACGCCCGTAACGCCGAGGGGCACAAGCGGGTGATGCGCAAGCACGCCGCCGCCAACGACGAGATCAAGCCCACCGGTGCGGTGGCGACCGCGATCGTGCGCGAGGCGACCAAGCAGTGGACCGAGGGGAACAAGGTCGGCGAGCGCAACGGCTGGCGCAACGCCCAGGCGTCGGTGCTCGCCCCGACCGGCACCATCGGCCTGATGATGGACTGCGACACCACCGGGGTCGAGCCGGACCTGGCGCTGGTCAAGTTCAAGAAGCTGGTCGGCGGCGGCTCGATGCAGATCGTCAACCAGACCGTCCCGCGCGCCCTGCGCAGCCTCGGCTACCCGGAGGAGCAGGTCGAGGCGATCGTCGAGCACATCGCCGACCACGGGCACGTGGTTGATGCCCCCGGCCTCAAGCCGGAGCACTACGCGGTCTTCGACTGCGCCATGGGCGAGCGTTCGATCGCCCCGATGGGGCACGTACGGATGATGGCGGCGGTGCAGCCGTTCATCTCCGGCGCGATCAGCAAGACGGTCAACATGCCGGAGGCGGCCACCGTCGCCGACGTGGAGCAGATCTACTTCGAGGGCTGGAAGCTCGGCCTGAAGGCGCTGGCGATCTACCGGGACAACTGCAAGGTCGGACAGCCGCTCTCGGTGGCCAAGCCGGCCAAGGCGACCGAGTCGGCTCCGGCCGAGGTCGCGGCGGCGGCGGAGCAGGCGGTCGAGAAGGTCATCGAGTACCGCCCGGTGCGCAAGCGGCTGCCGAAGAAGCGCCCGTCCGAGACGGTCTCCTTCTCGGTCGGCGGGGCGGAGGGCTACCTGACCGCCTCCTCGTACCCGGACGACGGTCTGGGCGAGGTCTTCCTGAAGATGTCCAAGCAGGGCTCGACCCTGGCCGGGGTGATGGACGCCTTCTCGGTGGCCATCTCGATCGGCCTGCAGTACGGCGTCCCGCTGGACACGTACGTCAGCAAGTTCACCAACATGCGGTTCGAGCCGGCCGGTATGACCGACGACCCGGACATCCGGATGGCGGCGTCGGTGATGGACTACATCTTCCGTCGGCTGGCCCTGGACTTCCTGCCCTACGAGCGCCGGGCCGAACTCGGCATCTTCACCGCCACCGAGCGGGCCGCCCAACTGCGGGCCGAGGCGGAGGCGGAGAACAACATGGAGCTGACCGTATTGGCCTCCTCCGCTCCGGTGGCGGCGCCGGTCGAGGTCAAGCCGGAGCCGGTGGCTGCCCCCGCCGCCCCGGTCACGGCGGTGGACGCCGAGGTGGCATCGGCCAAGCCGCTGGGCGTACGGGTGGGTTCCTCCACCGAGTTGCTGGAGGCGGTGCTGGGCAAGGCGGCGGACGCCCCGCTCTGCTTCACCTGCGGCACGAAGATGCGCCCGGCGGGTAGCTGCTACGTCTGCGAGGGCTGCGGCTCGACCTCGGGTTGCAGCTGATCGCGAGAAGCGGCCGTACGGACGGACCCGGCGACGGGGGCTGACCGCACGGCACGGGACTGACCGATGACACCGTCCCCCGGACCCGCCAGGTCCGGGGGACGGTGTGCTTGCCAGGGTCGACTCGCCGGTCAGCCCGCCGGCAGGTCCCGCATCCCGCACAGTGGTGAGAAGAGGACGAACAGGGCGGCGCTCCAGGTGCCGAGTACGCAGATCCACAGCGCCGTACGCAGGCCCAGGTGGCTGCCGAGCGTGCCGCCGAAGAGGGCGCCGAGCGGGATGACCCCGTAGCAGATCCGGAGGAACGCCGCGTTGACCCGCCCGAGGAGTTCGGCGAAGTCCCGGCCCATCACCAGCTTCGCGTTGCCGTCCACCAACTGGTCGGCTCGCACCAGGCGGGGGAACGCGCTCCGGTAGGCAACGGTGAAGCCGACGGTCAGCACACCGGTGAGCCCGACGACGACGTACAGGAACCAGAGCGTCAGCTCCCAGGCGACGGCGACAAGCGGCACCGGCACCAGCAGGGCGAACCGTCCCAGATCGCAGACGATCATGAGTCTGCGCTGGTCGACGCGGTCGGCCAGGATGCCGGCCGGCAGTGAGAAGAGCAGGTACGGCAGCCAGGCGAGGAGCGTCAGCAGCGAGATCTCGAACACGCTCGCGTGCAGGGTCTCGGCGGCGAGCACCGGCACCGCGATGCCGGAGATCCTGGTCCCCATCTCGCCGACCGTCTGACCGCCCCAGAGCAGCAGGAAGTCGCGGCTGCGCCAGAGCGACGGGGGAGTGCAGGCCCCGTTCTCCGGGGCGTACGTGAGCTGTCGTGTCACCGATGACGCCTGTCTGCGCGGGAGTCGGCACTCTATCGGCGCCAGGTCCGGCCGGGGAAAGCATTTTTTGCCCCTGTCGGCCTCCCGACGAGTGACGGACCAGACCCCGGAAGCACCTTGACAGTTGACCCCGTTGGTTAGATGGTTAGTTACATGAGTAATGAACCAGCAAACCCGCACCGGCCGGGCCGGACCGGGATCGTGCCGGGCGGTCGCGGGTGATGGAGGAGGGGCGGCCGATCTTCCTCCAGGTCGCGGAGCTGCTGGCGACCGCGATCATCGACGGCACGCTCGCCGAGGAAGCCCAGGTCCCCTCGACCAACGAACTGGCCGCCTTCCACCGGATCAACCCGGCGACCGCGGCCAAGGGCGTGAACCAGCTTGTCGACGACGGTGTGCTGTACAAGAAACGAGGAATCGGGATGTTCGTCGCCACCGGCGCCCGCGCGAAGCTGCGGGAGCGACGCCGCGAAGAGTTCGCCGACCAGTACGTCCGACCCCTGCTCGCCGAGGCGCGCAAGCTCGGCATCGGCGCCGAGGAGCTGAAGTCGATGATCGACATCCGGGAGGGGGAGCGATGAACCCGGTTGTCACCGTCACCGGCCTCACCAAGCGCTACGGTCACACGACCGCGCTCGACAACGTCAGTTTCACCCTGGCCGAGAACACGATCCACGGCCTGCTCGGCCGAAACGGCGCGGGCAAGACCACCCTGATGCAGATCCTCACCGGACAGAACTTCGCCAGCTCCGGCGAGCTGTCGGTGTTCGGGCAGCACCCGTACGAGAACAGCGGGGTGCTGACCGGGCTCTGCTTCATCAAGGAGAGCCAGACCTACCCGCAACCCTTCCAGGTACGGCACGCGCTGGAGGCGGCCAGCCTGCTCTTCCCGCACTGGGACGGGGACTTCGCCTCGGCCCTGGTCGACGACTTCCAGCTCCCGCCCCGCCGGCAGGTGCGCAAGCTCTCCCGGGGCATGCTCTCCGCGCTCGGCGTCATCATCGGACTCGCCGCCCGGGCACCGCTCACCTTCTTCGACGAGCCGTACCTGGGACTGGACGCCACCGCCCGTCAGATCTTCTACGACCGGCTGCTGACCGACTATGCCGAGCACCCGCGCACCATCGTGCTCTCCACCCACCTCATCGACGAGGTCAGCAACCTGATCGAGCACGTCCTGCTGATCGACCAGGGACGGATCCTGCTGGACGAGAGCGCGGACGTGCTCCGTACCGAACTGGTGACGGTCTCCGGCTCGCTCGACGCACTGGAGCGGCTGGGCACGCGCGCCGAGGAGCTGCACCGCGAACGGATGGGGAACCTGGTCCGGGTCACCCTCCGGGGCGCGTTCGCGCCGGCCGACCGGGAGCGGGCCGCCGCGCTCGGGCTGGACCTGGCGCCGGTCGCGTTGCAGGAACTGGTGGTTCGGCTCACCAGCACCGCCAACGGTGCCGATCATGTCCGTGACCAGGGCAAGGGCAACGTCCGTACGGCAGACAAGGGGGACGTCCGATGAGCCGCGTGCTCACCGCGACCCGGATCCAACTGATCACCTGGCCAGCTCTGGTCGGCTGGCCGTGGGGCATCGTGGGCTCCAGCTTCCTGATCAACCTGGCCCTGTTCAGCGCGATCGGGGACGACATCCCGGACGGGCCGCAGACCGGCGGACTGCTCAGCATCTACGTCGTGCTGATGGTCAGCGCCGGCCAGTCGATCACCCAGTTCTTCTCGTTCTCGCTCGGGCTGAGCCTCACCCGGCGGACCTTCTACGCCGCGACCTCGCTGCTGGTGGTCGCCGAGTCACTGGTCTTCGGGGTGCTGATCTACCTACTCAAGCTGGTCGAGCGAGCCACCGACGGCTGGGGCATCTCCATGCGCTTCTTCGGCCTCTCCTTCATGAACAGCGACAACCCGCTCGCCCAGATCGTGATCTACACGGTGCCCTTTGTCGTGCTCGGCTATTTCGGGATCTGTGCGGCGCTGGTGCACAAGCGGTGGGGGATGGGTGGCCTCTACCTGGTGAGCATCGCCCTGCTCTTCCTGTTCGGCCTGCTCGGCGTGCTGGTCACCTGGCAGCGGTGGTGGCCGGCGGTGGGACAGTGGTTCGCCGACCAGTCCCCGCTGAGCCTCTTCGCCGGCTGGCCGGCACTGCTGGCGGTCGCGCTCGCCACCGTCGGCCTGCTGACCATCCGTCGGGCCACCGCCTGACCTCGCCCGGCCGGAGAGGGCTCACGGGTCGCGAGGGGTTCGGCTCTTTCGGGGGAGCCGAACCCCTCGCCGTCGGCGGAGTGCCGACGCCGCTGACGTAACCTCGCGGGATGGGCGACGGCGGGCGGGAGCGGCGGCTTCCGCTGGCACCCCGGCCGCTGGACCGGCCACACCGGTCCCGGCTCGCCCCGGACCACCCCGGGCGGGAGGCGATCCTGGCCGTGCACTCGGCCGCCCTCGCCGCCGGCCAGGCCGGTTACCCGGACCCAACGACCGGACTGTTCGTGCTCACCGCGGGCTTCCTGGCCCGGCGTGGCACCTGCTGCGGACGGGGGTGCCGGCACTGTCCGTATGTCGACGACGAGCCGGCCGCCGACCCGGCTCCCATCGACCGCCCGGACCGGTAGCGTCTGCGCCCATGGCGAGGTACGTGGTCATCGGAGGCGGCATCGTCGGGCTGGCGACGGCCCACCGGATCACCCTGGACCGGCCCGGTGCCGAGGTGACCGTGCTGGAGAAGGAGCCGCGACTGGCGGCCCACCAGACCGGTCACAACTCGGGCGTCATCCACGCCGGGGTCTACTACCGGCCGGGCAGTCTCAAGGCCGAGCTCTGCCGCGCGGGCAGCCGTTCCATGGTGGACTTCTGCGCAGAGCAGGACATCCCGGTGGGGCGCTGCGGCAAGCTGATCGTCGCCACCGAGGAGGCGGAACTGCCCCGGCTGCGGGCGCTGCACGAGCGGGCCCTCGCCAACCGGCTGCCGGTACGTCTGCTGAGCGCCGCCGAGGCGGCCGAGTACGAGCCGGCGGCGCGCTGTGTCGAGGCGCTGCGGGTCGAGTCGACCGGAATCGTCGACTTCACCTCGGTCTGCGCGGCGCTGGCCACCCTGGCGGAGAAGGCCGGTGCCCGGATCCGGCTCGGTGCCCGGGTCACCGGGATCCGCACCCGCGCCAACGGGCCAGGGCCAGGTGGCGGTCCGGGTCGAGCCCGGCCGACCGGTGCGGACGAGATCGTGGTGACCAGCACCGACGGCGAGGTGGTGGCCGACGTGCTGGTCAACTGCGCGGGGCTGCACGCCGACCGGGTGGCCCGGCTGGCCGGCGTCGTACCTCCCGCGCGGATCGTCCCGTTCCGGGGCGAGTACTACGAGCTCCGGCCGGAGCGGCGGGACCTGGTACGCGGGCTGATCTACCCGGTACCCGACCCGCAGTTCCCCTTCCTCGGCGTACACCTGACGCGGATGATCGACGGCAGCGTGCACGCCGGCCCGAACGCGGTGCTGGCGCTGGCCCGGGAGGGCTACTCGTGGCGGCGCGTCGATCCACGGGAGGTGGCCGACCTGGTCGGCTACCCGGGGCTGTGGCGGCTGGCCCGCCGGCACCTGGGTTACGGCCTGACCGAGGTACGCCGCTCGCTGTCCCGACGCCGGTTCGCCGCCAGCCTGGCCCGGCTGGTGCCGGAGCTGACCGAGCACGACCTGGTGCCGAGCGCGGCAGGCGTACGCGCCCAGGCGATCGCACCGGACGGCTCGCTGGTCGACGATTTCCTCATCGTGGACGGCCCCCGACAGGTGCACGTGCTCAACGCGCCGTCCCCGGCGGCGACCAGTTCGTTGGAGATCGCCAAGCACATCGTGGCCCGGCTGCCCGAATAGCCGGATTACGCGGTCCACCCGCGGGCGAAAAGTGTCGACGGAGAGGCTCGACCGAGCGGGGGGTTTCGTCCCTACCGCCCGACCCCGTACGGTGTCCGACGGACTCACCGGCCGCCGGCCGGAGGCGAGCGGGAGGTCATCGTGCGAGGGCGGCTCTTACTGATCGGCGCCGGGCTGCTGGCGCTCTCCGGCTGTGGCGAGCCGACGGCCGAGACCAGGAGCGAACCGCTGCCGATCCCACCGGTGGTCAAGCTGCCGGCCGCGGCCGCCGGTGGGGTCTGCCGGCTGCTCGACTACCCGGCGATCGAAAAGGCCGTGGGCACCACGTTCGACGTGTCGGCCGCCACCACCCAGGGCAAGACCAACACCTGCGTACTCCAGTCGGAGCAGGCCAGTCTGCCGGACCTGGCGCTGGCGGTGACGCCGACCACGGCGGACGCCTCGGTCTTCGGCGACGAGGCGCCCGACGGCGGACAGAGCGTCAAGGGGCTGGGCAAGGCCGCCTACCGGGTGACGCTCGCCCCGGGCAAGGATCACGGCGCCGGCGTGGAGGTGTGCTGGCTCTCCTCGGACGGTCAGATGATCAGCCTCCGCTACACCCTGCCGGCCGGTGAGGGTAAGCCGGCGGCGGACGCCCTCGCGGGGAAGCTTGTCACGCTGGCCAAACAGGTCGACGCCGCCGACCGCTGACGTCGCCGCGTCGCCGCGTCGCCGGGAGCAGTTCCGACCGGAAGCCGGCCTGACTGGAGCGCTTCACCTCGACCGCCAACGGCGGCCCAGACACCTCCGGCCGCCGTTGGACGGCGGCCGGAGTGGGTGTGTGCGGTCGGATCACGTCCCGGACCTGCCGGGACGGGAGAATCAGGTGGCGGCGACGAAGACCCGGGAAGCCACCTCACGGGGCAGCCGGATCTTGTCCCCGGAGCGGTCGATGGTCACGCCGTCGCGCTCCTGGGCCACGGTCACCGTGGCACCCGGGTCGACCCCGGCGGCGTGCAGTTGCCGCAGCACGTCACCGTCGGTCTGCACGCTCTCGCAGATCCGTCGGACCACGACCGGGCCGGTCAGGCCGGGGAAGGCCAGGTTGCGCTCGCCGTCCGGAACCTCGGTGTTCGCCGAGACGTGCTCGCTGCCGAGCGCCTCCAGGCCGGGGATCGGGTTGCCGTACGGCGAGCGGGTCGGCCGGTTCAGCAGGTCGTAGACCTTCTGCTCGACCGCGTCGCTCATCACGTGCTCCCACCGGCAGGCCTCCTCGTGGGCCTCCTCGTAGGGCATCCCGATCACGTTGACGAGCAGCAGCTCGGCGAGCCGGTGCTTGCGCATCACGGCGATCGCGAGGCCCCGCCCGGAGTCGGTGAGGCGCAGGTGCCGGTCGTCCTCCAGGGTCAACAGCCCGTCACGTTCCATCCGCGCCACGGTCTGGCTGACGGTCGGTCCGCTCTGGTGCAGCCGCTCGGCGATCCGGGCGCGCAGCGCCGGCACGCCCTCCTCTTCCAGTTCGAGAATGGTGCGCAGGTACATCTCTGTCGTATCGACAAGGTCGTTCACGTCAGCCGCCCTCCCGGTACGCAATGCTACCCCGAGTCACCGACACGGAGCCGTACCCGGAACGGGACGTCTCCTGTTGGTGCCGGCCGAATGTGATGGTGTCGACTGGGTGTCATGCGCGCCACAGATGATCTTCTGGTCGACGTAGCCACCCTCGTCGCGGAGCTGGCCGACCCGGAGCCGGCCGCACCTACCGTACTCGATGTGCGCTGGCGTCTCGCCGGCCCGCCCGGCCGCGCCGACCACCTTGCCGGAGCGCGGGCGATCGGGTCCTCGCGATCCCGAATCTGATCAGCTTCGCCCGGCTGCGCGGCGCACCCCTACACCAGATCAGGCAGCCGAAGCGACGGGAAGCTGAGGCCCGGCCCAGGAACCCGCCCGACCATGATCACGAATAGTTCGGCTCGCCATAGCCGGCCAAACTCTTCGCGATCACCAGGCACCTGTCCGGGGCGGTCTTTGTCGATCTGGACGGGAGGCTCTGCCGCCCGTCCGGCGATGGTGGGCGGCGCCCGTTGTCCGACCCGGGGGCTCCGCAACGGGCCCTGTGCGCGACCGGGGCTCTGCAACGGGCTCTGTGCGCGGCCGGGGTCCGACCCGGGCGCCACCCCAGGTTGGACTGCCAGCTCCTCGACCCTGCTCGGAAGCTTGACGCCGACGGCAAGGTTGAGGAGTCCGAGGCTCTTGCCGTAGCCGCCACCTACTTGCGCAAAATGCGGCCGTTTCCTTGCGCATCACACGGTGGAGTGGCTGGTCTCCTGCTGAGCGGCGCGTCGCAGCACTCCCGAGATCTCCTCGATGTTCAGCCCGCCGATGTAGTCCACCATCAACGAGCACACGTTCCTCACCGTTTCCGGCATTGACTCGGAGCCGAGCCCTGATGGCGGAATCACGACGCGGAAACGGGGATCGTTGATCGCGCTGCCGATCAGCCGCTCCGCGATCCACAGCGGTACGCGCTCCCGCAGCACGAAGGTCAGGTGCACGCTGGTTTCGTTGGAGTGCCGTGAGTGCGGATTGTGCACCCAGCCCCGAGGTAGTACGAGAACCTGTCCGGCGGACAAGTCGACCGTCATGTCGGGGCCGGAGTCCTGCCACTGCCCGACCCAGTCGCCGTCCCAGAGGCGCGTTGACGTCGCGTGGTCGCGGTATGGCGACTCGATCTTGGGCTCCCACAGCTCCCAGGTCTTCGATCCCTCCAACTGCACGACGATCCCGAGGTACTGGTCCCAGTGATAGTCGAGCCCTTGGGTGCCGCCCGGGGTGATGAACGCGGTCACATACGCGGGGCAGCCGGTCTGCGCCTGGATGCCAGCACAGATGGCGCTCATGGGGGGATGCCAGCGATTCAGCTCGCGGAGCTGAATGGTGACACCCTGATCGAGTAGGAGTTGCACGGAGGCCGGCGCCACCCGATCGTCCGCGGTGAACCGGCCCGGATGCAGCGCCTCGCCCCGATGGAACATGTTGACGTAGGTGCTCGGCGCGCAGCCGGCGGTCAGGAAGCCGCGAATCGTCTGCGCGTTGATCACCCGTCCGACCGGGCTGTCGGACGGAAGAGTCAGTGCGAATGGTTTGGTAGGCCATTCGGTCAAAATGGTAGCGGCGGCCTCGCGGCCGATGATCATGTCGAGGGACATGAGGATCTCCCAGGGGGCGAAGTCAGTTCGGTGGGAGGGGACATGGAATTTCGGAGAGGTGGCGATGCGGGCAGGAGATCACCGCGTACGTCACGACCCTGTTGCCGTTCTTGCTCGTGGTGTAGTGCCAGATGGCGTCGCCCCCGTGCCTCAGCGACAGTTCTGTGTATTCCAGCCAGTCGCCCGGGGTGCCGTAGCTGAGAGTCGGGTCGGGCGGGCACTGGGCATACATGCCGGTGAGCCAGGCAAGCGGTTCCTGCAAGTCAGTCCATGTCCGCTCCTGTGCCGTCTGGCCTCGCCGCAGGAGGTAGTGCCCGTTCTGCATGGGCGGCGTGTTAGCCGCGATGAACGCAACCGTCTGCGCGTCGCCGGGGCTGTTACCGGGGCGCCGCTCAGGCTCGTGCTCGCGCCTGAAGAACTCGTGCGTACCCCGCCAGGGGCCGTAACCGTGCCAATGGTGCGCCACCAGCGCAATCATCCCTCTCGGGGGCGGGCTGGCCGCACATTCCGCGCGGCCAGCCCTCGATTGGTTAGCTGATCTCGCCGGCCTGGTACGCCGCGAAGAAGTTGTCCAACTCCTGCCGGGTGAACCGGAGGGTCGGCGTGTCAGCGCCCAGCTTCGAGTCGCCGATGATGACGGCGTCGGGGTTGCCGGGCAGGATGGCGGCGGCGACGCAGCTCTCCATGGAGAGGTTGTTGATGCCACCGCCGCAGAGCTTGCGGAGGTTCACGCTGGAGGCGTCGACCTCGTACAGATTGACCTGCTCCACGAGACAATCTCCCTTCGGGTGCGCTGTGCGGGGATTCGGTCCCCGTGCCGGTGGTGCCTTTGTGCGCCCGTCAGGTGTCGCCTGGCCTGGACGACAACTGGCGGGAGTCCCGGGGCGGCATCCAGCACATGATGCGTTCGAAGATGGCCCGTACGTCCGGCGGCGGCCCGAGGGCGGCGTCGTAGACGTGCAGGTCGGAGATGGCGTCCACGAACTGTGTGGCGAGGTAGAGCATCAGTGCGACCCGCTGGTGCCGGAAGCTCACGGTCAGGTCGCGCCGGGCGTCGGCGCACGGCCACGGTCGGGCGCAGAGCCGGCAGCACCAGACCGGACGCAGTGGTAGGTGAATCTGCCGGGTCGCGACCGGCTTCGGCTCGATCACCAGAGCGGCCCTTCCGGCGCTGGCCGTTCGATCTCTGCCAGGACGCGACGACGGATCGCATAAACCGCCTCGGGCAGCTCGGGCTTACCCATCGGCTTTTCAATCCCGCGTACGGTGACCCATTCGGTGTCGTACGCTCCCGCGTCGATCGGCACGTGGGTCAGCCGTAGGTGAAGATCACCCATGCTGTCCTCGTAGGCGGGGATGACGGTCCGACGGTAATCGCCCGCCTCGGCGTGAACCGTCTCTCCCACCTGGGCAAAAGCGCTACCGATCATGACGGCTGCCCTTGTGGTGCACGCGGTGGCCAATGTTCTGGCCGAACGTCAGTACCGGACCAAAGGTCCCGCCATCGGCGGTAGACGAACATCTGTACCTCCTCGACATTGGAGGCGGGGCCGTCCCGCAGGGAGGTTGGGACGGCCCCGCGCGGTTCCGCCCGTCCGATACCGGGGTGGATAAAGCACCAGGGTCCGAGCGGTTCCACTAGTGACACCCTGCTATCCGACCCCCTACTCTCGGAAGGAATCCACCCACCACCGACCAGCCGTACGGCTGGCGGTGATCAATGTGCAGAGGTGTGCAGATGAATCGAACGCCCATGCTTGACTTGTTCGCCGGGGAACTGCGCCGCCTGCGCACGGAAGCCGGCCTCTCTCAGGAGGCACTGGGAGAAAAGATCAAGTATTCGGCGTCGCTCGTGGCATCGGTCGAGCAGTGCAGGCGTCCGCCCCGAGAAGAATTCACCCAGCGGTGCGACGACATCCTTCAGGCCGGTGGCCTGCTGGTCCGCATCCGTAACACAATCATCCGCGAGAGCCTGATGCCGTGGTTCCGCGAGTGGGTCACGGTCGAACAGGAGGCAACCGCGCTGTGCAGCTTCGAGCCCATGGTTCTGCCCGGCCTGCTACAGACCGAGGAGTACGCGCGGGCGCTGCATGAGGGGGCGAGCCAACTCGTCGGCGACGAGATGGAGCAGCAGGTCGCGGCCCGGCTTGCCCGGCAGGCGATCCTCATCCGAGACAGCCCGCCGCTTTTTGTCGGGGTGCTCGACTACACCGCGTTGGAGCGCCCGATCGGCGGGCCGAAGGTCATGCGGGAGCAACTTCACCACCTGATGGAGGTCGGCCGCAGGCCGAGGGTCCATCTTCATCTGGTCCCGAAGGGGACCGGTGCGTACCCGGGACTCAACGGTGCCTTCGTGCTCGCCACGCCGCCGGAGGGCGACGACATGGGCTACCTCGACAACCAGTTGCAGGGCACAATTGTCGAGCGGTCCGTGGACGTACACTCCTTGCGGCAAACGTGGGAGTCTGTGCGGGCTGAGGCTATGCCTCACGGGCAGACCATGAAGATGATCTCGGAGGCGGCAGAGGTATGGACCTGACCGGCGCGATCTGGCACAAGAGCACCCGGAGTAGTGGCAACTCGGGCAACTGCGTCGAGGTCGCCGACAACCTCGCGGGCGTCGTGCTCGTCCGAGACACCAAGGACCGCGACGGCGGCACCCTGTCCTTCGGACCCGAAGCGTGGAGGGCGTTCGTCGGCTTCGCCCGGAAGTCCTAGTACCAGGCAGGACGATGCCCCGGCTACCCGATGGGTGGGCTGGGGCTTCGTTGTTTGTCCCCAGCACCGGAACGGGGCGTCTCCTGTTGGTGCCGGCCGAATGTGATGGTGTTGACTGGGTGTCATGCGCGCCACAGATGATCTTCTGGTCGACGTAGCCACCCTCGTCGCCGAGCTGGCCGACCCGGAGCCGGCCGCACCTACCGTACTCGATGTGCGCTGGCGTCTCGCCGGCCCGCCCGGCCGCGCCGACTACGCCGTGGGGCACCTGCCCGGGGCGGTCTTCGTGGACCTGGATCGGGAGCTGTGCGGCCCGCCCGGTGTCGGCGGTCGGCACCCGTTGCCCGACCCGGAGACCCTGCAACAGGCCCTGCGCGCCGCCGGGGTCCGGGCCGGGCACCCGGTCGTGGTCTACGACGGCGGGGACGGGATGGCCGCCGCCCGCGCCTGGTGGACGCTGCGCTGGGCCGGGCACGGAGAGGTCCGGGTGCTCGACGGTGGCTACCCGGCCTGGGTCGACGCCGGGCAGCCGGTCACCGACCAGGTCCCGGCACCGTCGCCCGGGGACGTCACGGTCCGGCCGGGCGCCCTGCCGGTCCTCGACGCGGCGGAGGCTGCCGCGCTCGCCCGCGACGGCGTGCTGCTCGACGTCCGCGCGCCGGCCCGCTACCGGGGCGAGACCGAGCCGGTCGACCCGGTGGCGGGACACGTCCCCGGCGCGGTCAACCTGCCGACCACCGAACACGTCGGCGCGGGCGGCCGGCTGCGGGCCGCCGACGCGCTCCGGTCCCGGTTCGCCGAGGCCGGCGTCGAGCCCGGCGTACGCGTCGGCGCGTACTGCGGCTCCGGGGTGACCGCCGCGCACACCGTCTTCGCCCTGCACCTCGCCGGACACCCGGACGCTGCCCTCTACGTCGGCTCGTGGAGCCACTGGCTCACCGATCCCGGTCGCCCGGTCGCCACCGGTTCGGAAGGCTGAGCCACCGGTTCGGAAGGCTGAGCCACCGGTTCCGACGGCTGAGCCGGTAGGGCGGTGGTCCGGAACGGGCCTGGGACGCGGCAGCGGGGCATGCGACGATGGCGCCATGTCGGATGGCACGGTGGTGGTGTGGGACGAATCCCTGCTCGCCTACGACCTGGGTGAGCATCCGCTCGACCCGGTCCGGGTCGAGCTGACCGTCGCGTTGGCGCGGGAGCTCGGCGTCCTCGACCGGCCGGGGGTCCGGCTGGTCAGGCCGGTCGCGGCGGACGAGGCGGCGCTGACCCGGGTGCACCGGCCGGACTACCTGGACGCGGTCCGGGCCGCCCCGGACGACCCGTTCTTCTCCGGGTACGGCCTGAACACCCCCGACAACCCGGTCTTCGACAACATGCACGAGTCGAGCGCCCTGGTCGCCGGGGCGAGCATCGCCGCCGCCGAGGCGGTCTGGCGGGGCGAGGCCCGACGCGCGGTCAACGTCGCCGGTGGCCTGCACCACGCCATGGCCGGACGGGCCGCCGGGTTCTGTGTCTACAACGACCCCGCGGTGGCCATCGCCCGGCTGCTCGACCTCGGGGCCGAGCGGGTGGGCTACGTGGACGTCGACGTGCACCACGGCGACGGCGTGCAGGAGATCTTCGCCGACGATCCCCGGGTGCTCACCATCAGCCTGCACGAGACGCCGATGACCCTCTTCCCGGGCACCGGCTTCTCCGACGAGACCGGTGGACCGGCGGCCAAGGGCAGCGCGGTCAACGTGCCACTGCCGCCCGGCACCGGCGACGCCGGCTGGCTGCGGGCCTTCCACGCGGTGGTGCCGTCGGTGCTGCGGGCGTTCCGGCCGCAGATCCTGGTCACCCAGTGCGGTGCGGACAGCCACCGGCTCGACCCCCTGGCCGACCTGCGCCTCTCGGTGGACGGCCAGCGGGCCAGCTACCTGGCCCTGCGGGCACTCGCCGACGAACTCTGCGACGGGCGCTGGATCGCCACCGGCGGCGGCGGGTACGCCCTGGTCGAGGTCGTGCCGAGGGCCTGGACCCACCTGCTCGCGATCGCCACCGGGGAGCCGATCGCCCCGGCCACGCTGACCCCGCCGGCCTGGCGCGCGCTGGCCCGTGCCCGGCGGCCGGAGCGGGAGGTGCCGCTGCGGATGACCGACGACGTCGACCCGACGTACCAGCCGTGGCAGCCGGCCGGTGAGCCGGACGCGGTCGACCGGGCCATCCTCGCCACCCGCAAGGCGGTCTTCCCCCTGCACGGGCTGGACCCGTACGACCCGAGGGACTGACCCGGGGACCGACCGGGGGAGTGGACGGAGGCGATCGGGTTGGTCGACGGCCCACCGGAGCGTGCCGCAGACGTGCTGCTGCGCGACGGCACCACGGTCCACCTGCGACCGATCCGCACCGACGACGCGGCGGGCATCGTCGCCATGCACTCCCGTTTCTCCGAGCGCACCCGCTACCTGCGCTACTTCTCGCCGTACCCGCGCATTCCCGACCGGGACCTGCGGCGTTTCGTGACCGTCGACCACCACGACCGGGAGGCGTTCGTGGTGCTCTCGGCCGGGCAGATCCTGGCTGTCGGCCGGTTCGACCGGCTCGGACCGGGGGCCACCGACGCCGAGGTGGCCTTCGTGGTGGAGGACGCGCACCAGGGCCGGGGCATCGGCTCGGTCCTGCTCGAACACCTGGCCGAGGCGGCTCGCGCGGAGGGGATCACCCGGTTCGTGGCCGAGGTGCTGCCGTCGAATGCGACCATGTTGCGGGTCTTCGCCGACTTCGGCTACCTGGTGCAGCGCCAGTACGCCGACGGCGTGGTCCACCTCAGCTTCCCGATCGCCCCGACCGAGGAGTCGTTGCGGGTGCAGTGGGGACGCGAGCACCGGACCGAGGCGCGCTCGATCGCCCGGCTGCTCACCCCGACCGGGGTCGCCGTGTACGGCGCCAGCGCCACCGGCCAGGGCATCGGCGCCGCCATCCTCGGGCACCTGCGCGACGGCGGGTTCACCGGGCACCTGGTGCCCGTCCATCCTGCCGCGCCACGCGTCGGCGGCCTGCCCGCGTACCCGTCGGCGGCCGACGCCCCGGTGGCGCTGGACCTGGCCGTGGTCGCGGTGCCGCCGGAGGCCGTACCGGAGGTGGTGGCCGACGCGGCCCGGGCCGGACTGCACGCCCTGGTCGTGGTCTCGGCCGGGTTCGCCGAGTCCGGCCCGGCCGGTGCCGCCGCCCAGCGTGACCTGATCCGCGAGGCGTACGCCGCCGGTATGCGGGTGGTCGGGCCGAACTGTCTCGGGATCGCGAACACCGACCCCCGGGTACGCCTGAACGCGACCCTCGCGCCCCGACTGCCGGTCGCCGGACGGGTCGGCTTCTTCAGCCAGTCCGGAGTGCTCGGCGTCGCGCTGCTCGCCGAGGCCGAACGCCGGGGACTGGGCCTGTCGAGTTTTGTCTCCGCCGGCAACCGGGCGGACGTCTCCGGCAACGACCTGTTGCAGTACTGGCAGGACGATCCGGGCACCGACGTGATTCTGCTCTACCTGGAGACCTTCGGTAACCCGCGCAAGTTCGCCCGGCTCGCCCGTCGGATCGGCCGCACCAAGCCGGTGGTCGCGCTCGCCTCACCCGCCCCCGCCGTGCTGGACACGACGCTGACCGGGCCCCACACGGAAGCGGTGGCCGGGCCGGACACGGAAGCGGTGGCCGGGCCGGACACGGAAGCGGTGGCCGGGCCGGACACGGAAGCGGTGGCCGGGCTGGACACGATGACGGTCATCGGGCCGGACGCGGCGGCGGTGACCGCACTGCACGGCCAGGCCGGGGTGATCCGGGTGGAGACGGTCGCCGAACTCTTCGACGTCGCGGTGCTGCTCGCCCATCAACCGCTGCCGACCGGTCGCCGGGTCGGCATCGTGGGCAACTCCACCGCGCTGGCCGACCTGGCGGCGATCGCCTGCCGGTCGCACGGACTCACCATCGCCACCGGCTACCCGGCGAACGTCGGGCCGCAGGCCACCGCACACGAATTCGCCGACGCGCTCGCCCTCGCCGCGGTGGATCCGGCGGTGGACGCTCTGCTGGTGCACTTCGCCCCGCCGCTGCCCGGACAGCTCGTCGGCGAGGACGCCGACTTCGCGTCGGCGGTGGCGAGTGTCGCGCTCGCCGGTGACCGACCGACGGTGGCGACCTTCCCGGTCGGTCGACCACCGGCGGGCGTGCCGTCCTACCCCACCGTGGAGGAGGCGGTACGCGCACTGTCCCGGGTGGCCGGGTACGCCGACTGGCTGCGCCGGCCCGTCGGCCACCTGCCCGAACTGGCCGGGATCGAGCCCGAGGCGGCCCGGGACGTACTCGCCCCCGGGTGGGTCGTCGGTGGTCACTGGTCCACCGACGGCAGGTCGGGAACGCCGGAGGGGACCGGCCTCGCCGAGCGCCTGCTCGCCGCGTACGGGATCGTGGTCGTACCGTCCACCCTGGTCGACTCCGCCGACGCGGCGGTGGCGGCGGCCGGGGAACGGGGCTACCCGGTGGCGCTCAAGGCGGCGCGGGAGGGGCTCAGGCACCGGCTCGACCTGGGGGCGGTTCGGCTGGACCGGACCGACGACGCGGAGGTACGCCGGGCGTACCGGGAGATCGCCGAGCGGTTCGGCCCCCGGGTCCTGGTGCAGCCGATGGTCACCCCCGGCGTGGCCTGCGTGGTCGAGGCGGTCGAGGATCCCACCTTCGGCCCGGTGGTCGGGTTCGGGCTGGGCGGGGTGGCGACCGAACTGCTCGGCGACCGGGCGTGGCGGGCCGCGCCGCTGACCGACCGGGACGCCCAGGCGCTGGTCGACGAGCCACGGGCGGCACCGCTGCTGCGCGGCTACCGGGGCGCCGACCCGGTCGACCGGCAGGCGCTGGCCGACCTGCTGCAACGGGTCGGTCGGCTGGTGGACGAGCAGCCCCGGGTACGTTCCCTGCGGCTCAACCCGGTGCTCGCCCGACCGGACGGCCTGTCGGTGCTGCACGCCCAGATCGACCTCTCCCCGCCCGCCTCCGCGCCCCGCCCCGACACCGGCCCCCGCCGCCTCTGACCCGAAAGGAAGGGCCCCTTGTTATCGCATCCGGTAGTACAAGGGGCCCTTGTTAACCGGTAACCCGGCCGTCGGTGTCGCTGCCGAGACGCCACAGCACCAGGCGGTTGGCAGCGGCGAGTACGGCCAGCGCCGCGCCGAGGACCGGATGACCGCTGACGACCAGTACGGCGGTCGCGGCGCCGAAGACCACCCACTCCGGGACCAGCCGGAGCGGGTCGGCGAGTTTCCGGTCCGACTTCGGCGCGACCCACCTGCCCCAGATCAACGCGGCGGCGAGCGGCGCCAGCACCGCGAGCAGGATCCGTTGCCAGAACTGCGGGCCCCCGGCCAGCCAACCGCCGTACGCCAGTGCGACCAGGGCGCAGAGTTCCAGCAGGAACCGCAGGCCGAGGTTCGCGACTCTCATCCCCGCACTCTCTCACCCCGGGGCGGGGCGGTGGCGCGGGTCGGTGCCGGAAGCCACCGGTGGGTACACCGAAGGACCCCCGGTCGACGCGAACCGCTGTCGACGGGGGGTCCTGGTGCCCGACCGTGGTTGCTTAGCTGGCGTACGCCTCCAGCCGGTCGGCGCGGGACGGGTCCCGCAGCTTGATCAGGGTCACCTTCTCGATCTGCCGGATCCGTTCCCGGGAGAGCCCGAACTCCCGGCCCACCTCGTCGAGGGTGCGCTGCCGGCCGTCGTCCAGCCCGAACCGGAGCCGGATAACCGCCTGCTCGCGCTGCGACAGGGTGGCCAGCACGATCTCCACCTCGTTGCGGAGCATGCCCTGGGAGACCGCGTCACCGGGCTCCTCGCGCGGGTCGACCGCGGCGACGAAGTCACCGAGCGCGCTCTCGCCGTCCTCGCCGACGGCCTGGTCCAGGCTCACCGGCTCGCGGTCGTACGAGATCAGCTCGATCACCTGGAACTCCGGCACCCCCAGCGCGACGGCCACCTCGGCCACGGTGGGTTCGCGGCCGAGCGAGCCGGCGAGGTCGCGCCGGGCCCGGACCATCCGGTTGACCTGCTCGACCATGTGCACCGGGATGCGGATGGTGCGGGCCTGGTCGGCCATGGCGCGGGTGATGGCCTGGCGGATCCACCAGGTGGCGTAGGTGGAGAACTTGTAGCCCTTGGTGTAGTCGAACTTCTCGACGGCGCGGATGAGGCCGAGGTTGCCCTCCTGGATCAGGTCGAGGAAGGCCATGCCGCGACCGGTGTAACGCTTCGCGATGCTCACCACCAGGCGGAGGTTCGCCTCCAGCAGGTGGTTCTTCGCCAGCCGGCCCTGGTCGGCGACGATCTCCAGGTCCCGCCGCAGCGACGCGGTCGGCTCGGCGGCCAGCTTCTCCTCGGCGTACAGGCCCGCCTCGATCCGCTTGGCCAGATCGACCTCCTGTACGGCGGTGAGCAGCTTGGTCCGCCCGATGCCGTTGAGGTACGCGCGCACCAGGTCGGCGGAGACGCCACGCTCGTCGGTCGCGTCGAGGTCGACCAGGTTGTCGCCGGCGGTGTTGTCGCCGAACACGGTGCCGGCGGTGGTGAATCTGGTGCTATCTGGCCCGTTGATGGCGGCCGGGTGAAGTTCGTTCTGAGTCAGTTGTAGGACCATCTTCAGTCGCCTCCCCGCGTCGACTAAGTGGTGCGTACCGGCGGCCGTGTGGCGCCGACGGAAACCAGCTTGGCCGGTGGGGCGTGAAGCGGAGGTGAGGCAATCGTCGGGGTGGCATGAAACCGGTAGTTCGCCCGGGTGAATCGACTGATTCACGGTGTTATGTCGATAATCTTTTTCTGCCGGGATCCGGGCTTGCCGGGACGGACTACTGTGCCACCGACCGGCCACGCGGCCAGCAGGGAGAGCCGCGGGCAGCGACTCAGCCGACGATTGCCAACGGAGGACGGCGTGGTCTTCAAGAGACTGATGCAGGCTATGGGCGTGGGGGGTCCGTCGGTGGAGACCGTCCTGGACAACCCGAACTGCCGGCCGGGTGGTCACCTCGAGGGGCGGATCCAGGTCGCCGGCGGCGACCACGCGGTGGACATCGAGTACGTCGCGCTCGGCCTGGTCACCCGGGTCGAGGTGGAGAGCGGCGACGGCGAGTACGACACCACGCAGGAGTTCCAGCGCCAGCGGGCCACCGGCTCGTTCCGACTGGAGAGCGGGCAGCGCCACGAGATCCCGTTCCGGTTCGAGGTGCCCTGGGAGACGCCGATCACCGAGGTCTACGGTCAGCACCTGCACGGCATGACGATGGGGCTGCGTACCGAGCTCGAAGTGGCCCGCGCGGTCGACAAGGGCGACCTGGACGCCGTGGCGGTCCATCCGTTGCCGGCGCAGGAGCGGATCCTGGACGCGTTGCTCCGCCTCGGCTTCCGCTTCACCCGGGCCGACGTCGAGCGCGGCCGGATCTACGGTGTGCAGCAGACGCTCCCGTTCTACCAGGAGATCGAGTTCTACCCCGCCCCCCAGTACGCCCGCGCGATCAACCAGCTCGAGCTGACCTTCGTCGGGACGCCGCAGCACCTTCAGGTGGTGCTCGAACTCGACAAGCGGGGCGGCGTCTTCACCGAGGGGCGCGACGCGTTCGGCCGGTTCACCGTCGACTACGCCACCGCCGACCGGACCGACTGGAACGCCCAGCTCGATGGCTGGCTGCGCCAGTCGATGCGCCAGCGCGGCCTGTTCTTCTGACCCTGCACCGCCGTCCCCCGCCCGGCCAGAGGCACCGAGCGGGGGACGGGACGGTCAGGGACGGGACGGTCAGGGACGGGACGGTCAGGGACGGGACGGTCAGAGGTCGAGCAGAATCGTGCACGGGCCGACGTTCACGCTCTCGACCAGCATGTGCGCCCGGAACTGCCCCGTGGAGACCTTCGCCCCACGGGCCCGCAGCGCCTCGGCGAACGCCGTCACCAGCGGCTCGGCCAGTTCGGCCGGTGCCGCCGCTCCCCAACTCGGCCGACGCCCCTTACGGGCGTCGCCGTACAGGGTGAACTGGCTGACCACCAGCACCGGCGCCGCCAGCTCCGAGGCAGACCGTTCGCCGTCGAGGATGCGCAGCTCGTGCACCTTCCGGGCCATCGTCTCGGCCGTCGCCGCCGTGTCGGTGTGGGTCACCCCGACCAGCACCAGCAACCCGTCGGAGATCTCGCCCACCACCTCCCCGTCGACCGTGACGCTGGCCCGGCTGACCGTCTGGACCACCGTACGCATCGCGCTCAGTCCGCGACCGGCGTGATCACGGACCGCTCGACCAGGTGGGCGACGATCGGCCCGGCCGCCTCGGCCAGCTCCTCCACCGGCACCTCGTGCGCCACCGCGAGCACCGCCAACTGGTCACGCAGCGGCAACTGCCCGTCGGCGCCGCCGACCAGGGCCAGCACCAGCGGGTCGACCTCCTCGCTCCACCGCAGCCCGTGCGGCATCGCGAGAACCTGACGGTCCACGGCCCAGCCCTCCGGACCCATGGTCGCCTCCTGCCGCAGCGTCAGCCCCTCGGCCATCCGGTAGCGGCTGGCCAGCAGCGCGTCGGTGTCGCGTACGCGGAGCCAGTCCTGGCGGTCGAACCAGGCGGCGATCTGGTCGCCCATCGGCGGCTGCACCGGCTGGCGCAGGTCCTCGACCCGTACCACCGGGTTGTCGTGGCCGGACCGGCGCAGGTTGATCACACCGAAGCCGACCCCCTCCACCTTCTGCGCGTCGAACCAGTCCAGCCACGCCGCCACCCGGTGCGGGTCGGCGGCCTCGCTCGCGTCGGCCAGCCAGAGGTCGACGTACGCCATCGGGTCGGCCACCTCGCGCTGGATCACCCAGGCGTCCAGACCGGTCCCGGCGAACCAGCCGGCCACCCGCTCGCCCCAGTCCTCACCCGCGATGTGCACCCAGTTGGCCAGGTACTGCATGGTGCCGCCCTCGGTGAGCAGGTCCGGCGCGGCAGCCGCCAGTTCGGCCGCGATGCCGTCACCCACCCGACCGGAGTCGCGGTAGCTGTGCGTGGTGGTCCCCGGCCCGACGACAAACGGCGGGTTGCTCACCACCAGGTCGAACCGGCGCCCGGCCACCGGCGAGGTCATGTCCCCGTACAGCAGCTCCCAGCTCTGGCCGTTCAGCGCGGCGGTGGTCGCCGCGAAGCGCAGCGACCGGGCGGAGACGTCGGTCGCGGTGACCCGGCGGGCGTGGGTGGCCAGGTGCAGTGCCTGCACACCCGAGCCGGTGCCGAGGTCGAGGGCGGTGTCGACGGGCCGCCGGACGGTGGCGCCGACGAGCGTGGTGGACGCCCCGCCGATGCCCAGCACATGGTCGGCGGCGAGCGGTCGGCCGGGCCGGGCGCTCGCCGGCACGTCGGAGAGCGCCCACCAGGCGTCCCCGTACGGCTCCAGGTCGATGCCCTGGCGCAGGCCGCCGTCGACCCGCTCGACCAGACCGGCCTGGAGTGCCTCCGTGAGCGGCAGCGGCGCGAGGGCCGCCGCCACGGCCGGCTCCGGCTCGGTCTGGGCGCAGACGAACAGGCGGATCAGCGTGCCGAGCGGGTCACGGTCGGCGGTGACCCGCAGCGCCGCCCGGAAGTCGTTGCGGGCCATCCCGCTGGTCGCCTGCGGACCGAGCCGTTCGGCGATGCCGCTCGAGGTGTAACCGGCGTTGGTGAGCGCGGTGCGAAGCTGGTCGACGCCGGTGGCGGAGAGGAGCATGTCGTTTTCGTCCACCCCGCCATCCTGCCCGCTCCCGCCGATCCGGCCGGCCGCAACCCCCTCAGCGCAACTCGAAGTCCGCGAAATCGAACCCCGGTGCCACCACGCAGCTCACCAGCACCGGCTGGTCGCCGGCCGGCACCGCGGCCTGCCACGTCCCGCCCGGGATCAGCACCTGGGGGCGTTGACCGGCCGCCACGTCGGCGCCGAGCAGCACCTCGACCGGTTCGGCCGCCGGCTCCGTCCCGGTCCCGCCGAACCGCAGGCGCAGCGGGCCGCCGGAGTGCCAGAACCACAGCTCGTCCGAGCGCACGAGATGCCAGCGGGACTCCTCGCCCGGGGCGAGCAGGAAGTGGATCGCGGTGGCGGCGTTGCGTTCCCCGGCGTACCCCTGGGGGTTGAAGGTGTGCGCGGACCGCCAAGTCTCGCGGAACCAGCCACCCTCGGGGTGGGGCGCGAGGTCGAGCTGGGCGGCGAGGTCGGGCCGGGATGATGTCGTCACGACTGGTGCTCCTTCCGGGTACGGCTACCGTCCGTCACACCGTTGTCGGTGCTCGCCGAGCGGGCGGTACCGAGGTTCGTCTGCCGGTTGGTTCCGGCGGCGAGCCGTGCGGTGGCGGGCGGACGATGCCGAGGTTAGCCGGCGGCGGGGCGGCCGAACCCGGTCGGGGCGGCGGGCCGCTCGGCGGGTCGGGGGAAGCTCTGGGGGTGGCTCGGTTGAGACATCGCCAACGAGTAGGCTCGGATTTGTGCCCCGGGTTGTCGTGACCCTGGGTCACGCGTGGCGGGACAACACCGGCCGGGCAAAATGAGTGACATGAAGCTGTCCCTGCCTGTTCCGCCTGAAGCGAATGACCTGCTAGGTCGCGACCCGCTGGCTGTCGTGATCGGCCTAACTCTTGATCAACAAATCTCGATGGAAAAGGCATTCACGTCACCGTACGTGCTCGCGCAAAGACTTGGGCATGAGCCGACCGCAGCAGAAGTAGCCGATTACGACCCTGATCAGTTAATCGAGATCTTCTCGACTCCTCCGGCGCTGCACCGTTTTCCGAAGGCCATGGCGACCCGGACCCAGCAGGTGTGTCGGGTACTGGTTGATCAGTATGGCGGGGACGCCTCGGCGCTTTGGACCAACGTGAGTGACGGCAAGGAGTTGCTGAAGCGAATCGAGGCACTGCCTGGATTCGGGAAGCAGAAGTCGCAGATCTTCGTGGCACTGCTGGGCAAGCAGTACGGAGTACAGCCGGACGGATGGCGGCAGGCCGCGGGCGGGTACGGAGAAGAGGGGGCGTACCGCTCCGTGGCGGACATCGTTGACGAAGAGTCGTTGACCAAGGTTCGCGAGTACAAGAAGCAGGTGAAGGCCGCCGCGAAGGTTTGACGGCCAGCGGGCCGAGCCACCCCGGCCGGTGGCCTCAGGCGGCGGTCGGGTGGGCGAGGGAGGCCAGCGCCCGGCGTACGTCAGCCAGCGACACGGTCGCGGAGTCGTCCAGGTCGGCGAGGCCAGCCTCGATCCACTGGCGCATGAGCGTGGTGACCCCGATGCCCCGCGCCTCGGCGGCCTCCCGCACCCGCTCGTACGTCTCCACCGGCAGCCGCACCGATCGGCTGACCATCGGCACCTCGGTGTCGGGTGTGGGAAGCTCGACCGGCTGGCTGTCGTCGATCAGGTCCGCGAGCCGGTCGCCACTCTCGTGGAAGTGCTTGGTCGCGTCGTGTCGGTTCATCGTCACCGCCTCCTCATCGTCGCCATCCCCGGATCGCCTCCTCGTAGCGCTTGGATTCGCTGTCGCTGAGGTCGCGTGCGGAGAGGATGTCCCAGTCGTTGTCACCGTGGTCGGCCTCGGCGAGCAGGATGGCCAGCCGTCGCCCCCGCCGTGCGGTCGCGTACACGACCATCACGTCGTCGCCGAGGTGTCGGATGACCCGCCGCGTGCTGTGCAGGGCCTCCCAGACCTCACCCGAGGAGACGCCGTAGACCTTCAGGTTGTCCAGCGCCTCGTCGGTGAAGCTGAACCTGCTGCCCACGCGGCGAGCGTACCACGTACGTAACACGAATTTTGCTGGTCAGCTCCTCGGCGGTGTCGCCCGGCGGGTGCGAGGATGGAGCGGCACCCCGAGGAGGACCGTGTGAAGCACCAGGCGTACCAGCCAATACTCATCACCGACGCCTCACGGAGCCAGCAGGAGCAGTTGCACAGCCGTCAGGTGCGCTACGTCGTGATGATGAGCATCCGGGTGGTGTGCATCGTCGCCGGTGCCATCCTGGTCGGCGTCAAGGCGCCCCTGCTCTGGCTCTGGCTGCCGCTCTGTGCCGTCGGCATGGTCCTCGTGCCCTGGCTGGCCGTGCTGCTCGCCAACGACCGCCCGCCCAAGGACCAGCATCGGCTCGCCCGGTTCCGGCAACGCCACCTCGACGACACTCCGCCCCGCACCCTCACCGCCGAGGAGCGACCGCACCCGGTCATCGACGCCGAGCCCTGATCGGGCGGGACCAGTGGCCCGACCGGTCGGGCTCCGAAAGACAGGACGACGAGAGCCGGGCACCCTCCTGGGGTGCCCGGCTCTCGTTCTGTCAACCAACGGTGGTGCTTGCTCGTGTCGCTGTGCTGTGGTGCTTACTTGGTCCAGACGTCCTGCACGATGTGCGCGGCCTGGTCCTCCCACTGCGCGTACGCGTCCGGGAACGCCGACACCTGAACCTTCTGCGCGGCATCGGTCAGCGGCATGTCCTGCCAACCGTCAACCTGCTTCAGACCCTTCAGGAACGCCGTCGAGGCGTACACCGGGTCGGTGATCTGCTCGGGCGAACCCCAACCGGAGCTGGGGCGCTGCTGGAACAGACCCAACGAGTCGTGGTCGTTCATGTCACCGAGGTGACCCAGGTTCTCCAGCTTCGACTCCTGCATCGAGGTGGCGACCGCGATGACCGCGCCACGCTCACCCATGCCGAGCTTCCTGGCCGTATCTGTAATGGCCTTGGCGTTGGCAAGCTGATCCTTGCTCAGACTGATGTGCGACTGCGCACCCTGGGTGCCGTGCGGGGAAAGCTTGTCCATGGCCGGCTTGCTGTCGGCGCTCACGGCGGCGACGGTGGTCATGGCCGGGGCGGTCTGCTCGGCCGGGGACGCGAACGCGTGGCTCGCGGGGCCGGCGACGGCGCCGCCGACAAAGGCGAGGCCGGCAACACCCAGGGCGGTCCTACGAACGAACGAGGTCTCCGCGACAGCCGGGAGCCATCGGGTCATGGTCGTCTTCACGATGGTTCACCTTCCATTCGGGGGTTCCGAGGCGCACACACGTGGGGGACACAGGTGCGTCACTCGGGAAGAAGTACGAGGCCACAGGCTCTACGAGGCGGGGGACGCCTCGGCGCTGCTCCGGTCGTACGCGATGTATAACGACCCCGACCCAGCCAACATTCCGCCGATCATGACCCCAACCCAAGTTGATCAAGCCCAAAAACCTCGCAAACGGAACATTCCGCCCACCACCCGCCGGTCCGCCCCGCCCCCACCCCGTATGGAGCGGCGGAGCTTCCGTCGGAAGATTCTTTTGGGCAGGGCGTCGAGTACGGGGTTCGTCGTTCGTGGAACAGGTGACAGGTGACAGGTGACAGGTGGCCGACGGGGGCTGCCGGGACAAGGGAGTCGTGGGATGACGCGGTACTTGATTTCGTTCAATGACGGTGCGATGGACCACATCCCCGACGAGGAGATGGCCGACGTGGGCAAGGCCTCGCACGCGGTGGTCCAGGAGGCGGTGGACGCCGGCGTCTGGGTGTTCGGCACCGGGCTTCAAAGGCAGAGGGCGAGCGTCGTGGCCACGGACGGGACGGTGACCGATGGCCCTTTCCCGGAGACCAAGGAGGTCATCGGCGGGTTTGTGGTCCTTGACGTGCCCTCACGCGAAGACGCGCTGAAGTGGGCGGCCAAGATCGCCGCTGGCTGCCGCTGTGCGCAGGAGGTCCGCGAGCTCATGGCCGACCCCGAGACCGACGAGATGCTCCGCCAGGCTGACAGGCGGGGGTGACATCCCGAGGTTGTCCGGCCGGGCGAGATTCGCTGGGAGGGCTCGCCGGGCGGGAGGACCACGCCTGAGACGACGCCCGGGTGGATCGAGCTGAGACCTGGGGCGCGGGGCGGTCACGCCGGAGGTCGGGCGCCGACCGTACTGACCGCAACCGCTCCGAGTTCGCCACCGAGGGTCAGTGCCGTGGCCGGATCCGCGCCCCGCACCCAGGCGGACAGCAGGCCCGCCGCGAAGGCGTCACCCGCCCCGGTCACGTCCCGTACCGGAACCCGGTGGGCCGGTGCCTCCGCGGTCGTACCGTCCCGGGTCGCCCAGACCGCACCCGCGCCGCCGCGTTTCACCACCGCGTGCCGTACCGCCCCGGTCAGTCGCGCGGCCTGGGCGAGGGCGTTCCCGGTGCCGGCGAGCACCAGTGCCTCGTCGGCGTTGGCCAG
This sequence comes from Micromonospora sp. NPDC050397, assembly GCF_044901685.1. NCBI lineage: Bacteria > Bacillati > Actinomycetota > Actinomycetes > Micromonosporales > Micromonosporaceae > Micromonospora > Micromonospora sp. NPDC050397. The sequence goes on from NZ_JBJDPS010000002.1 coordinate 543,897, forward strand.
CAGCAGGTCGACCTCGCGTACCCAGTCCAGGAAGAGCGCGGCGCCGAGCCGCCGCAGCGGTTCGGCGGAGGCCGCGTCGACGCTGGTGGTGAGGCCGCGCTCGCGGGCGGCGGCGAGCGCGTGCCGGCCGGCGCCGCGCGACCGGGGGTCCAACAGGGTGTACGCGGACAGGTGCAGGTGTCGTGCGTCCGGAGCGTGGGTCAGGGCCGAGTCCACGTCGGCCGGGGCCAGCCAAACGTTGGCCCCGCGTTCGCTGACCATCGTGCGGTCGCCCTGCCCGGCGAGCACGATCACCGTTCCGGTCGGCGCCTCGGCGCAGTGACGTACCGCGCAGTCGACGCCGACGGCGGTCAGCTCCGCGACTCGGGCCCGGCCCGGCTCGTCGTCACCGACCACCGCGACCAGGGTTACCGGGTGCCGCCGCGAGGCCAACCAGGCCGCCGTGTTCGCGGCCTGGCCGCCACCGGTGAGTTGGATGTCCGCCGGGGTGTCCGAGCCGGTGGCCAGCGGCCCGGAGAGCACCGCGAGCACGTCGGTGACGATGTCGCCGACCGCGATGATCCGCGCCGCCCCGCTCATCCGGCGACGGTGCCGGCCCCGGTCGCGGCGGCCACCGCGATCTGCCCGGCCAGGGTCGCGTTCCGCAGGATGATCCGTACGTTGACCGCGAGGCTGGCGCCGCCGGTGGACGAGTGGAAGTGGGAGAGCAGGAAGGGTGTCACGGCCTTGCCGGTCACCCCGTGCTCGGCCATCAGCGCGAGTCCGTCGGCCAGCGTCCGGTCGTGCAGGTCCGGGTCGAGTTGTTCGTCGACCGGCAGCGGGTTCGCCACGATCACACCGCCGGGTTGCACGCCCTGGTCCGCGCGGGCGGCCAGCATGGTGGCGATCTGCTCGGGTGTCTCCAGCGCCCAGTCGAGCGTGAATCCGCTGTCGGTGATGAAGAACCCGGGGAAGTGGCGGCTGCGGTAGCCGACGACGGTCACCCCGAGGGTCTCCAGCCGTTCCAGGGTCGCGCCGACGTCGAGGATCGACTTCACCCCGGCGCAGACCACCGCGATCGGGGTGTGGGCCAGGGCGGTCAGGTCGGCCGACTCGTCGAAGGTCTGTGCCGCCTCGCGGTGCACCCCGCCGAGCCCGCCGGTGGCGAAGACCCCGATCCCGGCGGCGGCGGCGACCGCGCTGGTCGCGGCGACGGTGGTGGCACCGTCCGCGCCGGTCGCGGCGGCCACCGCGAGATCGCGTACGGAGAGCTTCGCCACCCCGTCGGTGCTGGCGAGGCGGGTCAGTTGGGCGTCGTCGAGGCCGACCACCAGTTGGCCCTCGACCATGCCGATGGTGGCGGGTACGGCGCCGGTGGCCCGGACCGCCTGCTCGATCTCCCGGGCGACCCGGAGGTTGTCGGGGCGGGGCAGCCCGTGCGAGACAATGGTGCTCTCCAGCGCCACGATCGGGCGCCCGTCGCGCCGGGCGTCGGCCACCTCGGCGCCGTACCGGATGTTGAACTTGGTCACGTTGATCACCGTACGGGGCCGGCGGGTGGCCGTTCCGGTGGACCCCGCGTCGGTGACCTGCCAAACTGGAAAGTTGCGGGGTCATTCTGGGAGGTATTACCGACGTGAGCACTGAGGTTCTCGAGCGTCCGGAGTTGAAGGATGCCGACACCGGGCCGGAAATGTTCCATTATGTCCGGAAAGAGAAGATCGCCGAGAGTGCGGTCATGGGGACCTTCGTGATCGCCCTCTGCGGCGAGACGTTTCCCGTCACCAAGGCGGCCAAGCCGGGTTCCCCGGTCTGCCCGCAGTGCAAGGAGATCTACGACTCGATGCGCGACTGAGTCGCGGGCGTACGCGGTCAGGGCACGTAACATCTTGCGGTGACCACCTCGACCGCCCTGCTCCTCGCCGACCTGCTCGGCGTGGCCGTGTTCGCCGCGTCCGGCGCGTCGGCCGCGGTGGTGAAGCGGCTCGACCTGTTCGGCGTGGTCTTTGTCGGGTTCGTCGCGGCCCTCGGTGGTGGGATCTTCAGGGACCTGGTGATCAACGAGGTCCCACCCCTGGCATTCGCTGACTGGCGCTACGCGGTCACCGCCGCGGTGACCGCGGCGGCGGTCTTCTGGCTGCATCCACAACTGGCCCGGCTACGCCCCGCCGTCCTGATCCTCGACGCGGCCGGTCTGGCCCTGTTCACCGTCACCGGCACCCTCAAGGCGCTCGACGCGGACGTGCCGCCGGTCGGTGCGGTGCTGATCGGCATGCTCAGCGGGATCGGCGGCGGTCTGGCCCGGGACCTGCTCACCGGGGAGATCCCGGTGATGTTCCGTCGGGAGATCTACGCGGTGGCCGCGCTCGCCGGGGCGATCGTGGTGGTCACCCTCGACTTCGCCGGGGTGACCGGGCCGCTGCCGCTGGTCGGCGCGATGGTGCTCGTCCTCGGCCTGCGCCTGGTGGCGTTGCGGCGGCGTTGGTCGGCCCCGATCCCGATGGTCCCGGTCCCGGGGCCACGCCGACGGTCGGACCCGGATACGGAGCGCGGCGACGCCGTCGCGGGTGGCGGGGACGAGGGGGCCAGACGGCCGGGAGTGTGACCGGTGGGGCGGTGGTGTCGCCTGGGCCGCTCGGCCCCGCCTGGTTATGCTGGGACGGCCTTCGCGCGCCACCTGGGACGCGGGGGCGTTTTCATGGTCCGCCGTTACCGCTACCACCGGCGCACCGCGATTCCGGCGGTCCGCGACCGGTTCGTTCCGGTAGCCGGAGGGGAGTTCTCGCGTGGGTGCCCGACTGCCGGTGATCGACACCTTCCCGGCGCTGCGGGACTGGCAGCGCAAGGCGCTGGTGGGATACCTGCGCCGTCGGTCCGAGGACTTCATGGCGGTCGCCACCCCGGGCGCGGGTAAGACCACCTTCGCGCTGCGGATCGCCGCCGAACTGCTCTGCGACGGCACCGTCGAGGCGGTCACCGTTGTCGCCCCGACCGAACACCTGAAGACCCAGTGGGCCCTCGCCGCGGCGAGGGTGGGCATCCAGCTCGACGCCGCGTTCCGCAACGCCGACCTGCACTCCTCGACCGACTTCCACGGTGCGGTCGTCACCTACGCCCAGGTGGGCATGGCGCCGCAGGTGCACCGCCGGCGCACGATGACCCGGCGGACGCTGGTGATCCTGGACGAGGTGCACCACGCCGGCGACTCCCGTACCTGGGGGGACGGGGTCAAGGCCGCCTTCGAACCGGCCGTACGACGCCTGATGCTCACCGGTACGCCGTTCCGGTCCGACGACAACCCGATCCCGTTCGTGACGTACGAGCGCGGCGGTGACGGGCTGCCACGCTCCCGCGCGGACTCGACCTACGGCTACGCCGACGCGCTCCGTGACGGGGTGGTGCGGCCGGTCATCTTCCTCGCCTACTCCGGCGAGACCCGGTGGCGTACCAACGCGGGCGACGAGTTGGCCGCCCGGCTCGGCGATCCGATGACCCCGGACCTGATCGCCCAGGCGTGGCGGACGGTGCTGGACCCGGCCGGCGACTGGATGCCACAGGTGCTGCGGGCCGCCGACGCGCGGCTACAGGTGCTGCGGGACGGCGGCATGACCGACGCCGGTGGTCTGGTGATCGCCACGGACCAGCAGGCGGCACGGGCGTACGCGCGGTTGATCGAGCGGGTCACCGGTGAGAAGGCCGTCGTGGTGCTCTCCGACGACGTCGGCTCGTCCGCCCGGATCGCCGCGTTCGCCGCCTCCGAGCAGCGCTGGATGGTCGCCGTACGGATGGTCTCCGAGGGGGTCGACATCCCCCGACTCGCGGTCGGGGTCTACGCGACCAGCGCCTCGACCCCGCTCTACTTTGCCCAGGCGATCGGCCGGTTCGTCCGGGCCCGCCGAACCGGGGAGACCGCCTCGGTCTTCCTGCCCAGCGTGCCGCACCTGCTCGGGCTGGCCAGCGAGTTGGAGGCCGAGCGGGACCACGTGCTCGGCGAGCCGAAGAAGCGCGAGGGCTTCGAGGACGACCTGCTCGAACGGGCGCAGCGCGAGGAGAAGGCCAGCGGTGAGCTGGAGAAGCGGTTCGAGGTGCTGGAGGCGACCGCCCACCTGGACCAGGTGATCTTCGACGGCGCCTCCTTCGGCACCACCGCCCAGGCCGGTACGCCGGAGGAGGAGGAGTATCTGGGCCTGCCCGGGCTGCTCACCGCCGACCAGGTGGCGGTGCTGCTGAACAAGCGTCAGGCGGAGCAGTTGGCCGCCAAGCGGCGCCGGGCGGCCGAGGATCCGGTGCCGGCGCCCCGGGAGCCGTCCGCGCCCCGGAGCGCGGGGGAGCGCCGGGTGGTGCTGCGCCGTCAGCTCAACACCCTGGTCGCGGCGCACCACCACCGCACCGGGTTGCCGCACGGGAAGATCCACGCGGAGCTGCGCCGGATCTGTGGTGGCCCGCCGAGCGCGCAGGCCACCATCGAGCAGTTGGAAGAGCGCATCGCCACCGTGCAGACCCTCTGACCCGTACCGGGAGGAACGTCCCGGCACGACGACGGCCGCGCCCCGTGCCACCCCTTCGGGAGGGTACGAGCCACGGCCGGTCGTGACGCGTCGATCGTCCCTGTCCGTACCGGCCAGTCGGATTGCTGGCTCGGCGGCGGTCAGGGGCGGGAGATAGTCAACCGGAGGCACCCGTCTGGGTACCTCCGGCAGGCTATCTAGGGATTCGTATCAGTTCGCCATCAGATCGGCGCCACGCCACGTGAAATCCGGGTCAGCCGCGAACCGGACCGTGATCTTCACCAGATCCTCGGCGTACTTGTTCGCGTGATGTCCACAGAACACCAGCTCGCTCCCACCCGCGAGGGTGATCCGGAGCTTGCCGGCGGCGTTGCAGCGGTCGCACCGTTCATCGGCGGCTGGGGGAGCCACCGTCTCGGGCGGCGGCGTGAGGGTCGGGGTCATCGCCTTCCTCCTCGGGTCGTCACCGATGAACACTCTCTTCGGTCGTTGCTCACCTATCCTGCAACACCCTGGCGGGGTGTGGCCTTCCCAGTGTGCCCGCGGGGGACCGAGGTCACACGTGGTAGAGACAGTGTGCCGTGCACCAAGGGTGCCACGTCAACGATCACAACCGGGAAACCGGCCGATCGCTATCGGGTGTTGTACACCTGGTGATCAAACCGACACAACTGGTTGACGTTCCGGGGTCAGTCAAGATAGTCCCGAAGAACCTGGGACCGGGACGGATGGCGCAGTTTCGACATCGTCTTCGACTCGATCTGCCGGATCCGCTCGCGGGTCACCCCGTACACCTGGCCGATCTCGTCGAGGGTGCGGGGCTGCCCGTCGGTGAGCCCGAAGCGCAGCCGGACCACGCCCGCCTCGCGCTCGGAGAGCGTTTGCAGCACCTGCTGGAGCTGGTCCTGCAGGAGCGAGAACGAGACCGCGTCGACCGCGACCACGGCCTCGGAGTCCTCGATGAAGTCGCCGAGCTGGCTGTCGCCCTCGTCGCCGATGGTCTGGTCGAGCGAGATCGGCTCCCGGGCGTACTGCTGGATCTCCAACACCTTTTCGGGTGTGATGTCCATCTCCTTCGCCAGCTCCTCCGGGGTGGGCTCGCGGCCCAGGTCCTGGAGCAACTCGCGCTGGATCCGGCCCAGCTTGTTGATCACCTCGACCATGTGCACCGGGATGCGGATGGTGCGGGCCTGGTCGGCCATGGCGCGGGTGATGGCCTGGCGGATCCACCAGGTGGCGTAGGTGGAGAACTTGTAGCCCTTGGTGTAGTCGAACTTCTCGACGGCGCGGATGAGGCCGAGGTTGCCCTCCTGGATCAGGTCGAGGAAGGCCATGCCGCGACCGGTGTAACGCTTGGCCAGCGACACCACCAGGCGGAGGTTCGCCTCCAGCAGGTGGTTCTTCGCCCGTTCCCCGTCCCGGGAGATCCAGCCGAGGTCCCGTGCCATCTGGATGACGAGCTTCTCCTCGCCCTCCTCGGCCGCGCGGATCCGCTCGGCGGCGTAGAGGCCCGCCTCGATCCGCTTGGCCAGCTCGACCTCCTGCTCGGCGTTGAGCAGTGGGACCTTGCCGATCTGCTTGAGGTAGGCCCGGACCGAGTCGGCGGAGGCGGTCAGCTCGGCGTCACGACGCGCCTGCTTGAGCGCCTCGGACTCCTCGTCGTCCCACTCGAAGTCGTTGTCCGTCGCGGAGTTCGCCGCGTCGGACTCGGCCGCCTGGGTCAGCTCGGCCGGCTCCTCGACGACGACGTCCTCGATCTCGGCGGCAAGCTCCTCGGGATCGATGTCGCCGTCGACGCCGTCCTCGGCACCCTTGGTCTTGACCGCGGTCTTGGCCGCCTTCACGGCGCCGGTGGCGCCGGAACCGGCCCCGGCCGCCTTGGTGGCCCGGCCGGTGCGGCTGGCGGCTCTGGCGGCCGTCTCAGCGGGTTTCTCGGCGGCGGCGCGGGGCGCGGCGGCGGCCTTACGGGCCGGGGCGGCCTCGTCGGCGGCGGGCGCCTGCTTCTGGGCCGGCGCGGCCTTCTTGGCGGTTGCCTTTGCGGTGGTGGCCCTGGAGGCGGGAGTCGCTGACCGGGCGGCGGCGACCCGGCGGCGGGTGCTCGCGGAGCCGTCGACGACGACGGTTACGCCCGCGTCGGACAGCGCCCGTAGGATCTTCTTGGCCTGGGCCGGGGTCACCTCGGCGGACTCGACCGTGCGCGCCAGCTCAGCCGACGTGAGCTGGCCGCCGGCGTTTTGCGCGTGGGCGATCAGGGTGTCGGTGAGGGAGCGTACGTCGGCGCCGGTGTGGCGGGGTTCTGTCACGAATGACCTTCCGGAGGCGATGAGCGAGCACGGCCGGGTCGGCCAGCGCAGCGCTAGGCGTCGTGCCGGACCGATTGGTTGAGGGACCCCCGAGTCCCGGGCCAGCCGGTTGTCGGCGGTCCGTGGCGCGTGGGCAGGCGTGAATTGTAACGCCGTCGGCGGGGATCCTCCCCCGCCGCACGCCGAAACGGCGGCTGGAGGCCGCCGACTCGGAGCGCATGTGGACTTTGTAAGGATGATACTCGCGTCCGGCGCGGACGTCGCAGCCGTGCGAGAAGGGGACGCCATGGTCAGCACTCGGCCCAGCGCCGACGAACTGCTGGAACTCGCTCTCAGGGTGGCCCGCGAGGCGGCCGGGACCGCCCGACGGATGCGTACCGAGGGAGTTTCGGCGGTGGCCACCAAGAGCACCGTCACCGACGTGGTCACCGCCGCCGACCGGGCGGTGGAACGGCAGGTCGTGGCGGCCCTGCGGGAGGCCCGCCCGGCCGACTCGGTGCTCGGCGAGGAGTACGGCACCGCCGTCGGCACGGTCGCCGGGCCCGGCTCCGTACGCTGGATCCTCGACCCGATCGACGGCACCGTGAACTACCTGTACGGCCTGCCCCAGTACGCCGTCTCGCTGGCCGCGGAGGTGGACGGCGAGGTGGTCGCCGGGGTCGTGATCAACGCTGCCACCGGGGACGAGTGGACCGCCACCCGGGGCGGCGGGGCCTGGCGCGACGGCCGACGGCTCGCCGGTTCGACCGAGACGGACCTCGGTCAGGCGCTGGTCGGCACCGGCTTCGGGTACGACCCGGCCCGTCGCTCCCACCAGGCGAACGTGCTCGCCGGACTGATCGCCCACGTCCGGGACATCCGCCGGTTCGGCGCGGCGGCGCTGGACCTCTGCCTGGCGGCCGAGGGCCGGGTGGACGCCTACTACGAGAAGGGCCTCAACGCCTGGGACCACGCGGCGGGCGGTCTGGTCGCCACCGAGGCGGGGCTCCGGGTGGCCGGGCTGGACGGTGCCCCGGCCGGGCTGGACCTGGTGATCGCCGCGCCGCCCGCGCTCTTCGAGCCGTTGCACGAGCGACTGGCCAAGCTCGACGCGGCCGGCGGGCCGTAGCCGGCGCCGGATCGGTCTCGCGTTCGGTCCGCCCGCCCCGTGGCCCGACGAAAACGCCCGCCGCGCCGGACCCGACGAGGTCGCCCGCCGCGTCGGACCCGACGAGCGCGCCCGGGCGCCGGGGCTACCCCACGTTGAGCCGAAGGGTGGATCGATCCCACCTGAAGAGGCGGGATCGATCCACCCTTCGGTGGAGATCTCGGCGGAGATCCTGGCCGGCACTCGACCGGCCGGCGGGACCGGATCCTGCGGCGGGCCGGAGACCGGCGTCGCCGTGGGCCCTAGGCGCCGCTCTTGTCGGCGCACGACCCCGGCGGTGGCGTCGGCGCCCCGGCGGCGCTGAGCGCCTGGTTGACCTCGGTGGTGGTGGCGAGCTGGGTGTAGCTGTTGCCGATCACCACGTCGACCGTGTCGTCGTCGCGGTTCGGGTCGTACTCGTCCTCGGCCTCGTTGAGGAAGTACGCCTTGAGCAGGTGCGCCGAACCGACTCCCTTGGGGCCGAAGCGCAGCACCGCCACGCTGTCGACCCGCTTCTTGTCGTTGCCCTGCTTGACGATCTGGAACTTGCGGTTCTTGAAGTCGGTGGCGACGCTGGCGGCCAGTCCGGCGGTGTCTGTCGCGTTCAAGACGTTGATCTTGATGTCCTTGGTCTCCCGCAGGACGACGTTGGCCCGCTTGAACCCGGCCGGACAGGCGTCGCCGGAGGCCGACCCGCGTTGGGAGTCACGCAACAGCGCCGTGATGACGAAGGTCAGTGCGAGCAGCGCCAGCACCCCGACGACGACAAGCGCTCGCACCCGGGCAAAACTCATCTGGTTGGCTCCCCGTACAGGTGTGGTCGGTGCCGCCGTACGGCACGGGAGACCCCGCCGCCGTCGGCTACCGAGTATGCCGGTGAGGCTAGCCGTTGTCCGGCCCGGCGCGGAAACCGGCAAACCTGCCGGCGTGCCGACGCCGTTCGGACTACCGCTACCCCTATCTTCGTGTCGCCTGAGTCACATTGGGAACAACTCTGGCCGCTCGGGCGTACAAGGATGCCGCGAGGGCGGTATACATGCCTCGCCCGATGGGGGGTAAGGTACCGCGCTCGCCAGGGGTGTTCCCCCGGGCGGCCGTGGCCCGGGCACCGAGCCGGGGTCGGGGACCGGAAAAAGACGACCGGCCAGCGGGAACCGAAACAGTGTCTTCCGGCGTTACAACCGGAAGCGACTATATCGATATGGGAGAGTGAAACCGATGGCCACCGACTACGACGCCCCGCGTCGCGACGAGGTCGACCTCGGCGAGGACAGCCTGGAAGAGCTGAAGGCCCGGCGCGTCGACTCACAGTCGGGCGCCGTGGACGTCGACGAGGCCGAAGTTGCCGAGAGCTTCGAGCTTCCTGGTGCAGACCTGGCCGACGAAGAGCTCACGGTGAAGGTGCTGCCGATGCAGTCGGACGAGTTCCGCTGCGCCCGCTGTTTCCTCGTGCACCACCGCAGTCAGCTCGCGGTGGAACGCAACGGTGAGCTGATCTGCCGCGAGTGCGCCTGAGGCCGCACCGGCGCCGGGGGCGGCGAGGGTGAGGCGGCGGACGGACCGCGTTCGATTCGAGATGCGCGGGTGGCGCTGACCTGCTTGACTCGATCCGACCGACTCGACGTTGGACGGACCGGCATGGCTGGAGGTCGGCGTATGACCCGCTCCGAGCAGGCGCCGGAAACCCCTGCGGGGGTGCCGGCGCCGACCGGGGGAACCGGCCCGGTGGATTCCGCACCGGACGCCGAGACGAAGAGCGCCGAGGGGAACCTCGGCGCGACCATCGCCGCGCTGACCGAGGACGACCTCGAACCGGCGCGTCGGACCAGGTTGCTGGGCCGGCTCGTCGGCCAGGTCCGCGCCCGCGGCCTGGGCGACCTGTTCCGGCCCAGGGCGGCGATCCGGTGGATGAGCGACGTCGTCGGCGAGGTGGTGCCGCACATCCCGATCCGGGACCGGGAGACGCTGCGCCGGCACTACGACGGCCTCGACGGGGACGCGCTCGCCGAGCGGTTGATCCGCAACGCGGCACGCGCCACCGCCGGGGTCGGTGCGGCCGGTGGCGGGGTGGCGGCGGTCGAGTGGGCCGTCACGCCGAGCCTGCTCTCCGCGCCGGTGCTGCTGGCGGCGGAGACGGTCGCGGTGGTCACCATCGAGATCAAGTTGATCGGCGAGCTGCACGAGGCGTACGGGGTGTCGGTGCCGGGGAGCAGCACCCAGCGGGCCACCGCCCTGATCCAGTCCTGGGCGAGCCGGCGCGGGGTGAACCCGTTCCTGCCCGGCATGGGGGTGAGCGCGATCCTCGGCGCGCCGGCCCGCAAGCAACTGCGCGACGTGCTGTTGCGGCGCTTCGGCCGCAACCTGACCACGCTCGCCCCGCTGTTGACCGGAGCCGCGGTGGCGGGTTACCTCAACCGGCGGGCGACCCTCGGGCTGGGCGACGCGATCCGTACCGACCTGCGCAAGCAGTTCCGGGCGATCACCGCCCCGCCGCAGGCGGAGCCGGAGCACCGACCCGGCGAGACCGGCTAGCCCGCGTTGGCGGGAGCGGAGCGGTCGGGCGCGTCGTCCCGGTCGCCCCGGGCGGCCAGGATCGCCTCGGCCAGCCGCACCGGATGCCGGGAGCTGATCACCCAGTACGGGGTCGGGTCGGCCGGGTCGTCGAGCACCACCTGTACGGCACCGCCGACCCAGGGGCGCTGGACGACGAAGGCGAGCGGGTCGGCGCCCACTCCGAGCACCTCGCGCCGGCCGCTGGCGTCCAGGGCGATCGCGTCGGCGACAAACCCGACCGGCAGCCGCGCGTCGTCGACCAGCAACTCGCCACCGTCCACCCGGATGGCGATCCGGCCCAGCCGCCACAGCCCGACGGCGGTCGCGGGCAGCAGCACGACAAACGGCAGCCACGCCCGGGTCCCGTTCGAGCCGAGCCAGACCTCCATCGACAGCAATGCCGCGGCGGCGAGCCCGGTCAGCCACCACCACCAGGGCAGGCGCAGCCGTTCGCGGTATCCGTCGGCGCTGCCCGTGCCGGGTCCGGCGGCGGAATCGAGACGAGTTGGTGCCACAGTGTGAGGGTACGGCGCGGCGCGGCGGGGTGACCCGGCAGGATAGAGGCGACCGCCAGCGGACCACCGGATCGGAAGAGTGAGACCGTGACCCAAGCTGTGCCCGTACCCGTGCGTCAGCTCGACCCGGACCTACCGCTACCGGTGTACGCACACCCCGGTGACGCGGGCGCCGACCTGCTCTCGGCCCAGGACGTGGAGTTGGCGCCGGGGGAGCGGGTTCTGGTCCGTACGGGAATCGCGATCGCCCTGCCGGAGGGGTTCGTCGGCCTGGTCCACCCGCGTTCGGGGCTGGCGGCCAGGCTCGGTGTGACGGTGCTGAACGCGCCCGGTACGGTCGACGCCGGCTACCGTGGCGAGATCATGGTCAACCTGATCAACCACGATCGGGCGAACTCGGCGAAGATCTGTCGTGGCGACCGGATCGCGCAACTCGTGGTGCAGCGGGTCGAACGGGCCGGCTTCCACCCGGTCGACGAGCTGCCCGCCACCGCGCGGGGTGAGGGTGGGCACGGTTCGACTGGCGGACACGCGGATCTGGTGACCCCCCGCGACGCAAGCGAGCACAACGAAAGGTCGGCACGGTGATCTTTTCTCGAGGACGTGGCGGACGGCACGCCCGTGACGAGCGGTCCGGCCGGTCCGGGCGGTCGGCGGCCGACCAGCCCGAGCTGGACCCGACCGAGGACCGGGTGCCGGACCGGGGTCCGTACGACGTGTCGCAGGCCCCGGACGGGGTGGACCGGCTCGACCTCGGCAGCCTGCACATCCCCGCGGTCGCCGACGTGGAGATCCGGGTCCAGGCCGATCCCGACGGCGTGGTCCAGCAGGTCGTGCTGTTGCACGGGGAGAACGCCCTGCAACTCGGTGTCTTCGCCGCGCCCCGGTCCGAGGGGATCTGGGACGAGGTGCGCCAGGAGATCCGCGAGTCCCTGTTCAACGAGGGGACGGCGGCCGAGGAGAGCGAGGGCGAGTACGGCGTCGAGCTGAGGGCTCGGGTGCGTACCCCGGAGGGTCAGTTCACCGATCTGCGCTTCGTCGGCATCGACGGCCCCCGCTGGATGGTCCGTGGCGTCTACCAGGGGCGGGTGGCGACCGACCCGGACGCAGCCGGACCGCTCGTCGAGTGCCTGCACGGGCTGGTGGTGGACCGGGGCCAGGAGGCGAAGCCGGTCCGCGAACCGCTGCCCCTGCGACTGCCCCGGGAGATCGCCGACCGGCAGGCCGCCCAGGCGGGGTCGACCGGCAACCCGCCGGGTGGGGAGACCGTGATCTCGTCGGACGGCGGTGGCCCGGACGGGGCCGGCGGTGCGCCCCGGATCAACGGCGCGACCGATCAGGGGCCGCGTCGGGACAAGCCCTCGCCGCGCCCGCGCGGCTCGGTCTGACCGGCTCCCCGGTGCCGGCGGCATCGGCGGACCCGGGCGGTTCCACCGGGTCCGCGTCGCCCCGGTGGATCGGCGTACGCTGGCGGTGCGGGCCCTGGCAGGGTTGGTTGGAGTGGGCCGCGACGGGGTGACCCGGGCGGATCGAGGAGGCACAGAGGTCATGGCGACCGACGAGGGTCGGGGGTCGCTGCGCAACCTCCTGCAGCGGCTGACCGCGAGCGAGGCCGAGATCGAGGCGCAGGAGCTGCGCCGGGAGAGCGCGCAGTGTGGTGGCACGCCGGCCGGGCTGTGCCGACGCGGTCAGCAGGTGTCGCTCTCCGGGCGGCTCCGTACGGTGGTGTACACCCCCCGGACGAACCTGCCCACCCTGGAGGCGGACCTCTACGACGGCACTGACGTGGTGACGCTGGTCTGGCTGGGGCGCCGGCACATCACCGGCATCGAGCCGGGCCGGCAGTTGACCGTTCGTGGTCGCGTGGCACTCCGGGATGACCGTAAAGTCATCTACAACCCGCACTACGAGTTGGAACTGCCCCGTTGAGTCCGAGGCCGGGCAGCCGCCCCGAACGGAAGACGCGCAGATGACGACTGGACCACAGCCGGCCGAGAGGGTCGACGCCGAACCGGCGGGGGAACCGCCGCTGCCGACCATCGCCGAACAGGTGGCCGAGCAGCTCGGCGGCTGGCGGGGGATGGTCGAGTCGAGCATTCCGGTGATCATCTTCGTGCTGGTGAACGTGCTGGCCGACCTGCGGCCGGCGTTGATCGCGTCGTTGGCGGTCGCGGTGGCCATCGCGGTGATGCGGCTGCTCCAACGCCGGCCGGTCCGGCACGCGGTCAACGGGCTCTTCGGCATCGGCGTCGGTGCCTTCATCGCGTACCGCAGCGGGGACTCGAAGGACTTCTACCTGCCCGGCATTCTCTACGGCATCGCCTACGGGCTGGTCCTGCTGGGTTCGGCGGCCATCCGGCAGCCGCTGGTCGGCTGGATCTGGTCGGTCTTCGTGGCCGGCGGCAAGTCCGAGTGGCGGCAGGACGGCAAGCTGGTGCGTACCTTCACCTGGCTCACCGTGCTCTGGGGCGTGGTCTGGCTGGCCAAGGTCGGGGTCCAGGCGGCGCTCTACCTCGCCGACCAGGACACCGCGCTAGGGGTCGCCCGGCTGGTGCTGGGCTACCCCCCGTACCTCCTGCTGCTTGCCATCACGGTCTGGACGGTGCGCCGGGTGACCCGGGACGCGCCGCCGGTGCCGAGCACCGCGACCAGCGCGGGCTGACCGGGCGGTGGTCAGCCCTCCGCCCGGGTCCGCTCCACGCTGTCCGCGCCGAGCATGACCGCCCGTACCGCGTCCTCCACCTCGGCGGTGCAGACGAAGATCAGCTCGTCGCCCGCCTCGAGCGGGTCGTCCGGGCTCGGCACCAGCACCCGCCGGCCGCGCAGGATGGCGACCAGGGCCGCGTCGCGGGGCAGCGGTACGGCGTGGATCGGGTGCCCGACGTAGGGCGCGGCGTTCGGCAGGGTGATCTCGACCAGGTTCGCCTCGCCCTGCCGGAAGGTCATCAGCCGGACCAGGTCGCCGACCGTCACCGCCTCCTCGACCAGCGCGGCCATCACCCGCGGCTTGCTCACCGCGACGTCGACCCCCCACTGGTCGGTGAAGAGCCACTCGTTCTCCGCCCGGTTCACCCGGGCGACCACCCGGGGCACCGCGAACTCGGTCTTGGCCAGCAGCGAGACCACCAGGTTGACCTTGTCGTCGCCGGTCGCCGCGACCACCACGTCGCAGCTCGCCAGGTCGGCCTCCTCGAGGCTGGCCAGCTCGCACGCGTCGGCGAGCACCCAGTCGGCGTCCGGCACCCGCTCCGGGCGCAGCATCTTCGGCTGCCGCTCCACGAGCATGACCTGGTGGCCGTTGTCGATCAGCTCCTGGGCGATCGAGCGCCCCACGTTGCCGGCTCCCGCGATGGCGACCCGCATGTCACTGTCCCCCTTCCGGCGGCAGCCCGGCCGCCGTCGTGACCCCGCCGGCCATGTCGTCGGTGACGAGCATGAAGAGCTGGTCACCCTCCTGTAGAACGCTGGACACGGTGGGCAGCGTTCCGATCCCGAACCGCATCACGTACGCGGCGCGGGCTCCGGTCGCCTCCTCGATGGCGCGTACCGGCCGGCCGACCCAGTCCTTGTGCACCGGCACCTCGATGATCGACACGGTGCTGGTCGGGTCGCGGAAGATCTCCACGTTCCCCTCCGGCACCAGGTGGCGGATCATCCGGTCGGCGGTCCACCGGACGGTGGCCACGGTCGGGATGCCGAGCCGTTCGTAGACCTGGGCCCGCCGCTGGTCGTAGATCCGGGCGGCCACCCGGGCCACGCCGAACGTCTCCCGGGCCAGCCGAGCCGAGATGATGTTGGAGTTGTCCCCGCTGGAGACCGCGGCGAAGGCGTCGGCCCGTTCGATCCCGGCCTGGCGCAGCACCTCGCGGTCGAATCCGACCCCGGTGACCGTGATCCCGCCGAAGTCGGGGCCGAGCCGGCGGAAGCTGTCCGCGTTCTGGTCGATGACGGCCACCGAATGACCGCGGGACTCCAGATCGTGGGCGAGCGTCGAGCCGACCCGTCCACATCCCATGATCACGATGTGCACGGTGCTTCCTCCTGGCGTGAACCGTCCGTTCCAGCCGGCGGCCGGGGGACCCTCAGAGCGTGCCATGCCGGGGGCAGCCCACGCCGCCCGACCGTACTCGTACGCGCGGGGGAGAGGTTGATCGCCACCCGATGTCGACCGGCACCTGCCGGTCGTACCCTTAGCGGTTGTGGCCAGCCCCACCTCTCTGATGAAGCGACTGCTGCTCGGTCGGCCGTTCCGGTCCGACAAGCTGCAGCACACCCTGCTACCCAAACGCATCGCCCTGCCCGTCTTCGCCTCCGACGCGCTCTCCAGCGTCGCGTACGCGCCGGACGAGATCCTGCTGACCCTGTCGATCGCGGGCGCCTCGGCGTTTGTGTTCTCGCCCTGGGTGGCGCTGGCCGTGGTAGTGGTGATGCTCACGGTGGTGGCCAGTTACCGGCAGAACGTGCACGCCTACCCCTCCGGTGGCGGCGACTACGAGGTGGCCACGGTCAACCTGGGGCCCCGGTTCGGGCTCGGTGTGGCCAGCGCCCTGCTGGTGGACTATGTGCTGACCGTGGCGGTGTCGGTCTCCTCCGGCGTGGCCAACCTCGGCTCGGTGGTGCCCTTCGTGGCCACCCACAAGGTCGGCGTCGCGGTGGCGGCGGTGGTCATCCTGACCGCGATCAACCTGCGCGGCCTGCGCGAGTCGGGTACGGCGTTCGCGATCCCGACCTACGGCTTCATGATCGTGATCATCGGTATGGTGCTCACCGGTCTGGTCCGGGTCTTCGTGCTCGGCGACGACCTGCGGGCGCCCAGCGCCGACCTGCACATCCAGGCCGAGCACAGCGTCACCGGCTTCGCCCTGGTCTTCCTGCTGCTGCGAACCTTCTCCTCGGGCGCCGCGGCGTTGACCGGGGTGGAGGCGATCTCCAACGGCGTACCGGCGTTCAAGCCGCCGAAGAGCAAGAACGCGGCGTCGACGCTGCTGATGCTCGGGGTGGTCGCAGTCACCATGCTGGTCGGCATCATCTGGCTGGCCCGCCTGACCCACCTCCAGTTCGTCGAGGACCCGGCCCGGCAGATCATCTCCGGTCCCGAGGGGTACGTGCAGAAGACCGTCACCACCCAGCTCGGCGAGACCGTCTTCGGCAGCGGGTCGTTCCTGCTCTACGTGGTCGCCGGGGTGACCGCGCTGATCCTCTTCCTGGCCGCGAACACCGCCTTCAACGGCTTCCCGGTGCTCGGCTCGATCCTCGCCCAGGACCGGTACCTGCCCCGTCAGTTGCACACCCGGGGCGACCGGCTGGCCTTCTCCAACGGCATCGTCTTCCTCTCCATCGCAGCGATCGTGCTGATCGTCGGTTTCCAGGCGGAGATCACCCGGCTGATCCAGCTCTACATCGTCGGGGTCTTCGTCTCCTTCACCCTCTCCCAGGCCGGCATGATCCGGCACTGGAACCGGCTGCTGCGGGTGGAGCGGGACCCGGAACGCCGGCGCAGGATGATCCGGTCCCGGGCGATCAACAGCTTCGGCATGGGGCTGACCGGGGTCGTACTGGTGATCGTGCTGATCACGAAGTTCCTGCTCGGTGCCTGGATCGCGATCGCCGCGATGGCCGTGATCTACCTGCTCATGCTCGGTATCCGCAAGCACTACGACACCGTCGCGGCCGAGCTGACCCCGGCCGAGGGGCGGCCCATGCTGCCCGCCCGCAACCACGCCATCGTGCTGGTCAGCAAGGTGCACCAGCCGACGCTGCGGGCGATCGCGTACGCCCAGGCGACCCGGCCGGACACGCTGACCGCGGTGACGGTGAACGTGGACGAGAAGGACACCCGGGTAATCCAGGCCGAGTGGGAGCGGCGGGGGGTCCCGGTGCCGCTGACCGTGATCGACTCGCCGTACCGGGAGATCACCCGCCCGATTCTCGACTTTGTCGCCTCGGTGCGCCGGGACGCACCCCGCGACGTGGTCACCGTCTTCATTCCCGAGTACGTGGTCGGCCGATGGTGGGAGAACCTCTTGCACAACCAGAGCGCGTTGCGACTCAAGGGCCGCCTGCTCTACGAGCCGGGCGTGATGGTCACCAGCGTGCCCTGGCAGCTCGCCTCGTCCGCGAGCAAGGACCTGGACCGGTACGACGCGACGCTGAGCCGCACCCCCGCCCGGGGCCCGCGCGGGGCGAGCGTCGGTGGCCTGCTCACCCCGGCCCCGCCCCAGCCACCACCGGCCGCGCCGACCGGGACCGGGACCGGGACCGAGCCGACGGAGCGGTCCCGATGAGCCGGGCCGGCACCGACCCGGTGGCCCCGGACCAGACCCGGCCCGGCGCCGACCCGGGCCGGCACACCCAGCCTCCGGCGGAGCGGACCAGAGTGGAACAGGACAGCGCGGAGCGGACCGGCGGGGAGCGGACCGGGCCGGGCGAGGCCGAGCTGATCGAGCTGACGATCGACGCGGTGGCCCCCGGCGGGCACTGCGTCGCCCGGCTCGACGGGCAGATCGTCTTCGTCCGGCACGCCCTGCCGGGTGAGCGGGTGATCGCCGAGGTCACCGAGGTCAACCGGGGATATTTGCGGGCGGACGCGGTGACCGTACTGGAGGCGGCGCCGGGGCGGGTGACACCGCCGTGCCCGTACGCCGGGCCGAACCGGTGCGGTGGCTGCGACCTCCAGCACGTCTCGCCCGAGGCGCAGCTCGACTGGAAGACCGAGGTCGTACGCGAGCAGTTGCGCCGGCTCGGCCACCTCACCCCGGCCGAGGTCGAGGCGCTGGGGGTACGGATCGAGCCGCTGCCCGGTGGGCCGCTGGGCTGGCGTACCCGGGTCCGGTACGCGGTCGACGCCGCCGGCCGGGCGGGCCTGCTCAAGCACCGCTCGCACGAGGTGGTGCCGGTCGACCGCTGTCTGATCGCCCACCCCGCGATCCAGGCCCTGCCGGTGCTCTCCTCGGACGGGCAGCGCTGGCCGGACGCCGAGGCGGTGGAGACGGTCGCCTCGGCCGGTGGGGACGTGAACGTACGGACGGTCGTGGACGGCGTACAGGTCAACCAGCGGGGGCCGGAGACGGTCCGCGAGCTGGCCGCCGGCCGGGAGTGGGAACTGCCCGCCGACGCCTTCTGGCAGGTCCACCCGGCGGCGGCGGACACCCTGGTCGGCGCGGTGCTGGAGATGCTCGCGCCGCAGCCGGGCGAACGCGCCTGGGACCTGTACGGCGGGGCGGGGCTCTTCGCCGCCGCGCTCGCCGAGCGGGTCGGTCCGACCGGCCGGATCACCATGGTCGAGGCGGCGCCGTCGGGCGTGGCGGCGGCCCGGCGCAACCTGGCCGACCTGACCGGGGTCGAGGTGGTGTCGGCGAAGGTGGAGACCGCCCTGGCCCGCCGCCGGATCACCGGTCCGGTCGACCTGGTCGTGCTGGATCCGCCCCGCACCGGTGCCGGTGCCGAGGTGGTACGCACGCTCACCGGCGTCGGGGCACGGGCGGTGGCGTACGTCGCCTGCGACCCGGCGGCGTTCGCCCGTGACGTACGCGTCTTCGCCGAGGCCGGCTGGCGGCTGGTCGAACTGCGCGGATTCGACCTCTTCCCGATGACCCAGCACGTGGAGTGCGTCGGGCTGCTGGTACCGGCCGGACCGGAAAGCTAGTCCGGCGGGGACGGGTCCGGGCGGGAGTTCGCGCGCCGCTCGGCGGAGGAGTTCGCGCCGCTCAGCGGAGGAGCAGGCCGTGCGCCAGGGCGGTCGGGGTGGTTGACGCCCGGCGGGCGGCCCGACGCTCGGCGCGGGCCTGGGCCCGGTCCCGCAGCCGGATCCAGGCGATGATCAGCAGGAGCAGCGGCAGTAGTGGCAGGCCGATCAGGGTCACCACCAGCAGCGCCAGGAGTTGGCCGGTGGCGTAGCGGCCGGACATCCGGGTCCCGGCGCCGGGACCCGACCAGTGCGGGGGACGAGGACGAGGCGACATCTTTGCACCTCTGAAAGAGGAGAGTGTTATCGCCATGTTAAGTCGCCCTGCTCGTGGTGCCCGCGTCGTTGCTGCCCGGAGTCGGTGACGATCCGGTGGAACCGGTTGGCTGATCGGCGTACCGGCCGACCCGGACGGTAGCCACGGAGGGTGACCGGCTGGTTTCGTGGAAATCCCACGCACCATCTCGGCCCGGGCTGCGGGCGCCGCCGGGGCCGATAGACTCTCCGGTCATGAGAGTTGAAGAGGGTGCGGCCAACCCTGGCCGGCTGCTGGCGACGGTTCGCGGCCCCCAGGACGTCAAGCGGATGTCGGCCGAGGAACTCGACCTGCTCGCCGCCGAGATCCGCGATTTCCTGGTCGCCAAGGTGTCCCGTACCGGCGGACACCTCGGCCCCAACCTCGGCGTCGTCGAGCTGACCCTCGCCATGCACCGGGTCTTCGACTCGCCCCGCGACCGCTTCCTGTTCGACACCGGACACCAGGCGTACGTGCACAAGATGGTCACCGGGCGGCAGGACGGCTTCGACAACCTCCGCCAGCGTGGCGGGCTCTCCGGTTACCCGAGCCAGGCCGAGAGCGAGCACGACCTGATCGAGAACTCGCACGCCTCGACCGCGCTCTCCTACGCCGACGGGCTGGCCAAGGCGTACGCCCTGCGGGGTGAGCGGCGCGACGTGGTCGCCGTGGTCGGCGACGGCGCGCTCACCGGCGGCATGTGCTGGGAGGCGCTGAACAACATCGCCGCCGCCCGCAACCCGCTGGTCATCGTGGTCAACGACAACGGCCGGTCGTACGCACCGACCATCGGCGGCCTGGCCGACCACCTCTCGACCCTGCGGCTCAACCCCGGCTACGAGCGGGTGCTCGACGTGGTCAAGGACGCGCTCGGCTCGACCCCGCTGGTCGGCCGACCGATGTACGAGGTGCTGCACGCGGTCAAGAAGGGCATCAAGGACGCGGTCGCGCCGCAGGCGATGTTCGAGGATCTCGGCATCAAGTACGTCGGCCCGGTGGACGGGCACGACGTCGCCGCGGTCGAGTCGGCGCTGCGTCGGGCCAGGGGCTTCGGCGGCCCGGTGATCGTGCATGCGGTGACCCGCAAGGGTTACGGCTACCGGCCGGCGGAAGAGGACGAGGCGGACTGCTTCCACAGCCCCAGCGCCTTCGACGTCGCCAACGGCAAGCAGCTCGCCGCGCCGTCGGTCAAGTGGACCCAGGTCTTCGCCGACGAGCTGGTGGCGGTCGCCGACGAGCGCCCCGACATCGTCGGCATCACCGCCGCGATGGCCGAGCCGACCGGCATCGCCGCGCTGGCCCGCAAGTATCCCGAGCGGGTCTACGACGTCGGCATCGCCGAGCAGCACGCGGCCACCTCGGCGGCCGGTCTCGCGCTCGGCGGCCTGCACCCGGTGGTCGCCGTCTACGCCACCTTCCTCAACCGCGCCTTCGACCAGGTCCTGCTCGACGTGGCGATGCACAAGCTCCCGGTCACCTTCGTGCTCGACCGGGCCGGCATCACCGGCCCCGACGGGCCGAGTCACTACGGCATCTGGGACATGTCCGTCTTCGGGGTGGTGCCCGGACTCCGGATCGCCGCGCCCCGCGACGCCGCGACCCTCCGCGCCGAACTGCGTGAGGCGGTCGCGGTCGACGACGGGCCGACGATCCTGCGCTTCCCGACCGGCTCGGTCGCCAAGGACCTGCCGGCGGTCCGCCGGGTGGGTCAGGTCGACGTGCTGGCCGAGTCCGCCCGTACCGACGTGCTGCTGGTCGCGGTGGGCGCGTTCGGGCAGCTCGGGGTCGAGGTGGCGGCCAGGGTGGCCGAGCAGGGTTACGGCGTGACCGTGGTCGACCCGAGGTGGATCCGCCCGATCCCCGAGGAGCTGGTGACGCTCGCCGGTGAGCACCGGCTGGTGGTGACCGTCGAGGACGGCGTACGCGCCGGTGGGGTGGGCGACGCGCTGGCCAAGGCGATGCGTGACGCCGACGTGACGGTGCCGCTGCGGGACCTCGGGGTGCCGTCGGTCTGGCAGCCGCACGGCACCCGGGCGCAGATCCTCGCCGACCTCGGGCTGACCGCACAGGACGTGGCCCGGGACGTCACCGGCTGGGTCTCCCGCCTGGACGCGCCGATCGAGCCGGTGCGGATCGCCGCCGCCGCCGAGCAGCGGCCGGTCAGCGGTGACCGGGCCGCCAAGGGCCGCAACGGTCGGGCCTGATCCGCGACAACTCCACCGCCAGCGTCGGTCCCCGGGTCACCGGGTGTACCGGCGCTGGCGGTGCCGTTTCCGCCGTCCGCGTACGCCGGCCCAGGGCTGGTCGTCCACGTACGCCGGCCCAGGGCTGGTCCGGGGGTCCCGGACCGGCCCCGGCGGAGTGAGCGTCCCGGCGGGCGCTACTGGCCGCCCATCTGGCGCTGG
Organism: Micromonospora sp. NPDC050397; assembly: GCF_044901685.1. NCBI lineage: Bacteria > Bacillati > Actinomycetota > Actinomycetes > Micromonosporales > Micromonosporaceae > Micromonospora > Micromonospora sp. NPDC050397. Next base: position 565,265 of record NZ_JBJDPS010000002.1, read on the forward strand.
TAGGACTTGTCCGCGGTGTTCAGGGTGAACGTCTCCGGGTCGGCGGGTTCCTCGACCACCGCCAGGCCGGGCCGGTCCACCAGCCGGACCACCCCGGGCGGCAGCGCCAGGCTGGTCTCCGAGTTGGCCCGCCAGACCAGGACCACCAGGGTCTTGCCGGGGGTGGGCAGCTCGTACGCCTGCAACGGGTTCACCCGGTCCGCCTCCGAGACCACCGGGGCCCCCTGGGCGGGGCGCAGCACGACCGCGTTCATCACGCCCGCGTCGGTGTGCCAGGAGAGCTGTTCGAGCTTGCCGGCCTTCTCGTCACCGATCCGGACCTGACCCAGCGGGCGGGCGGCCACCCGGTCGGCCGGCCAGGAGGTTGGTACCGAACCGAGATGATCACGGTCGTGGACGCGGCGCGGGATGCTGCCGAAGGGACCCGTGGCGGCGGCGAGCACGCAGGTGTCCAGCCCGTCCAGGGCGCTCGCACCGGACCCGGACTCGTCCACCACCAGCGGATACCGTGGGCCGTCGATCCCGGTGCCGAGGTCGACCAGCCGGTCGTTCGCCCGCCCCTGGGGCAGCGATTCGGTGCTGCGCAGCCGTGCGGTGATCGGCACCGCCCCGCAGCGCGGCACCTCCACCGGCGCGCTCACCCCGTCGGTCACGGCCAACGGCTTGCCGTCCGGTCCGAGCAGCCGCTCGACCCGGGTGGAGGTCAGGTAGCGCCGCCCCTGCGGCACGGTGAGCGGCAGCACGTCGGAGTAGATCAGGTAGCCCGGGTCGGAGTAGTCGAGCGCCTCGGTGACCTCGAACTCGGCGCCCCGGCCGGAGAGCTGTAGCAACCAGGAGCCGGCGTCGCCGGGCACGTCCGCGGCGACCACGGCGATCGGCCCACCGTCGAGCTGGCCGAGCCAGAGGATGCCCGAGGAGGAGAGATGCACCCGGTCGTCGACCGGGGAACGCCAGTGCGCCACCGCCCGGGTGACCGCGGCCGTCGCCTGTGGATCGCCGGCCAGTCCGCCCCGGGCGGGCCAGGTTTCCAGCGAGCCGTCGCGCGAGTCGGCGCCGACCCGGAGCGGGTCGGACGGCTCGGTCGTGCTCGGACCACAGCCGGCCACCAACACCGCCAGCGCCAGCAGCGCGCCCAGCACACCGCCATGACGGACCGAACCCACCTGTAAGCCCCCGATCCCGTCGGCGTGCTGCGGATGCCACATCTTACGAGATCTCGGGCGGGGCTCGGGCCGCACCTCGCAAAGCCGTGCCAGCTTTTGTCGACTCACGCTCGGGAGTGGTTTATCGACGCGCAAACCCGTACGTGCCGTCCGATACGTCCGTGACGCTCCGGTAGACTCCGCCGACTGTGACGCTTGCCGAGCCTCGTCTCAAAACGACACCGGAACCGGAGCCAACCGGGTCCGGCGGGCACGCTGCCATCGATCCGACCGGAGAGCGGGAGCCGGTCACCCTCGACGCGGCCGGTGGTGCCGACCCGGCGCCGACACCCCCCGAATCCGGTCCGGACCGGGAGACCGCCGACCGCTCCGACGACCCGGGCACGAACGTACGCCGGTGGCCGACCCGGCGCCGTGACCTGCTGGTCTTCGGTGCATTCCTGCTCGCCGCCTTCTGGGTGACCAGCCAGATCTGGATCGACCCGGCCGGTCGGGTGGCGTCGCTCTACAGCAGCGACCCGGCACAGGTGCAGTTCTTCCTCGCCCATTCGGTACGGGTGGTGCTGCACGGCGAATACCCGTTCTTCACCGACCGGTTGAACTATCCTGACGGGGTTAACCTGATGGCGAACACCGCCATCCTGGGGCTGGGCATTCCGATGATCCCGGTGACGCTGCTGTTCGGCCCGGCGGTGTCCTTCGTGGTCCTGGTGACGCTCGGCCTCGCCGGCACCGCCTCGGCCTGGTACTGGGTGCTGTCCCGGCACGTGGTCCGCAACCCGATCGCGGCGATCGTCGGCGGCTGGTTCTGCGGCTTCTCCCCGGCGCTGCTGTCACACGCGAGTTGGCACCCGAACATCATCTCGCAGTTCCTGCTGCCGTTCATCGTCTGGCGGGTGCTCGTGCTCACCCGCACCACCCGGCCGGTACGCGACGGCCTGATCCTCGCCGTGCTGGTCAGCTACCAGGCGTTCATCAACGAGGAGATCCTCCTCTTCACCGCGCTGGCCTGCGGGATCTTCCTGCTCGCCGTGGTGGCGCAGCAGCCGGGGAGGTGGCGTGCGGCGTGGCGCCCGCTCGGCACCGGGCTGCTGGTCTGCGCCCTGCTCGCGGTCGCCCTGCTCGCGTACCCGCTCTACGTGCAGTTCGCCGGGCGGCAGGCGTACCACGGTCTCAGCGACGCGGTCCGCGACTATGGCAACGACCTGGCCGCGTTCATCAGCCCGGGGTCGCCGACCCTCGGCGGCAACGAGCGGGCCAACGCGAACCTGGCTCCCAACTACTCGGAGGAGAACGCCTTCTTCGGCTGGGGACTCGCGCTGCTCACCCTGGGCATCGTGATCTGGCTCCGGCGCGAGGTGCTGGTCCGGGCGCTCGCCTTCACCGGCCTCTTCTTCGCCATCCTGTCGCTGGGTGAGCGGGTCTCCTACTGGAACCGGGAGCTGTTCTGGGGCCCGTGGGAGTGGCTGGTCAAGGTGCCGCTGCTGGACGCGGTGGTGCCGACCCGGTTCGGTCTGATCACGACGGTCGTCATCGGCGTGCTGCTCGCCGTGGCCGTCGACCGGGCCTGGGCGCTGGAGACCGTCGAGCTGCGGATCCGTCGGATCGGTGTGATCACCGCGCTCGCCGTGGTGCTGGTTCCGCTGGTCCCGCTGCCGCTCAAGGTCGGCCCCCGGCCGCCCGTACCGGACTTCGTCACCTCGGGGCACTGGCGGCAGTTCGTCGGCCCGGACCAGTCGCTGGTCCCGGTGCCGGTGCCGGCCATGGGACACACCAACGGCATGCGGTGGGCCGCCTCGACCAACCTCGACTTCAAGATCCCGGGTGGTTACTTCCTCGCCCCGCGCAACGGCAACACCGGTGACCCGGGCCGGTTCGGTGGACGCCCGAGCGGCGTCAGCGAACTGCTCGACCAGGTCTCGACCACCGGCCGGGTGCTCACCCTGACCGACCGCGAGCGCCGCCGCTCGATGGACGAGCTGCGGCACTGGCGCACGGCGATCCTGGTGCTCCCGGTCCGGGAGCGTAACGCCGAACCGCTGCGCCGCACCGTGGAGCAGATCGTCGGCCCCGGCCGGCGGGTGGACGACGTCTGGTTGTGGGACATCCGGACCCTGACCGCGCCGAGTAGCTGATGGGGCGACTCGGGACACGGGTACCGGTCGGATGACCACGGACCCGGGAGCGGAACCGAACGTGACCACGGTGGAAACCGTGGACGCGCCGGCCTCTCCCGGGCCTCCGACCGCCCCGGCCCCGCTCGATGCCGCGACCGCCCCCGGCGAACCTCGGTGGTGGCCCCGCCGGCTCTTCGCCGCCGGGAGGTGGCCGCTCGATCTGGCGGTGGTGGTCGGCTACCTGATCGCAGCCGGGTACGTCACCAGCCGGCTCTGGGCCCACCCGGGCCACACCACCCGGGCCGGTAACGACCAGATGCTCTTCGAGTGGATGCTGGCCCGTGCCGCGCAGGCGGTGACCCGGCTGGACAACCCGCTGCACAGCACCGCGCTCAACGCCCCGGACGGGGTCAACCTGATGGCCAACACCTCGGTGCTCGGCCTGGGTGTCCCGCTCACGCCGGTGACCCTGCTCTTCGGCTCGCACACCACGTTCCTGCTGGCCATCGTCGTGTCCCTCGCCGGCACCGCCACCGCCTGGTTCTTCCTGCTCTCCCGCCGGTTGGTCCGGTCCCGGTACGCCGCCGCGCTCGGCGGGCTGCTCTGCGGATTCGGTCCCGGCATGATCTCCCAGGCCACCGGCCACCTGCACATGATCTCGCAGTTCCTGGTGCCGGTGATCCTCGCCGTCGTGTTCGACCCGACCACCGGCCGGGTGGTACGGCGCGGCCTGCTGCTCGGCCTGCTCGTCACGTACCAGGTCTTCCTCGGCGAGGAGGTGCTGGCGTTCCTGGTCCTGGCCTGCGGCCTGTTCACCGTCTGCTACGCCGTGGTGAGCCCGGCGACGGTACGTCGGCTCGGCCCCTCCTTCCTCGGCCGGCTCGGGATCGGCGCGCTGGTCGCGGGGACGCTGCTGGCGTACCCGCTCTGGTTCCAGTTCTTCGGTCCCGGGCACTACCGGGGTCTGCCGTTCGACCCGGGCGCGTACGCGCTGGACCTCAACTCGTTCACCGCGTCCGCCCGCCAGTCGCTGACCGGGCACGACTCGGTGCCCGGACTGCTGTCGCCGAACCCGACCGAGGAGAACTCCTTCTTCGGGCTGCCGCTGCTCGTACTCGTGACGGTCGTGGTGGTCTGGCAGTGGCGACGCCCCCTGGTCCGGGCGCTCGCCGTCGGCGTACTCGTGTTCGCCGCCCTGTCGCTCGGCGACAACATCCGGTTGGACGGCCGGCTGACCGGGCTGTCGGGCCCGTACCGGCTGGTGGCCGACCTGCCGCTGATCGACCTGGCGGTGCCGGCCCGGTTCCCGCTGGTCTGCCTTCCGATGATGGCGATCCTGCTCGCCCTCGCCACCGACGAGGTCTGCCGGCGGCGCCCGGTGACCGGCACCGGGCTGGCGACCGGGACCGGCCCGGCGAGTTCGGCCGCCGGTGATTCGCCGGTCGCCGTTGGTCCACCGGTCGCTGCTGGTTCACCGGTCGCCGTTGGTCCACCGGTCGCCGTTGGTGCGCCGGTACGGCTGCTCTGGACCGGTGCGTTGGTCGCGGTGCTGCTGCCGGTGGCACCGCTGCCGATCCGGACCGTGCCGAACTGGCCGGTGCCGGAGTTCGTCGCCACCGGTGAGTGGCGCTCGTACGTGCCGCCCGGCCGTACCCTGGTGCCGGTCCCACCGACCCGAGGTGGCGAGGCGATCGCGGGCATGTACTGGTCAGCCCGGACCAACCTGGCCTTCACCGCACCCGGTGGTTACTTCATCGGCCCGACCGGCCCGGACGACCCGACGGCCCGCTGGGGTACGCCGGACCGGCCGACGGCCGTACTGCTCGACGCGGTCGCGCACACCGGGCAGGTGCCGCCGATCGGGGACGAGCAGCGGCGGCAGGCGGTCGAGGACCTGCGACACTGGCGGGCGGCGATCGTCGTACAGGGCGGGCTGCACCGGGGCAACCCGGTCAAGCAGACCGTCGACCTGCTGCTCGGGCCGGGAAAGTCGATCTCCGGCGCCTGGGTCTGGGACGTACGCGACCGCGCCGCCCTCTGACCGCCCCCACCACCCCCACCGCGCGCCGCCCGCGCCGCGCCGGCTCCGCCCGGTGGTTAGGAAGGGCCCCTTCCTATACAGAAAGCGATAACAAGGGGCCCTTCCTTACTCAGGGGATGAGGGGGCGGACGTCCCAGAGCCAGACGTCGTCGACTCGTTGCGCCGGTCCGAGCAGCGCGGTCATCAGGGCCCGCAACTCGCCCTCGTGCGGGTGCTCGCCGAGCACCACCACCGAGGCCCGCCAGAACCGCAGGTCCTCGATGGCCTGGGCGCGTACCTCCGGGGTGATGTCCGGGACCCGGCCGGTGTCGATGGTGACGTACATCAGCATGGCGGTCGGGCGGGTGGTCGCGCCGAAGACACCCGCGCCGGTGGCGTCGGGGCCGATGAAGTAGCCGCCGGGAACGGGGAAGGCGTGCCCGGTCAGCGCGCTCCAGCGCAGTGTGGACAGGCCGTGCACGTTGCTGGGCACCGGCACCGGCACCAGGGTGCGTCCGGCCGGTACGTAGGGTCGCCACTCCGCACCGGTGATGAACCTCGGCGGCGGGTCGACGTGCATCGCCGGCAGCGGCTTCGGGACCAGCGGCAGCAGGGTGAGCGCGATGGCCGCGTACGCCAGGATCCGGACCCGGCGCCAGCGCGGCCCGTCGCCCGGGGCGGTCGCCACGGTGTTCCAGGCGAGCGCGATCAGCACCCCGACCACGGCGGCGACGACCAGGCTGAGCCGGGTCGGCATCATCATCTCGACCAGCGGTACGTCGTCGGGGATGTAGCTCCACGGGCCGCGTACCTCGGTCACCTCGCCGCCGAGGCGGACCGAGGGACCGATCGCGGCGACGCCGAAGACCAGGGCGAGCACGGCGGCGGTACGGGCGACCAGCGAGACCCGCCAGAGCAGCACGATCACCAGCAGGGCGAGCCCGACCAGCGGCCAGCCGAACCAGGTGTTCTGCTCGGTCATGCCGAGGGTCTTCTCCACCGCCTCGGAGCCGGCCAGGGTGTCCCGGGAGTAGGTGACGTACGCCGCCAGGTCCTCACCCCAGTTGTGGAACACCCCGCCCTGTAGTCCCCGGTAGGACTGCGGGCCGTTGAACTGGTACCAGATCGGGTAGCCGGCCAGCAGCAGGGCGAGCGCCCCGCCGACGCCGAGGGAGAGCAGGAAGGGCACCGCCTGGGCCCGTACCGACGACCAGCGCTGGACCGCGTACGCGGCCACGATCACCGCGCAGGCGAGCGCGGTCAGCAGCAGCATCTCCTCGTTGATGAAGATCTGGTACGCGACCAGCAGGCCCAGCACGACGCCGTTGTGCCGCCAGCGTCCCGGCTCGCCCAGCCGGAGCACCCGGACGACGATCAGCGGCAGCAGGAAGTTGGAGACGAAGTTGGGCTGGCCGTTGGCGTGGTGCACGATTCCCGGCGCGAAGCCGAGGAACGCCCCGCCGGCGAACGCCGCCGCGCGCGAGGTGACCAGGTGCCGGGAGAGCATCCAGTACGAGGTGGCGGCGGTCGCCGCCAGTGCCCCGCCGAGATAGATCGCGTACGTGACCTGCGGCCCGAGCAGCAGGGTGAGCGGGGCCAGCGGCAGGCTGATGCCGAGCACCGAGGTGTTCGCCATCATGTTCACGCCCTCGGGCGCGTTCTGCCGGGCGGAGAAGAGCGGGTTCTCCCAGTGCCGGACGGAGTAGGCACCGTGCGAGAGCAGCCACTCGAACCAACTGTGGTCGGTGGGCAGGTGTGACGAGACCCGGTGCTGGATGTCCACCCAGTAGTTGGCGCACACCACGACGCCGAGCAGGACGTACGCTGCGACGGCGAGCAGGTCGGCTCGCGCCGGCCGCCAGCGCGGTCGGCGTGCGCGGGCGGGTTCCTCCGAGCCGGTCGTGGTGTCCGAACCGGTCGTGGTGTCCGAGCCGGTCGTGGTGTCCGAGCCGGTCGTGGTGTCCGGGCCGGAGACGGTGTCCGACCCGGATTCTGCGTCCGAATTGTTATTTACTACCGGGATTGCCACGACGCGACATCGTACAGGCGGACGCTGGAGTGTTTCGGGCCAGCCGGGCGGGAAACGGACCCCCGGTGCGGATCGAACCATCCCGACGGCCGGTGACTCGGACCGTACGACGGCCGCTCGGCCGGTGGGTGGGGACTCCGCGACGGACAGGGGTGACGGGTGGTCCAGATCGAGCTGGGTGAGCGGCTCACCGAGCCACCGGTGCGGGACCGGCCGCTGGCCCGCTCCTGGCTGGCCGCCCGGTCGGTACGGCTCGGCGCGGTGCTCGCGCTGCTGCTCGGCACGCTCGGCGCGGCCGGGCGGGGCTTCGCCCCGATCCCGGAGGCGACGATCCCGGCCCGGCTGGGCGTGTCGGTGCTGACCGGCGCCGACCAGCTCTTCGTGATCGACCCGGTCGACCCGACCGGCGAGCCCCGACAGCAGGTGGGCGCGTACCGGCTGCCGGACGCCGCGCCACTGTGGCGGGTGCGGATGCCGGTGCCGGGCCCGTTCGGTGGGTACGCGCTGGTCGGTGACACGCTGGTGCTGGCCTCCGACTGGGGGTCGACGGCACCCCGGCGGACGGTCGGGGTGGACGCCCGTACCGGCGTGGTCTCCTGGCTCCGACCAGGTCAGTTCGAGACCGTGACGGCGAGCGGTGACGTGTTGCTCTGGGTGTCGGACGCGGACGCGGACGTCGAGGGGTCGGGTGGACCCGACCCGGGCGACCTGCCGGACGGCTGGGGCAGCCGCGCGCCGGGCACCCTGCGGGCGGTGGTCCCGGACTCGGGCGAGGTGCGCTGGTCGGTCGCGCTCCCCGCCGGTACGGCACACGGCTACGCCGGCGCACCGGCGGACCCGACCGCCGTCTGGTTCGCGGCGCCCGGGCCGGACGTGGTGTTGGTCCGGCTGCCGGACGGTCGGCTCGAACTGCGGGACCTGGCCGACGGGCGGGTGCGGCGCTCGGTCGAACTGCCCCGGTCGCCGACCGGGGACGGCTGGCAGGGGCCACCGGCCGCCGTCGGCGATTTCATGCTGGTGCCGGAGGGACCGTCCCACCTCACCGCGTACGGGCTGGAGCGGTTCGAGCGGCGCTGGACGATCGACTGGGAGGTCGACCGGCAGCCGTGGCCGCAGGCGTGTGGGGCCCTGCTCTGTGCGTTCCGCCCCGAGGGCGGCGTACGCGTGCTGGACCGGCGGACCGGTGCGTCGCGCTGGGCCGACGAGCGGTGGAGCTACCTGACGCCGATCGGGTCGTACCTGATCGCGAGCCACGAGGCGCGACCGTCGCTCGCCGCCGGCCTGGCCGTGGTCGACCCGCCCACCGGCCGGGTGCTCGGTGAACTGGGTGCCTGGCAGCTACTCGGTGCGGTGACCGGTGACGCGGCGCCGGCCGGTGGCGGACCGGCGGACCGGGTCCGGCTGCTCGGGATCCGGAGCAGCCTGGACGGCCGGACCTGGGTGGCCGAACTGGACCCGGCCACCGCCACCGCGCGACCGCTGGTGGCCCTGCCGGGCATCTCCGGCGACTGCCAGTACGGCACGCGGTCGAGCCGTTCCGGGAGCCACGGCGTGCTGGTCTGCCGCCGGCTCAACGGCGACATCGGGATCTGGCGGCTGCCGGCCTGACCCACGTCCGACACCGCCCTGACCCGTGCTCCGACCACACCGCCTGACCGTCCGCCCCAGCGCCGCCCTGCCACGCTCGGCGAGGGCCGGGCTGAGCTGCGGTTTGGTGGGCGCGGCTAGGTTGTTTGGGAGGGCGGGGGAGAGTCGGAAAAGCTGGAGGTCGTGGTGCGGGTACTGGTGGTGGAGGACGAGCGGAACCTCGCCGACGCGATCGGGCGCGGCTTACGTCGCCAGGGCATGGCCGTCGACCTGGCCTACGACGGCACCGCCGGGCACGAGATGGCCATGGTGACCCGGTACGACGTGGTCGTGCTCGACCGGGACCTGCCGGGTGTGCACGGTGACCAGATCTGCGCGGACCTGGTCAATTCCGGCGCGCTGACCCGGGTGCTCATGCTGACCGCGAGCGGCACCGTCACCCAGCGGGTGGAGGGGCTGCAACTCGGGGCCGACGACTACCTGCCCAAGCCGTTCGCCTTCGACGAGCTGGTCGCCCGGGTGCAGGCGCTGGGCCGGCGGGCCACCCCGGCCGCGCCGCCGGTGCTCACGGTCGCGGACCTGGTGGTCGACCCGGCCCGCCGGGTGGCGACCCGGGCGGGCGCGCCGGTCGACCTGACCCGCAAGGAGTTCGGGGTGCTGGAGGAGCTGCTCAAGGCCCGGGGCGCGGTGGTGTCCAGCGAGGAGCTGCTGGAACGGGTCTGGGACGCCAACACCGACCCCTTCACCACCACCGTACGGGTGACCGTGATGACCCTGCGGAAGAAGCTCGGCGATCCGCCGCTGATCGAGACCGTGGTCGGCGCCGGCTACCGGGTGCCGGAGCACTACCTGCCCGAGCAGGTCCAGGCATGACCGTCTACCTGACCCGTCGACGCAGCCGGCTGCGGCCCACCCTGCGGCTGCGGCTGACCCTGCTCAACGGGGTGCTGCTGGTGGGTGCCGGTGCCATCCTGTTGCTGCTGGCCTGGCTGCTGGTCACCGACGCGCTCCGGCCGGCGGCCGAGCTGCGTCCCGGCACCACCGTAGTGCTGGCCGACAACACCGAGATGGACGCGGCGCAGTGGCAGGAGTGGATGGTCACCCTGGCCAGCCGTGAGCTGCTCGCCAAGGGTCTGGTCGCCCTGCTGGCGATCAGCGTGGTCGGGGTGGCCGGCGCGTACGCGGTGGCCGGTCGGGCGCTGCGCCCGCTGCACCAGGTCACCTCGACCGCCCGGCGGCTCGGCGAGGCCACCCTCGACCAGCGAATCCGTTACTCCGGGGCGGACGACGAGGTGGCCGAGCTGGCCGGCACCTTCGACGCGATGCTGGACCGGATCGGGGGCGCCTTCGAGGCGCAGAAACGCTTTGTCGCGAACGCCTCGCACGAGCTGCGTACGCCGCTGGCGGTGATGCGTACCGAGATCGACGTGACGCTGGCCGACCCCGAGGCGGACGTGGCCGAGTTCCGCCGGATGGCGATCGTGGTCCGGGACGCCTCGGAACGGGCGAACGGGCTGGTCGACTCGTTGCTGGTGCTGGCCCGCAGCGAGGCCCAGTCGGGGCGGCGGCTGAGCCGCAAGGCGCCGACCGACCTGGCCGACGGGGTCGCGGTGGCGCTCTCCGCCATGCGCGCCGAGGTGGACCGGCTCGGCCTGGACGTCAGTACGTCGCTGGAGCCGGCGCCGGTGGTCGGCGATCCCAGCCTGCTGGAGCGGCTGGCCGGAAACCTGATCGAGAACGCGGTCCGGTACAACCACCTGCACGGGCGGCTCTGGGTGCGGACCAGCTCCGACCAGCGTCAGGTACGTCTGGTGGTCGGCAACACCGGCTTCGAGGTGGACCAGGCCGACGTGCCGGGTCTGTTCGAGGCGTTCCGGCGCGGTGGCCGGGAACGGACCGGTGCCCGGGGCTCCGGTCTGGGGCTCTCGATCGTCTCCGCGGTCTGCGACGCGCACGGTGGGGTGGTGACGGCGGTGGCCCAGGACGGTGGCGGGCTGGAGGTCACCGTGACGTTGCCGGCCGCCGACGCGACCCCGGTGGTGGCGGCCTCGGCCGTGGTGGTGCCCACCCCGGTCGCCGTACCGGCGGCCCTTGCCGCACCGGCGCCGAGGCCGGCTCCCGGTCCGGCGGCGATCTCGGCCCCGGCACCGGGCGCGACCTCGTCCCCGGCGGAGGGTGGCGCGGCGGACGTACCGACGCCGCCGGTCCGGTAGCGGACGGGAGCTTGTCCGGCGCCCCGGTCTGTGGGAGGCTCGGGTCCGGTCAGCCAGCGGTGGGAGGGAGGTGCGGTCGATGAGTCAGTCGAACCTTGCCGCGCCCCGTCCCGGTTCCCGCTGACCCGTCCGGTCACGGGGCGCCCCAGCGTCCTGGAGGACATCCATGAGTTCCCGCATCAGGCACATCACCGTCGACTGTGCCGACACGTACGCCCTGGCCGGCTTCTGGGCCGAGGTGCTCGGTTACCCGCGCAGCGCCGACGACCACCCTGGTGACCCGGAGGCGATTGCCGAGGCACCCGACGGAGCCGGGCCCAGCCTGCTCTTCATCCGGGTGCCGGAGGGCAAGACGGTCAAGAACCGGTTCCACCTCGACCTGCAACCGAGCGACCGCGGCCGGGACGAGGAGGTGGCCCGGGTCCGCGCGCTCGGCGCCACCCTGGTCGCCGACCACCGCAGGCCGGACGGCACCGGCTGGGTGACCCTCGCCGATCCGGAGGGCAACGAGTTCTGCGTCGAGCGCAGCGCGGCCGAACGCGCCGGCTGACGTCGTTCGGTACGGAACGGGGGCCGCTCACCGCGTGCACGCGGTGAGCGGCCCCCGCTGTGGTGCGACCGGGTCAGGCCGGCAGGCTGGCCACGCCGTACGGCAGGAAGCGCTGGCCGGTGACCCGTTCCGAGGTGCCGGTCCGGTCCAGGTACGGCGTGATCCCGCCCAGGTGGAACGGCCAGCCGGCGCCCAGGATCAGGCACAGGTCGATCTCCGGCGCCCCGGCGACCACGCCCTCGTCGAGCATCAGCCGGATCTCGCCGGCCAGTGCGTCGAGGGCGCGCTGGCGTACCCGCTCGGCGTCCAGCGGCTGGTCACCCACCTGGAGCAGGGTGACCACCTCGGGGTTCACGGCGCCGTCCACCAGCAGCGGCAGACCGGAGTCGGCGATCCGGCGCAGGTTCTCGCTCGACGCGTACCGGTCCGGGAACGCCGCGTGCAGCGTCGCCCCGGTGTGGTACGCGACCGCCGGCCCGACGAGCTGGGTCAGCGCCAGCGGGCGCATCGGCAGTCCCAGCGGGTCCAGGGCGCTGTCCGCCACCTCCAGCGGCGTACCGGCGTCGACCGCGGCGAAGATCTCCCCGAGGAACCGGGTGAGCAGCCGGTTGACCACGAACGCCGGCGCGTCCGAGACCAGTACGCAGGACTTGCGCAGCTCCTTGCCGACGGCGAACGCGGTGGCCAGGGTGGCGTCGTCGGTCCGCTCGCCCCGGACGATCTCCAGCAGGGGGAGCACCGCGACCGGGTTGAAGAAGTGGAAGCCGACCACCCGCTCGGGATGTTCCAGGTCGGCCGCCATGGCGGTGATGGAGAGCGACGAGGTGTTGGTGGCGAGCACCGCCTCCGGTGCGACGATCTTCTCCAGCTCCGCCCAGACCTGCTTCTTCACCCCCAGGTCCTCGAAGACGGCCTCGATGACGAAGTCGGCGTCGGCGAAGACGGACTTGTCCACCGAGCCGGTGACCAGGCCGCGCAGCTTGGCCGCCGTACCCGGGTCGAGCCGGCCCTTGCCGACCAGCTTCTCGATCTCGCCGTGGACGTACGACACGCCCTGGTCGACCCGGGTCTGGTCGAGGTCGGTGAGCACCACCGGCACCTGCAACCGCCGGGCGAACAGCAGGGCGAGCTGCGAGGCCATCAGCCCGGCACCGACCACGCCGACCTTGGTGACCGGCCGGGCCAGGGCGGCCTCGGGCGCCCCGACCGGCTTGCGGGCCCGGCGCTGGACCAGGTCGAAGGCGTACAGGCCGCTGCGCAGCTCCTCGCTGAGCACCAGGTCGGCCAGGGCCTCGTCCTCGGCCGCCGTGCCGACCTCGAACGGCGCGTCCTTGGCCAGCCCGAGCAGTTCCAGCGCCCGGTACGCGGCCGGCACCGCGCCGTGCAGCCGCTCGTCCAGCGTCTGCCTGGCGAAGAACATCACCCCGTCCCACATGTCCCGGTCGATCTCCGGCCGGCTCACCGTGACCGTGCCCCGGACCACGTCGGCGGCCCACTCCAGCGAGCGCTCCAGGAAGTCGGCCGGTTCGAGCAGCACGTCGGCGATGCCCATCTCGGCCGCCTGCTTCGGCTTGAGCATCCGGTTCTGGGTGAGCGGGTTCTGGATGACCACCTGGGTGGCCATCGGGATGCCGATCAGGTTCGGCAGCAGTTGGGTGCCGCCCCAGCCGGGGACCAGGCCCAGCGACACCTCGGGCAGCGCCAGCGCCGCCGCGCCGCCGGAGAGCGTCCGGTAGTGGCAGTGCAGGGCGAGTTCCAGCCCGCCGCCCAGTGCCGCGCCGTTGACGAAGGCGAAGGTCGGCACCGCGCTGTCGCGCAGCCGGGCGAAGACCCGGTGACCGAGGCGGCCCAGTTCGAGCGCCTGCTCCCGGTCGGTGACCAGCGGGATGCCGGTCACGTCGGCGCCGACGCAGAAGATGTACGGCTTACCGGTCACCGCGACCAGCGCGGGCTCGGCCGCGAGCGCGGCGGTGATCGCCTCGTCCAGGCTGGCCAGTCCGGCCGGGCCGAGGCTGTTCGGCTTCTTGTGGTCGAAGCCGTTGTCCAGGGTGATCAGCGCGGCCGGGCGGTCCAGCCCGGGTACGTCGACCAGTCGCAGCAACGCCCTGGTGACGACCTCGTTCGGGTTCTGCGCGGTGGTCACGATGCCGTCACACCCTTCCAGTGCGGGTTCTCCCAGATGACCGTGCCGCCCATGCCGATGCCGATGCACATGGCGGTGATGCCGTACCGCACCTCGGGCTGTTCGGCGAACTGCCGGGCGAGCTGGGTCATCAGTCGTACGCCGGAGGAGGCGAGCGGGTGCCCGATGGCGATCGCCCCGCCCCACCGGTTGACCCGGGGGTCGTCGTCGGCGATGCCGAAATGGTCCAGGAAGGTGAGGACCTGCACCGCGAACGCCTCGTTCAGCTCGAACAGGCCGATGTCGTCGATGCTCAGCCCGGCGATCCGCAGGGCCTTCTCGGTGGAGGGGATCGGGCCGATCCCCATCACCTCCGGCTCGACCCCGACAAAGCCGTACGACACCAGGCGCATGCCGATCGGCAGGCCCAGTTCACGGGCGACCTCCTCGGCCGCGAGCAGGCTGGCGGTGGCGCCGTCGTTCAGCCCGGCGGCGTTTCCGGCGGTGACCCTGCCGTGCGGGCGGAACGGGGTCTTCAGGCCGGCGAGCTTCTCCATCGAGGTGTCGCGCGGGGCCTCGTCCACGGTGGCCAGTCCCCAGCCGGTCTCGGGGTCACGGATCGCGACGGTCACCAGGTCGTCCTGGAGCTTGCCGTTGGCGTACGCCTTGGCGGTCTTCTGCTGCGACGCGAGCGCGAAGGCGTCCGAGCGCTCCTTGGTGACCTGCGGGACCCGGTCGTGCAGGTTCTCTGCGGTCGAGCCCATGACCAGCGCGGACGGGTCGACCAGCTTCTCGGCCAGGATGCGCGGGTTGGGATCCACCCCCTCGCCCATCGGGTGCCGGCCCATGTGCTCGACGCCGCCGGCGATCGCGACGTCGTACGCGCCCATGGCGATGCCACCGGCCACGGTGGTCACCGCGGTCATCGCGCCGGCGCACATCCGGTCGATCGCGTAGCCGGGCACGGTCTTCGGCAGGCCGGCGAGGAGCGCGGCGGTCCGGCCGATGGTCAGGCCCTGGTCGCCGATCTGGGTGGTGGCCGCGATCGCCACCTCGTCCACCCGCTCCGGCGGCAGTTGGGGGTTTCGCCGCAGCAGTTCGCGGATGCAACGGATCACCAGGTCGTCGGCGCGGGTGTTGGCGTACATCCCACCCGCCTTGCCGAACGGGGTGCGGACGCCGTCGACGAAGACGACGTCCCGGACTTCACGGGGCACAAGAGCCTCCTTGCCGGCGGGGCGTGTACCTCGGATGCTACTCGCCGGTAACTATGGCTGTCAGCGCCCGATCTGTGGTCCAGGCCACACCGATTCTCGTCCACCGTGGGCGTTTCGCCGGCACCGCCGACCGGCTCGGCTTTCGTCCGCCCGTGGGGCACCGCCGGCACCGCCGACCGGCTCGGCGCCGGCGTCGTTCCGGTAGGTTGATCGGGACCAGGTGAGGCGACACGGAGGCGGCGTTGAAGGTACTGGTAGCGGGTGGTGCGGGCTTCATCGGCAGCACTGTGGTCTCGGCCTGCCTGGACGACGGGCTGGAACCGGTTGTCCTGGACAACCTCAACACCGGTCGGGTGGAGTTCACCCGGGACCGGATCTTCTACCGGGGCGACATCGCCGACGGCGCGCTGATCGACCGGATCTTCGCCGAACACCCGGACATCACCGCCGTGGTGCACGCGGCGGCCCTGATCGTCGTTCCCGAGTCGGTCGCTCAACCGCTGCGCTACTACCGGGAGAACGTGGCGAAGTCGGTCGACTTCCTCGACCACCTGCTGCGCAACGGCTGCGAACGGATCCTGTTCAGCTCCTCGGCCTCGATCTACCGGCCGGGCGAGGACTTCTCCGTCGACGAGAACTCCGCACTGGAGCCGACCAGCCCGTACGCCCGGACCAAGGCGATGCTGGAGTCGATCCTCGCCGACACCGCCGCCTCGTCGCCGCTGCGGGCACTGTCACTGCGCTACTTCAACCCGGTCGGCGCGGACCCGATGATGCGTACGGGGCTGCAACTGCGCCGCCCCAGCCACGCGCTCGGCAAGATGATCAGCGCGGCCGAGAACGACGACGAGTTCCTGATCACCGGCGTCGACTGGCCGACCCGGGACGGTTCCGGCATCCGCGACTACATCCACGTCTGGGACCTGGCCCGCGCCCACGTACAGGCGCTGCGCCGGTTCGACGACATCCTGCCGGTCGGAGCCGAGCACTCGCACGAGGTGATCAACCTCGGCACCGGCAACGGGACCACCGTCCGGGAGTTTGTCGCCGCCTTCGACGCGGTCAGCGACCGTCCACTGCGGGTACGCGAGACCGGGCCCCGCCCCGGTGACTCGGCCGGCTCCTACACCCGTACCGGCCGGTCGCGGCAGTTGCTCGACTGGAAGCCGGAGCTGACCCTCCAGGACGGCATCCGGCACTCGTTGCAGTGGGCCGCCAAGCGGGACAGCGTACTGCCCCCCGCCACCCCGACCCCCTCCTGAGCCGCCCAGCAGGGTAAGGAAGGGCCCCTTGTTAACGCTATGCGTTAACAAGGGGCCCTTCCTTACCTCACAGCGGTTCGGGGAGGGCGCGGGTGAGGTCGGCACCGATCAGCTCGACCTGCCAGTTGCGGGCGCCGTAGCCGCGCAGCGTCTCGACCACCGTGGCCTCGGAGATCTCGTCGGGCGGGGTCCAGGCCAGCCGCCGGACCGAGTCCGGCGTGATCAGGTTCTCCGGCGGCAGGTTGTGCTCGCCCGCGATCCTGGTCACCACCTCGCGGCAGCGGGCCAGCCGGGCCGCCGCCGTCGGGTCCCGTTCGGCCCACCGGTGCGGCGGGGGCGGCCCGTCGACCGGTGCGCTCACCGGCAACGCGTCGTCGGGCAACGCCCTCGCCTCGGAGAGCGCCTCCAGCCAGGTCCGGGCGAGTCGGCGTACCGAACGCCCGCCGAAGCCCGGCAGCATCAACAGCGTCCGCTCGTCCTTCGGGTCCATCTCCGCCGCCGCGATGATCGCGGCGTCCGGCAACACCCGGCCCGGGGCGGAGTCGCGCCGGGCCGCGATCGCGTCCCGGGCGTACCACATCGACCGGACCCGGGCCTGGGCACGCGCCCCCCGGACCCGGTGGATGCCGGAGGTACGCCGCCACGGGTCGGGGCGCTGCCGCAGCGGCTGCGTCCCCCAGAGCACCAGGGCGGCGAACTCCTCGGCGGCCCAGTCGGACTTGCCCTGCCGGTCCAGTTCGGCGGCGAGCGCGTCGCGCAGGTCGGTGAGGAGTTCCACGTCGAGCGCGGCGTAGGTCAGCCAGGACTCGGGCAGCGGCCGGCTGGACCAGTCCGCGGCGGAGTGGTGCTTCTCCAGCGTGAAGCCGAGTAGCTGTTCGGTCAGCGCGGCCAGGCCGACCCGTTCGAACCCGGCCAGCCGGGCGGCCAGTTCGGTGTCGAAGAGCCGGCGTGGGCGCAGTCCGAGATCGGCCAGGCAGGCGAGGTCCTGGCTGGCCGCGTGCAGCACCCATTCGGTGTCGGCGAGCGCCTCGTCGAGACCGTGCAGGTCACCGAGGGGGAGCGGGTCGATCAGTACGGTGCCAGCGCCGGCCCGGCGCAACTGCACCAGGTAGGCGCGCTGGCTGTAGCGGTAGCCGGAGGCGCGTTCGGCGTCCACGGCGACCGGGCCGGTGCCGGCGGCGAAGCGGGCGACGACATCGGCGAGGGCGGCAGGGGTTGCCACCGGCTCCGGTGTGCCGTCACGAGGGGCGAGGAGCGGAACGGGCCCGCCAGGCGTTGGGTCGGGCCCCACGGTCTCGGGATCCGGCGCGAGCGCCGGCAGGCTGTGCGGCTCGTTCCCTGCTTGGCTTTGCGCGGCCCGACGGCGCAGGGGTGGTTCGTCGGTCACCTGACAACCCTAGTGGTCACTCGCATCCGCCATACGCAGCCGGGCCGGCGCGGCGCTTTGTCCAGCCGGTCGGTGCGTACATCTGTCGGATTGGACGAGTCAGACATCGGGGAAGACAAAGCTCAGCACGGCCGGTACGGTCCCTCCTTGCCGCAGATCCCCGGGCAGGTTTGCCCGATGCTGCGACTCTGGCATGAACGTCTACGGGAGGACGTCGATTCATGACCTCTGGGTACGACCAGCAGCCGGCGCCCGGCTACGAGCCGGTTCCCGGCGCGCCGGTCCCCGGTCCGCGACCGCCGACCGACGACACCACCGACCCCGGATCAGCCGGCGGACAGTGGCAGGCCCCGCCCGGCACCACCGAGCCGGACCGCGTCGCCGGCGTACGTCCCGGTCCGCTGCCGCCCCGGATGGAACCGCCCCGGATGGAACCGCCCCGGATGGAGCCGGCACGGGGTGCCGATACGACGGCACCGAACCTCCACCCCGGTCACGGCACGGGCCAACCGGACGGCTACGCCCCGCCCGCCGCGCCCGTTCCCGGCTACGGTCCGCCGAACGCCCCGATCTCCGGCTACGCCCCGCCCACCGGGCCCGTGTCGGGCTACGGGCCGGCGGCGCCGCCGGCCGTCGCGCCGGCCCCGTCGGGCGGTTACGTTCCCGTCTCCGGTCCCGCCTGGGGGACACCCGATCCGGCGCTGGGTTACCCGGCGCCGGTGGGCGCGGCGCCGGCCCCGGTGGCCCGGCGGCGGCTCGCCTGGCCCGGGGTCACCGCGCTGCTGCTGGTGCTGGCGTTGGCCGGTGTGGTCGGTTTCCAGGCGTACCAGATCGACCGGCTCACCGGCCGGCTGGCCGACACCGACCGGGCGCTGGCGGAGGCGCAGCGGGCGGACGGGACCCGGCTGGACGGTGTGGAGGGGCGGACCCAGGAGCTCGAGAACCGGGCCGGTCAGGCGTTCAACCCCGAGGCGATCTCCACGGCGGTGCTGCCCAGCGTCTTCCGGGTCCGCGCCGGACAGTTCACCGGGACCGCGTTCGCCGTGGGCAAGCCGACCGGCAACGGCGGGACCAACCTGTTCACCAACTTCCACGTGGTCGAGGAGCTCTGGAACGGCGGCGGACGCCAGGTCTTCCTGGAACGTACGGACCAGCGCTTCCCGGCGACCATCGTCAAGGTCGACAAGGCGAACGACATCGCGCAGCTCAGCACCGACGGCAAGTTCACCGGCCTGGTGGCCGCCCCGGCGGCGGTGAAGTCCGGGCAGCAGATCGTGGTGGTCGGCGCCCCGCTCGGCCTCGAGGACAGCGTGACCACCGGTGTGGTCAGCGCGTTCCGGGACAACGAGGACGGCCCCGGCAAGGTGATCCAGTTCGACGCGCCGATCAACCCGGGCAACTCCGGCGGCCCGGTGATCAACGCGGCCAAGCAGGTTGTCGGCATCGCCACGGCGAAGGCCCGCGACGCCGAGGGAATCGGCCTGGCCGTGCCCATCAAGACCGCCTGCGACGGTTTCAAGATCTGCTGAGTCACGTCGGCCCGCCCCGAACCGCGCCGGCCCCGATGATCCAGCGCTCAGCCCCACTCACGGAGGAACCCCCATGTCCCAGCCGCTGAACGGTCCCGGCGAAACGCCGCCGGGCGATCCGACCACCCCGCTGTCCCCGGTCCCCGGTGCGGGTGCCACTTCCGGGACGCCCGCCGCCGGCCAGCCGGCTCCGGCCGCTCCCGCCGCGCCGGTCGAGCCGCCGACGGTGGCGTACCCGCCCGTTGCCGGTGGTGAGTCGCCGACGGTGGCGTACCCGGCCCCGGGGGCCCAGCCGGCCGGGGGTTACCCGTCCGCCGGCCAGCCGGGACCGGGCCTGCCGCCGTACCCGGGGCCGGTCCCGGGAGCGCCCGTCTCGGCGGTGCCGGCGTCCGGCGTGCCGGTCTCCGGCGGGCCGCAGCCCTACTCGGGTGTGCCGTACCCGGGTGCGCCCCTCGGTGCGCCGATGTCCGGGCCGCCCGGATCCGGCCTGCCGTACGTCACGCCGCCGCCCGGCGGTGGCCGGCGCCGTACCGTGCTGGTGCTGTCGATCGTCGTCGCGCTGCTGTTCAGCGTGGGCGCGGTGACGACCGGGCTCTTTGTCACCAAGTCGAACGAGCTGTCCCGGACCGAGCGGGACCTGGGCGGCAAGCTGAGTGACCGGGACAAGACGATCACCGGTAACCAGCAGCAGATCGAGCAGCTCAAGCGGGACGTACAGGTGGCGAACGACCGGATCAAGGCGGTCGAGCAGGATCTGACCGGCACGAAGAACGACCGGGACGAGCAGGCCCGGCAGAAGGCCGTGATCGCGAAGTGCCTCGACCTGGTCAGCACCGCCATGACCGCGACCAGCGAGGCGGCCTTCCGTAAGGCGCTGGAGGAGGCGGACAAGGTCTGCGAGGAGGCCGACGGCTACCTCTGACGGAGATCCGGAGCGGCCGTCCCACCCGGTCGGCCGCTCCCGTGGTGGCGGTCGGCTGCCGCTGGTTCAGGCGGCGCCGGCCGGGCGCCGCTCGGAGAGCGCGGTGACCCCGGGCGGTGGGAGGCCGGCGGTCGAGGCGAGCAGGGTGCACCAGGCCAGCAGGTGGGCCCGCAGGTCGGCGCCGAGCGGGGTCCAGGAGGCCCGGATCTCGATGTCGCCCGCGGCCGGTGGCCCGGCCAGGTCGCCGAACCGGGTCGACATGGTCTGGGTCACGGTGCCGCCCAGGGCCCGATGGTCGGCGCCCTGCGCGTCGAGCGCGTCGGTCAGCCAGGTCCAGCCGACCGAGGGCAGCAGCGGGTCGGCGGCGAGGTCCACCTCCAACTCCGCGGTGACGTACGTGACCAACCGGAGCGTTCCCTCCCACGCCTCGTGTCCGGCCGGGTCGTGCAGCAGGATCAGCCGTCCGCTGGCCACCTCGTCGCCGTCGCGCAGCACCCCGGCGCCGAGCGCGAAGGTGTACGGGGCAAGGCGCTGCGGGGCACCCACCTCTTCGAGCTGGATCTCGGCCCTCGGCGCGGCCGTACGCAACCCGGCCACCGCGCGGGTGAACGTCTCGGGGAGCACGATCGGGGCGGCCATGTTCGCAGCCTAAGCCGACCGGTGGCACGGTGGGGGATCGCCGCGCCGGCCGCGTCCGTGCTCACAAAACCACCCGGCGCCCGCCGGTCCCGGCGGGGGGCGTGGCACGATTGCCCCGATGACCACCACGATTGCTGGCAGCGCGAGCCAGGGCGGGGATTCCGCCCCGGCCGGCCCCGCCGACTCGCCCTTCGTCCGCGCCTGCCGGCGGTTGCCGGTCCCGCACACCCCGGTCTGGTTCATGCGTCAGGCCGGGCGCTCGCTGCCGGAATACCGGGAGCTGCGGGCCGGGGTGCCGATGCTGGAGTCGTGCCGGCGGCCGGAGCTGGTCCGGGAGATCACCCTTCAGCCGGTGCGCCGGCACGGGGTGGACGCCGCGATCCTGTTCAGCGACATCGTGGTGCCGGTCGCCGCGGCCGGGGTCGACCTCGAGATCGTGCCGGGCACCGGACCGGTGGTGGCCCGGCCGGTGCGCGACGCCGCCGACGTCGACCTGATCCGTCCGATCACCCCCGACGATCTATCCTTTGTGGACGAGGCGGTCCGGCTGCTCGTCGCCGACCTGGGCGACACGCCGTTGATCGGCTTCGCCGGGGCGCCGTTCACCCTCGCCAGTTACCTGGTCGAGGGCGGGCCGTCGCGGACACACGCCAGGACCAAGGCGCTGATGTACGGCGCACCCGAGGTCTGGCACGCGCTCTGCGCCCGGCTGGCCGAGATCACCGGCCAGTTCCTCCGGGTGCAGGTCGACGCGGGGGCGTCCGCCGTACAGCTCTTCGACTCCTGGGCCGGCGCGCTCTCCGAAGCCGACTACCGGCGGTACGTCCTACCGCACTCGGCGGCGGTGCTGGCCGGTCTGGCGGACGCGGGCGTACCCCGGATCCACTTCGGTGTGGGCACCGCCGAACTGCTCGGCGCGATGGGCGAGGCCGGCGCGGACGTGGTCGGGGTCGACTGGCGTACCCCGCTGGACGCGGCGACCGTGCGGATCGGGCCGGACAAGGCGGTGCAGGGCAACCTGGACCCGTGCGTGCTCTTCGCCCCGTGGCCGGTGATCGAGACCGAGGTGCGGCGGATCCTGGCCGAGGGCGCCGCCACCCCCGGCCACGTGTTCAACCTGGGCCACGGGGTGCTGCCGGAAACCGACCCCGAGGTGCTGACCCGGGTGGTCGCGCTGGTACACGAGGCGTCCGCCCGCTGATCATGGAAAGCCGCTGAGCATGGAGACGCCGGGCAGGGAAACGGGACCACGGATCGCGGTCGTGGGCGGCGGCATCGCCGGTCTCGCCGCCGCGCTCCGGCTGCGCGAACTGGCGCCGGCCGGGACCACCATCACGGTGTACGAGCAGTCCGGTGGGCTCGGCGGCAAGCTGCGCACCGGGACGATCGCCGGTT
The DNA here is from genome assembly GCF_044901685.1 of Micromonospora sp. NPDC050397. Taxonomy (NCBI): domain Bacteria; kingdom Bacillati; phylum Actinomycetota; class Actinomycetes; order Micromonosporales; family Micromonosporaceae; genus Micromonospora; species Micromonospora sp. NPDC050397. The sequence continues at coordinate 587,417 of NZ_JBJDPS010000002.1, forward strand.
CCCCGGTCGAGTTGGGCGCCGAGGCGTTCCTGACCCGTGACCCGGCCGGCGGCGAATCCGCCATGGTCGCGCTGGCCCGTCGACTGGGACTGGGCGAGGAACTGGTGCACCCGGCGACCGGGCAGGCCGCGATCGCGCTCGGCGGTCGGCTGGTGCCGGTGCCGGGCGGCACGCTGGTCGGCGTACCCGGGGATCTGGCCAAGGTGGCCACGCTGGCGTCTCCGGCGGCGGACCGGGACCGGGACGCCGGCCGCCCGCTGCTCGGCCCGGACGAGGACCTGCCCGTCGGTGAGCTGGTCCGACGCCGGCTCGGCGACGAGGTGGTGGACCGGCTGGTCGACCCGATGCTCGGCGGTGTCTACGCCGGCCGCGCCGACACCCTCTCGTTGGCCGCCACCATGCCCGGACTGGCCCGTGCCGCGCGTACGGAGGGCACCCTGACCGGTGCCGTCCGGGCGGCCCAGGCGGCGGCGCCCCGGCCCGCGGGTCACCCGGTCTTCGCCACCGTGGCCGGCGGGCTGAGCCGGCTGGTCAACGCCGCGGCCGAGGCCCTGGTCACGCCGACCGGTGCACAGGCCGGGCGGGTCGGGGTGCAGATCCGGCTCGGCGCCGCGGTCCGCGAGCTGACCCGTACCCCGACCGGTTGGCGGCTGGTGATCGGCCCGACCCGGAACCCCGAGGCGGTCGAGGTGGAGGCGGTGGTGCTGGCGCTGCCGGCACGTCCGGCGGCCCGGCTGCTCAGCGGCGTCGACGTCGGGGCCGGAGCGCTGGTCGGCCGGCTCGACTACGCCAGCGTCGCGCTGGTCACCCTGGCCCTGCCGGCGGCGGCCCTGCCCGACCTCTCCGGCCTCCTGGTGCCGGCCGGCGAGCAGACCCTGACCAAGGCGGCGACCTTCTTCACCACCAAGTGGGCGCACCTGCGCCGCCCCGACGGGCTGGCGCTGCTGCGCGCCTCGGTCGGCCGGTACGGCGAGGAGCACCTGCTCCAGCGCGACGACGCCGAGTTGACCGCGATCGTGCACCGGGAGCTGGGCACGCTGATCGGCGGCCCGGTGCTGCCGGCCCCGGTGGCGAGCCAGGTGCAGCGGTGGGGCGGTGCGCTGCCGCAGTACACGCCGGGGCACCTGGACCGGGTGACGGCGGCCCGGAACACGCTGCGGGCGTCCCACCCGACGCTGGCGCTGGCCGGCGCCGGCTACGACGGGGTCGGTCTGCCGGTCTGCGTACGCTCCGGCGAGACAGCCGCCGAGGAGATCGTCAAGGCGCTGGGAGGAGCGACGGTATGAGTGCGGATCCGAGGGTTTCGCAGGACGGCACGGTTGCCACGGACGAGGCGGGTGCCTCGGTGGTGGAGCAGACCAACGCGGCGCGGCTGCGAGAGCTGAACGAGAGCATCCGTTACACCATGTGGTCGGTGTTCCGGGCGACCGGACCGTTGCCGGCCGACCGGGACCGGATCGCGGCCGAGGCGGAGACGCTCGTCGCCGACCTGGCCGGCAAGGACGTGGTGGTACGCGGGGCGTACGACGTCTCCGGGCTGCGCGCCGACGCGGATCTGCTGATCTGGTGGCACTCGTCCGACCCGGACGCGTTGCAGGAGGCGTACGGGCTGTTCCGGCGTACCGCCCTCGGTCGGCATGTGGCGCCGGTCTGGTCCCAGATGGCGTTGCACCGGCCGGCGGAGTTCAACAAGAGCCACGTGCCGGCGTTCCTGGCCGGGGAAGCGGCCCGCGACTACGTCTGCGTCTACCCGTTCGTGCGCTCGTACGAGTGGTACCTGCTGCCGGACGCCGAGCGCCGGGAGATGCTCGCCGAGCACGGCCGGATGGCCCGGGGCTACCCGGACGTACGGGCCAACACGGTCGCCTCGTTCGCGCTCGGCGACTACGAGTGGATGCTCGCCTTCGAGGCGGACGAGCTGCACCGGATCGTGGACCTGATGCGTGACCTGCGAGCCTCGCGGGCCCGCCGGCACGTACGCGAGGAGGTCCCGTTCTACACCGGGCGCCGCCGTACCCTCACCGAACTGGTCGCCAGCCTGCCGTGAGCGTGCCGCGGGGGTCGGGCGCCGGTCGCCCCGGCCCCCGCACCGCCGGGTCGCCCGGCGGCGCCGATCAGGGGTAGTCGACCAGCGTCGACACGGTGTTGTCGGGGTCCACCGGGTCGCCGACGCCGTTGACGACGGCGCGGATGGTCCCGACGCCACCGCCGAGCGAGACCGTGGTCATGTTGTGCAACCGGACCCCGGCCTTCTCCGGCACCTCGAACGCGTGCCCGAGTACGACCGACGGGTTGCCGCTGAAGAAGCAGTAGCTGCCCAGTCCCCACGCCTCGTGGGTGTCGACCGCGTCGGCCACCTGGTACGCGGCGTACCCCTGCTGGCCGCCGTCGCGCCAGCTCGCCTGGTCCGGCACGTCGTACGGGATCTCGTTCTGGTAGAAGTAGGTCCGGCCCCGCTCGCCGTTCCAGATAATCTGGTACTTCTGGTAGTGCTCGACAAAGAGGCCGTACATGGTGACGTCGTCGCCGTCGACGACCAGGCCGGTGTCGGCGGTGTTCAGGTCCCAGCCGATGCCGTGGCCGTGGTCGCCGCGCCAGAGCCACAGGTGGTCGCCGATCACGTGTGAGCTGTTCACCCGCAGGCTGACCGTGGCCCTGCCGACCGCCGCGCCGCCGACCCGGAAGAACACGTCGTGCAGCGAGGTGGGGTTGGCCGAGTGGTCCGCCGACGAGCCGGTCGGGCCGACCTCCAGCAGCACCGGGGAGTTGGTCGGGCCGGCGTCGAAGAGCAGCCCGGCGATCTTCACCCCGTCGACGTCGGCGACGGTCATCGCGACCACGCCGTCGTCCGGGATCAGGGTGGCCATGCCGAGCCCGAGCACCACCGTGTCCGGCCGGGTCACCCGCAGGGTGTCGGCCAGGTGGTGTATCCCCGGGGTGAAGAGCAGGTGCCGACCCTGGGCCAGGGCCGCGTTGACGGTGGCGGCGGTCGCGCCCGGCCGCACCACGAGAAAATCGTCGATCGGCAGGGAGGTGCCGGCCGGGTTGCCGGAGGCCCAGCTCGTACCGGCCGAGTTGGTTCGTAACGCCGGTACGAAGACCCGGTAGTCGCCGGCCGGGTCGAGGTGGAGGAACGGCTTCTCCCGTACCACCGGGGTCTGTCCCACCGTGGTGTACGGCGGGTCGGGGAAACTGTTCGCCGGGGCGTTGACCGCGCCGACAAAGACCATGTTCCAGTTCGAACCGGTCCAGCTCTCCCACCGGGTGTTGCGGGACAACCACTGCTGCTGCGACCCGGAGCGGACCTCCCCGTCGATCCGGGTGTCGGCGAGCAGCCCGCCGCTGGACCAGCCGCCGTCGTCGAGCTGGAGGTCGCCGCGTACGTGCATCCGGCGGTAGGGCGCGGCCTGTGACACCGCCCACCGGTCGGTGCCGGACGGCGGATTGACCGACATGTTCTCCGCGCCGCGCCAGAAGTTGTGGGTGGCGTTGCCGCCGAACCAGCCCGCCTCGACCCGTACGCCGCCGTTGACGGTGACGTCGTCGGGCAGGAACCCGAGGCCGGCGACCTGGGTGTAGAAGCCGACGTTGACGTCGACGTCGTAGCTGCCGGGCCGGAACAGCAGGGCGTACCGGTCGTCGCCGAACTGGTTCTCCTCCTGCCGGCGGAAGACGGCGTCCAACCGGTCCTGGATCGTCGAGCTGGGCATCGACGGGTCGAACACCAGGACATTCGGCCCGAGGTCCACGGTGCCTCCCGGTTCACAAACTTTACAGATCGGCCGAAGGCTATTTCGACCATGGGAGAAAGTCAACAAATGACCGAAAGGCGCCCTGGCGGTCGGCGCGAAGGCCGTGCCGTCCCGATCCGTGTAATGCCTGGTCCGATGGGTAGTCCGCGAGAGCTACGGGCACGGCCGCGTAAGGCGGTGAGATCCGCTGGAGAAGGAGTCTGGAGATGTCTCACATGTCCCGCCCGGCACAACCCATGCGCGGCCACGACGGCCACGACGGGCACGACGGCGAGTTCGAGTTCTGGCGCAACCACGCCACGATCTCGCTCCAGCCGGTCGCCGCGCCCTCGATCCTCGGGCTGTTCGGCTTCGCCGCCGCCACCTTCGTGGTCGCCACCAACCTGGCCGGCTGGTACGGCAGCTCGGCGACGCCACAGTTCCTCTTCCCGTTCGCCGCCTTCACCGGCGGCCTGGCCCAACTCCTCGCCGGCATGTGGGCGTACCGGGCCCGGGACGGCCTGGCCACCGCCATGCACGGCATGTGGGGCGCGTTCTGGCTCGCCTACGGCCTGCTCTTCCTGCTCGTCGCCATCGGAGTGCTGACCCAGCCCACCCCGTTCGTGGCGCTCGGCTACTGGTTCGTGGCCATGGCCGCTGTCACCTGGTCCGGTGCGGTGGCCGCGCTGGCGGTGAACCTCGGCCTGGCCGGGGTGCTCACCGCGCTCGCCGCCGGCGCCACCACCTTCGGGGTCGGCCAGATCGCGGACAGCTCCGCGTGGCGTACCACCGGCGCCTGGTTCTTCATCGTCGCCGCCCTGATCGCCTGGTACGTCGCCACCGCGATGATGCTGGAGGGGACCTTCCGCCGGGTCATCCTGCCGATCGGCAAGCGGGGCGGGGTCAACGTACCGGGCCGGGAACCCCGCCAGTCCATCCAGTTCGTCGCGGGCGAGCCGGGCATCAAGGTCGGCCAGTGACCCACCCGACCGGCTGACCCCGGGGTCCGTCCGGACGTGGACCCGACCAGCGGCGTGAGCCGGTCGGGTCCACGTCGGCGGTAACCGGGTTGAACCCAGGGGCGAAGCCCGCTGGGATGGGGCGATGAAGATCCGCCGATTGACCAACGAGGAACGTCCGACGCTGAGCTGGCCCATCCAGGGGTACGCCTTCGAACGGTCGCCGATGTCCGCGACCGAGCTGGAGAAGTACCAGGAACACCTGCCCTACCACGAGGGCAACGTCACGCTCGTGGCGGAGGACGACGGCGGTACCCGGGCGGTGGTCAGCGCACTCCCGATGCGGCAGAACGTCCGGGGCGGCGTGTTCGCGATGCTCGGCATCACCGGTGTCGCCACCCAACCGCTCGCCCGGCGTCAGGGACATGTCCGCGCGCTGGTCACCCGGATGCTCGGCGACATGCGCGACGAGGGGTACGCGGTCACCGCGCTCTACCCGTTCCGCCCCTCCTTCTACGCCCGCTTCGGGTACGTCGGCCTGCCCCGGCCGCGTACGGTCCGGTTCTCCCCGGCGGACCTCGGCGAACTGCTCCGGGCCGACCTGCCGGGCGAGCTGCGCTGGCAGCGGATCCGGGAGGGGTACGACGACTACCGCGCCTTCACCGAGCGGCTGCTCACCTCCCGGCACGGCTTCTCGCTCCTGCCCGACCACCGGGCGGTCCAACTCCGGGACCGGGACGACCGCTGGCTGGTGACCGCCGTTGCCGACGGCGAGGTGGTCGGCGCGCTCACCTACACCATCGACGGCCACGGCGGCACGCTGCTCGGTGAGGACATGCTGACCGCGAATCCGCTCGGCCGGGCGCTGCTGTTGCAGTTCCTCGCCCGCCACGTCGACCAGGTGGACCGGATCAGCGTCGTGGTCCCCGCCGACGAGTCGCCGGAACTCTGGGCCACCGACCTCGCCATCCAGAGCGAGACCAGGGTGGTCTTCCCCACCCTGGGCGCCCCGATGGCCCGGGTGCTCTCCGTGGAGGCCCTGCGCGGTATCTCCGTCGGCCCCGGTCGGGTACGGATCGAGGTCGTCGACGACCCGTACGTCGCTGGTGCCTACCTGCTCGACGGCGGGTCCGATCTCGGTGCCGGTGCCGGTGCCGGTGCCGGTGCCGGTCGGCTCGACGTGACTCCCGGTGCCGGCGGTGCCGCCGCCTCGGTGCCGACCGCCACGCTCACCGCCGCCGGCATCTCCGCGCTGGTCTACGGCGTACTCGATCCCGACGAACTGCCCCTGCGCGGCTTCGGCGACGTGCCGGCTCCCGCCGCCGCCCAGCTCCGTTCCCTGTTCCCGCGCACGATGCCGTACATCTTCGCCGACTTCTGACGGTCGGCCACCGGGCAGGAGTGTGTTCCGCGTTTTCTTCGTACATGTTCTTTCGCGTACGTACACGGAAGAACATGTACGAAAAACGTGACCAACACCCGCGCGGGAGGAGCCGAAGACCCTCCGACACCCGACGCGGTCAGGCGGGGGTGCGGCGCATCGGCAGGTGGGGGATGCCGTCCTCCAGGTATTCCGGTCCGGTGGGGGAGTAGCCGTAACGGGCGTAGAAGCCGGCGAGATGGGCCTGTGCCTCCAGCACGCTGGTGCGCTCGCCGATCACCGCGAGGGCCTCGGTCATCAGACGACCGGCGTGGCCGTCACCACGCGCGCTCGCCGCCACCACGACCCGCCCGATCCGTTCGACGCCGTCGGGGTCGGCCAGGATCCGCAGGTACGCCACGGGCGCACCGTCCTGCTCCAGCCAGAGGTGCCGGGTGCCCGGCTCGACGTCCCGACCGTCCAACTCCGGGTACGGGCACTTCTGCTCGACCACGAACACGTCGACCCGCAGCCGGATCAGGTCGTGCAGCGTACGGGCGTCGAGGTCGGCGAACGGGGCGACGTGGAGGGTGGCAGGCATTCCGCGATCGTAGGCGCAACGGCGCGTGGCGGAGACAGCCGGAGGGGACCGGTCCCGCTCCGGTTCGGCTCAGGCGGGACGGGCGCCGACCGCGTCCTTGATCGCGGCGCCACGGTCACCCTCGACCGCGCGGGCACAGTGGGCGCAGCAGAAGAACCGGCCGGACACCTCGACGCCGTGTCCGACGATCCGGACCTGGCAGTGCTCGCAGATCGGCGCCAGTGCCTGGATCGCGCACTCGAACGAGTCGAACGTGTGCGAGTCGCCGCTCACCGTCCGTACCTCGAACGACATCCAGTAGTCGTTGCCGCAGGTTTCGCAGATTGCCATGACAAATCCCCCGTTTCGGACACTGTCCCCCAGCTTGCGGGTCCGAACCACGGAGGGCAACCGGAACGGTCAAACCGCCCCGGCCGGGGCTGCAGGTGATCCGGCCACCCCGGCGGAAACCGGTCGATCAGTGGACGTCGGTCGGGTCCAGGCGCATGGAGACCGAGTTGATGCAGTAACGGGCGTCGGTCGGGGTGAACCCCTCACCGTCGAACCGGTGCCCCAGGTGCGAGTCGCAGTTGGCGCAGCGGACCTCGACCCGGACCATCCCCAGCGACCGGTCCTCGATGTAACGGATCGCGCCGGGCAGGGCCTGGTCGAAGCTCGGCCAGCCGCAGTGCGAGTCGAACTTGGTGTCGCTGGAGAAGAGTTCCGCGTCGCAGGCTCGGCAGCGGTATGTCCCCGGAGTCTTGGTTTCGACGTATTCGCCGGTCCAGGCCCGCTCGGTGCCGGCCTGGCGCAGCACCCGGAACTCCTCGGGTGACAGGCGGACCCGCCACTCGTCCTCCGTACGCGGGAGCTCCTTCTTGTCAAGAGTCATACCCCAACGGTACGGCGGCCGGCGCGTGGATGATTACCAACCGCCCCCGGCGATCGTTGACAGGGCATGCGGGCGGCCACCAGGCCGGGCGGGGATCAGGACGGCAAGCATCGGCTCACGGTGCTGGCCGACTTCCGGCCGACCTGGCGTCAGGCGCTCCTGCACGGGCTCTGGAGTGGCACGGTGGGCACGTTCGTGTTCAGCGGCGCCGTGCTGACCGGGCCCACCGCGCTGGCGGTACTGGTCGGCGGGACCTGGCACCTGCGCGCCCCGCCGCAGCCGACCTGGTTCGCCGCACTCGTCCCGCTGCCGCTGGGCCTGGTCTACGGCCTGGTGATCCGCCGTCGGGTCGGGGCCCGGCTGGACGAGTTGGGTGTCCGCAGCGTGCCACTGGGGTTGGACGGCTTCGCACCCTGGCGACTGGTGGTCGACATCCGGGCGGAGCGCCGACGCGGGCGGACCCTGGTCGCGGTCTACCTGCGCAACGGCGCGGTGCTGCGGCTGCGGGCCCCGTACGACGGGTGGCTCGCCCGGGACCCGAGGTTCGAGCGGAAACTCTTCCTGATCTGCCACCTCTGGGCGACCCACCGGGACTGGCGGGTGCCGGCGCGACCCGAACCGACCCCCGGGCAGGGGCCGTGAGCGGCCCGTTCTTGGCATATGGTCGCGACATGGCAGGCAGTGCGAAGGTGGCGGCCGTCGAGGTCGAGGTGGCCGGACACCAGGTACGGCTGAGCAGCCCGGACCGGGTGATCTTCCCCGGACCGGGCTACACCAAGCGGGACGTGTTCGAGTACTACCTCGCGGTCGGCGACGGCATCATGCGGGCGTTGCGGTCGCGTCCCACCACCCTGCAACGCTTCCCGGAGGGGATCGAGGGGGAGGCGTTCTTCCAGAAGCGGGTGCCGGCCCGGGGCGTGCCGCCATGGGTGGAGACCGCGGAGATCAAGTTCCCGAGCGGTCGTACCGCCGACGAACTCTGTCCGGCGGACCTGGCCCATGTCGCGTGGGCCGCGCAGATGGGCACCGTGGTGTTCCACCCGTGGCCGGTACGGGCGGCCGACGTGGACCGGCCGGACGAGATGCGGATCGACCTCGACCCGCAGCCGGGCACCGACTTCGCCGACGCGGTGACGGTCGCCGGTGAGGTGCGCGGACTTCTCGACGAGTTGGGCGCGACCGGTTTCCCGAAGACCTCCGGCGGCCGGGGCGTCCACGTCTACCTGCGGATCGAGCCGCGCTGGGCGTTCACCGAGGTACGCCGGGCGGTGATCGCCTTCGCCCGGGAGATCGAGCGCCGTCGCCCCGACCTGGCCACCACCTCGTGGTGGAAGGAGCAGCGGGGCGAGAAGGTGTTCCTGGACTACAACCAGATGGCCCGGGACCGGACCATCGCCTGCGCGTACTCGCTGCGCGCGAACCCCCGGGCCACCGTCTCCACCCCGGTCACCTGGGACGAACTGGCCGACGTCGAGCCGGACGACTTCGACCTGCGTACGGTGCCACCGAGGATCGCCACGATCGGCGACCCGTACGCCGGGCTGGACGAGTCGCCGTGGGACATCACCCCGCTGCTGGAGTGGGCCGACCGCGACGACCGGGGCGGGTCGGGCGACCTGCCGTACCCGCCGGACCATCCGAAGATGCCGGGTGAGCCGAAGCGGGTCCAGCCCAGCCGGGCCCGTCCGACCGACGGGAAATCCGGATAACGACAGGCTCGGCGTCGGGTTGCGGCCGACCGTGATCGCAAAATGTGCCATCCTGCACGCCGATACGAAACCGCAGGTCAGAGGCGTCGTTGCTTAAAGTAACGGCGTTGTCGGCGGGTGGTTCGGAGGCATCCACATCCCCCCGACCGGCCCGCACCGGGATCCGGAAACCGGTGTGCGGCACCCGTCGACGCGCCGGCCGGGCAACGCGGCCCGGCGTGGCCGGCCCCCCGTCGGACCGGCCGGGCAATTCCTCGCCGTGTCGAGGAGATCATCGAAAATCAGATCACGAACCGGCAGGTCTACCTCTCGGGCGGGCGATGCTCGCCGCCGCCGGTGGTACGACACCTGCCCGCTGACCGCCCGGTCCGTGTTCGGGAAGCGGTGCCTTCATGGCCACGCAGGCAGCATTCAACGCCGATCCCTGGGTCCGCCGCGAGATCGTCACCGTCGAGCTTGACTGGCTCGGGGACGAACTGTGCCGACGTACCGGTCGACCCCGCGCCGCCGCAGGGACAAAAGGGGACTATCTGCACCTCAGGGGTGCGCACCGGTCGCAGGAGTTCATCGAGAAGAGTCCACTCGCCACCAGCCGTACCTACACGAAGCAGACCGGGCTGACCGCGGACCAACTGCGGCACATCGCCGGCTTCGACTTCACCCCGGGCAGCACCGAAAGCATGATCGCCCAGTCCAAGCGGCTGCTCACCGCGATGCGGGCCGGGCAGCTCGAAGAGGTCCGCGAGATCTACTGCAACGTCGACGGCGACAAGGTGGTGGATGGCTGGGACAACGTCCGCAACGTCGCGGCCACCTCGGACAGCTCGCATCTCTGGCACTGGCACCTGAGTCTCGACCGGCGCCACTGCGCCGATCGGGGGCTGATGCGGCGAATCCTCGCGATCGCGCTCGGCGACACCAACACCACCACACCGATCGAGGAGGACGACATGATGACCCCGGCCCAGGATGGTGCGTTGTCAGTGGCCTGGCAGGCCAGCGACGCGCTGCTCGACATGCAGGAGACCACCGACGGTGGAACCCGCGAGATGAAGTTCGTCCGCGAGTTCAACCAACTCCGCCGTGACGTCACCGCCGTACTCAAGCTCCAGACGGCGGAGGCGGCGAAGCCGACCCCGATCGACTACGACAAGTTGGCCGAGGCGCTGCTGCGGCGGATCGCGGCGACCCCGCGCTGAACCGACTCCTGACGACTCGGGGCAACACCCGGGTCCGGCAGGCAGGGCGGCCGGCCGCTCGATTCCACACCGGAGCGCACCGGGCCGTCGCGGGGTCCGCCGGATCCGCCCCGCGCGTCGAACGGTCCGTCGTGTCCGCACGGCGGCGGACCGCTCGGCGTCCACCGGCGGCGGGCCGGTCCGTCCCGACGCACCCCGGGCCGGCCCGCCGCCTCCCGCCCCAGGAAAGTGCTCTGACCTGCCGAAACGCGACACAACTGCGGATCGGCGGAGGTCCGTCGGGCGTGCTACCACTTGAAGCCAGGGGGCAAATCATGAGACTCAGCGCCTACCGCGCGATTCGGCATACATCAACCGGCCGTACCGGATCCGACCAGCCGCCCGCCGGCGGCTGCGTGCCCACGGTCCGGAGGGGATGACGATGCGTCCACTGCCGATCATCTCGGGGCGGCACCCGTTCGAGGTGACCCTGCTCGTGGCCGCGGTCGTCTGCGGCTCGGGCCTGGTGCTCGCCGACGCCCGGCCCCGGTCGGTCGCCGTCACGATGCCGGAGGCGGTGCAGGCGATCTGGGAGGTCGGCCTGATCGTCGGCGGCCTGCTCGGCCTCGTCGGCATCACCTGGCGCGGCCAGCTCTCCACCGGTCTGGGGCTGGAACTCGGTGCCATCGTGCTCTTCGGCACCACCACCGGGATGTACACCATCGCCATCTTCGCCACCAGCGGACGTGCCGGCCTGGCCGCCGGCACCTTCGTCGGCGCCGTCTCGGCCGCCTCCCACTGGCGTAGTACGCAGATCGTCCGCGACCTACGCCGGCTTGCCCAGATCGGAGCCGCCTGCACACTCGTCGAGGTCCCCCTGCTCGTAGAGAGAGAATCGCCGTGATCACCGCAGTATCCACCGCGTCCGGGCCGACCTGGATCCAGATCCTGCTCTCCGTGGTGGGACTGCTGGGCGGCACCGGCGGAGTGACCGCGATCGCCACCGTCGCACTGCAGCGACGCAAGTTCCGGGCCGACGCCGCCGACGTACTCACCGACACCGCCCTCACCCTGGTCGATCCACTCAAGACCCGGGTGGCGGAGCTGGAGGCGGAGACCCAACGGGCCCGCCGCCAGGCCGCGGCGGCAAGCCGGGAGATTCGTGAACTCCGTGCCGCGGTCCAGGAAATGACCGACCTCATCCGGCGGTGGCAGCGGGCGATCTTCGCCAGTGACGCCACCATCGAGCGTCTCCGGGAGTACATCCTCGCCGGAGAGGCGGGCGGTGGTCCGGGTTCCCGGATCCCGTGACCCGGACCGCCGAGGGCGCCCCGTGGCCTACCCCCGCCGCAGCGGGAGCTTCATCCCTTCGTGGCTGGCCTGGAATCCCAGCCGCGAGTAGAAGCGGTGGGCGGCCATACGTCGCTTGTCGGTGGTCAACTGGACCAGACCGCAGCCCCGCTCCCTGGCCTGCTCCACCGCCCATTCGATCATCGAGCGGCCCAGTCCGCTGCCGCGTCGGTCGGCACGGACGCGTACCCCCTCGATCTCGGCGCGCTCGGCGCCGCCACGGGTGAGCGACGGGACGAAGGTGAGCTGCATGGTGCCCACCACCTCGCCGTGGTGATCGGCGACGATCAGCACGTTGCGCGGGTCGGCGTCGATCGCCTCGAAGGCGGCCCAGTAGGCGGCGTCCACCTCCTCACCGACGATCTCGCGGGTCGCGCCGAGTTCGTCGTCGGCGAGCAGCGCCACGATCGCCGGTACGTCCGTCCGCCCGGCGACCCGATAGATGATCTCCTCGGTCACCCGGCCAGCCTGACACAGCCGACCGGCGTTCCGGTCAGCGGGCCGGGCAGCGCAGGCCGGCGGGGGGCACGGTGAGGTCGACCAGGTACGCGTCCACCGCCTCGGTGATGCAACGCGTCTGCGGGTACGCGGTGTGGCCCTCGCCGTCCCAGGTCAGCACGGTGCCGACGCCGAGCATCTCGGCCAGCTTCGGCGTCTGCTCGTACGGGGTGGCCGGGTCACCGGTGGTGCCGACGACCAGGATCGGCGGCGCCCCGGTCGCCGGGCCGGTCGGGTAGGGGTCCCGCTGCGCCGGCCAGTACCGGCAGGTCAACAGGCCGAGCGCGAGCGGGGGGCCGAAGAGCGGGTAGCGGGTCCGCCACTGCGACTGGAGATCGCGGATTCCGGCCAGGTCCGGGGTGCCCTCGTCGTCGGCGCAGTTGACGGTCAGGTTGGCGTCGAAGAGGTTCGAGTAGGTGCCGTCCGGCTCGCGTTCGGCGTACGAGTCCGCGCGCTCGAACACCCCGGTCGGGTCCCCGCCCCGCAGTTGGTCGATCGCCTTGGCCAGCTTCTCCCAGTCCGACTCGGCGTAGAGCGAGGCGATCACGGCGTACAGGATCCAACCGCCGGTCGCGGTCCGGCCGCCGCGCCCGCGCACCGGGGAGACGTCCGCCTTCGCCAGCGCCTCGGTCACCGCCGCCCGCGCGTCCGGACCGATCGGGCAACGGGCCGCGTTCTGGGCGCACCACCGGGTGAAGTTGGTGAAGGCCAGCTCGAAGCCCTTGGCCTGGCTCTCCGAGTCGGCGACGCTGTCCTGCTTCGGGTCCACCGCGCCGTCGAGCACGAGCGCCCGGACGTTACGCGGGAAGAGCTGGGCGTACGTCGCCCCGAGCAGGGTGCCGTACGAGTAGCCCAGGTAGGTCAGCTTCTCGTCGCCGACCGCCGCCCGGATCGCGTCCATGTCCCGGGCCGCCTGCTCGGTGGAGAACAGGCGCAGTTCGTCGCCGTACCTGTCGGCGCACGCCTCGCCGATGCGCTGGTTCAGCGCCACCAGCCCGTCGAAGCCGGCCTGAGTGTCCGGGTCGGGGTCGTACCCGAAACTGGCGTCCAGGTTCTCGTCGGAGACACACTCCACCGGGCTGGACCGGGCCACGCCGCGCGGGTCGAAGCCGACGATGTCGAACCGATCGGTCACGTCGGCCGGGATGCCGCCGAAGGCCGAACCGAAGGAGAGGTAGACCGCGGTGTCCACGCCCGAGCCGCCCGGGCCGCCCGGGTTGACCAGCAGCGAACCGATCCGGTCGCGCTGTTTGGCGGAGCGGGCCCGGATCAGGGCGATGCCGAAGGTGTCGCGGTTGTTGGGGGAGGCGGTGGCGCCGGGGGCGAGCCAGTCCCGGGGTACGGCGACGGTCGCGCAGTCGTACCGCATGTCCGGCGCGGCCCGGCCGACCAACTCGCGCGGAACCTCCGGGCAGGGCCGCCAGTCCGCGGTTCCCCCGACCGGCCCGGACGGGGCGGGACCGGCGGCCCCGCCCTCGGTACGCGGCGCGAAGACGGGCAGCGTGCAGCCGCTCAGCAGCAGTGTGGCGGCGACGCAGCCGGCGAGTACGCGCCAGCGTCGGGCGAGCGTGCGGGTCACCAGAGACCTCCCGATCGATCTGTCGGTGTCGCCAGGCTACGCGGTCGGCTCCGCCCGCCCGGTTGCCGCCGGGTCGCCACCGAGCACCTGGTCGACGTCGAACCGGATCGGCCGGTCGAGCTGCTCGTACCCGCAGGACCGGGGGTCCCGGTCCGGCCGCCAGCGGACGAACTGCGCGGTGTGCCGGAACCTGTCCCCCTCCATCGCGTCGTAGCCCACCTCGGCCACCAGGTCGGGGCGGAGCGGCTCCCATTCCAGGCTCTTTGTTCCGGTCCAGCGACTCGGCCCGCCGGGCAGGCGCTGGCCCGGGGTCGGATCGCCGTGCACCCACGGGTGCCCCTCCGGTTCGCCCCGGTAGGGCGCCAGCTCTTCGAGCAGTTCGGCCCGGCGGGCGGCGGTGAACGAGGCGGAGACCCCGACGTGGTGCAGTACGCCGTTGTCGTCGTAGAGCCCGAGCAGCAGCGAACCCACCACCGGACCCGACTTGTGCCAGCGGAACCCGGCCACCACCACGTCCGCCGTACGGGCATGTTTGATCTTGAACATCAGCCGCTTGCCCGGCTCGTACCTGATCTCGGCGGGCTTGGCGATCAGCCCGTCCAGACCGGCACCCTCGAAGATCTCGAACCAGCGTCCGGCGACCTCCGGATCGGCGGTGCTCGGGGTGACGTGCACCGGCGGCTCGACGCCGGCCAGTGCCGCCTCCAGCCGGGACCGGCGGTCCGCGTACGGCAACTCGACCAGGGACACGTCGTCGAGTGCGAGCAGGTCGAACGCGACCAGGTCGGCCGGGGTGGTCTCGGCCAGCATGGCCACCCGCGAGGCGGCCGGGTGGATCCGCTGGCTGAGCAGTTCGAAATCGAGCCGGGGTGCGCCGTCCGGTCCGTCCCGCCGGATCACGACCAGCTCGCCGTCGACCGCGCAGCGCGCCGGCAACTGCCGGCGGGCCTGCTCGACCACCTCGGGGAAGTAACGGGTCAGGGTCTTGCCGCCCCGGCTGGCCAACTCGACCTCGTCACCGTCCCGGAACACGATGCACCGGAACCCGTCCCACTTCGGCTCGTAACTCATGCCGGCGGCGGTGGGGATCCGGGGCACGCTCTTGGCCAGCATCGGCTCGACCGGTGGGTTGATCGGCAGCTCCACCCGCCCAGTCAACCAGACTCAGAAGCGGGCGAAGGAGCGGATCGGCATGCGGGGACCGAAGCGTGGGGCATGGATACCGGCGGTGGCCAGCAGCAGGCAGACCCGGCCACGGTGGCCCCGGAAGGGTTCCAGCAGTTCGAGCATCCGGGCGTCGTCCCCGCGCGCCTGCCCGGCCAGCGCCCAGCTCACCGTGTTCGGGATGTGGTAGTCACCGACGCTCACCGCGTCGGCGTCGCCGTACCCGATCCGGACCACCTCGGCGGCGGTCCACGGTCCGATGCCGACGACGGCGGTCAGCCGTCGGGTCGCCTCGGCCGAGTCGGCGCACCGCTCCAACCGGTCCGCCACCGTCGCCGCCCGGCGCAGCGTGTCGGCCCGGCGCTGTTCCACCCCGAACGGGTGGAACACCCAGTACGGCGCCGCCGCCACCTCGGCCGGCTCCGGTGGTGCCCAAAGCGTCGGCACCGGTCCCGGGGCACGGGTGCCGAAGTGTCGGACCGTGGCCGCGTAACCTCGGAACGCCTCCTTGCCGGTGACCTTCTGTTCGAGGATCGCCCGCAGCAGTCTCGGCCAGACCTGCCCGGTGGCGGGAATCCGCAGGCCACGGTGGGTGTGGGCCAGTTCGGCCACCACCGGGTGGCCGGCGGCGAGGGCCGCGAAGCCGGTCAGGTCGTCCCGGAGTCCGGCGACCGCGTCGGCCCGCTCCAGCACCCATTCGGCGCCGGGTCCGTAGCCGGTGGCGACCAGATCCCCACCGGTACGCCGCAGCGCCAGCGTCGCCGGCCCGGACGGGGTACGGGTGGCCCACCAGAACGTGCCGTCGACAAAGCGGGCACACGGATCATGGTTGCCCATCGCGAGCAGGCCGACCGAGGCGGCGAGCCGGTATCCGTCCGGTGGACGGAGCGTCCGCGTCGCCGCCGCTGTCTCGGTCACCCGGACACTCTGCCACGGGCGAGCGGCCGACGGCGCCCGGGGCAGACCGCTGTGACCTGGGAAAAGAGGGTACGTAAACGGGAGGGCACCGGGACGCCCGTGCGCGTCCCGGTGCCTGTCCTACCCGGAGCAGGTCGGCTGACCTGGCAGTTGTAGGGGCCGTCCTTCCTGTCCGTCCGCTCGGTCGCGGGCCAGCCGTGGGGATTGGTTGGGGACCTGATGGCACACCGGCCGTGGAGGGGTGGTTGGTGGTGTGCCCACCTGCTCCGGGAAGTTGTTACCCGTCACCCGTCGACGGTCAGCGGGTGACGGTGACCCGGACCACGTCGAAGGCGGGGATCTGGTTGGCCCGCTGCATCATCGGCACCCGGTGCGAACCGTCACCGGCCCACGAGGCGCACTGTGCCTCACCGGCGGCCGGCAGACCCGGCACGGTCACCGTGACCTCGTCGGCCCGCGCGCCGCCCTTGCCGTCCTCGGTGGCGACGAAGAACGCCGGCACCGGCGCCGGGTCCGGAGCGCTCCGGTCGCTGGTGAGCATCCGGCAGGCGGTGTGGAAGTGGCCGCGTACCAGGCCCTCCTCGGTCAGGAAGGAGCTCTCCTTGTAGTAGCCGCCCTGACCGGCCGCGAGGAAGCGGTCCCGGACCAGGTTGCGGGTGCTGACCCGGATGGTGAACGACTGGTTCACCCGGACCCGACGCGGGGCGTTGGTGATCAGCAGCGACGGGTTGTCCTCGGCGGTCGCGACCTCACCGAACTCGGTGCTGACGCAGCGGTCACCGTTCTGGAAGCCGTCGTGCGGCTGCTTCTGGCTCTGCTCGCAGCTGTTGCCGAGGATCTCCAGCGGGGCCCCGGGGTTGGCCGGGTTGCCGACCGGGGGAGCGCTGGTCGGCGCACCGGGGCTGGGGGTGCAGTTGCGACCCCGGTTGCGGTCCTGCTGCCGGTTCTGCGATCCGGCGATCAGCGGCTCCTGCCCGTCGCCGGGGTGCTGGATCGAGCCGTGGTCGTGGTACGCCGCCGCCGTGTTGGACGGGTTCGGCGCGCCGCCGGTCGGGGCCGCGCTGCCGGGCGCCAGGGTGGCCGCCGGTGCGCTCGCACCGGGCGAGGCCGGCGCGGGCGTCGGCGGCTTCGCCGGGGATGTCGCCGGGGGGCACCAGTTGCTGCCCCGGTTGCGCCAGCCGTTCGTGCCCGCCGAGGAGATCTGGGTGACCGCGACGATGCCGCCGAAGACGACCAGGGTGGAGAGTACGGCGATGAGCCGGGTACGGCGCGGCGGACGGATCTTCCCGCGTTGCCGAGTGCTGCGGGCAGGGGTGTCGTTCACGTGGAGCACCTCTTCCTTAGAGGGTTGATCAGCGGGGGCGGATCAGGCGGACCATGCTGTAGGCACCGGCGATGAGCGCGGCCAGCAGCACGAGCCAGACGACGGTCGGGTTGATGCCGCCGGTGGCGGCGCGGGTGTCGACGCTGCTGAGAAGCGAGCCCTTGCCGCCCACGACGGCTGCCGCCGCGTCGGCGGGGGCGGGGGCCGGTGGCAGCGGGAGCCGCTCGTAGTCGACCAGCCCGGTGCTTTCCAACAGGGTGATGTGGGTGAGTACGAACGCGTTCGCCTGCGCGGCGAGTTCCTGGACCACCCCGTTACGGGTACCGGCGCGGACGGCGCCGATCGCCGGGAAGATCTTGCCGTGGGCGGCCCGCAGCCGTTCCACGAAGACCAGGTCGAACTGCGGGCCGGTGGCCCGCTGCATCTCCGCGAGCCAGCCCTTCTGCTCGGGGGTCGGCTCGGTCGGCAGGGGCACGCCGAGCTTCGCCGCGGCCCTTTCCACCAGCTCGTCCAGTGCCATGTGCTGGGGGCCGATCTTGCCGCCGACCTCCTTGACCTTCGGGGACGAGCCCTTGGCCACCGCCATGTCGCTGGCCGGCATCTCCCAGAGCCCGGCCAGCTTGACCTTGACCAACAGGTCCCGGTCGGCCGGGCCGACGGGTCCGGCGGCGGACGGCTTGGCCGGCATCTCCAGCAGCGGATTCGGCACCGCGGTGCTGACCGGGCCACCCGTCGGGTGGGCGACCACCGGACCCAGGGCCAGTGCCGGCGGCACCGCCCGGGGCGGCTGCTGCATCGGCTGGGCCGCTCGTACCGGTTGGACCTGGGCTGGCCGGGCCTGCGCCGGCTGGCCGCCGAGCGGAGCGGCGGTGGCCGCCACCGGGGCGCCGAGCACCCCGCCGAGCAGGGCGCCGGCAATTCCGGTGGTCAACGCCACCGGCCAGTTCGGCCCGCGTCGCCGGCGTGGCAGTGCGGTCAACATGGGCTCACCTCCCCCTGACAATCAACAAATCTTCGACTGCCCGGAAACCGTACGGATCGTATTGTCCGGCCGTCAATCCGGGGTCAACAAGATACGGAATTCTTAGGTCTTACTTAACAGGAACTTATGTTGGCGACGGTCAACCGGGGACATCATCCGTTCGGCCGATGGGCGCGGTTCAATGCCCAGGCCACAACGTTGGTCAGGGTCGCCTTGACTTTTGCGCCCGGGTCACCATACTGGCTGGTAGCCCAGAATGGTATAGACCCGTGGCGCTGGGCTGGTGTCATCTGGAATAGGAGGACCGCAGACGTGCGCAGTGCGCAGGAAAGCGTGCATCTCATCGCCGCGACCGTGGGATTTATTTCATTCTTCCTGCTCTGGCTCGCGGTGCTGTCCGGCCTGGTCCTCCGCAACGGCTGGGCGCTCACCCGCATCCGGCACTCGACCGCTCACGCCACGCACTCCACCATCGCCCTGCTCGGACTCTGCCTCGCGCTGGTGCACGGTTTCGCCCAACTCGCCTCGCCCGGCGGTCCGGTTCGGCTGGTGGACCAGTTCATCCCCTTCCTCAACCCCACCGATCCGATCGGCATCGGGGTCGGCGTCGTCGCGCTGGAGCTGATGCTCGCCACGACCCTCTCCGTACTGATCCAACGTCGGTTGGGATACGCGCGGTGGCGGGCGTTGCACGCGTTGACGTACGTGGCCTTCATGCTGCTCGTCGCACACGTGCTGATCTCCGGCTCGGATGTCGGGCCACCCGTCGTCTGGGGCAGCGTACTGGTGGCCTGGCTGTCCACTGTGGCGCTCTGGATCACGACCACACCGTGGATCGGCGACCTGCGCCGTGACCTCGGCGACCGGTTCGCCTCCCGGCGACGCGGGCAGGAGATCACGGTGAACGTGGACGCCAACCGGTGCGCCCGGTTCGGCTTCTGCGAGCACGAGGCGCCGGACGTGTTCACGCTGCGCGGCGACGGCCGGCTCGCGTACAAGGCCATGGTGCCGGCGGACCAGACCAACGCGGTGATCCGAGCGGTCGAGGTCTGCCCCGCACGGGCGATTACCCTCAACCGGGTGCCGACCACCGTGCTCACCCCACTCCCGGTCGACCTCGATCTCGACCCGGACACCGATCCCGAGGACGACCGCCGGTCCACCCGGGTCGGTCGGCGTCCCCGGCCCCGACCGGCTCCCCGCTCCGTACCCTCGGGCAGTGGCACGGGGGTGCACCGCCGCGACGGTGCACCGTGAGGCGGCGACGCGCCGTCCGCTCCGCGTACGACCGGGTCGTGGTGGTCGGTGCGGGCCGGGCCGGGGTGGCCGCCGCCGAGGAACTGCGCCGGGCCGGTTTCCGGGGCGAGGTACGCGTGATCGGCGACGAACCGGGTGCCCCGTACGACCGCCCGGCCTGTTCGAAGGGGCTGCTCACCGGACACCGGCGCCCCGCTGACGTGCGCATGCCGGTGCTGGACGGCGCCGACATCACCTGGCATCTCGGCCGCCGGGCGGTGCACCTGGACCCGGACGACCGGGTGGTCAGCACCGACACCGGCGAGCGCTTCCGTTACGACGGGCTGGTGATCGCCAGCGGCGCCCGCGCCGCGCTGCCCCGGGGCTGGCCGGTCGGCGAAGCCGGACTGCACACCCTGCGCACCATCGCCGACGCGTGGGCGCTGCGCGGTGCCCTGCGCGACGCCCAACGGGTGGTGGTGATCGGGGCCGGGCTGACCGGTTGCGAGGTGGCGTCCGCCATCCGCACCCTGGCCCGTGACTGCGTACTGGTCGACTCGATGCCGTACGTCCTCGCCAACGCGGTCGGCGAGACCGTCGGCCGGATGGTCACCAGGGAGGTGGCCCGCGACGGGGTCCAGTTGCGACTCGGCCGCCGGGTCACCGGGCTGAACCGGCGTCGCCGGGGCTGGCTGGTGGAGCTCGACGACGGTGACGAGGTCCTCGCCGACCTGGTCGTGACGACCACCGGCGAGCGACCCGACGTCGACTGGCTCGACGGCACCGGGATCGACATCAGCGACGGGGTGCGCTGCGACGAGAGTCTCCGGGTGCTCGGTGTCGAGGGTGTGGTCGCCGCCGGCACCGTCGCCCGCTGGCCGAACCTCCGCTACTCCCACCGGCCGCGCCGGTGTGGACACTGGATCGCCGCACTGGAGCAGGGCCGCGCGGCCGCGCACACCCTGCTCGCCGGGGAGCGCGAGATCCCACCGGTGACCCTGGTGCCGAGATTCTGGTCCGACCAGTACGGTCTGCGCGTTCAGGTCTGCGGTGAACTGCCGTCGTACGCCGAGGTGATGGTCACCGAGATGCGGCCCGGTCGCCGCGACGCGGCCCGGGCCGGCGTGCTGGTCGGCTACCACGACGAGGGTCGACTCGTCGGTCTGGTCGCGGTCAACGCGCCGCATGCCTTCACCTCCATCACCCGGTCCATGCTCGCCGCCCCGGTCACCCTGGCCGCGCCCGCTCCCGTGGCGGTCACCGCGACCGCCCCGGTCCCGGCTCCCGCCGTTGGCACCGCCAGGCCGGCTGCCCGACGGCTCGCCGAGGCGAGCTGACCGCCGGCCGCCCGTCGGCCACGAGAGATCCGTCGACCTGACAATGCCCCCGGCGACGGCCGGCCGCGCCCAGTACGGCAACGGTCGGCCGCCGCGTCGGGGGCCACACGGTCAGTACGAGTACGCGTCGCCGCCGGTGTTCTCGGCGGCACCGGCCTCGCCCTCCAGCGGCGGCGGGGCAACGGCCTTCGGGGTGCCCTCGGGCAGGCAGCTCAGGTTCTTCTTGCCGTCGGGGGCGACGACGAACCAGGTGCCACCGACGCCCTGGCCCTTCCACTGGCCCGGCTTCAGGTCACCGACGTAGCGGTAGAGCGGCCAGCCGCCCAGCGTGATCTGCCGGGTGCCGTCCTCGCGGGTCACCTCGCCGACCTTCTCGTCCGAGACGCCGGTCAGTTCGGTGTTGCCGTCGGTGATCGCGGGCGGCCAGACCCGGGCGCAGTCGCCGTTGCAGTTCGTGGTCGGCGGGTTGGCCGAGTCCTTGTCGAACCGGTAGAGGATCCAGCCCTTCTGGTCGGTGACCACCGAACCCATCTTGGCGACATCCTTGGCGATGAGCTGCGTGGTGAGAGGAACATTCGACGGCGGTTTCGCCGCGGCGGACTCGGAGGGCTCCGGGGTCGGGCTCGCGGCGGCGGCCGCGGCCTCGGCATTTGCCACCGGCTCGGTGTCGGTGGCCTGGCTGGCGTCGTAGCCGGCCGGGGCGCAAGCCGTCAGTGCGGCGATCGCGGTCATTGCGGCCAGCGTGCTCGCCACGGTGACGGTTCGCTTCATCAGTGCCACGTGTCCTCCTCAGCTTGGCAGGTCACCGGGAAGTACGGCGGGTTCGGCCGAGCGGATGAGTGATTCACCGTGGACAATTTCACAGTAAGTCGTTGAACTGTTCGCGCCGATTTCCCGTACCCGGCCGGGGGGAAGTGGCTGCCGCCTCGGGGGGTGGGTGGGGTTACCAGGGACGGGGTCGGATCGGTAGCGTCCGTGCATGCCCGTTACCGCGCCCCGCGACCTCCTGGCCGGCTTCACCGCCGCCCAGCCGTACACCATCGACGCCGTCGCAGATGCTCCCAGCTCACCGGGGGTGCACGTGGTTCTCGACGCCGGCACGGTGGTCTACGTCGGGTGGACGGGCAACCTGCGACGCCGGCTGCGGCAGCACCTGACCGGCAACCGGGGATCGTCGGTCCTGCACGACCAGGTCGGCCAGCTCCTCGACACGCCCGGCAGTGCGGCGGCGGCCGCCGACATCGCCGGCTGGCTCGGCCGCTGCACGGTCCGCTGGCAGGAGATCGACAACCCGGGGGGTACGAAGGACGCCCTGGTCGTGGCCCTGCACCCGTGCTTCAACCGGCAGGTGCCGAAACAGCGTCGGGCACCCGCCGGTCGCGCCTGATCCCGCCTACCGGGTGGTTGGCACCCCGACTACCAGGGCAGGACGCCGTACGAGCCGTCCGCCAGGTGACCCCAGAACAGCCCGGTCGGACCGTCGTCGGGCAGGGTGGCCAGGTGCACGCTCACCTCGGCGCCCTGCTCCGGCGTACGGAAGCCGTTGTGGTGGTTCAGGTCGGTCGCACAGTAGCCGGGATTGGCCCCGTTCACCTTGACCGGGCTGTCCCGGAGCTCCTTGGCGTACATCGCGGTGACCATGTTCAGCGCCGTCTTCGACGACGGGTACGCCACCGAGGCGACCGGGAACAGCGGGTGCGCCGGGTCGGTCATGATGCCGATCGAGCCGACCTCGCTGCTGACGTTGACGATCCGGGCCGATGGGGCGGACAGCAGCAGCGGCAGCAGCGCGTTGGTGACCGCGACGACGCCGAAGACGTTGGTCTCGTACACCTCCCGCAGGGTCGCCAGCCGGGTCTCGCTCGGCCGCCCGGTCCCGTCACCCCGGGCGATCCCGGCGTTGTTCACCAGTACGTCGAGCCGGCCGTAGCGCTCCTCGACCAGCTTCGCGGCCCTCGCCACCGACTCCTCGTCGGTGACGTCCAGCGGTACGGCGTGCGCGTCGGCGCCGCCCTCGCGCAGTGCCCGCTCGGCCGCCCGTCCCCGCTCCGGGTCCCGGGCCCCGACCAGGACGGTGCGGCCGAGCGCGCCGAGTCGCCGGGCGGTGGCCAGGCCGATTCCCTTGGTTGCCCCGGTGACCAGGGCGATGGTGGTGTTGGTCATGGGACAAGAGAGTGGCGCCGGCCACGCCGGGCCGGGAGAGACCGGCCGAGGCTGGTACCGCCGGTACCACCCACCCGGTCGGCGGATGAGGCACCCTTGGCTGATGAGTGCGACGGAGGCCGGTGCCGGGCTGCGGCGCGACGAGCTGGCGGCCTTCCTGCGCAGCCGGCGGTCCCGGCTGCGCCCGGCCGACGTGGGACTGCCCGACGGCGTCCGCCGCCGCACCCCGGGGCTGCGCCGCCAGGAGGTGGCCCAGCTCGCCGGCATGTCGATCGACTACTACATCCGGCTGGAGCAGCGCCGGGGACCGCACCCGTCCCGGCAGGTGCTGACGGCGTTGGCCCGCGCGCTGATGCTCGACCGCGACGAGCGGGAGTACCTGTTCCGGTTGGCGGGCGAGAGCACGCCCGCGGTGCCCGGCCCCAGCCGGCAGGTGGCCCCCGGAGTGCGTCACCTGATCGACGCGATGGTCGAGACCCCCGCGTACGTGGTCGACGCCAAGTACGACGTGCTGGCCTGGAACCGGTCGGCGGTCCACTTCGTCGGTGACCTGTCGACCGTACCGGCGTCGGACCGGAACATGATCCGTTGGATGTTCCGCCGGCCCGACGGCGACCGGCACTGGGACGACCCGGACGCGCTCCGGTTCGCCCGCAGCTCGGTCGCGGACCTGCGGGCCGCCTACGGCCGCTACCCGGGGGACCGGAGCATCGCGGAGCTGGTCACCGAACTGCTCGGCACCTCGCCCCGGTTCGCCCGGTGGTGGGCGGACCACGAGGTGGAGGTGCGGCGGCGGATCGTCAAGCGGGTGACACATCCGGGGTTCGGACCACTGGAGTTCGAGTGCCAGGTGCTGCACCTGGCCGAGAGCGACCAGCGGCTGATCGTCTACGTCGCCGAACCCGGCTCGCCCACCCACGGGGTGTTCCGCCGGCTCGGCGCCCACGTCGAGCCCGCCACCGGGGCTGCCGGTTCCGGCGCACCGGAACCGGCGTCACCCGTTACAGCGGTACGGTGACCAGCGCGGTCGCCGTACCCTTCGCGTCGACCGCCTGCACCTGCATCCGGTCGATGTCGGCCCGCTGCGCCGAGGTGGTGCTCTGCAACAGCAGCGGTTCCGGGTGCGCCGGGGTGCCGTAGCCGTCCGGCGGCACCGTCCAGCTCGACAGCACCTCCGGGGCGCCGTTGCGACGCAGCACCACCAGCCGGCAGGTACGCGGACCGGTGAGGTTGCTGAGCGCGAACGACACCTGGGTGCCGAACGGCCGACCGTCCAGCAGCAGGTCGGCCCGTACGCCGGTGTCCTTGTCGGTCACCGTCAGCTTCTCCGCGTTCTCCATCTCGGGGCCGCCGAAGCCGCCGCCGGTCAGGGGCGGGTTGCCGGGGGCGGTCGCCGAGCCCGACGGTGTGGGCAGGGCCTGCGTGCTCGGGTTGCCGGACCAGCTCGCCCCGGCGACCAGGGAGAGCCCGCTCAGCAGGGCCACCACCACCACACCCGCGGCCAGGCTGAGGATCCGCTGCTTGCGGGCCCGGCGCCGGTCCAGGCTGACCACGTTCAGCGCCCGGGTGACAAGCTGGTCGTCGGCGGTGGAGCGTTCCATCACCGCCAGGTCGTCGCCGTCGACCTCGGCCAGCAGGTCGACCACCGGCAGCATCGACTCCAGTTCCCCGGCGCAGGCCCAGCAGTCCGCCAGGTGCTCCTCGAACCGGATGGTGTCCTCTTCGTCGAGCACGCCGAGCGCGTACGAGGCGACGTCGAAGTGGTCGGACCGGCTCATTCGGTCACCCCCCGCTGTTGCAGCGCGGTCCGCAGGGCGCGTAGCGCGTAGTAGACCCGGGACTTGGCGGTGCCCAGTGGCAGCCCCAACTCCTCGGCGGCTTCCGGCACCGTACGGCCCCGGAAATAGGTCGCGACCAGGATTTCCCGGTGCGAGTCGCTCAGTGTGCGGAGTGCGTCGGTAACCGTCATCAGGCGTAGCACCCGCTCGGTTTCGTCGGCTTCGGAAAAGGTCTCCAGATCTCGGTCATAGGTTTCCGCTGGCCGGGCCTGACCGCTGCGATGTTCGTCGATGACGATTCGTCGGGCGACGGTCACCAGCCAGGGCCGCAGGGAGGTCTGTCCCTGGGCACCCAGCCGGTGCGCGTTGCGCCAGGCGCGGAGCAGCGTCTCCTGTACGACATCCTCGGCCCGTTGCCGGTCCCCGCCGGTGAGGCGGAGCACGAACATCAGCAAAGGGCCCGCATGCTGCTCGTACAGGTGCCGAACCAAATCGTCCGAACGGTTGGCCTCGGCTGATCCGGATTGGTGGCGGCCGGTAGCCGATCGTGGCGTCACGCGCCCATCATTGCGGGCCGCGTTTCGCGCGTCGATACCGCCCCCGGCTTCAATATTCCGCGTTGGCCGGGGCGCGCGTACCCAGTCCGCCCGGACCAGGTCGGCAGGCCGTTCCTCGGTCACCGTACGCATTCACCCCTCCGCTTCCCGTCAACGGGCAACGGGAGGTACGGATCGCGGGCGGCATCGGATCAACGAGTTTCGTACGGATCCTGATCGGCCCCCGGCGAGAGCGGAATCACCCGCTCCGCTGTGGCGTGGATCACCCGGCGACGCCGAACGTACCGGCCGGGGGTGGGGCGGAGCCGGTCGCTGTGGCGTCGACCACCACCCGCGCGCCACCAGCGAAGCGGTCCAGCTCGTCGTCGGCGAGGACGCGGCCGGGGAACCAGTCACCGGCCGCCCGCCGGGTCAGCTCGGCCACCGGTGGCGGCACCCGACCGGCGACCAGCACGAGGTTGCCGTACCGCCGGCCGCGCAGCACCGCCGCGTCGGCGACCAGGCAGGCCAGCGGCAACACCGAGCGGACCGTGGCGACCTGCGCCCGGGCGTGCCGCAGCGGCGGCCCGTCGGCGATGTTGACCAGGTAGGTGCCGCCCGGCCGGAGCACCCGGGCGACCTCCTCGGCGAATTCGACCGAGGTCAGCCGGGCCGGGGTGCGGGCACCGGCGAAGACGTCCGCGACAACCAGGTCGAAGGAGTCGTCCGCCGATCCGCTCAGCGCCTCCCGGGCGTCGGCCACCCGCACCCGCAGCCGGGCCTGGGGCGGCCAGGGCAGCTCGCGCCGGACCAGCTCGACCAGGGCGGCGTCGATCTCGACCACCCGTTGGGTCGAGCCGGGTCGGGTTTGCGCCACGTACCGGGGCAGGGTCAGCGCGCCGCCGCCGAGATGCAGTGCCCGCAGCGGCTGCCCGGCCGGGGCGGTCAGGTCGATCGCGGCGGCCATCCGGCGGACGTACTCGAACTCCAGGTGGGTCGGGTCGTCCAGGTCGACGTGCGACTGCGGGGCGCCGTCCAGTTTCAGGGTGAACCCGCGTGGCCGGTCCGGGTCGGGCACCAGTTCGGCGAGGCCGGTGTCGACCCGTACGGCGAGCCGGTCCGGACCCCGTTTACGTGCCATGCCGCCCAGTATCGCCGTCCCGCCACCGCCCCCGTCGCCGAGCATGGCCAGGATCACCGGAGCGGGACACCGGCCCGGAACGCGGCTCCGGTCAGCGGGACATCCGGCCGGCGGCGACGGTGAGCGTACGGTGCAGCAGCCGGGCGTCGCCGAGCATCGCGCGCAGCCGTCGCTCCAGACCGGCGATCGGGATCAGGTTCTGCGGCGCGCGCGGATCCTTGTACGGCGACGAGGCGAACCGGGGCAGCGTCACCAGCGACCGGTCGGCCAGCGCGATCGCCTCCGACACGCTCAGCTCGGCGGAACACTCGACCCGGACCACCCCGGCCCACGGCGCCCCGCCGGTGCCGGGCAGTCGCAGGTACCACGAGTAGCCGCCCCAGGCGGTGTCGAGCCGGAACACCGGGGAGCGGTGGCCCGGCGCCAGCCCGGTCACCACGGCGCTGAGCCCGGCGTCCAGGTACTGGCTGTGCTGGGTCTTGATGTAACCGATGGCCCGGGGCAGGTCCCGCCGGTTGCGCAGCGGCCCGTCGACCACCAGCAGGTCGTCGTCGGTCCTGGCGCCCCGGGAGACCTCGACCTCCAGCGCGGTCAGCGGCCCCTGTACGGCGGCCGGCAGCTTGCTCAGCTCACCGCTGCCGCCGACCCGGTGCAGGGTGTAGCGGATCTGGCCGGCGAGCACGTCCCCGGCGGACGGGCTGGCGGTGAACAGCCCCCGGGCGACCCGGGCACCGGCCAACTCGGCGGCGCCGCGCCGCAGGTCGCAGCGGACCACCCCGGCGGCGTACGAGGCGGCGATGCCCGGGTACGAGGCGCCGTCCTGCTCCCGGGTCCAGACGCTGGCGTCGATCCGGCGCACCCCGTCGACGAGCAGCACCACGTCCGGCGGTGCCACCCCGTCGCGTACGCCGATCGCCCGCCACTCGTCGGCGGGCAGCTCGACGGCCGGGTCGACCGGCTGGCTGCTCGGCGTGGCCGGTCCACCGGCCGCCTCGAACGAGGCGCCGTAGGACGGGTCCCAGCCGTCGACGAAGATCCGTGGCGGTGCGGGGGGCCGCGCCGCCTCCGGCCCGGTCATCCGACCCGCTCCACCCGGGCGGTACGGGCGTCCTTGCGGATCTCGTACCGGACCGGCACCCGTTCGGCCAGCGCCGGTACGTGGGTGACCACCCCGACCATCCGGTCGCCCCGGGCGGCGAGTGTCTCCAGGGTGGCCGCCACGGTGTCCAGGGTGGCCACGTCGAGGGTGCCGAAGCCCTCGTCCAGCAGGATCGACTCCAGGCTGGCGGTGGTGGTGGAGAGACCGGCGAGCTGTTCGGAGAGGGCGAGCGCCAGGGCCAGCGACGCCTGGAACGTCTCCCCGCCGGAGAGGGTGCGTACGCCCCGACGCAGCCCCGCGTCGTGCTGGTCGATCACGTAGAACTCGCCCTTGTCGTGGGTGAGCTCGTACTGCCCGCCGGTGAGGTCGCGCAGGATCCGGGAGGCGCCGTCGACCAGCAGGTCGAGCGCCTCGGCGAGCAGCCAGCGTTCGAAGTTGTTGGCCCGCAGGTGCCCCGCGAGCGAGCGCGCCCGTCGGGCCGCGCTCTCGTGCTCGACCCGTTTCGCGGTGAGCTGTTCGGCCTGCTCGCGTCGTTCGGTCAGCCGCCGTACCTCGCCCTCGGCGGCCACCACCGCGACCGCCGAGGCGGCGACCGGATCGGTCTCGCCGCCGACCGTCCCATCGGCCAGGCCGGCGGCGGCGAACAGGGCGCCGATGCCGGCGGCGACGCTGTCGGTGGCGGCCCGCGCGGCGGTCTCCTCGGCCGCCAGCACCTCCCGGTCGGTCCGCCGCCGGTCCGCCTCCTGCCCGGCCCACCGCTGAAGCTCCGCCCAGGCGGCGGCGAGATCGTCCCGGTCGGCGGCCGGTGGACCGAGCCGGGCGATCCGGTCCCGGGCGGTGTCGAAGCCCCGGCCGGCGAGCCGGACCCGTTCCTGGGCCGCCTCCACCGTCGCGCCGGCCCGCCGGGACGCCTCCCGGGCGGTGCGCACCGCTGTGCCGGCCTGGTCCAGCCGGCCGCGCAGCTTCTCCAGCGCGCCCAGTTCGCGGCGCAGGGCGGCCGGGCCCGGTGAGTCGGCCAGCCGGGTGTCCAGTTCGGCCAGTGCCGCGCCGAGCTGGTCGTGTCGGGCCCGGGCCCGGTCGAGGTCGCGCTCCAGCGCGCGGGCCGCCCGGTCCCGCTCGTCGAGCAGCTTCCTGGCGGCGTCGGCGGCGGTCCGGGCGGCGTGCCCGGCAGCCTCGGCGGCGCTGACCGCCGACCCGGCCGGCACCGCCGGCACCACGTGCACCTCCTGCTCGCAGACCGGGCAGGGCGCCCCGGCGGTCAGGTGGCCGCGCAGCGCGGCGGCCCGGTCGGCGGTCTGCGCCTCCTGGTACGCCCGCCGGGCCGCCTCCAGCTCGTCGGCGGCCCGAGCAGCGTCGGATCGGGCCCGCTCGACCGAGGCCAGCGCGGCGGCGTGGTCGGCGTCGGCGGCGGCCAGACCACCGCCGAGCGTCTCCGCCTCGGCGGCCACCCGGTCGCGTTCGGTGTGCGCCTGGAGCAGCAGCCGCAGCGTGGTCGGGTCACCGGCGGCGGCCAGCTCACCGCGTACCTTCTCCTCGTCCTCCTCGGCGAGGGTGACCGCCGAGGCGGCCTCGGCCGCCCCGGCCCGCGCGTCGGTCACCGCCCGGGTCACCTCGGTCACGTCGGCCGGTGGGTGGATCCGGTCGAGTTCGGCGAGTTCGCCGTCGAGCGCGGTCAGCCGGTCGGCCACCGCCCGGGCGGCGCCTCGGGCCCGTTCCAGTTCGGGTACGGCGGCGCGGACCTCGGCGTCGAGCCGGCGCATCGTGTCGAGGTGTTCGGTGGCGGCGGCGAGGGTCTGCTCGTCGGTGTCGGTGAGCCCCCTCAGCACCTGGTCGACGCCGGCCAGCCGTCCCTCGGCGGCGACCGCCCGTCCCGTCGCGGCCTCCTGGACCTTCTGGTAGACGCCGAGTCCGAGCAGGTTGACCAGGATCTCCTGCCGGGCGGCCGGCTTGGCGTGCAGGAAGTCGGCGAACTGCCCCTGCGGCAGCACCACGCAACTGGTGAACTGCTCGTACGGCAGGCCGACGGCGACCAACACCGCCTCGTCCATCTCCTTCGGGGTCCCGGCGACCACCTCACCGAGATCCTCCGGGCTCATCCCGGTGTCGAGCTTGGTGACGTCGAAACCGTCCGGCATCCGTTGCAGCCCCGCGTTGCCGGTCTTGACGTTGCCCCGGCTGTCCCGGCGGACCACCCGGGTCGCCACGTAGCGCGAGCCGGCGGAGTCGAAGACCAGCCGGACCCGGGCCTCGACCGAGGACGGGGCGAGCGCGTTCGCGATGCCCCGGGTGCCGCCCCAGCGGGGCACGGTGCCGTAGAGCGCGAAGCAGATCGCGTCGAGAATGGTGGACTTGCCCGAGCCGGTCGGCCCGACCAGGGCGAAGAAGTCGGCGTCGGTGAAGTCGATGGTGGTGGGTTCCCGGAAGACGGTGAATCCCGCCAGGTCCAGCCGGAGCGGACGCACTAGCCGCCCACCTCCTCGTACAGCTCGTCGAACAGGTCGCGTACGCCGTCCTCGTCCGGGCCCCGGCTGTCCAGGTAGTCGCCGAACAGCTCCCTCGGCGAGCGCCCGGCCCGGGGCGCCGCCCGGGTACGGCTCGCGGCGGCGAGCAGCTCCGGGTCGATCCGGACCTCCAGCGCGTTCGGGAGCAGTGCCTGCACCTCCTCGCGCAACCCGGCCCGGGGCGTCTCCCGGACCAACACCCGCAGCCAGCCCTCCGGCGGCTCCAACTCGGCCAGCTCGGCCAGGGTGCCGCGGACCGTACGCAGCGGCGCGGCGGCGGTGATCGGCACCTCGCGCACCCTGGCTGCGGTGCTGGTGCTCACCTCGACCACGGTCACCGAGGGCCGGTTCTCCTCCTCGCCGAAGTCGATCGCCAACGGGCTGCCGCTGTAGCGGATCGGTGCCGGGCCCTGCACCTGCTGCGCGCGGTGCAGGTGACCGAGGGCGACGTAGTGGGCGTTGGTCGGGAAGACCGTCGCCGGCACCGCGTAGCCGAGTACGGTCTGCGACTCCCGCTCGCCGCCGCCGGCCATCGCGCCGACCACGGTCAGGTGGGCGGTGACCAGGTGCACCCGGTCCGGTTCGGTGAAACTCTCGGTGAGCCGCCGGAACAACCGCCCGACGTGGTCGGCGTAGGTCTGGTTCGCCTCGGCGGCGGTCAGTTCGTACATCTCGGTGGCGCGGACCGCGTACCGCTGGGACAGGAACGGCAGGGCGACCAGGCGCCACCGCTCGCCACCGGCGGTGACCCCGTCGACCAGGTGCTCGTCCGGAGTGTCCCGGACGCTGCCGCGCAGCGCCACCCCGGCCGCGTCGGCCCACGGCCGCAACGCGTCCAGCGCCGGTCCGTTGTCGTGGTTGCCGCCGACCGCGACGACCTGCGCCCCGGTGCCGCGCAACGCGGTCAGGGCCCGGGTGACCAGCCGGGTCGCCTCCGGGGTCGGCGCGGCGGTGTCGTAGAGGTCACCGGCGACGATCACCAGGTCCGGTCGCTCGTCGCGGGCGACCTCGACCACCTGGGCCAGTACGGCCACCTGTTCGGTGACCCGGGACTGTCCCTTGAGAACCTTTCCGATGTGCCAGTCGGAGGTGTGCAGGATCTTCACGGCGGGGTCCTCAGAACGGGATGTCGTCGTCGGTCAGCGCGCCGGCACCGGAGCCGACGACCGCGAACGGGTCCGCCGCCTGGGTGATCGAGCGCAGCGTCCCGGACGGGGCCTGACCGGCCTCGGAGACCCGGGTGGCCCAGGCCGGGAAGGGGAACTCCAGGCAGAGCGGGACCGGGATGTCCGGCTGGTTGACGAACATCGTGCCGGGTTTGGCGAGCAGCGCGCGCTGGCGCTGGGCCGGGGGGAGGAAGCCGTACTCGGGGCGGGACGCCTCGGCCGGGTCGAGCCGGCCGACCACCCGGATCGCCGAGTTGGTGACGATCCGCCGTTCGACCTCGCTCGCGGTCTGCTGGGCGCCGATCAGGATCACACCGAGCGACCGGCCCCGTTCGGCGATGTCGAGCAGCACCTCCTTGATCGGGGAGGAGCCCTCGCGCGGGGCGTACTTGTTCAGCTCGTCGAGTACGACAAAGAGCAGCGGCTTGGCGGTGCCGGTCTTCTCCTTGTTCTCGAACTCGGTCTTGAGCGTCACACCGACCACGAAGCGCTGCGCCCGGTCCGGCAGGTTGTGCAGGTCGACGACGGTGACCTGGGCGCTCTCGGCGGTGTTGATCCGGTGCGGCCGGCGGGTGGCCAGGTCGCCCCGGATCAGCCGGGCCAGGTCCTTCTTGCTGTTGATCAGGCGTCGGGCGAACGCGTTCACCGTGCCGGTGTTGATCGCGCTGCCGGCCCAGGTGGAACGGGTCTCCTCGTCGGTGAGCTGCTCCACGATGTGGTCGACCAGGTCCGGGTAGGAGTGCACCCGGACCCCGTCGATGCTCACCCCGCCGTCGGCCGGCTGGGCGTAGCGGTGCAGGTGGGCGGTGACCGAGTGGACCACCATCGTGTACTGCTGGCGTTCGTCGTCGGCGTCGGCGAAGACGTACGGCAGCAGCCGGTCCCCGCAGAACTCGGTCAGCGTCCAGTAGAAGCTGTCCACCCCGGTCAGTCGACTGCTGACGTCCGGGGTGCCGGTGGCGTCGCCGGCCCGGGGCGGGGCGTAGACCCGCACGTCCGGGAAGGCGCCGGCACTGAGCCCGAGCTTCGCGTACGCCGCCGTGGTGGCGGCGTCCAGCCGGGTGTTCGGGTGGTCGAGGAAGAGCAGGTCCTCGCCCTTGACGTTGAAGATCAGCGCCTTGGCGTTGACCGCGTCGCCACCGAGCACACCGGAGCGGAACACCGAGTAGAGCAGGAAGGTGGCAAAACTGGTCTTGGTGGCCACCCCGGAGATGCCGGAGATCGAGACGTGCGCGCCCCGGGTGCCGTCGAGGAAGTCGGCGTTGAGGAAGACCGGCACCCCGTCCCGGCCGGTGCCCATCGGCACCCGCCGTTCCATCCGGTCGAAGTGCAGCGCCGAGTCGCGCGCGTCGCCCTGGGCCCGGTGGACCAGCGCGCCGGGCGAGGGCGGCACGTAGAACTCCGGGTCGACCCGGGTGGTGGTGATCTCGGCGGCCTCCTGCACCTGGGCCGGCAGGGTGCCGTCGGCGATGGCGAAGACGTCCGAGTCGAACTGGGCCCCCTCGTGCCGGGCCCGTACCTGGGTGACCACCCCGGCGATGGTGATCGGCTCCCGGTCGGGCAGCTCACGCCGGGTCACCACCACGTCGTCGAGTTGCAGGTAGCTGTCCGGTCCGACGGCGGTCCAGAACTGCAACGGGGTGGCGTCGGCGGTGCCGAGCACCCGGCCGACCACCTCACCGGGGTCCTCCGGGCCGGTGCCGGCCAGCGGGTCGCTCATCGGCGGGCCCCGGTCGGGCCGGCGGCCGGGACCCGGACCGGGGTCGGACCGTGGCACATGGCCGGTTGCCGGATGAAGATCGACTCGCGCGGGAGATACAACACGAGATGCATCCTGCCCCACCCGTACGACAGGGTGCCAAGTCGACGCGCCTGCCGGGCAGCGCGGGTCGCGCCACCGGTGGCGGGTGTCACGCGGCGTCCACCCGCCGTCGCCGGGGTGACGCCGCCTGCCGCGCGGGTCACCCCGGCGCGGGCGCCGGTCGGCGGGGGTCAGGTCAGGGTGCAGGCGACGCCGTTGAGGGTGAACGAGGTCGGCCGTCCGGTGTTGCCGGTGTGGGTGGCCTGGAAACCGATGCTGGTGGAACCGTTCGGGTTGATCGCGCCGTTGTAGCTGACGTTGCGGGCGGTCACCGCGCCGCTGCTCGGGCTGTAGGAGGCGTTCCAGCCGGAGGTGATGGTCTGCCCGGTGGGCAGGGTGAAGGCCAGGCTCCAGCCGTTGATCGGGGAGCTGCCCCGGTTGCTGATCGTGACGGCGGCGGTCAGCCCGGTGTTCCAGGCGTTGACGGTGTAGCCGACCGCGCAGGTGCCGCCGCCGGGAGGCGGGGTGGTCGGCGGCGTGGTCGGCGGGGGTGTGGTGGGTGGCGGGGTGGTCGGGGGCGGCGTGCTGGGCGGCGGCGTGGTGGGCGGCCTGGTGGTCGGCGGGGTGGTCGTGTTCAGGCCGAAGAAGCGGATCACCTCCGCCGCGTTCACCGGCAGGTTGTGCGGTACGCCCTGCATGCTGATCGCCTCGACCGGGGCGGTCGGGCCGCTGCCGCCGTACCTGGTCCGGGTGTGGCCGGACTGCGGGGTGTCGGTGAAGGTCGGTGTCTGGCTCAGGCCGTGGACGTTGGTCCACTGCTTGATCTCCTCGCCGAAGTTCGGGTAACGCAGCGTCTCGTCGTTCGTCCCGTGCCAGAGCTGCATCCGTGGCCGCGCCCCGCTGTACCCGGGGTACGCGTTGCGTACCAGGTCGCCCCACTGCTGCGCGGTACGGATCACCTGCCCGTTGGCGCACTGGCTGTTCCAGGTCGAGCCGTCGGTGGTGGCGAAGCAACTGTGCGGTACGCCCGCGAACGCGGCACCGGCCTTGAACACGTCGGGATAGTTGCCGAGCAGGACGTTGGTCATCATCGCGCCGGACGAGACGCCGGTCGCGTACACCCGGTCCGGGTCGCCGTTGTGGCGCTGCTGGACGTACCGGACCATGGAGAGGATCGAGACCGGGTCGCTGCCCCCGTCGCGGCGCAGCGCCTGCGGCGAGTAGACGTCGAAGCACTGGCCACTGCGGGTCGCCGAGGGGTAGATCACGATGAACCCGTACTGGTCGGCGAGTTGGGCGAACTGGGTGCCGGAGTAGAACGCGGGTCCGGTGCCGGTGCAGTAGTGCACGGCGACCAGGATCGCGGGGCGGGCCGCGACCCGGTCCGGTACGTAGAGGTGCATCCGCAGGTTGCTCGGGTTGGTGCCGAAGTTGGTCACCTCGGTCAGCGTGGCCGCCGAGGCCGGCGTGGCCACGGAGAGGCTGAGCAGCGCCAGCGCCGCCGCGATTCCGGCGGCGCCGAGCAGGCGGGCGAGTCGTCTCATGCGTCTTTCCTTCGTTCGGGGCGGGTCGACCGGCGTACGCCTTGCCGGTCGGGTGACGGTGGTGAAACATTCCGAAGTATGGATTGAAAGATTTCACCGCACAAGGCATCGATCAACATGAGTTTTTAGAGGTGGTTAAGGGTGTGGCGCCCGAAAACTTTCAGTTGAGGCGGGATGGGCGAGCGGGTCTCCGTCGGGCCGGGATAAACTGGACCCGTTAGTCCAGGCGAAGCCCGCCAGCCCAGGGAAAGCCCGTCAGTCCAGCCAGGGAGTCGCCGATGAACCGGACACTGACCCCGAAGGGCGCCGCGACCCGGCGGCGGATCATCGAGGGCGCCGCCACCGAGATCCGCGAACGCGGCATCGTCGCCACCACCCTCGACGACGTACGGGCCCGCACCGGCACCAGCAAGAGCCAGCTCTTCCACTACTTCCCGGACGGCAAGGAGGAACTGCTGCTGGCGGTGGCCCACTACGAGGCCGACCGGGTGTTGACCGACCAACAGCCGTACCTCGGTGAGCTCACCTCCTGGCCCGCCTGGCGGGCCTGGCGGGACGCGGTGGTGGCCCGCTACCGCGAGCAGGGGCAGCACTGCCCACTCAACCTGCTCGTCTCGCAGTTGGGTCGGAACACCCCCGGGGCCCAGGCGGTGGTGCACGAGCTGATCCGGCAGTGGCAGTCGGAGATCGCCAACGGGCTGCGGCACATGCAGGCCAGCGGCGAGGTCGACCCGGAGCTGGACGCCGACCGCAACGCCTCGGCCCTGCTCGCCGGAATCCAGGGTGGGGTGACGATGATGCTCGCCACCGGGCAGATCGACCACCTGGAGGCCGCGCTCGACATCGGCATCGGCAACCTCCACCGGGCCGCCCGCCCCTCCCGGTGACCAGCGGTCGCCCCCGGTCGGGGTCGCGCAGGGCGACGAGTTGGTCGGGTACTGCCGTCGCCGGAGGCCCGATAGCGTGGGACGGTGGACGTTGCCGCAGACCTTCCCGAACCGAGCGCCGCACCGGCGGTCGCGACCACGTCGCCGGTCGAGGCGTCCGGTGACGATCTGGTCGTCGCGTCGCTCGCCGAGCGGATCGACGCGCTCCTCTTCCTCGACCGGAGCCAGGAGCAGGTCACCGAGTTGCTGGTGGACGAGATCGCGGACTGGGCGGCAGGGCGGGGCTGGCGGGTCTACCGCCGGGCGGCCAGCGTGCTCCCGCTGCCCCCGCCGTACGCGCACCGGCAGTCGTTCCTCGACGTGGCCTGTGCCCGGCCGGACGGCCCACCGTTGGCGATCGAGGTCGACCGCTCCGACCGTCGCCGGTCGGTCGAGAAGCTACTGGCCGAGGCGGGCGCGGGCCGGGTGCCGGTCTGGATCCGCTGGGGAACCCGGGCGATCGAGCCGCCACCCGCACCGATCCGGCTCGTCACCTGCCCGGTGACCGCCCGGCGCGGCCCCGACCCGAAGGCCCGGCTCTACTCCCGGCTGCCGGTACGCGAGGAGCGTGCCGCGCCCGAGCACGCCACCGCGACGTTCCGGGCGGACGAGCAGACCGATCTCTTCGCGCCCGGCGACTCCACGGCCTCCCGCTGACGCGTCCTCGCCTACCGGTCCTCGCGTACCAGCGCCCCGCCCACCAACGTCTCGCCTACCAGTGATCCCGCCTACCAGTGATCTCGCCTACCAGCGCCAGGCGCGCCAGGCCAACCGGTCGCGGTGGGCGCCGAGCGTGGCCGTGACCTGCCGGGCGAGCCGACCCAGCAGCGGGGCGGCGAGCCAGAGCAGGAGCAGGGCGTAGAAGGCGAGGGTGCCGCGTTGCAGCGCGGTCAGTTCGGGGGTTTCCACGAACGGGTACCACAGCGGGCTGAACTCGGGCGTGAAGTGGCAGAGCGCTTCCAGGTGGTAGTTGTTCTCGTAACAGGTCCACGGCCGCAACTGGCTGAAGACCAGACTGTTCGCGGCCCCCCAGACCGAGAGCGCGACCGCCAGCAGGGTGGCCAGGTTCGCCCAGGGGCTCGCCCGCTCCGGCTCCAGACGTACGGCCAGCGCCAGCGCGGCGGGCAGCATGGCGAACAGGAAGAACCTCGGACCCCAGTACATGCCGCCGTACCAGCCCCACCAGCGGGCGTAGAGCAGCACCAGCCCGGCCACGAACGTCGCCCAGAGCAGCCAGACCGTCCACAGGCCCGGCCCGGCGTCCCGTAGCCGCTGCCGGACCGGGAGGAACAGGCCCGGGGTGAACCAGAGCAGGCCCTTGCCGAACGAGAACAGGATGGCGACCAGACCGAGCAGGAACGGGTACGAGAACCCCGGCTCACCCGAGTACGGCATGACCGTCGCGCCGCCGCCGTGCCCCGCGTACGAGCTGTGCAGCGGGTCGCCGAAGCGCCACCACGCCTCACCGGCGATCAGGGCGGCGGCGACCGGCAGCGCCGCCAGGTAACGCAACCGGCGTCGGAGCAGGCAGAGCACCCCGACGACCAGTCCGAGCGCCACGATCGTGCCGGGGGTGTTGGCCACCCCGAGCACCACCGCCACCCAACCCGCGGCCCTGGTCGCCCACCTGGTGTCCGGCAACGTCACGGCGAGCAGCCCGACGCCGACGGCCATCACGGTGAACACCTCGCCGTAGAAGTCCTGTACGTGCGCGGCCACCATGCTCGCGCCGACCAGCAGCAGCAGGAGCCGCCGGAGCGGGCGGGCGGCCAACCGGCCCTGCAACAGGGCGTGGACCGCCCCGAGCCCGAGCATGAACAGCAGGTAGTTGTACTGCACCAGCCAGATCTGGGTGTTGCCGTACCAGCGCCCGACCGCCCAGAGCGGGGTCGCGAAGAGCGGCCCGATCATCGAGTACGGCGTACCCGGCAGGTGTCGCTGTTCGAGCAGCTCGATCAGGGCCTGGTAGCGGGCGAGACCGTCGCCCATCATGGCCGGCTTCGGGCTCACCGCGAGCAGCACCACCCCGATCGCGAGCAGGCTGGTCTCCACCCAGCCCGCCACCCGACCCGCCCTCGACGTCCCCTCCGCCCGCCCCGGCGTCCCCTCGGCCTCGGCCGCCTCCGCGACGGGTGTGGTCATCGACGGTCTCCTCGTGGCGGTCGGCGGGGTGGGGCCGAAAAGTCGCGGGTCGGAGCCGAAAGATCGGCCCCACGCAGACTGTCAGGAAACCGTCACCCGTTCTATAGGCGAACGTTGATTGATGTCGACCGGGTGGATGAGTCTCCGATCGGGCGCCCGCCCGTCCTGCTCAGTCCCGTACGTAGCGGAACAGCAGCGTCGACTCGGCGGCGAGCAGGTGCCGTAGCCCCATCCCCCTGGGCGGGCTCGGCGTCCCGGCGGTGATCCGCCCCGCTCCCGCGCCGGCCAGCAGCGGTGCCACCGTCAGGCAGACCTCGTCCACCAGGTCACGGGTGGTCAGCGCGCCGAACAGGTACGGACCGCCCTCGCAGAGCAACTGCCGCAGGCCACGGCGCTGCAACTCGGCCAGTCCGGCGGCCAGGTCGACCCGGTCCACCAGATCGATCCGGTCGTCCTGGTCGACCAGCCCGACCTGGTTGACCAGGCCGATCTCGGTGGACTCCTCGAACCGGCTCTTCGGGTCCATCGGGTCGGCGCTGACCCGGACCAGGTCCGCGACGGCGGTCAGCCCCGGCGGCGGGGTGGACCGGCCGTGGGTGAGCACCACCGGGCGGACCGGGGCCTCGGCGAACGCGGCCTGCCGGGGGTCGAGGTCGAGTGCCCCGGAGACCACGACCAGGGTCGGGTACTCGGCCAGCCCGTGCGCGCGCCGCCAGGCCCGGCGGCGTTCGTCGAGGCGTACCGGGCCGTAGTTCTCCTGCCGTAGCGTGCCGGCGCCGACCACGAGGGCGTCACAGAGCATCCGGAGTACGCCGAAGACGCGCTTGTCCGGCCCGCTGGAGAGCCCGGCGGAGAAGCCGTCGACCGCGACCGCACCGTCGATGCTCGACACGAAGTTCACCCGCAGGTGCGGCTGCTCGGTCCGGCCGTACAGCGCGGCGAGCGCGGCGTCGTCCAACGGTGTGTCGTCCGGGGCGGGCCAGAGCCGCAGGATCGGCGTCCGGGGGTCGGTGATGGGGGTCGGCTGGTTCATTCGCCGGCCGGTCCGGTCACCGGTGGGGTGGGCGTCGGCAGCCGGTGCTGGCAGTCGCACCAGTTCCGGCCGGGGCACTGGTCATGCCGCCGCTCGCGGCACGCTCGGCAGATCATGTCGAAACCCTATGCCGTACGTCGGCCCGGGGCGCACGGGTCGGCCGGGTTGCCCGTACGACCGGTGGTCAGCCGGCCGCGCCCCGACGGTCGGCTGACCTCCATCCGATCATGGCGGCTCGACTAGCATTGTCTCGCATGGATCTCAGTCGGATCGCCGCCTCGCGTACGTGGCGGCTGGCGATCGGGTTCGTGCTGGTCATGGTGGCCGGGGTGCCGGTGGTGGCGGTCTCGGCCTCGGCGGCGGAGAGCCTGACGGTGGCCGGTGCGCTCGCCGCCCAGGACGGCCGGTCCGCCCCGGTCACCGGCTACGTCGTCGGGCAGCCGACGGCCACCGACACGGTGCTCCGGTCCGGTTTCACCGGTGACACGGCGATCGCGATCGCCGACTCGGCGGCCGAGACAGCCACCGCGCGAATGCTCTACGTCCAGGTGTCGGCCCCCTACCGGGGCACCTTCGGACTGCGCTCCAACCCGGGACTACGCGGGCGGTCGGTCACCGTCACCGGGACCCTGACGGCGTACTTCGCGCACGGTGGTTCGAAGGACCCGACCGCGATGAGCCTCGGCGGCTCGACCCCCGCGCCGACGCCCAGCCACACCCCGACGCCCAGCCACACACCCACGGCCGGTCCGACCGCGACCCCGCCCGCCGGTGACTACGACCGGACGTACTACGCCAGTGCGATCGGCAAGACCGGCACCGCGTTGCGTACCGCCCTGCACGACGTGATCAGGGTGCAGACCAGGCTGAGCTACGACCGGGCCTGGGAGGCGTTGAAGGACACCGACCAGGACCCGGCCAACCCGGGCAACGTCATCCTGCTCTACAGCGGGCGTTCGCAGAGCAAGAACAGCAACGGCGGCGACCCGGACGACTGGAACCGCGAGCACGTCTGGGCCAAGTCGCACGGCGACTTCGGCACCACCACCGGCCCCGGCACCGACGTGCACCACCTGCGGCCGGAGGACGTGTCGGTCAACGCGGCGCGGGGCAACAAGGACTTCGACAACGGCGGCTCCCCGGTCGCCGAGGCGCCGGGCAGCCTCAGCGACGGCGACTCGTTCGAGCCGCGCGACGCGGTCAAGGGCGACGTGGCCCGCATGATCCTCTACATGGCGATCCGGTACGAGGGCGGCGACGGTTGGCCGAACCTGGAGCCGAACCAGTCGGTCGACAACGGCAGCGCACCGTACATCGGCAAGCTCTCGGTGCTGTTGCAGTGGAACCAGGCGGACCCGCCGGACGCCTTCGAAAAGCGGCGCAACCAGGTTATCTACGACGAATGGCAGGGCAACCGCAACCCCTTTGTCGACCACCCGGAGTGGGCTACCGCGATCTGGGGCAACTGAGCCGCTACCGTCGGAAGCCGTGAGCGAAGGAACCCCTCTCGCCTCCGGTCGGGACGCCGACGTTTTTGCCCTCGACCAGGCCAGGGTGCTGCGCCGCTACCGCGACGGCGGCGACACCGCCCCGGAGGCGGCCGTGATGGCGTACGTCGGGGCGGCCGGCTACCCGGTGCCCACCGTCTACGCCGCCGACGGCCCGGACCTGGTGCTCGAACGACTCGACGGCGAGACCCTGCTGGCGGCCATGCTCGCCGATCGGGTCGACGTCGACAGCGCCGCCGGGCTGCTGGCAGAGCTGCACGAGCGCCTGCACGCGCTGCCGCCCCGGCTCGGCGCCGACCCGGGGGACCGGATCCTGCATCTCGACCTGCACCCGCTCAACGTGCTGCTGACCCCGCGCGGACCGGTGGTCATCGACTGGCGCAACACGACCGAGGGACCGGCAGACTACGACGTCGCCATGACCGCGCTCATCTTCGCCGAGGTCGCGATCGGTGACGATGCCCGGCTGGCCGACCCCGGCCGGCTGGCACTGGCCGCCTTCCAGCGCCATGTCGACCCGCCCCGGTTCAGCCAGGCCCGCCGGGCGTTGGCGACGCGTCGGATCAACCCCACCCTCTCGGTCACGGAGAAGGCGGTCCTGGACCGTGCCTTCGCCCTGATCCGTACCCGCCCCGACTGACCGTCCGGACTGGCCCGTCCCGGCCCGGCCGTGCTGACGTTGGGTAGCCTCGCCGGAAGTGACAACCCCGCAAATCTCTACATGCTCAAACATGTACCCACATCATCTTTCATGTACGTCCTCGTCGAGCGACCGCTTCGGTCGAGCCCCTTCTGACCGGAATACCGTCTTCCGTACCCCTGAGGAGCGTCCGATGGACCTGACCGCCACATCCCGTACCGAAAAGGTCTCCGCCATGCTCGACACGGCGGCGGGCGACGCGGCCCGGCCTGTGCTCACCTACTGTGACGACGCGACCGGAGAACGGGTGGAGTTGTCGTCGGCGGAGCTGGGCGAGTGGTCCGCCAGGACGGCGAACCTGCTGGTCGACGGCTGCGGACTGGTCCCCGGTGACCGTGCCGCGCTGCTCCTGCCGCCGCACTGGCAGACCGCCGCGGTGCTGCTCGGTGCCTGGTCGGCGGGGGTGGCGGTGGCCTTCCACCCGCTCGCCACCGCCGGTCTGCCGCGCGTCGGCGTCGGCGCGGACCTGCCGATCGACGTCACCTTCGTGGCCAGCGACCGGGTCGACAACTGGTTGGAGGACGTGCCGGAGGCGCCGCACCGCTTCGTGCTCGGCCCCGGCCCGGGGACCGCCCCGCTGCGCGAGGTGCCGACCGGTTACCGCGACTACCTGGTCGAGGTCCGCGAACACGGGACCGGCCTGCCGGCGTACGCCTCGATCCACCCCTCCGCCGCCGCGACCGTCGACGGCACCAGCTACCAGGAGTGGGCGAACCTGGCGCAGGGCGTCGCCGAGATGCGCGACCTGCGCCGGGGGGACCGGGTGCTGGTCGAGGCGGCCGAGCACGAACACCCGGTGAAGTGGCTGCTCGCCCCGCTCTTTGTCGGCGCCTCGGTCATCCTCTGCGACAACCTCGCACCGGGCACCGCCGAGGCCCGCGCCGAAGCCGAGGGTGCCACCCGCATCTTCTGACCACCGGCGGGAGTGACCCCAGCGGGCTTGGCAAGCTGTACGGCGTCGCGGTGGAGATCAGCACGACGGAGCCAGGCTGGGTGGCGACGGGGCACCTGGTCGAGATGGACGACGCCGAGGGCTTCGCGATCCTCTGCGACCTCGACCCGTTCTTCAGCCTGCGATTCGGCGACGACAGCACGGTCCCGGTCACCCTGCTGCCGATCGACGGCGACCGCAGCGGATTCAATCTGACTGAATGAAGGTTGACCAGTCGGCGCGGTCGAAGGTGAGGACCGGGCCGGCGCTGTCCTTGCTGTCACGTACGCCGACCGAACCCCCGAGATCGGCCACCTCGACGCAGTCGCCGTTGCCGCCGCCGCTGGAGCGTGTTGGGTTCGCGAATGAGGCGAACCAAGCGATCCGTGGCTGTCCAGACCTGTGACGCGCCGAAGGGAACCAGGCTGAGTGACCGTGGATCACTGCTCGATCGAGAGGTGGGGGAGATGGGCTTCAGGTGGGGGCGGTTCGGGCGGCGGAGGAGGGGTGTCCCGGGCGGGGTGCGGGGGTTCTGTCGGCGTTGCGCGGTTGGCGGGGCCGTCGGGCCCACTGTCCGCGCGGCTGTCGACCTGGTTCACGTACGCCGAAAGTGGCGCCGCGGACCGACCGGCGCAACCAGCGGGAGCGGTTGCTGGGTTGGTGTGACCGGCCGTTGCGGCTCTCCGGCGAGTCGGGCGACTCGCCCGGGGCAACGTGAAAGATAGATTTCGGGCTATTCCGTTGAGTCTGCGTTGTGGCGTTGACCTGCGTGGTATTGATTGATGGTGCGCGAACTGTCGAGCCCGCAGCGGCAGATCTTCCAACTGAAGGTCTCGCTTTCCGATGTCACGCCGCTGGTGTGGCGGCGGGTGCTGGTGCCGGGTGGTTACACCCTGGACCGGCTGCACCGCGTGTTCCAGCACGTGATGGGTTGGCAGGACTGCCACCTGCACTCGTTCGAGATCGACGGCTTGCAGTACGGCGAGCCCGATCGGGACGGTGAGCTGGCCGTGCGCGACGAGCTTGACGCGCGGCTGGACGCGGTGGTCGGCAAGGGGAGCCGGTTCCGCTACACGTACGACTTCGGCGACTGGTGGGAGCACGACGTCACGGTCGAGGACGCCTTCGGCGCAGACCCGGGGGAGCGGTATCCGATCTGCGTGACCGGTGCCCGGTCCTGCCCGCCCGAGGATGTCGGCGGGCCGTTCGGCTACCGGACCTTCCTGGTCGCGCTGGCCGATCCGGAGCACCCGGACCACGAGCCGATGCGCGAGTGGATCGGCCGCCCGTTCGACGCCGAGGTGTTCGAGGCCGACCGGGCCACCACCCTCGCCCGCCGCCTCTGCTGAAGCGGCGGACAACCGCCGGGACGTACCTCTTTCCGCGTTGTTGATCAACGCTGCGGCGGTAACGAAATGGGAACGCTCCCAATCGGGTCTTGACACCTCGGTAACCCCCCGGCAATCTCATGGGAGCGCTCCCGGTCACTGTGGTCGCACCACAGCAACGCGTACGAGATCCGCCGGGCAGCCGTTCCCGTGCCAACCCGTACCACCGCCCCCACCACACATACATGCGACCTGAGAGGGGTCAGGATGAGCGTCACGTCCCGCCGTCGGCGGTTCGCGGCTATCGCTATCGCGTCCGTCGCGGTCTTCGCCACGACGGCCTGTGGCGACGACTCGTCAGGAGAATCGGCCGATCCCAACGCGCCGATCACGTTGATCGTCGACGTCTTCGGCGACCAGGGCTTCGGCTACGAGGGCCTCTACGAGCAGTACAAGAAGGACCACCCGAACGTCACGATCCAGGAGCGCGGCAAGGGGCTGGGCCTGGGCGACTACAACACCCGGCTGACCCAGCAGATCACCGCCGGCTCCGGTGCCGGTGACGTGGTCGCCCTCGAAGAGGGCACCATCGTGCAGTTCTACGCGCAGGCCGACAAGTTCGTGAACCTCGCCGACGAGGGCGCGGGCGACCTCAAGGCGAACTACCTGCCGTGGAAGTGGGAACAGGGCACCACCCCGGACGGCAAGGTGCTCGGTCTCGGCACCGACGTCGGCTCGATGGCGATCTGCTACCGCACCGACCTGTTCAAGAACGCCGGGCTGCCCACCGACCGGGAGGAGGTCGGCAACCTCTGGCCGACCTGGGACGCCTTCATCGAGCAGGGCGCCAAGTTCGCGGCCGCCGACTCCAAGAACAAGTTCGTCGACTCGGCGACCAACTTCTTCAACGTCGTACTGAGCCAGGTGGCCGGCGCCGGCACCGGTTACACGTACTACGACAAGAGCAACAAGTTGGTCCTGGAGAGCAACCCGGACGTCCAGACGGCGTTCAACCTGACCACCAAGATGATCAACGCGAAGCTCTCCAACAACCTCCAGTCGTTCTCGAACGAGTGGAACGCGGGCTTCAAGAACGGCACCTTCGCCACCATCGCCTGCCCGGCCTGGATGACCGGTGTGATCAAGGGTCAGGCCGGTGACGCGGCGGCCGGCAAGTGGGACGTGGCCAAGGCGCCCGGCGCCGGCGGCAACTGGGGCGGCAGCTTCCTCGCCGTACCGAAGTCCAGCAAGCACCAGAAGGCGGCGGCCGAGCTGGCCAAGTACCTGACCACCGCGCAGAGCCAGATCGAGGTGTTCAAGAAGCTGGGCAACCTGCCGTCGCAGCCGTCCGCGCTGAGCGACCCGGCGGTGACCGGCGCGACCAACGAGTACTTCAGCAACGCGCCGATCGGCAAGATCTTCGCCGCCGGTGCCACCGAGCTGAAGCCGGTCTACCTCGGCCCGAAGAACCAGGCCGTACGGACCGCGGTGGAGAACGCGCTGCGCTCGGTCGAGCAGGGCAAGGCCGCCGACGCGGCCTGGCAGGACGCGCTGAAGAACGGCGCGGCCGCCGGTAAGTGACCCGGTGAGGGACGTACGGGTGGCGCCGACAGGTACCCGCTGTCGGCGCCACCCGGCGTGACGCGTC
Organism: Micromonospora sp. NPDC050397; assembly: GCF_044901685.1. Taxonomy (NCBI): domain Bacteria; kingdom Bacillati; phylum Actinomycetota; class Actinomycetes; order Micromonosporales; family Micromonosporaceae; genus Micromonospora; species Micromonospora sp. NPDC050397. Next base: position 632,159 of record NZ_JBJDPS010000002.1, read on the forward strand.
ATCCCTAGTTGAAGGACTCCCGATGAGCCTGGATCTCGACCCGGCGCCGCCGACCGGCCGGCACAGCCGCCAGGAGGACGGTGGACGACGGCCCCGGCCCGCCCGCCGACGTTCGCTGACCCGGCTGGACCTCAAGGTCTCGCCCTACCTGTACATCCTGCCGTTCTTCGTCATCTTCGCGATCTTCAGCGCCTATCCGATCGGTTACACCGTCTGGATCGCGCTGACCGACCGGTCGCCGATGAACACCACCATCAGCTTCGTCGGCCTGGACAACTTCGTCGAACTGCTGACCGAGGACCCGCAGTTCTGGAACGCGGTGGTCAACACGTTCGGCATGTTCGTCATGTCGACGGTCCCGCAGTTGCTCATCGCGCTGTTGCTGGCGAACGCGCTGAACCGGCGGATCAAGGGCCAGACCTTCTTCCGGATGGCCATCGCGATGCCGATCATCACCTCGACCGCGGTGGTGGCGCTGATCTTCTCGATGATCTACGCCCGGGAGTTCGGCCTGGCCAACTGGCTGCTCGACCTGGTCGGGATCGACCCGATCGACTGGCGGGCCAACCGGTACGCCTCCTGGTTCGCCATCTCCACCATGGTCGACTGGCGCTGGATCGGGTACAACGCGCTGATCTACCTGGCCGCCATGCAGTCGATCAACAAGGACATCTACGAGGCGGCGGCACTCGACGGCGCCTCCAAGACCCGGCAGTTCTGGTCGATCACCATCCCGCAGCTCCGCCCGACGATCATCTTCACGCTGATCATCTCGACCATCGGCGGCCTGCAACTCTTCACCGAACCGCTTTTGTTCACCAGCGGCTCCGGTGGCATCTCCGGTGGTTCGGAAGGCCAGTTCCAGACGATCACGATGTATCTGCTCGACGTGATGAACACCCGCTTCCGGTGGGGCTACGCCGGTGCGGTCGCGCTCGTGCTCTTCGTGCTGATCGCGTTGATGTCCACCATCAACTACCTGCTGGCCCGTCGCATCAGCTCGGACAAGTGAGGGACCGGAGATGACTACGACGACGTTGGGGCCGAGGCCCGCGCCGACCGCCCAGTCGAAGGACCGCCCGCGCAACGGGGCCGAGCGGCTCTGGAAGGCCAGCCCGCTGACCTGGGTCGGCCTGGTCTTCGCGGTGATCCTCTCGTTCTTCCCGTTCTACTGGATGATCGTCATCGCCTCGCGTACGAACGACGCGGCCAACTCCTGGCCGCCGCCGTTCCTGCCCGGCGGCAGGCTCGGCGAGAACATCGAACGGGTGCTCGCCAACGGGGACGCGAACATCGTCAAGGGGCTGGTGAACTCGTTCCTGGTCTCCGGCACGATCACCGTCGCCACCGTCTTCTTCGGCTCGCTGGCCGGGTTCGCCTTCGCCAAGCTCCGGTTCCGGGGCAAGAACGCGCTGCTGCTGATCATTCTCGCCTCGATGATGGTGCCGATCCAGCTCGGCGTACTGCCGCTCTACATCCTGATGGCGAAGCTGGAGTGGCTCAACACCATGCCGTCGGTGACGGTGCCGTTCCTGATCGGCGGCTTCGGCATCTTCATGATGCGCCAGTACGCCGAACAGGCCGTCCCGAACGAACTGATCGAGGCGGCCCGGGTCGACGGCTGCTCGACCTGGCGGGTCTACTGGCACGTGGTCGCCCCGGCCCTGCGACCGGCGGCGGCCGTACTCGGGCTGCTCACCTTCATGGAACAGTGGAACCAGTTCTTCTGGCCGTTCGTCGTGCTGGCCGACCCGGCCAACCCGACCGTGCAGATCTCCCTGCGCAGCCTCAACTCGGCCTACTTCGCCGACAACTCGCAGATCTTCGCCGGCACGTTGATCGCGACGCTGCCGTTGTTCATCGTGTTCATCCTCTTCGGCCGCCAGATCATCGGCGGCATCATGGAAGGCGCCGTCAAGTCGTGACCAACGAGCTCATCTTCCCGAGCACCTTCCTCTGGGGCGCCGCCACGGCGGCGTACCAGATCGAGGGCGGGGCAACCGAAGGCGGCCGTACCCCGTCGATCTGGGACACCTTCAGCCACACCCCCGGTCTGGTGAAGGAGGGGCACACCGGGGACGTGGCCTGCGACCACTACCACCGGTTCCGCGACGACATCAAACTGATGGCGGAACTGGGGCTGAAGTCGTACCGGTTCTCCCTCTCCTGGCCCCGGATCCAGCCCGGCGGCAGCGGACGGGTCAACCCCGAGGGGGTGGACTTCTACCAGCGGCTGGTGGACGACCTGCTCGAACACGACATCGAGCCGTGGGTGACGCTCTACCACTGGGACCTGCCGCAGCCGTTGCAGGACGCCGGTGGCTGGCCGGAGCGGGACACCGCCGAGCGGTTCGCCGACTACGCGGCCCTCGCCCACCACGTGCTCGGTGACCGGGTCCGCTACTGGACCACGCTGAACGAGCCCTGGTGCTCGGCCTTTCTGGGGTACGGCTCCGGGGCGCACGCGCCCGGACTGAGCGACCCCGAGGCAGCGGTCAAGGCCGCCCACCACCTGATGCTCGGTCACGGTCTCGCCGTACGGGCGATCCGGGACGCCCGTCCCGACCACGACCTCGGCATCACGCTCAACCTGTACGCGGTCTCACCGCAGCGCGACACGCCGGAGGACGCCGACGCGGCCCGCCGCATCGACGGTCTGGCGAACCGGTTCTTCCTCGACCCGGTGCTGCTCGGCGAGTACCCGGCCGACGTGGTCGACGACCTGGCCAAGGTGACCGACTTCGGCCACGTACGCGACGGCGACATGTCGGTCATCTCGACCCCGCTGTCGGTGCTCGGGATCAACTACTACAGCCGGCACGTGGTCGCCGCCCCGGTCGAGGGGGTGGAGCCGGAGCCGTACTGGCGGGCGCCGTCGAACTGGCCCGGCAGCGAGCAGGTCCGCTTTGTCACCCGGGGTGTGCCGGTGACCGACATGAACTGGGAGATCGACGCCCCCGGCCTGGTCGAGGTGCTGGAGCGGGTGCACCGGGAGTACCCGGAGCTGCCCCTCTACATCACCGAGAACGGGGCGGCGTTTGTCGACGAGGTGGTCGACGGGGAGGTCGACGACGCCGACCGGGTGGCGTACTTCGACTCGCACCTTCGGGCGTGTCACGAGGCGATCGCCTCGGGCGTGCCATTGCGTGGGTACTTCGCCTGGTCCCTGATGGATAATTTCGAATGGGCATGGGGCTACACGAAGCGGTTCGGCATGATCCACGTCGACTACGACAGCCAGCTTCGGACCCCCAAGTCCAGCGCCAGGTGGTACGCCGACGTGATCCGACGTAACGGTCTGGCCGCACAATAACCGGGCCAGCCAGCAACCGGGGTGCCGGCACCGACCCGCCGCAGCGGGCCGGTGCCGAGCCATCCCCACGTCGGAGGAGCAAGACGATGACAACCCAGCGCACCCGGTCACTCGGGCGGCCCACCCTCGACGCGGTCGCCGCTCGTGCCGGGGTCGGTCGGGGCACGGTATCCCGCGTCGTCAACGGCTCGCCGCAGGTGAGCCCGGAGGCTCGGGCCGCCGTGCAGCAGGCCATCGCCGAGCTGGGCTACGTACCCAACCGCGCCGCCCGCGCGCTGGTCACACAGCGTACGGACTCCGTCGCGCTGGTCGTGTCGGAGTCGGAGGAACGGGTCTTCGGCGAGCCGTTCTTCGCCGGCATCGTGCGCGGCATCAGCTCCGGTCTGCTCGACACCCCGATGCAGCTCTGGCTCGCCATGGCCCAGTCGCCGGCCGAGCGGGAGCGGGTCGAGCACCACCTCACCCCGCAGCACGTGGACGGCGTACTCCTGCTCTCCCTGCACGACTCCGACCCGCTGCCGACCCTGCTCGAGCAGCGGTCGCTGCCGGCGGTGCTCGGCGGCCGACCGGCGCGGATGCTCCAGCCGGGCGCGCAGGCGGCCTACTTCGTGGACGTGGACAACGCCGGTGGCGCCCGCCAGGCGGTGGAGTACCTGGTCGAGCGGGGCCGGACCCGGGTCGCCACGATCGCCGGCCCGCAGGACATGGGCGTCGGCGTGGCCCGCCTCGCCGGCTACCGCCAGGCCGTGCAGGCCAGCGGGCGGCCGGTCGGCGAGCACCTGATCGCGTACGGCGATTTCAGCGAGAGCAGCGGCACGGCGGCCATGCGGCGACTGCTGGAACAGGCGCCCGACCTCGACGCGGTCTTCGTCGCGTCCGACCTGATGGCCTGCGGTGCGCTGCGCGCGCTTCGGGAAGCCGGCCGGCGGGTGCCGGAGGACGTGGCCGTGGTCGGCTTCGAGGACGCGCCGATCGCCCGCCAGTCCGACCCGCCGCTGACCACGGTGCACCAGCCGGTCGAGGAGATGGGCCGCCAGATGGCCCGGCTGCTGATGTCCCGCATCCGCCACGAGGACCTGCAAACCCCCTACGTCCTCCTCGACACCCACCTGGTCCACCGCGCCTCCGCCTAACCCACACCTAGATCGGCGAGCTGTGGGGGGTGGGGGTCCAGCGGCGGAGTTCGCGGCGGGCGAGGGAGGCGCGGTGGACCTCGTCGGGGCCGTCGGCCAGGCGGAGGGTGCGGGCCTGGGCCCAGAGCGCGGCCAACGGGGTGTCCTGGCTGACCCCGGCGGCGCCGTACGCCTGGATCGCCTTGTCGATCACCCACTCCGCCATCGCCGGAGTAGCGATCTTGATGGCCTGGATCTCGGTGTGCGCACCCCGGTTGCCGACCGTGTCCATCAGCCAGGCGGTCTTGAACACCAGCAGCCGGGCCTGCTCGATCCGTACCCGGGACTCGGCGATCCAGTCCCGGATCACCCCCTGCTCGGCCAGCGGCCGACCGAACGCCACCCGCTCGGAGGTACGCCGACAGAGCAGCTCCAGCGCCCGCTCGGCCATCCCGACCAGGCGCATGCAATGGTGGATTCGCCCCGGCCCGAGTCGCGCCTGGGCGATCGCGAACCCGTTCCCCTCGCCACCGATCAGGTTCTCCGCCGGCACCCGTACGTCGTCGAAGCTCACCTCGGCGTGCCCGCCGTGCGCCCCGTCGGTGTAGCCGAAGACGGTCATCCCGCGCCGTACCGTCACGCCCGGGGTGTTCCGGGGCACCAGGATCATGCTCTGCTGCCGGTGCAGGTCGGCCTCCGGGTCCGTCTTGCCCATCACGACGAAGATTTCGCAACGCGGGTCCATCGCACCGGACGACCACCACTTGCGCCCGTTCACCACGTACTCGTCGCCCTTGCGGTCGATCCTGGTGGCGATGTTGGTCGCGTCCGAGGAGGCGACCTCCGGCTCGGTCATGCAGAACGCGGAGCGGATCTCCCCGTCGAGCAGTGGCCGCAGCCACCGGTCCCGTTGGCTCGGTGAGCCGAACTCGGCCAGCAGTTCCATGTTGCCGGTGTCCGGGGCGGCGCAGTTGAGCGCCTCCGGGGCCAGGTGCGGGCTGCGTCCGGTCAGCTCGGCCAGCGGTGCGTACTGGAGGTTGGTGAGGCCGGCGCCGTACCCGGGGTGGGGAAGGAAGAGGTTCCACAGGCCGCGCTCGCGCGCCGTAGCCTTGAGTTCGTCCAGCACCGGTGGCCGGCGCCACGGGTCGGCCTCCTCGGCCACCTGTGCCGCGTGCACCGGTTCGGCCGGGTAGACGTGGCTGACCAGGAAGTCGTGCAGCACCTCGTGCAGCTCGACGGTACGGGCGTCGAATCCGAAGTCCATCAGCCTTCCCCCTGTCGCGTCAACCGGCCACGAACATCGTTGATCACGAGGTTGTCGCAGTCCGCCGAGCCGGAAAGTGGCGACAACTTCATGATCGACCACCTTGGTCTCCGGCGGATCGGCCATCTTGGTTTTCGGCGGATCGACCACCTTGGTCTCCGGCGGATCGGCCACGGTGGTTTCCGACGGCGGTCAGGCCGTGTTCGACCAGGGGAGCGACCATCTCACCGATCCGGTCGAAACCGTCGCCGACGGTCTGCCCGAGGGTGTGCCGGTAGTGGATGCCCTCGCAGATCACCGCGAGTTTGAAACAGCCGAGGGCGATGTGCCAGTCGAGCGGGCCGACGTCGACGTCGCTACGGGCGGCGTACCGCTCGATCAGTTCGGTGCCGGTCGGGAAACCGGCCCGGGGACCGAGCCCGTCGGCGACCGGATTGCCGACCGCGTCGTCCCGGTCGCCCAGCACATCCCAGTACGTCAGCAGCAGGCCGAGGTCGGCCAGCGGGTCGCCGAGGGTCGCCATCTCCCAGTCCAGTACGGCCCGGATGGTCGCGGGCGCCGGCCCGGTCTTACCCCGAGACGCTACGGCTGTGGCTGCGGCTGCGGCTGTTGCCGTGGTCGTGGCTGTGGCGGGCGGGGGGTCGGGGTCGGGGTCCGGGTTGGCGAGCAGGTTGTCCAGCCGGTAGTCGCCGTGCACGATCCGGCCCGCGTTGGCGCCCTCCGGAACGGTCGCGGCCAGCCGTTCGCGCAACTCGGCGACACCGGGCAGCGGCCGGCTGCGGGACTGGTCGAGTTGGCCACCCCAGCGACGTACCTGCCGGGCGAGGTATCCGTCGGGCCGACCGAAGTCGGCCAGGCCGACCGAGGCGGGATCCACCCCGTGCAGGGTGGCCAGGATGTCCATCATCGCCAGGGCCAGCCCTCGCCGCTGGGCGTGACCGAGTCGGTCGGTCTGCGCCCGGTCCCGGAACACCACCCCGGGCACCCACTCCATCAGGTAGAACGGGGCCCCCAACACCGAGTCGTCCGGGCAGAGCAGCAGGGTCGCCGGCACCGGCACGCCCGTTCCGGCCAGCGCGGAGATGACCCGGAACTCCCGACCCATGTCGTGGGCGGTGGCCAGCACGTGCCCCAGGGGCGGCCGGCGCAGCACGAAATCCTGGGAACCGCTCCGCACCCGGTAGGTCAGGTTGGACCGGCCACCGGCGATCAACCTGGCGGTCAGCGCCCCGTCGAGCAGGTCCGGACGGTGTACGCGCAGGTGGCCGGCGAGCCGGTCGAGCGCCAGACCGGCCGGCGACCTCCGCTCCAGGTCACCAGCTTCGGGGAAGGTCGTCGTCCCCGGCGCGCCGGGGCCAGGGGAGGTCGTTGTATCTGGACCGTTGCCGTTGCCGTTGCCGTTGCCGTCGCTGTTGCCGTCGGGGGAGGGGGTCGTCGAGGCGTTCTCGGGCGCGGCGGCCGTGGCCGGGTCGGGTGCCGGGGCCGGGTCGGGTGCCGGTGGGGCGGCGGCTCCGACCGACGGGGGCTCCGGCCGGACGGCGCTGCCCGACGGCTCGGTCATCCGAACAGTTGATGGCAGCCTGGCCAACTTGTCAAGGACAGCTTGTTGCGGCAGAGACACGGTGCGGCAACAGGGACGAAATGGTCAGCGGGCAATCTTGGTTCAGGTAATCCGGCGACCAGACGCCGCAGACAGGCCGGGGTTCCCGCGCCGACTCGTTCGACGGAGGAACAGAGATGTTGCTGAGGGTTCGGGTGACGCTTCCGGACCGCCCGGGCGCGCTCGGGCAGGTGGCCCGAACGCTGGGCGTGGCGGGCGCCGACATCGTCCAGGTGGTGGTGCTGGAGCGGCTCGGCGGGCGGGCGGTCGACGACTTCACCGTGGTCTGGCCCGGGGCGTCCCGGGTCGAACGGCTGCTCGCCGGGATGGCGGCGATTCCCGGTGTGCAGGTGGACGGCGTCTGGCGGGCGATCGGCGCGCCCACCAGCGGCGGTCAGGACGCCGAGTTGCTGGCCCAGGTGGCGGGTAACCCCGCCGACGGGCTGGCGACGCTGGTGGACGCCGTACCCGGGCTGTTGGCGGCGGACTGGGCGGCGGCCGCGGTGGTCCCGGCGGACTGGGCGTCCCGGAGGGGATCGGCGCTCCCCGGGGCGCCCGGTGGGGCACCGGCGGTGGCGTACGCGAGTTGGCGCGCGCCGAGTCCGCTGACCCTGCCGGAGGTGACGCCACTGCGGGCCCGGGCCATGGACGGTCCGGTCGGCACCCACTACGTGGCGGCACCGTTCGGTCGAGCCGGGCTGGTGCTGATGGTGGCCCGGGTGGACGCGGAGGGCCTGTCGGCGGCGGGCTTCCACGTCACCGAGGTGGACCGGGTGGCTCAGCTCGTCCGGGCGGCGGCGGTCATCCTCGGTGACCGGCTCGACCTGGTAAGCGCGCCCCCGGCGGCAGCCAGATCGTGACCGTCGGCAGATCGTGACCGCTCGCCGTTGAGCGGATGACCCGGTCGACCCGCCCGGCCCCTGCCGGCGGGTCCCGGGATGGGAACCAGCCGCCGTGCCGGCAGGTTCCGCAGGGGAACCCGCCGGCGGGCCGGCGGGTTCCGGGAGAGGAGCTGGGATGGCGCTTTGGCGGATCAGGGCGACGGTCGACGACCGGCCCGGTTACCTGGCGGTGCTGACCGCCAGTCTCGCGCTGCGCGGAGTCAACATCCTCACCGTGCAGGTGCACACGACCGAGGCGGGCGCGCTCGACGATTTCCTGGTCGACGCGCCGGACCGACTGACCTCGGCCGACCTGGTCGCCGCGGTGGAACGCGGGCGCGGGCGGGACTGCTGGGTGGCGCGCAGCGAGGCGCGCGGCCTGGTCGACCAGCCGACCCGGGCGTTGGGCCTGGCCAGTCGGCTGGTACGCGACCCGGACGCGCTCGGCGAGGTGCTGCGTACCCTGCTGGGGGCGGACGCGGTCACCTGGCGCCCGGCACTCGGACAGAGCCGTCCGCAGGCCGGCGTGGAGACGATGCGGCTGGCCGATCCGGCCGGCGGTTCGTACGAGGTGCTCCGGGCGGCGCCCGGATTCACCCCGGCCGAGTACGCCCGCGCGCAGGCGCTGGTCGACCTCGCCGCGAACGTGGAGCGGCGTACCAGCGAGCAGGTCACCCTGGTCCTGCCGGACGGTGCGGAACTGGTGGTGCGACCGGCCGTCGCGGACGACCTGCCGGCGGTGGCGGCGCTGCACTCCCGGTGTTCGGTCCGGAGTCTGCGTCAGCGCTACCTCGGTGCGGCCAGCCCGAGCCAGCGGCGGTTGCGCCGGCTGCTGGAGCCGGCCCGGGGCGTGACCCTGCTGGCCGTCGCGGGTGGCTTCGACGGCACCCCGGAGCGGGTGGTGGCGATGGCCAACCTGCTCGCTGACGGGGCGGTCGGCGAGCTGTCACTGCTGGTCGAGGAGGACTGGCAGCGGCGTGGCGTCGGCGGGGCGCTGACCCGTCGCCTGGTCGCGTACGCCGGACGATCGGGCTGCGCGGCGCTGGTGGCGCACGCGTACGCCGACAACCTCGGCCTGCTCCGGGTGCTGCAGCGGGTCGGCCGGCCGGGACCGGTCGAGTCCGACGGTGACCTGATCACGGTGACCCTGCCCCTGCCCGGTGCGGGCGCGGCCACCGGCTGGACCGGTGTCCAGCCGGCCGAAAAAACCTCCGCCGACCCGGCCGACCAAGACCCCGGCGGCCCCGCTCCGGTGCGGAGCCGGGCCGCCGGAACAGCCTGACTGGGGCGAAGGGAAGAGGGTTCCTTCCTGTGGGACGGCAGGAAGGGGCCCTCTTCCCGGTTCCGGTCCGGCGAACGAATGCGGGCAAGATTTTCCGGTGACCTGCCTCGGACTCCGAGTCGCCCGTTCGCCCCGGCGCGGCCGGTACCCGACGACGCGAACCCGGCCGATCGCCCGGACGCCCACCTCGGCCGGTCCGTGGCCCGGGCTCACGAGACCATCCGGTCAGGTTCGTGTCCGGCCTCAGGTGGCGGGGTAGCTGTTGTAGTCGGGGAAGTTGCCGTACAACCGCTGGTCGGGCCCGCCCTGGGTGACCGCGTGCACGAGCAGGTCGCCGCCGACAAAGGCGCCCTTCCAGGAGGCGCCGCGGCCACCGAACGGCTCGTCCCGGTCGCCCCGGGAGCGGGGCTTGTTGATCCCGACCTTGAACGCCTGGAGGTCCACCGCGAGCTTGGCCGCCTCGTCCTCGTCGTCGCAGGCGAGGCTCGCCACCAGCGCCCCGTTGGAGGCGTTCATCGCGGCCAGCAGTTCGTCCTTCGTGTCCACCACCACGATGGTGTCGACCGGCCCGAACGGTTCGGCGTGCATCAGCCGGGACCGGCCGGGCGGGGCGAGTAGCACCGCCGGGGCCACGTACGCCGAGGTGTCCTGGCCGTCGAGGAAGGGTGCGCCGTCGAGCCGGCCACGGTAGAGCGGGATCGCGCCGCCGCGTACCGCCTCGTCGACCTTGCGACGTAGCTCGTCGGCCTTGCCCGCGCTGATCAGCGGGCCGAAGTCCAGCTCCGGCAGGCTGTCACCGTCGGCCCAGTCGTCGCCGACGGCGAGCGGGTGGCCGAAGCGTACCGAGCGGACCACCGGCAGGTACATGTCGAGGAACCCGTCGACCAGTTCCCGCTGCACCACGAACCGGGGGTACGCGGTGCAGCGCTGCTTGCCGTACTCGAAGCCCTTCTTCAGGTGCCTGGCCAGCATGTCCCACTGGGAGAACTCCCAGATCCCCCACGCGTTCAGCCCCTCCTGCTCGATGAAGTGGCGCTTGTCGGAGTCGAGCAGCGCGGCGGCGACCTTGCCGCCGTTGGACCGGCCGCCGACAAAGGCGACCGCGCCGATCTCCGGTGCCCGGACCAGCACCTCGGAGAGTTCCTCGCCGCCGCCGGAGAGCAGGGTGGCGGGGAGCCCGGCCCGGCGCATCAACGCGTGCGCCACGGTGAGGCAGACCGCGCCGCCCTGGGACGGCGTCTTGGCGATGACCGCGTTGCCGGCGAGCAACTGCACCAGTTCGGCGTGGACCAGCACGCTCATCGGGTAGTTCCAGCTCGCGATGTTGCTCACCGGCCCGGCCAGCGGTTCACGGCCGTCGGCGAGCATCCGGCCGATCTCGTCCACGTACCAGTGGACGCCGTCCAGCGCCCGGTCGACGTCGGCGCAGGCGAGGCGCCACGGCTTGCCGATCTCCCAGACCAGCAGCAGGGCCAGCAGGTCGCGGTGGGCGGTCAGCTCGGCCAGGGCCTCGGTGACCCGGGCCTTCCGCTGCACCAGCGGCGTGTCGGCCCACTCGCGGTGTTCGTCGAGGGCGAAGGCGACCGCGGCCCGTGCCGTCTCCGGGCCGAGTCGGGAGAGGTTGACCAGCACGGTGTTGTCGATCGGCGTACGGACCGGGGTGGGGGTGCCGACGGGCTGCCAGGCGCCCATGACCAGGTTGCGCAGGGTCACCACGTCGGAGGTGGTCGGGTCGAACGCTTCGGGGGTGGCGGCTGTTGCGCGGGCGAGGGTTTCCTGCCATGCGGTGCCGTCGGCGAGACGCAGCGCCATCGTCGTCCTCCTGGAACTCGTAACCAGTGGAGAGCGGCAGCGTCGGTGGCACCGCTGATCTGGGCGTACTGTCCCGCGCCGGGAGACGGGCCGGCAACCGTACGCTCGTATCCCAGGACGTTGTGTCCATCCACTGGCGGGTCACGCTCGGGGCGGCTCCACCGGTCGAGTGCCGCTGGTCAGGCGAGCGGATGCTCGCTCTTCACAAAGCGGCAACAGGACGGATGCATTGTCAGGCATCCATGGGAGCGCTCCCGTGCGTTCCTCGGAACCACCCGCATCGCCGCCGTGAGCACCTGGTCGGGGACATGCGAAAGGGCGGATGCGCCCACATCCGCCCCTCCAATGTCCTCCGCTACGCGTTGCCGCGCGCGGCTCCACGGACAGGAGCGAGTCTAGTGCTGCCCAGCATCACGCCGGCCCGGCCAAAAGGTCAACTTGCCCGGTCCGCCGGTAGGGTCCGCCCCGGACGGTGGTACCGCACGATCGCCACTTTCGGCTTACTCACGGTAACCGCTGCGGCGCTTCTCCCCGCCGCCCCGGCAATCGCCGTCCCGACCGGCGCCGCCCGGACAGACACCGCCCGGGCCGACACCGCCGCACCCGCCCACAACTACGCCGAGGCGTTGCAGAAGTCGCTCTATTTTTACGAGGCCCAGCAGTCCGGCGCGCTGCCCGACTGGAACCGGGTCTCCTGGCGCGGCGACTCGGGCTGACCGACGGCGCCGACGCCGGGCTCGATCTGACCGGCGGCTGGTACGACGCCGGGGACCACGTCAAGTTCGGCTTCCCGATGGCGTTCAGCGCCACGACCGTACCCGGCACCCCCACCGCCTCGGCGGTCACCGCGACCGGCGTCACCCTGGGCTGGACCGCGTCCACCGACGCGGGCGGCAGTGGACTCGTCGACCAGTTTCGGCTTCAACGGTACGCACACCGGCAGCAACCCGAGGCCGGCGACGTTCACCCTCAACGGCGCGACCTGCACGCTCACCTGATGCGTACCGCCGGGAGGCGTAGCCGCCGGTGTGCGTACTACCGGGTCACTGGTGGGTCTCGCCGTGCTCGACGCAGACCGCCGACCAACCGGTCGGCAGGACCTGCACCTTCATCCGGCGCCGGCACTGCGGGCAGAACCGGGGCGGCTCCAGCGTCCGGGCCGCCGCGCAGCCCTGGTGCGACCCGTCGGAGGTCGACCGGCCGCACCGGTCGCACCAGAGTCCAACCGTCGTCATCATCGCTTCGTCCTCGCTCAGAGCGTCGCGGAGAGGGCCTTGACCGGCATCTTCAGCTCGTCGAGCAGGGCCAGGTCGGCGTCGGCCGGGCGGCCCAGCGTGGTCAGGTAGTTGCCGACGATCACCGCGTTGATCCCGCCGAGCAGCCCGTCGCGGGTGCCGAGGTCACCGAGGGTGATCTCCCGCCCACCGGCGAACCGGAGGATCGTACGCGGCATCGCGAGCCGGAACGCCGCGATCGCGCGCAGCGCGTCCTTGCCCTCAACCACCGGCTGGTCACCGAGCGGGGTGCCCGGTCGCGGGTTGAGGAAGTTCATCGGCACCTCGTGCGGGTCCAACTCGGCGAGCTGGGCGGCGAACTCGGCCCGCTGCTCCACCGACTCGCCCAGCCCCAGGATGCCGCCGCAGCAGACCTCCATGCCGGACTCGCGCACCATCCGGAGGGTCTCCCACCGCTCCTCGAACGAGTGGGTGGTGACCACGTTCGGGAAGTACGACCGGCAGGTCTCCAGGTTGTGGTTGTACCGGTGCACACCCATGTCGACCAGTTCGTCGACCTGCTCCTGGTTGAGCATGCCGAGCGACGCGGCCACCTGGATGTCCACCTCGGCCCTGATCGCGGCCACGCCCTCGCGCATCTGCTTCATCAGCCGGGCGTCCGGACCGCGCACCGCGGCGACGATGCAGAACTCGGTCGCGCCGGTCTTCGCGGTCTGCTTCGCCGCCTCGACCAGGGACGGGATGTCCAGCCAGACCGAACGGACCGGCGAGGCGAACAGACCGGACTGGGAGCAGAAGTGGCAGTCCTCGGGGCAGCCACCGGTCTTCAACGAGACGATGCCCTCGACCTCGACCTCCGGCCCGCACCAGCGCATCCGTACGTCGTGGGCGAGCTGCAGGGCGGCGGGCAGGTGCTCGTCGGCAAGGCGCAGTACGGCGAGCACACCGGCCTCGTCGAGGCCGACGCCTTCGCCGAGCACCTGGGCGCGCGCCCGGTCGAGGATCTCTGGCATGGTCGTACCCTACAAGGCGTACCCGGCCAGCCGTCCGGGGCGGCACCCGGCGGAGTGGTAATTTGCGCCGGTCGGGACGGTTACCGCCGGAGCTTCGAACGGCGGGACGGCAGGACGGGGAGTCGACGTGGCGAGCTGGTTGGAGGCGCTGGACCGGCGTGCCCAGCTCCGCGCCAAGGCTGGCCTGACCCGACGGCTGCGCCCACGCGCCGCCACCGATCCGGTGGCCGACCTCGCCGGCAACGACTACCTCGGGCTGGCCCACCACCCGGCGGTCACCGCCGCCGCCACCGAGGCGCTGCACCGGTACGGGCTGGGCGCCACCGGTTCGCGGCTGGTCCGGGGCTCGACCGACCTGCACACGACGCTGGAACGGACCCTCGCCGACTGGCTCGGTGCCGCCGGAGCCCTCGTCTACTCCTCCGGCTACCTGGCCAACCTCGGTGCCGTACGCGCCCTGGTCCGACCCCGTACGCTGCTCGTCTCCGACGCGCACAACCACGCCTCGCTGATCGACGGCTGCCGGTTGTCCGGGGCGCAGACCGTGGTCACCCCGCACGCCGACCCGGCCGCCGTCGAGGCCGCCCTGGCGGCGGCACCCGGGCGCCCGGCGGTGGTGGTCACCGAGTCCGTCTTCTCCGTCGACGGCGACCTCGCCCCGTTGGCGGAGCTGCACCGGGTGGCCCGCCGGCACGGCGCGCTGCTGCTGGTCGACGACGCGCACGCGCTCGGCGTACGCGGTCCGGGTGGAGCCGGCGCGGTGGTCGAGGCCGGGCTGGCCGGCGCGCCCGACGTGGTGGTCACCGCGACCCTCTCCAAGGCGCTCGGCGGTCTCGGCGGCCTGGTCGCCGGGCCGGCGGAGCTGATCCGGCACCTGGTGGAGACCGGCCGCACCTTCATCTACGACACCGCGCTCCCGCCGGCCGTCGCGGCGGGTGTGCTCGCCGCCGCCGACCTGGCCCGCGACGGCGAGGCGCTCCGGACCGAGCTGGTCGGCCGGGCCGACGCGGTCGTGCGCCACCTCGGCCGAGCCGGTCTGGACGTCTCCGCGCCGGCCGCCGGGGTGATCTCGGTTACCGCGCCCGGCCCCGAGGCGGCCGCCGCGTGGGCCGCCGACTGTCTCGACCGGGGCGTGGCGGTCGGCTGCTTCCGCCCACCGTCCACCCCGGACAACCGGTCCCGGCTGCGCCTGACGATCAACGTCGGGGTGCCGCGTGACGAGTTCGACCGGGCGCTGGACGTGATCGTGGAGACCGCCCCGTGATCGTGGAGTTTGCCGCCATGACCGACAGAGGGTTCCTCGTGACCCACACTCCGTGCCGTGGACCGATCAGGGAGGACGCCCGGTGAGCGACACCTCGTGGCGGGGGCCGATCCTGGTCACCGGCACCGACACCGATGTCGGCAAGACGGTGGTCACCGCGGCGATCGCGGCCGCCGCGCAGGCGGCCGGGCTGCGGGTGGCGGTGATCAAACCCGGCCAGACCGGTACGGTCACCGGCGCCCCGTCCGACATCGACACCGTCAACCGGCTCGCCGCCCCGCTGACCGCCCGTACGCTGGCGAACTTCCCCGAGCCACTGGCCCCGCTCGCCGCGGCCCGGGTCGCGGCGGCCGAGCCGCTGGAGCTCTACACCGTGGTCGACGCGGTCCGGGCCGAGACCGACAAGCACGACCTGGTGCTGGTCGAGGGTGCCGGCGGGCTGCTCGTGCCGATGGGGGTACGTCCCTCCGGCGAGCCGTGGACCGTCGCCGACCTGGCGGTGTCACTCGGCGCGCCCGCGGTGGTGGTCAGCCGGGCCGGTCTCGGCACGCTCAACCACACCGCGCTGACGCTGGAAGCGCTCGAACGGCGGGCGGTCCCCGCCGGGGTGGTGCTCGGCGCCTGGCCGAACGAGCCTGAGCTGGTCCACTGGGCGAACCTGAGCGAGTTGGTGCCGAACCTGGTGGGCGCGTTGCCGGACGGGGCCGGCACGATGGACCCGGGCGTGTTCCGCCGCTCCGCCCCGGGCTGGCTCACCCCGGCCCTGTACGGCGTGCTCGACGACTGGCGTACCTGGGCCGACGACGTGCACTGACACCCGGTGCCCGCCGGTTGCCGACCCGTCGACACGGGTCCGGTGCCGGCCGGTTGCCGGCCGGTCGCCACGGGTCCGGTGCCTGCCGGTTGCCGACCCGTCGTTACGGGTCCGGTGCCGGCCGGTCGCCACGGGTCCGGGGCACCTGACTTTCGTCGGTGCCGGCGCGATCGGCGGGACCCGTAACCTGGCTGGATGGCGGGCTGGTGGCGGGGGTTGACACGGCGGCGCCGGGCGGTGGTGCTGGACCTGCTGCTCTGGGCGGCGCTCGCCGCGCCGGTCGTCGTGGCGCTGGGCACGCCTCCGGCGCGGCCCTTCGACGGTCCGCTGCTCGTGGTCGAGTCGCTGGTGCTCGGAGTCGCGGTGGCGCTCTGCCGCCGCCACCCCCTGCTCGCGCTGCTCCTGGTCGTCACGCCGACCCTGTTCGACGGCAACTTCGTCTTCGCGATTCCGGTGATGAGCTACCTCACCGGCCTCCGGATGCGCCGGGCCCGGCCGGCGGTGCTGGTCTTCACCGTGATCGGGGTCGGCGGCACGGCGCTGAACCTGCTGGGGCTGCGGACCGGCCTGGCCACCTGGTTCCTGCTCGTCACCATGCTGCTCTTCGCCGGGGTCTTCCCCTGGCTGGTCGGTCGCTACCGGCGGCAGCACGCGGAGTTGGTCCGGGCCGGGTGGGCCCAGGCGGAGCTGCTCGAACGCGAGCAGGCCGGGGCGGCCGAACGGGTCCGGATGCGGGAGCGGGCCCGGATCGCCCAGGACATGCACGACTCGCTCGGCCACGACCTGAGTTTGATCGCGCTGCGGGCCGGGGCGCTGGAACTCGCCCCCGGGCTGGACGAGCGGCAGCGGGCCGCCGCCGGTGAGCTGCGGGCCAGCGTCGGTGCTGCCACCGACCGGCTGCGGGAGATCATCGGCGTGCTCCGGGAGGACGCCGGTGCGGCACCGACCCGGCCGGCCGACGAGAGTGTCACCGAACTGGTCGAGCGGGCCCGGGCTGCGGGGATGGCGGTCCGGCTGAGCTGGCCCGAACCGATGGTCGGGGAGCGGCTGTCCGGTGTTTCGGAGGTTGGCAAACGGCCGTCGGGCGGGCGGGAGCCGGTCGGCCAGGACCGCGCGGGGGCCGGGCCGGGGCTGTCGGTGATGGCCGGGCGGGCGGTGCACCGGGTGGTACAGGAAGGATTGACCAACGCGGCCCGCCACGCCCCGGGCGCGGCGGTGACGGTCGAGATCGACCGGACGACCGAGTGGATCGAGGTGCGGGTGCGCAACAATGCCGCGCCGGCCGGACCGCTGCCCGTACCGGCGTCGGCCGGCACCGGCCTGCTCGGACTGCGGGAGCGGGTGCGGCTCGCCGGGGGCACCCTCACCGCCGGGGCGCACGACGGCGGGTTCGTTGTGGTCGCCCGGATCCCGCTGGTCGTCGACCGCGTCATCGGCGAGCCGGAGATTCCCGTACGCCCGTCCGTCCGGTCCGTGTCGGCCGACCGGCTGCGGGTACAGCGGCGTCAGGTCCGGCGCAGCCTGCTGGTGGCGCTCACCGTGCCGGTCGCGGTCGCGGCCATGCTGTCGCTGGTCTACTACCCGTTTGTCACCTTCGACTCGGTGCTGCACCGGTCCGAGTTCGACCGGCTGCGGGTCGGTGCGTCCCGGGCCGAGTTGGACCGGGTGCTCCCCGGTCGGCAGGCACGCGGGCTGGCGGAGAACGCGCCCGCCGCCCCGGCCGGGGCCGCCTGCGAGTTCTACACCGACGGCAACTTCCCGTTGGCCCTGCCCGCGTACCGGCTCTGTTTCGCCGACGGCCGGCTGGTGTCCAAGGACGAGCTGCCCGGCTGAGGACGACCGTGACGATTCGCGAGGTCACGGCGATCCGTACCGACGAGGAGATGTGATGATCTCGGTCCTGCTGGCCGACGACGAACCGATGATCCGGGTGGGGGTCCGGACCATCCTGGCCACCGACCCGGGGATCGAGGTGGTGGCCGAGGCGGGCGACGGGCGGGAGGCGGTCGAGCTGGTCCGGGCGCACCGGCCCCGGGTGGCGTTGCTGGACATCCGGATGCCCCGGCTCGACGGGCTGGCGGCCGGGGCGCAGATCCGTCGCCTGGTTCCGGGGACCGAGGTGGTCATGCTGACCACGTTCGGCGAGGACGACTACATCGCCCGCGCGCTCGGCGACGGGGCCAGCGGCTTCCTGCTGAAGTCCGGCGACCCCCGGGAGTTGGTCGCCGGCGTACACGCGGTGGCCGCCGGTGGGGCGTACCTGTCGCCGAAGGTCGCCCGGCGGGTGCTCGACCTCGGCGGCGGCCGGATGGGCAGCGGCCCGGCCGCCCGGGAGCTGACCCGTGCGCTCAGCGACCGGGAACGCGAGGTGCTGGCTCTGGTCGGGGCGGGGCTGTCGAACGCCGAGATCGGACGCCGGCTGTACCTGGTGGAGGGGACCGTGAAGGGCTACCTCAGCTCGATCTTCACCCGGCTGGGCGTACGCAACCGGGTGCAGGCGGCGATCGTCGCGTACGAGGCGGGCCTGGTCGACGGCGGCCCCTGAGCGGTCGGGGGCGGGAGCGGTCGGGACACGGAGCGGTCGGGGCACGCGAGCGGTCGGGGCACGTGAGCGCTCGGCGGTGCCGGAGCGGTCGGCGGTGCCCGAGATACGCCGGTGGTCGGTACTGACACCGTACCGACCACCGGCGTATCTCGGTCTCGTGTCCGGTCGCCCGGCGGCCGGACACGGGGATCACGCGTCGCGGCGGCGCAGCACCGTGTGACCGGCGAGCAGTGCCAGCAGCACCCAGCCGGTGAGCAGGAGCAGCCCCACGACCGGTGGGTACGGGTCGGTCTCGCCGCGCAGGAAGTGCCGGCCGGCGCTGCCCGGGAGCAGGTCCGCGATCCGGTTGAGCACCGTGACGTCGGGCAGCGAGAGCGTCGCCGGGACCACGGTCAGGATCAGGAAGACCGAGGTCAGGGTCGCCACGACGCCGCGCAGCGCGGCCCCGACGCCGAGGCTGAAGACACTGATCAGGGCCAGGTACGCCCCGACCGCCAGCGCGTCGACGATGCTCTCGGGCAGGTCGAACCGGCCCCAGTCGCCGAGGACCGGGGCGGCGACCGCCGAGCCGAGCGCGCCGAGCAGCACCCCGAGCACCAGGGTCACGGCGCCGACGACGGTGGCCTTGGCGAGGATGACGTGGCCGCGTCGCGGTGTCCACTGCAGGGTGGCCCGGATGCTGCCGTTGGCGTACTCGGAGGTGATCACCAGCATCGCCATCGCGAGTACGGCGAACTGGGTCAGTTCGAGCGAGTCGATCGCGATCCGGCCGAGGGCGAGCACACCCTGGTCGTTGCCGGGATCGTCGTCGGTGTTGCTGTTCTGCACGTAGATCGCCAGTTGGGCCGAGGTCGCCGCCATCAGCAGCACGCTGGCGAGCAGGGCCCACCAGACCGAGCGGACCGACCAGAGTTTGGTCCACTCGCTGGCGATCGCGCCGCCCAGCCCGCCGCGGGTCGGTTCACCGCCGGTCGGTTCACTGAGGGTCGGTTCACCGCCGGTCGGTCCGGTGCGGGTCGGCTCCGTGCCCGGGGAGCCAGCGGTTGTCCCGGCCCCGGTGCGTGTGGTCCGTGGGCTGCTCATGCCGACTCCTGCCGGTGGTGCTCCCGGGTCCGCCCGGCAGCCGGGCCGGCGTACTCCAGGCTGGACGTGGTCAGTTCCAGGTACGCCTGCTCCAGCGACGCCTCACGCGTGCTCAGCTCGTGCAGACGTACCCCCAGTTCGTGGGCCAGGTCGCCGACCAGCGCGACCTCGGCGCCGGTGACCAGCAGTTCCTCGGTGCCGACCGGCTCGACCGTGATCGCCCGCGCGGTCAGCCGGTCGTGGAGTGCGACCAGTCCGGCCGGATGGGGGCTGCGGACCCGTACGGCGGTGGCGGCGCTGCCGGCGATCACCTCCGCGATCGGGGCGTCGACGATCAGGCGCCCCCTGCCGATCACCACGAGTTGGTCGGCGGTGAGCTGCATCTCGCTCATCAGGTGACTGGAGACAAAGACGGTACGTCCCTCGGCCGCGAGACTTCTCATGAGCTGCCGGATCCAGCGCACCCCGTCCGGGTCGAGCCCGTTGACCGGCTCGTCGAACATCAGCACCCCGGGATCGCCGAGCAGCGCGCCGGCGATGCCGAGCCGCTGCCCCATGCCGAGGGAGAAGGTCCCGGCCCGCTTGCCGGCGACGCCGGTCAGGCCGACGGTGGCCAGCACCTCGTCGACCCGGCGAGCCGGGATGCCGTTGCTGCGGGCCATCGCCAGCAGGTGTGCCCGTGCCGACCGTCCGGGGTGGACCGCCTTCGCGTCGAGCAGCGCGCCGACCCGGTGCAACGGGTGCCGCAGGCTCGCGTACGCCCGCCCGTCGACCAGGGCGGTGCCGGCGCTGGGCCGGTCCAGGCCGAGAATCATCCGCATGGTGGTGGACTTGCCGGCGCCGTTCGGGCCGAGAAAGCCGGTGACCCGCCCCGGCACGATGTCCAGGGTGAGGTTGTCGACGGCTGTCGCGGCGCCGAAGCGCTTGGTCAGCCCGGTTAACGTGATCATGGTGCCTCCCTGGGGTTTCCCCCGTCGTGATGGCTCGACGGTAGAAATCACCCAGGTTCCGGCGCTCCGCCCGAACGGCAGCGCCCGTCACTGACCTTGGTCAGGTCGTACCCGTCCCAACCGCCCGCCCGGCGGTTAGGAAGGGCCCCTTATACAACTGAATCCGATAACAAGGGGCCCTTCCTTACCACTATCAGGGCGTCGGGCATGCGGAAGGAGAGGTTGTCGGGGCACCAGGGGGCGCGGACCACGGTGACGTCGCGGAGCAGGGCGGCGGTCTCGGCCACCACCACGGCGGCCTCCATCCGGGTGAGCTGGGCGCCGACGCAGCGGTGCGCCCCGGCACCGAAGGCGAGGTGTCGGCGGGACCCGGGCTGGCCGGGCCGGAACTCCTCCGGCTCGGCGACCACCGCCGGGTCGCGGCCGGCACGGGCGAGCCAGAGTACGACGCTGCGCCCGGCCGGCACCGCCACCCCGCCGAGCGTGGTGTCCCGGGCGGCGACCCGGCGCCAGGTGACGATCGGCGGCTCCAGCCGCAGCCCCTCCTCGACCACGTCGGCCACCTCGACCGTGCCGTCCGCGAGCCCGGCCAGCACCTCGGGTTCGCCGGTGAGCCGGTGCAGCAACAGGGTGAGGAACTGCGAGGTGGTCTCCTGCCCGGCGACCAGCAGGAAGAACAGCGCGCCGATCACCACGTCCGGCGGGTGCCCGGCCTCGCGCAGCCGGGCGGCGAGCCCGGCACCGGTCGCGGCGAAGTCCCGCAGCACGGTGTGGAACCGGCCGACGATCCCGGCCAAGGCGCGTTGGCGTTCGTCGTCGACCGGGGCCCAGAAGAGTTCGAGCGCGGCCCGGGTGAACTCCTTGACCACCTCGACCCGGTGTTCCGGCAGGTCGACCAGCCGGGCGAGGACCAGCAGCGGCAGGTCGGCGGCGAGGTCGGCGTAGAGGTCGACCGGGCGGCCGGCGGCCAGGTCGTCGGCGAGCCGGGCGACCCGGGTACGGACCAAGCCGGTCAGCCACTCCCGCTGCTCGGCGACCCGTTTCGGGTGCAACGCGTCGGCGACGACGGCCCGGATCGCCGGGTGGCTGTGCCCGCTGTTGTTCGCCAGCGTCGGTGGCAGTCGGAAACCGTACCCGGCGAGGATCCGCAGCGCGGCGACCGGCATCGGGCTCATCGCGTCCAGCGCGTTGTCCGGCCGGTACGTCTCCGGGTCGGCCAGCACCTGCCGGACCAGCGCGTGCCTGGTCACCACCAGGTGGTCGACGTCGACGTGGTCGGCGACGGTGGCCACGTCCGGCCACTGCCGGTCCACGGCGCCCACGGCCCAGCTACGGAACAGCACGCGGTCACGCTACCCAGCACCACCCGGCCGACCCGGATCAAGCTCCCAGACCGTGGTGGGCTTCACCCGTACGCTCTCCAGCGCGGGCGGGACCGGCACCTGGTACGTCGCCAGCGCGGTGAACCGTCCCCGGGGCAGGAACGCGCGATCGGGGTCGCCGACCAGCACCCGGGCGCCGGAGCGGGCCGCCCGCAGCAGGAACCGCAGCACCCGGTTGGCCATCGCCTGGCTGTAGAAGACGTCCCCGGCGAGGAGCAGGTCGGCGTCGCCCGCGTTCTCGTCGTCCAGGATGTCGGCCACCGTGACGTCGACCGGTACGTCGTTGGCGCGCGCGTTCAGCTCGATCGCGGCACCGGCCCGCTCGTCGATCTCGACGGCGCGTACCCGTTCGGCCCCGGCCCGGGCGGCGGCGACGGCGACCAGGCCGGAGCCGGAGGCGAAGTCGAGCACCCGCCGGCCGGCGACCTCGTCGGGATGGTCGAGCAGGTACCGGGCCAGCGCCTGCCCGCCGGCCCAGGCGAAGGCCCAGAACGGCGGCGGCTGCTCGCTGCGGAACTCGCCCTCGGTGAGCTGCCACAGGCCGATCGGTTCGTCGGCCTGGTGCAGCCGGACCTCCGGGACAAAGGCGACCGGGGCCAGCCGGGCGTGCAGGCGGACGAAGGCCGCCGAGGTTTCGGACACCAGCCGAATTGTGCCCGGGGTGCTGGCATCGGCGTGTCGCGGGGGTTGGGTGACCGGTTCACTACGCCGAGTGAAAGTAGGGGCTTTCATTGCCGCCAGGTGCGGGATCTCGCCCCTTTCCGGCCACCTGATCCCGTTCTAGCGTTGCGGGGAGTAGTCGGACTACCCGAATTGATAGCTGAACGTGGATGGAGGCGGTGGTGGCGGTGCGGCGGTTCATCGGCCGACTGGGGACCGTGCTGGCGTGTGCGACCGGAATCGGCCTGACCGCCGCCGGCACACCGGCCAGCGCGGCGCCGGGATTCGACACCCGGATCGACCTACCGGGACAGTTCGCCGCGGGTGGTGCCCCGGCCACCGTGACCGCCGTGGTCTCCACCAGCGAACGGGGCGAGTGCCGCAAGGTGCGCTGGTCACTGGTGCTACAGGTGGACGGGCTCCGGCTCGACCAGGTGCGGGTGGACCGGGTCGAGGAGACCGGCTCGTTCCCCGTACAGGTGCGGGCCGAGGGGAACGCGGCCCGGCTGACCGACAACGACCTCGACCCGGGCCAACTCTGCCGGGACCGTACGGTGACCGCGACCTACCGGATCGCCTTCGGCGCCGAGGCGGCCGGCGGCCGGGTGACGGTGACCGCCGAGGCGTTCGACGCCCGGAACCGACTGCTCGACAGCGGCTCCGGGACCCGTACGGTGGCGGGCGACCGGGCCGTGCCGAGCCCGTCGAAGACCCGCACCTCGCCGACACCGTCCCCGGCGGCGACCGAGTCCGATCCGGTGCTGGAGGAGGAGTCCACCGACGAGCTGATCCCGGTGCCGTCGGAGAGCCCGGCGGTGGCCGCCGGCACCGGCGGCGGGCGGACCGACCCGGCGGCGAACTCCGGCCGGCTGGGCCTGGTCCAGGTCGGCTTCCTGACCGGGGCGCTGCTGCTCTTCCTCGGCGTCGGGCTGCTGATGCGGGTCCGGCACCGGCTGCTGCACGCGGTCACCGGGCGCGGGGACCGGTCGCCGGACCGGGGCGAACGAACCCCTCGCCGGCGCGCCGGCCGCTCCGGCGGTGGGCTGTTCCGCCGGCGTGACCGGTCCGCCGACCTCGGTGGCGACGGCAGCATCGACCTGGGGATGACCGGCGAAGCCGGTTACGCCGCCCGTCCGGTCTGGCAGACCGACGAGACCCCCGGGCGGGGCTGGCGCCCGAACCTGCGCGGACGCCGCTGACCACCGTCCCGTACGACTCCCCGGGGCGCCACGTTGACCTCCTCCGGTCACGCACCCGCCGTGGCTCCCGGGTGCGGGTCCGGTCCGCCCTGCCCGTACCGGGCCGGACCGGACCCGCTGACCCCGTCCGTTACCGCTCGAACGCCTGGAACTCCGCGATCCGCACCTGGGTACGGAACGGGCTGCCGGTGGCGCAGTCGGTTGTGGTCGCCGGGTCGCTGTCCTGCTCACCGGCGTAGAGCGGCCCACCGGTGCACTGGCTGTTGTCGACCACCAGCCGCAGGTGGGTCGCGGTCGTCTTCGGGATCTCGAACGACCGCAGGTTCAGCTCCCGGGTGTAGGGCCGGAACGCCCCGCCGGGGAACGCGTCGGACCGGCTGGTGTAGACCTTCCGGTAGCTCGCCGCGTCCGTGCAGTCCGCCCGGCGCTCGTCACACGCCAGTACGCTGAACGACCGCAGCGCCGACAGCGCGTTCTGGCTGCCGGTGTCGACGTCGCCGGTGATCGCCGGACGCAGGTAGGCGCTGACGTTCACCCGCCGTACGGTCTGCGCGCCGGGGAGCGCCACCGTCACCTGCTTGCCGGTCACCCCGTCCAGCGACGCCCAGTTGGTGGCCTCGGTGTCGTCGGCGATCCGGTCGAGGTTGACCCCGTCACCGCTGACCACCGCGCCGGCGGTCAGCGAGGCGAGGTTGCGCTCCAGGTCCAGGTCGAGCTTCTCCCGCTTGCCGGAGGAGAACTTCTCGGTGAACCGGGAGTGCCCGAAACCGGGGGCCACGGCGAGGAAGGAGAACTCCTTGCCCGGCACGATCTCGAAGGTGTCCGGCAGCGCGGTGGTCGGGTCGGTGTCGGCGATCGGGACCGCGCGGGCCTCGTACTCGCCGACGTAGAGCCGGATCGGCGCCCCCGCGCTGTCGCCCTTCGCCCGGAGCGTGACGGTGGCGTTGCGGGCGTGCGGCGAGGCGAAGCTCGGCGTCGGGTCGGTGTCCGCCGCGTTGAGCGTGGCCGCGTCCCGGCCCATGCCCGACTCGGCGAACGCGTTCCAGATGATGTCCTGGTTACGGCCACCGAAGCGGAGTTGGTCGGCGGTGAGCATGTTGTCGCGCATGTCGAGCATGCTCACCTGGCTGACCGCCTGGAGCAGGAACGAGTCGAAGACCAACTGGGACCAGCGCCGGTTACCCGGGCAGCGGTCGACAGCGAGCTTGCCCTCGGCGCAGGCGAGCTGGATCGAGGGCTTGCCGGCGCCGTACCGGTCGACGAAGGCCGAACGGACCCGGTAGTTCGTCGCACCCCAGATCTCACCGTCGGCGTGCACGGCCGGACCGGAGAGGGCGTAGCCGACGTCGGAGTAGTTCAGCGGGCTGCGGCTCAGGTCGTAGTTGCGGATGCCGCTCTCGAGGTTGCCGGTGACGTACCCGCCGACGATGAACGGGGTCTTGCCGGCCGGGCGCATGTTGTGCTGGTAGAGGTACTCGGTGCCGAGCAGGTCGCTCCACGACTCACCCATCGCGCCGCCCTGGTGGCCGCCGATGCCGGAGTCCGGGCCGGCGATCATCCGGTTGCTGATCGCGTGGGTGTACTCGTGCCCGATCACCGTCATGTCGTAGTCACCGTCCACGCAGGGCGGGTACGACGTACCGGCGATCGGCTGCCAGAGGTACATGTTGGTGGTCGGCGGCAGGCCGTCGCGCGGGGTCGCCTGGTTGGCGTTGTTCCGGTTGCCGGTCAGCGCGCCCTGCTGGGCGCGACCCTGCTCGGCGTCGCCACCGAGGCCCTCACCGGTGAGGTTGACCGCCTGCAGGTTCCAGGCCGCCTCGTCGAAGCCGAGCTTGTACGACCAGTCGTGCATCCGGTTGTGCATCGCGAACAGGTTCGCCGTCGCGGCGTCGATGTCGTTGCGCTCCGGCGAGGTGAACACGTCCGGGCTGCACTTGGTCCGCTTCCACTGGTCGGTGAACGGGTAGACGTAGTCCCGGGTCGGGCTCGGCGTCGCCGGCACGACCGGGGTGCCGGCACCCCAGGAGACGACGTTGTTCGCCGAGTTGCCCTGGGTCGTCAGGGTCGGCAGGCCGGTGGTGAGGTCGACGTCCCACGCCTGGCCGCTGGCCGCGTCGGAGACCGTACGCTCACAGCCCCGCTCCCAGGTCAGGCACCAGATCACCCGGTCGTCGTGCCGGGGGTGCGACCGGCTCGGCGGGTTCGCCGGGAAGACCGACCACTTCGGGTTGTCCGAGTCGGAGTCGACCAGGTCCTCGCGGATCAGCACGCTGCGGTCGGTGCCGTCGACGAAGGTGGTGAACGCGGCCGACTCCGCGCCGCTCTTGCCGATCAGGGTCACCTCCCAGGCGGCCCGGTTGCCGTCGACCGGCGTCGGCACCGCGACCTTGCGCAGGTCGTGGGTGGCCACCTGGTCGGCGGTCAGCCCGGCGTCGGCGAGCGCGGCGGCGTACGCCTGCTCGGCGGTGATGGTCAGCGGGGCCGGCGCGCTGGTGTCCCGGCTCAGCGAGGAGCTGACGTGGAGCACGCTGCCCCGGTCGACCGCGATGCTGACCAGCCCGTCGTACCCGGCCTGGAGGTCGCCGAAGCGCTGCCGCAGGGTCACCACGGCGCCGGTGCCGATCTGCCGGACCAGGAGTTTGTCCATGGCGGCGACGGCGGTGGCGTCC
Source organism: Micromonospora sp. NPDC050397 (assembly GCF_044901685.1). Lineage (NCBI taxonomy): Bacteria > Bacillati > Actinomycetota > Actinomycetes > Micromonosporales > Micromonosporaceae > Micromonospora > Micromonospora sp. NPDC050397. The sequence continues at coordinate 658,237 of NZ_JBJDPS010000002.1, forward strand.
AGGCCGAACAGGTCACGCTGGGCGACCAGGTACTCCCGGGCGGCGGTCTCCGGATCGGTGGCCAGGCCGGTGGCGAGGGCGGAGGTGCCGTCGCCGAGCGCGTGCGGGGTGCCGAGCGCGTTCCACCGTACCGAGGAGTCGACCTTGCCGGCGGTCGAGCGCTGGGTGCTGCTCGGCGCCGCCGTACCCCTGCGGTTGTCCTTGTCACGGGCGTGGTGGACGTCCTGCGACGCGTCCGTGGCGGCGGCCGGGGTCACCGGCGCCGCCGGCTCGGGCGCGGCGTTCGCCGGGCTGCCGGGCAGGGTGGCCGCGAGCACCGCGGCCGTGACGAGCGCGGGCATGGCCCGCCATCTGGTGCCGAACACTGTCCGCTCGGGTGAACGCAAGGGATCCTCCTTGGACGGGGCGCGAAAGAGCCGACCGGGTCGGTCGGCTCGGCGTTGTGGCGGAGGTGCATAGGTATAGATACGTGAATACCAGTCGGTGCCCGATCATGGCAAGGAGAGATCACGTACGGTGATCCGGCTGTGATCTCGGGTGATGCCACCGAAGTGTGTGCCCCGGTCGACGCCTCGCCCAGCCGGACGGCGCCGGTCAGGTTCCGACGACCGCCGAGCGGTGTGCCGTCTCCGGGCCGGGCGCCAGCCGTTCGGCGCGGAAGCGCGACGGCGGCACGGAGTAGTAGGTGAGGAACGCCTGGCGCAGCGACTCGGTGGAGCCGAAGCCGCACCGGCGGGCCACCGCCGCCAGCGGCAGCGTGGTCGAGGTCAGCAGGTGCGCCGCGGCCTCGGCCCGGACCCGTCGAACGTACTGGGCGGGCGTCTCGCGCAGGTAGGTGAGGAACAACCGGGACAGGTGCCGCTCGCTCACCCCGGCCAGTCGGGCCAGCGCGGCACCGCCGAGGTCGTCGGCGAGGTGACTGACGATGTGGTCGCTGGTGCGCCGTACGACAAGGTCGTCGGTCGGGCGTCGGGACAGGAACATGCTCATCTGGGCCTGGCTGCCCGGTCGCTGGAGATAGGTGACCACGCCCAGCGCGACGCCCCGCGCCAACGCCGTACCGTGGTCCTCCTCGATGAAGGAGAGGGTCAGGTCCAACGCGCTGGTGACCCCGCCCGAGGTCGCGACGTTGCCGTCCCGGACGAAGATCGGATCCGGGTCGACGATGACGTCGGGGTAACCACGGGCGAACTGCTCGGCGTACATCCAGTGGCTGGTGGCCCGGCGGTTGGTGAGCAACCCGGCTTCGGCGAGCACGGTCGCGCCGGTGCAGACCGACGAGATCCGACGGGCCAGCGCGGCCAGCCGTCGTACGTGACCGACCAGGACCGGGTTCGCGGCGGCCCGTACGTGCCCGAGCCCACCGGAGACCACGAGCGTGTCGATCGGGGTGTTGAACCGCTCCACCCCCGCCTGTGCCTCGAGTCGCAGCCCCGAGTCGCAGGTGATGCCCTGCCCGCCCGGCGTCGCCAGCACGGTCCGGTAGGGCGGGTCGGCGCCGATCCGGTTGGCGATGTCGAGACTGGAGCTGACGCAGGCGATGTCGATGAGTTCCGCCCCGTCGTAACCGACGATCAGGACCACCCGCTCCGCCATGCTGCCACCGTATCCAGGACCGGCCGCCGGGCGGACGGCGCGGGGCGGCGTGGTTCCGGCGTGGTTCCGGCACCTTGCCCCGGGCGGACAGCAGGATTCCGGCACCGGCACGCAGGATTCCGGACAGGACCGGTCGGCGGCCCGGCCCGGCCGGGTCCGCCGGGGGCACGATCGACGCCATGACGGGTACGACATCCGCGCGGGCGGCGCGACTGACCGATCGGTGGCCGACGGCACTGGCGGTTGTCCCCGTCGCCGGTGCGCTCACCGTGATGGCCCGCAGCGACCAGGAGGCAAGGATCTTCGGTCCCGCGATCGCCACGATGGCCGGGATCTACCTGGTCGCGTACGCGATCGGCCGACCGTGGACGGCGTGGCTCGCCTTCGTCGCGCTGAGCGCGGTGGTCTCGGTGTTCCCGGTGTTGCGCGCCCTGGCGGTGCCCGGCGCCGACGCTGCGGTCGGCATGACGGTGCTGCTGGTGCCGCTCTGGTTGTGGGCGGTGGCCCGGCGCCGGTTCACCGACCGGGCCACGTTCTCGGTCCAGACCGCCGGGCTGATCGGTTTCGGCACGCTCACGCTGCTCTGCGCGGCGGTCGCGCCCCGGCTGGGCATCCTGGTCGCCGCGGTCGGATTCCTGGCGCACGCCGCCTGGGACGCCTACCACTTCGCGGTGGACCGGGTGGTGAACCGCTCCTGGTCGGAGTTCTGCGCGGTGGTCGACGTCGTGGTCGGGGTGGCGCTGGTCGTCGTCGCGGCGAACTGACCCGTGCGGGTGCCCGGACGGAGCCGGGGCCGGTCCGCCGAGGACCCGCTTCCGGCCGGGTGCGCGGGCCCGTCCGACCGTGTGGGAACGGGCCCGTCCGACCTTGTGGGCGCGGGCACACTTTCCCGGATGACAGTGGTCGGCGCGGCAAGACGACCTACGGTCGAGCCATGCGAATCCTCTTTACCGGAGTCCCCGGGCTGGGTCACCTGCTGCCGCAGTTGCCGCTGGCCCGTGCGTTCCAGGCCCAGGGACACGGTGTCGCCGTCGTGGTCCCGGAGTCCATGGTCCCCGTCCTCGCCGCCGAGGGAATCGAGGTCCTGGCGGCCGGCTCGGACATCCCGGCCATGGTGGTCGAGCTGGCCCAGCGTACCGGGGTGGACCCGATGACCGGACTGACGCCGGAGATCGAGGCCGAGGCGTTCGCCGGGGTACGGCCCGACCTGTCGGCCGACGAGCTGTTGGCCACCGCGCGGGCCTGGCAGCCGGACCTGATCGTGCACGACCAGTACGACATGGTCGCGCCACTGGTCGCGGCGGTCCTCGACGTACCGGCCGCCCTGGTGACCCTCGGCCCGGACACGCCGGACTTCACCGCGCTCGCGGCGCCCAAACTGGACGAGCGTTACCAGGCCCGTGGGCTGACCCGTCGTCCCTACCGGTTCGTTCTGGACATCTGTCCGTCCGGGTTGCAGCGTGACGGTTGGGTGACCCCCGCCGGTTGGATGTCGTTGCGCCCCGAGGCCCACCGGGCACCGGAGGGTACGCCGGCCCCGACGGTCGCCCCGCTGGCGGCGCAGCCTCGGATCCTGGTCACCTTCGGGACGCTCTTCACCAATCCGGTGGTACTCGGCCCGATCCTGCGCGGGCTCTCGGCGACCGGCGCCGGGCTGCGGGCCACCCTCGGACTCACCGCCGCGCCCGAGGACTTCGACGTCGACCTGGCGAGGGTCAACTTCGAGCCGTTCGTGCCGTTGAGCGAACTGCTGCGCGACATCGACCTGGTCGTGGGGCACGGTGGGGCCGGCACCACGCTGGCCGCCCTGGCCGGTGGGATCCCGCTGGTGTTGTTGCCGCAGGGCGCGGACCAGTTCATCCAGGCCGAGCGCGCGGTCACGGCCGGTGCCGCCGCCCAACTGCTGCCCGGGGAGGCCAGCCCGGAGGCGGTCGTCGCGACGGTGCGGAAGGTGCTCGCGGAGCCCTCCTACCGGGACAACGCGGAGAAGATCGCGGGGCAGATCGCGGCGATGTCCTCGCCCGCCGAGGTGGCCGAGGCGCTCGTGGCGGAACTGACCTGACGCGCCCATGGCGGAACTGGCCTGACGCGCTCGCCGGGCTCTCCCACACCCGGCTTGGGGAGCCCGGTGGCCCGGTGGCCCGGTCGAGCCGGGCGGCAGCCGCGAGGATCAGGCTGATCCGGCGGGAGCCGCGACGGGAGCTGCGACGATCAGGCCAGGGTGCCCTCGTGCGGTGCGGCGGCCCACGGCAGGCCGAGTTCGGCGTACGTGGTCATGGTGGTCGCGGCGGTGGCGATCGCCGCGTCGACGCCGTCGATCACCCAGGCCCGGCTGCCGCCGCTGCCGCTCGCCCGGCGGTGTTGGGCCGGGACCGGTGTCGGCGCCGGTGCGGCGAGGATCGCCTCCACCAGCGCCGTGAAGTCCCGGGTGGCGTCGAGCGGGGCGAGCAGGGCGACACCCGACGGGTCCCGCCGGTGGTCGAGCAGGTTCGCCAGCAGACCGGTGCGTTCGGCGCGGGGCGCCTGAACCGCCGCGCCGGGCACGGCGGCCGGACGACCCCCGGCAACCCGGTCCGGGTCGTCGATTGTGGTGAGGAGCAACCGGTCGGTCGGGTATTCCAGTACGGCCGAGCCGGCGGTGCCGTGCACGAGCATGTCGCCCTCGCGGAACCGCCCGGCGCTGAGCGTGACCGCGACCAGCAGCGGTGGACCGGCGGTGAACTCCACCCGCAGGCATGCGGTGTCCTCGACCTCGATCTCGCGGGTGCGGTAGCGCTCCAGCGTGAGTCGGACCGGCACCGCGCCGGGTGCTGCCGCGCGGACCAGGTCGAGACCGAGCATCAGGGTGTGCGCGAACGGATTGACCAGGGCGCCGTCGACCACGGGTCGCCCCTCGACCAAGCGCCGGCCGGCCCAGGGGGAGCGGGCGTAGTAGGCGTCGTCACGGATCCAGGTGCCGGCGGCGGCGACGCCGGTGACCTGCCCGAGCCGCCCGGACCCGATCGCCTCCCGGAGTGTGGCGAGCGCGTGCGAGCCCTGGGCCTGGAAGCCGACCTGGCAGACCCGACCGGCGTCGTGCACCGCGTGGGCCAGCCGGTCGTGGTCGGCGAGACTGCTCACCGGGGGCTTCTCCAGCAGCAGGTCGGCACCGGCGGCCAGCGCGTCGAGCGCGATCGGCAGGTGGGTGTGGGGCGGTGTGCTGACCACGACGACGTCCGGGCGGGCGGCGGCGAGCATCGCGCGGTGGTCGGTGTGTACGGCAACGCCCGGCCCGACCTCCTCTTCGGAGAGTGGCCGGGTGTCGCAGACGGCGACCAGCCGGACCCGTCCGGCGTCCCGCAGGGCGTCGATGGCGCGCCGGTGCTGGACGCCGTAACCGGTCGCGCCGACGAGGGCCACCGTCGCGGGTGTGGGCTCGGACATGCCGGCGAGGCTACCGACGGCGGTGTAACGATTCAACCCGCCTCCTCGCGCTCGTCCGTCGTCCAGGTAACAGAGGCGACGCGACCTGGTAATCATCCCTTGACAAGAGGGTGGACCGGTCCTAGCGTCCGGTTTAGTTAAACCGTTTCATAAAGCCACGTCGCCCGTGCCGGGCAAGCGCTTACCTCCGTGCTCCACGCGCCCCCAGCGAAGGAGAAACCCCTATGTTGAGAACCCGCCGGACACACCGACTGGTGCGAGCCGCCGCGGTTGCCGTGTCGGCGCTGATCGCCCTGCCGCTGGCCGGCTGCGGCGGTGGCGGCGACGAGGCCGAGGACGGGCCGGTCACCCTCCAGTTCACCTGGTGGGGCAACGACGCCCGGGCGAAGGTCACCGAGGAGGCGATCGACCTGTTCGAGGCCAAGTACCCGGACATCAAGGTGCAGACCTCGTTCGGCGCCTTCGACGCGTACTTCCAGAAGCTCTCCACCCAGATCGCCGGCGGCGACGCCCCCGACGTGGTCCAGATGGACCGCGCCTACCTGCGTGAGTACGCCGACCGCAACGCCCTGCTGGACCTGGAGAAGTACGTCAGGGACGGTACGTTGAAGGTCGGCGACCTGACCCCCACGCTGCTGCCGGCGGGCAAGGTCGGCGACGCCACGTACGCGATCCCGATCGCGCAGAACACCCAGGGCGTCATCTACGACCCGGCACTGTGGAGCGCCGCCGGCGTGACTCCGCCGAGCCTGACCTGGACCTGGAACGACCTGCTCGCCGCGGGCCAGAAGCTGAAGGCGGCCGGTGGGGGCAAGGTCGCCGGTTTCGGTGACTTCGGCTTCGCCATCGACTGGTTCGACATCTGGCTCCAGCAGCGCGGCAAGAAGATCTACACCGACGACGGCAAGCTCGGCTTCGAGGAGGCCGACCTGGCCCAGTTCTGGACCATGACCGGCCAGTTCCGTACGGCGGGCGCGCTCGCCCCGGCCGAACTGACCACCCAGATGGACGGTTCGGTGCAGAACTCCTCACTGATCAAGAAGGGGGTGACGGCGGAGGTCAACTACGACTCCAGCTTCAGCCCGATGATCTCCGCGTACGGGGCCCCGCTGGCGATCGGGCCGATGCCCAGCGACACCGACAAGCGCGGCATGATCGCCTCGATGGCCATGGCGTACAGCGTGGCCGAGCGCAGTGAACACCCGAAGCAGGCCGCCATGTTGATCGACTTCCTGATCAACGACGAGGCGGCCGGCAAGGTCCTCGCCGTCTCCCGGGGCATGCCGGCGAACGCCAAGGTCCGGGACGCCCTCGCGCCGACCCTGGCCGCGAACGACAAGCTCGTCTACGAGTTCGAGAGTTCGGTCGCCGGCCAGTTGCTGCCGACCCCGCCGGCCCAGCCCAAGGGCGGCGGTGCGGTGAAGGCCGAGTTCCAGCGGGTCTACGACGAGGTCATCTTCGGTCGGATCAGCGCCCAGGAGGGCGCCAAGCGCCTGATCTCGGAAGCCAAGTCCCAACTCGGCTGACCCCACCCCGCAAAACCACCCCCCGCCACCCGCGCCCCCCGCCACCCGTGCCCCCCGCCCCCGCCGCCCCTCCACCTCGCCGATCTAGGGCAGATCAGCACTGTTTGATCTCCTACGAGGTCGATTTCCCCTGGATCGGCGCGTGGCGGGGGCGGCGGGGCGTGGCGGGGGCGGGGGGGCGGGGGGCGGTTTTTGGGGGAGGTTCGGTGGGTAGGCGGCGGGGGGTTGTGATCTGGGGAGAGGGGCGGAGATGAGGGCGACGGTCTGGCACGGTGTTGGCGATATCCGGTTGGAAGAGGTTCCGGATCCCCGGATCGAGGAACCGACCGATGCGATCGTCCGGGTCACCAGAAGCGCCATCTGCGGCACCGACCTGCACTTCGCCCGGGGAACCGTGCCCGGACTGGAGGAGGGCGCCATCATCGGCCACGAGGGCGTCGGAGAGGTGGTCCAGGTCGGCAGCGCGGTGCGGAACTTCTCGCCCGGCGACCGGGTGGTGATCTCGTCCACCATCTCCTGCGGGTTCTGTTCCTACTGCCGCGCCGGATATCAGGCCCAGTGCGACAACGCCAACCCCGGTGGGCGTCGTGCCGGCACCGCCTACTACGGGGGCCCGGCGAGCACCGGTGGCTTCGCCGGACTCCAGGCCGAGTACGCCCGCATCCCGTACGCGAGCAACGGGCTGGTCGCGCTCCCCGACGACGTCTCCGACGACGAGGCGATCCTGCTGTCGGACATCTTCCCGACCGCCTGGTTCGGCGCCCGGATCGCCGACGTCTCCGCCGGTGACACGGTGGCGGTCTTCGGCTGTGGGCCGGTCGGACAGCTCGCCATCCTCGCCGCGCAGCTACAGGGCGCCGGCCGGGTGATCGCGATCGACCAGCTACCGGACCGGCTCGCCACGGCCAGGGGCCAGCACGCCGAGGTGATCGACTTCAGCGTCGAGGACCCGGTCTCGGTGATCGACGAGCTGACCGGCGGCATCGGGGTGGACCGCGCGATCGACGCGGTCGGTGTCGACGCCCAGCGGCCGAGCCAGGGACCGGCCGGGGTCAGGGCCGACCAGCAGGCCGACCTGATCAGCCGGGAGCAGACCGACATCTCCCCGCACCCGGCGCCGCAGGACGGCAACTGGGTGCCGGGCAACGCGCCCGGTCAGGCGCTGCGCTGGGCGGTCGACTCGCTGGCCAAGGCCGGCACGCTCGGCATCCTCGGCGTCTACCCGCCGACGATGACCTCGTTCCCGACCGGCATCGCGATGAACAAGAACCTCACCATCAAGGCCGGAAACGCCAACCACCGGCACTACCTGCCGCAACTGGTGGAGATGATCGGCAACGGCACGGTCGACCCGACCGGGCTGGTCACCGAGGAAGAGGCGATGAGCGACATCGTCGGCGCGTACCGGGAGTTCGACCGGCGGGAGCCCGGCTGGCTGAAGGTGGCCATCGACCCCGCCGCGTGAGTCCCGCGACCCACCACCTGTGGCTCGGCCTCATGGCGACCCGGTCCCGATGCCGGTGGACTGGCCCGGGTCCTGGTGGACTGGTCCCGATGCCGGTGGACTGGTCCGGGCGTCGGTGGACTGGTCCGGGGCGCTATCGGAGCAGGTCGGCCAGGAGGCGTACGCCCACCGGCCAGGGGCCGTACCCGGCGGCCGTGTTGATGTGCCCGGCATCGCCCGCGTCCACCAGCACGGCGCCCCAGCCCGAGGCGTACGACACCGACTGCTCGTACGTCGCCCAGGGGTCGGTCCGGCTCGCCACCACCACGGTGCGGAACGGCAGGCGTCCCGTGTGCACGACTGCCGGGAACCGTTCCTCCGGTGGGTCGTCCGGTCCCGGAGTCCACCCGGGATCGAGGTAGGGCGGGGCGACCAGCAGCGCCGCGTGCACCGGCAACCGGTGCTCGGCCGCCCACTGGGCCACCGTGACGCAGCCGCCGCTGTGCGCCACGAGCACCGGTGGCTCGGGCTCGGCGGCGATCGCCTGGTGCAGTGCCGCCACCCGGGTCACGATGTCGAAGTACCGGCCCGGTCGGGGAACCCACCGGCAGTCCGGCAACTCTCTCGACCATCGCTCCTGCCAGTGCTCGGACCTGGCGATCCCACGCCCCGGCACCAGCAACACGCTCGGCATGTCGCCGAGGTTACCGCTGCGACCGATCCTCCGGCTGTCCCGAGCGCCAGGTGTCCGGTGCGACGAGCAGCAGCACCAGTACGGTGAGGATGGCCAGCACCAGTACGACCTCGGCCGGCGCGTCGACGACGGGGAGCATGGCGCTCAACGAGATGGCGACGAGCACCATGAGGAACCACCGGACCACCCGACCGCCGCGCCAGAGCGCGTACGCGTACAGCATGGTCAGGGCCAGCCGGGGAACCTCTTCGAGCACGGCCTCCGGCTCGCCCGCGGCGAACCGGTCGACCGACTCGACCAGGGTCACGACCAGGGTGGTCACGCTGAGCAGCACCACCGCGGCGACGACCTGGATCGGTGGGCGGGGTCGCGCCGGTCGGCTCGGTCCGTCGAGAAAGCTCACCGCCGCAGTGTGCGCCCAGGGATCAACGGCCCTGCGGTTCGAGTTTGGCGAGTTGGTCGAGCTGTGCGGTCCGGGTCCGCTGGATCTCGGTGGCCAGGGTCCGGATGTGCGGCTCGCTCCCGGAACGCTCCACCGCGCGGGCGAGTTGCAGCGTCTGCTCCAGGTGGTCCCGCATGTTGGTGACAAAGAGCTGGTCGAAGGCGGGACCGGTGGCGGCGCTGAGGGCGCGCAGGTCGTCGGCGGTCACCATGCCCGGCATGTCGTGCCCCTCGTGCTCGTTGCTCTCCGCCACCCCGGCCTGCCGGAGCAGGTCCCGCAGCCCGGTCAGCTCGCCCCGGTGACCCGTACCGACCTGGTCGGCCAGGTCGCGTACGCCGGGGTCGGAGGTCTGTTTCGGGGTCAGGTCGGTCAGCAGCAGGGTCTTCTGGTCCAGTGCGATCATGAGTTGGGTCCAGGCCAGGTCCGTCGGGTTGAACGCGCCGGACTCGCCGGCCGGGCCGATCGTGGCGCTCGGGGCGGCCGAGGTCGCCGGGGCGCCCCCGCCGCCGCCGGCCGCCGGGTCGTCGCCGGCACCACAACCGCTGACGAGTACGGCGAGCAGGACGAGCGCCGCCGCGCCTCGTACCGTGGATGTCATCGTGCCCTCCCTGGTTCCCGGCGACCGGGTACGAACCCGGGCGGGACCCGGCTGACCGGGTCCCGCCGTCACGCAATGATCATCGTGCAGTGCCTCGGCGATGCGGAAGGGGTCAGTAGCGGCCGTCGTGGTTGCACTTGATGACCGGCCGGATGCAGTCGCGCACCCGCCGCTCCATCTCCGCCGCCGGCCAGGCGTTGAAGAAGTCGCCGTGCATGGTGTAACCAGGGCCGGACGCCAGCCGGAAGTTGGCCGGGTTGCCGTTCACCGGGTAGCGCAGCACCTGGCGCAGCTTCGGCACGTGCACCGGGTGGGTGGACGGACAGCCCTGGTTGACCGGGTAGGCCATGTGGCTCTTGTGGTCGGGCGAGTCCAGGTCACGGCCGTTCCAGCACTGCGGGAAGTCCAGGTACGACTCCATCTGGGTGCCGGCCGGACAGTTGACGAAGTCCTTGCCGGGTGGGATGTGTCCGGCGTGCAGGCAGGACCAGCGGGCGATGCTGTCGTCACCGCCGGTGGCGCGGGCGTTACCGGCGACGATCTTCAGGCCGAGCGGCATCGGTTGGGTCTGCGCCACCACGTCGGCGCGTACGCCCTCGCCGAGGTAGTAGAAGGTGGCGATGGTCGGCTCAACCGGCACGTTGTTGTTGTACAGCGTCGGCACCCAGTACGACGACAGGTCGATCGCCGGGTTGCAGTTGCTCGACGCGTTGGCCAGGCTGGTGTAGTCCGAGTTCGCGTTGGTCGAGGTGTTGCCGAAGAAGCTGTGCATGTGCGACGCCCCGGCCAGGCGGGGGTAGATGATCGGGTCGTCCGGCAGCCGGTGGCTGAACGGACAGTCGGCCGGGAACTCGGCCACCCGGACGATCGGGCCGCCGGGCGGAGGCGGGGGCGGTGCCCCACCGTCGTCGCCGAAGACCTGGAACTCCCAGAGCGACACCCCGTACGCGGTGGCGCGCTTGGTCGAGTGCAGGCGTACGTACCGTCCGTTGCCGGCGACCGTGATGCTCTTGCTGCCGCCGGTGCCGTTGACCGTGGTGTGGATGGTGGTCCAGTTCGTGGCGTCGGTCGAGGTCTGGATCCGGAAGTCGCTGGCGTACGCGGCTTCCCAGTTCAGCGCCACCCGGCTGATCGGGCGGGCTGAGCCGAGGTCGACCTGGATCCACTGAGGGTCGCTGAACGCGCTGGACCACCGGGTGCCGGCGTTGCCGTCGACGGCGGCGGAGGCGGCGTACGCGCCCTCGACCGAGGACGCCGTGGCGGGGCGGCCCTGGGAGAGCGTGATCTCGGCGGCGGCGGCCGGGCCGGCGCCGATCGCCAGGTACGTGCCGAGCAGTGCGACGAGCGCGGTGCCGAGGGCGGCGAGGCGTAGCCGTTGACGTGGTGGTCGGGAACGGGCTGTCGGTGGTGCGACCGGTTGCATGGGGCTCCTTCGGGGCGTGGGGCGGAGAGCGGCGGGGGAGTCGCCACCGGTGCAACGTCCGTGGTGGGGTCCGGTGGCGCCCTGCTCCCGCGGTCGAGGCGGGGCCGGGACGGGCGTCGGGCGGGCGCACCGGAACCTGTGTCGAACGGGTTACGGACGAATGTCGATCTGTGTAGTGAGAGCGCTCTCTGGCACCACTTTGACTCTTCTATCGCCCAGAGTCAATGCTTTGGGGCGGTTCCGGAACGGCGCCTGCTCGCGGACGAATCTCCCGCGTGATCGAAGTGCGTCGGCCGCCTCCGCGACCATGCGCCGGCACGGGCAGCGGCGCCCCCGATTCCCCCGCCGCTGCCCGTGCCTCGGCGCCCCTGTCGCGCCCCGCCCCCGGGGCGCGGATGGTCGGCAGGCAAAAGGTAGCGAGCCACGATGGACCGCGGCCGGTATCGACACCGGCAACGCTTACCGCCAGTGACCAGGCAGAATGGAGCGGGATCGGCATCGATGTGGCGAGCGGAGCCGGTGGCGCCGGCCGGTGGGGGGCTGGTCTATGCGTAACACGTCCCTGGGACAGCTTTTCCGGCGACGACGGGAGGACCTGGGCTGGACCCAGGAGGAACTCGCGCGGCGGGCCGGGCTGAGCATCCGGACGGTGCGTAAGGTCGAACACGATCAGCTCGACGCGATCCGCCGAACCTCCGTCGAGTTGCTGCGCGCGACCCTGGGGCTCATCGCGGACGACGGCCAGCCGGGCAGCGGCGGAGCGGACACCCCGGCCGCGTCACCGTACGTCGCCGTGCTCGGACCGCTGCGGGTCAGCCGCGACGGCTGGCCGGTCACCCCGACGGCGACAAAACTGCGCTGCATGCTCGCGCTGCTCGCGATCCAGCCGGGGCAGGACGTCAGCCGGGACGAGATCGCCGACACCCTGTGGCCGGACAAACCACCGGCCACCTGGCAGAACCTGCTGCACACGTACGCCGCTCGGCTGCGCCGGCTCTGGCCGGCGGACCCGGACAGCCCGCGCGTCGAGGGCACGGCTGGCGGTTACCGCCTGTCCGCCACCGCCCGGCACCTGGACGTCCTCCGCTTCGTCGAACTCCTCGACGGCCACCCGGACCGGGACGGTGCCGGCCCGGACAGTGACTCGTTGGCGCGGGCGTTGGACTGCTGGCGCGGCGCCGTCTGCGCCGACCTACCCGACCACCTCGGCCAGCACCCGGCCGCCGTCGCGCTGCACCGGCGTCGGCTCGACGCCGCCCTGCGCTACGCCGACCTCGCCGGCAACGACGGTGAACACGCCGCGGTGGCCGAGCGGCTGGGCGCCCTGGTCGAGATCGAGCCGCTGCACGAGCCGCTGCACGCCCGGTTCATCCAGGCCCTCGTCGGGTCGGGCCGCCGGGCCGCCGCGGTCGAGACCTTCCACCGGATCCGGGTACGACTGGACGAGTCGTTGGGCCTGTACCCGGGTGCCGAACTGGCGGCCGCCCTCGACCACGCGCTCCGGGAGGACCAGGAGCGGGAACCGGCGACGCCCACACCCGTGGTGCCGGCGCAACTGCCGGCGCGGGCGTCGACCTTCATCGGCCGCGCGGCGGAGGTGGCCTACCTCGACAAGCTCGCCGCGAGCGAGGCGCGGGCGGCGACGGTGGCCGTCATCCACGGCACGGCCGGGGTCGGCAAGACAACGCTCGCCGTCCACTGGGCCCGCCGCTCGGCACACCGGTTCCCGGACGGTCAGCTCTACGTCAACCTGCGCGGGTACGACCCGGCCGGTGCCGCGCTGGACCCGGCGGTGGTGACCCGGGCCTTCCTGGAGGCGCTCGGTGTCCGGCCGGATCACCTGCCGGCGAGCTACCCGGCCCAGCAGGGCCTGTACCGCAGCCTGATCGCCGACCGGCGCCTGCTGGTCGTGCTGGACAACGCCCGGGACGCCGGCCAGGTCCGGCCGCTGCTGCCCACCGCCGTCGGCAGCATGGCCCTGATCAGCAGCCGGGACAGCCTGGTCGGCCTGATCGCCACCGACCACGCGCGACCCGTACCGCTGGACCTGTTCAGCCTCGACGAGGCCAGGGAGTTCCTCGCCGACCGGCTCGACAACGACCGGGGCAGCACCGAACCGGCGGCGGTCAACCAACTCATCGGCTGGTGCGCCCGGCTACCGCTGGCCCTGGCGATCACCGCGGCCCTGGCCGTCACGCATCCCGAGCGACCGCTCGGTGAGGTCGTGGCGGGGATGAGCCGCACCGGTGACCTCGGGGCGTTCGCCAGCGGCGACCCGGCCACCGATCTGCGGGCGGTCTTCTTCTGGTCGTACCGGACCCTCAGCGCTGGCGCCGCGCGGCTGTTCCGCCACCTCGGGCTGCACCCGGGGCCGAGCATCACCGCCTCGGCGGCGGCCAGCCTGATCGGGCACCCCGGCGGCCAGACCCGGGTGCTCCTGAACGAACTCCTACGGGCCCACCTCGTCACCGTCGACGGTCCTGGCCGGTACACCCTGCACGACCTGCTGCGCTCGTACGCGGGCGAACTGGCCGACACGGACGAGTCGCCCACCGACCGGGACGCCGCCCTGCGTCGCGTACTCGACCACTACCTGCACAGCGCGCACGGCGCCGACCGGCTGCTCTACAGCCGCCTCGACGCCATCACACCGCTCCCGCCCGACGGCGACGTCGGTGTCGAGTCGTTCACCGAGCCGGCCGCCGCGCTCGCCTGGTTCGACGCCGAACGCGTGGTCCTGCTCCGCGTGATCGACCTCGCGGCCAGCGTCGGCCGGCACACCCACGCCTGGCAGATCGCCTGGACCATCAGCATGTTCCTCAACCGGAGGGGGTACTGGCAGGACTGGGCGCAGGCCCAGCAGGCCGCCGTCGACGCCACCGCCAACCACAACGATCTCGGCCAGGCGCACGCCCACCGCCTCCTGGGGCTGGTCTACCTGCGGCTGAACCGGACCGACGAGGCGCACACCCAACTGCGGCGGGCACTCGCCCTGTTCCAGCAGCTCGGCGACCGGGCCGGCGAGGCGAACACCGAGCGTGGCATCGGCCGGACGTACGCCCGTGAGAACCGTTACGAACAGGCGCTGCCGCACACCCGGCGGGCACTCGACCTGTTCCGCTCGGCCGGGAACCGTGCCGGCGAGGCCAGCGCGCTCAACGCCAGTGGTTGGTACAACGCCCGGTTGGGCCAGCACCACATCGCCCTCGAACAGTGCCGGCAGGCACTCGCGATCCAGCAGGAGACCGGCGACGAGAGTGGACAGGCGAACACCTGGGACAGCATCGGGTACGCGCACCGGGCGCTCGGCGACAACGTCTCGGCCGTCGCCTGCTACCAGCGTTCGCTCGTGCTCTACCAGAGCGTCAACGACCAGTACGGCAAGTCGGACACCCTGCGCAGTCTCGGCGAGACGTGGCTCGACCTCGGTGACCGGGAAGCGGCCCACGGCGCGTGGCGGGCCGCCCTCGACATCCTCCAGGAGATGGGGCACCCCGACGCGGCACCCCTTCGCGCCCGGATCGCCGACCCGGCTCCGTGACCCCGAAGGGCACCGGGGTCGGACCGGTGGCGGCCCCTGCGCGAGATCTGCCGCTCCGCTGCCGGTCGTGTGCATCCGGCCTGCTCAGCGCCGTACCCCGGTGCCGGTCGAGGTACGGGTTCGTGTCCTCGCGCATCGATAGATTCCGGTTCATCAGCACTCGGAGGGGGAGAGATGAACCGAATGAAGGCACTCGCCACGGTGTTCGCCACCAGCGTGGCGGCCACCCTGCTCGCCGTCCTGCCGGCCGGCGCCGCCAGCGCCGACAACGGCGACGGGACGTCCAACTGTGTATCGGGGGAGATCTGCTTCTACTGGAACAGCGAGGACCGCTACCAGAAGCACTTCTACTACTACGGCGACCACGGCGGCAACAACTTCATGGACTACGGGGCCGGCAACAACGTCATCTCCGGCATCCCGCTCCAGGACCACGCCTGGTACGTCCGCAACCGTGACACCGGCTGCCGCATCCGGGTCGGGGCGCTCGACATCAACGGGCAGTGGCAGTGGGACTACATCCCGAACGACGGGGTGAAGCGTTGGCTCACCAACACGGCCGACCGTAACGACCGGCACGAGTGCGGCTGACCGTACGGGGTGGGGCGGCCGGGGTGCCGCCCCACCCTCCCGGCCGAAAGGAGACTCCGATGCAGAAGCGTCTTCCGGTGGTCCTGACCATGGTCGGCATCGCGCTGGTCGTCGCGGGCTGTTCCTCCACCTCGGACGACCCGGCCGAACCCCAGGCGCCGTCCGGCCGCTACCTGACGGTGGCATCCGACCGGATCGCGGTCGAGGTGTTCCGGTCCGACATCCTGGTCCGGCTCGAACGGCAGGAGGCGTCCGTACGCGCCACCTGCATGGCCGAGCGGGGCTTTCCGCAGTTGGCGCAGGTTGGTCAGGTGGCGCCGGAGCGGGGGCTGGTCGAGCTGAACGTCACCGCGCCCGGTTTTGCCACGGTCAGTGAGGCGGACGCGCGTCGACTCGGCTTCGGTCAGGACGAGCCGGCCCGCGCCCCGCGCGTGATGAGCTACCACGCCGGTTTCGACCGCGCCTTCGCCCGCTGCACCGAGCAGGCCGCCGACCGGATCGGCCCTCGCTTCACCGACCTGCGCGGGCGCGCGTACGACCTGATGCGGGACGTGAATGCGGAGGTCCGGGCGGAGAGCACCAGCGGTGCGGACGCCGAGGCGTACCGGATGATCGCCGCGCCCGTGCTCGACTGCCTGGACCAGGCCGGTTTCACCCACCAGGGCGACGAACGACACCTGCGCGCCTACGGCGTGGGGCTGCCGACGGGGACCTGGTCCGGTGCCGGGCCGCCGACGCCGAAGGAGGCCCGGGGCACGGTGGAGGTGCTGCCCGCGGTCCCGTCCCGCACCTACACCCCGACCCCGGGCGAGGTCGCGCTGGCGGTGGCGGCGAACCGCTGCGCCCGCCGGTCCGGGTACGCCGAGAAGTACGTCGAGCAGGCCCTGACCTCCACCCGTGCGGTGCTGACCCGCCACGAGGTCGAACTCGCCGAACTGGCCGCCGCGATCGACAGGCTGGCCGACCGCTCGCGTCGGTAGCGGCCTGTCCCCGGGGACCGGCCGGCTGGGGGGCCGGCGGACCCGGGGACACGGCGGTATCCACGGAGCCGGTTGTGCGGTTGCCACCCGGCAGGTACTTTCCACATGGAAACATGATGGGAGGACCGATGCGAGAGATCGACCGGGACGAGGCGGCCTCGATGCTGCGGGGTGTGCGGCACGGCCTGCGGCGCGGGGCGGAGGCCGTCGGGCCGAGGCGTCCCCGCCGCTACGTCGCCGTCACCTGCCTGCTGGCCGCCCTGCTCGGCGCGTCCTTCGACATACCGGCGGGGCTGTGGGGCGTCGGCGCGATCATCCGGTTCCCACTGCCGATGCTGATCGTGCTCGTCTGGACCCTCTACACCCGAGCCGAATGGCGGGCCAGACCGTCGCCACGCGCGTTCGGCCGCTACGGCGTTGTTCTCGCCGTCGCGGCCCACCTGGTCGGCTTCTCGGCGGCGACCCTGCTCGGGCTGGCCCTGCGCGACGCCGGCACACCCCTGCCGTTCACCCTCGCGGGGCTCGCCTACGGCGTGCTCTTCGTTGTGGTCATCCTGCTAGGGGCCAGGCGGCTGGCCACCCGCTACGCCGAGGGGATCGGGCAGGGGCGGTGGTGACGTCCGAGTCCGCGTCCGGTCCGACCCCGCCGCCTTCAACCGTCGCGCCGAATCCCGCCATTCACACCACCACCCGGCTGGCGATCATGGCGAGTCTCGCCGCCGCCGAGGAAATGGAGTTCGGCACCGTACGGGACGCCGCCGAGATCAGTGACTCGGTTCTGTCGAAGCAGGCCGCCGCGCTGGAGTCGGCCGGATACCTCACCATCCGCAAGGGCCACGTCGGCCGCCGTCCGCGTACCTGGTTGTCGCTCACCCCCGAGGGCCGCGCCGCGCTGCGGTCGCACGTGGCCGCCCTCCGGCGGATCCTCGGCCGAGCCGAGGCGCAGGACCTCTGACCGTCCGCCGGCACCGCCCGGTCGCCTGCGGCGTCAGGACCGACCGGGCGGGGTGCCGTGCCACCGCACGAGACACGGCACCCCCTTCCGGACCCGCGGGCACCCCACCCGCGGGAGACCTATTCCGGCCGGCCGATCCGGGCCGCCGCCGCCCGCCAGGCCGCCGCCGAGCCGGGGGTCGGGCGGTACGTCCGCAGCCCGCCGTCGCGACGGGACAGTCCCCGCAGCTCGGCCAGCCCGCCGCCGAGCACGCCGAGCGCCCGCGCCTGCACCAGGGCGTTGCCCAACGCGGTCGCCTCGACCGGACCGGCGACCACCGGCAGCCCGCAGGCGTCGGCGGTGAGCTGGCAGAGCAGTTCGTTGCGGGCGCCGCCGCCGACGACGTGCACCACCTCGACCTCGCGTCCGGACAGCTCCTGGGCCTGCCGGACCGCCGCCCGGTGGGCCAGCGCCAGGCTGTCCACGATGCACCGGACCATCGCCGCCGGGTCGTCCGGCGCCGGCTGCCCCAGCCGTACGCACGCCCGCGCCAACCGGGCCGGCATGTCACCCGGCGGCAGGAACTCCGGGTCGTCGGGGTCCACCACGGCGGCCAGTCCCGGTCGACGGGCGGCCTCGGCCAGCAGTTCGGACAGTTCCGTGCCCAGCCCACCGGCCCGCCAGGTCCGCAACGACTCCTGGAGCAGCCAGAGGCCCATCACGTTGCGCAGGTAGCGGATCGTCCCGTCGACCCCGGCCTCGTTGCTGAAGTTCGCCCGCCGGCTGTCGGCGGTGAGCACCGGTGCGGTCAGCTCCAGCCCGACCAGGGACCAGGTGCCGCAGGAGATGTACGCGAACCGGTCGTGCTCGGCCGGCACCGCCACCACCGCCGAGGCGGTGTCGTGCGAGCCGACGGCGGTCACCGGCACCGGCCAGGTCGCGCCGACCGCCGTACCGATCTCGGGCAGCAGTTCTCCGGCGGCGTCCCCGGGCCGGCGCAGCGGGCCGAAGATCCGCGCCGGCAGCCCGGCCTGTCCGATCAGCTCGGTCGACCACTCGCGGGTCCGTACGTCCAACAACTGGGTGGTGGAGGCGTTGGTGACCTCACTGCCGGCCACCCCGGTCAGCCAGTACGCCAGCAGGTCCGGCACGAGCAGCATCCGGTCGGCCGCCGCCAGCGCGGGCGTGTCGAGCGCTGCGGTGAGCTGGAACAGGGTGTTGAACGGCAGCAGTTGCAACCCGGTGAGCTGGTAGAGCCGCTGCGCGCCGAGCGCGGCGACGACCCGGTCCGGCACCCCGTCGGTACGCCGGTCCCGGTAGTGCACCGGGTTGCCCAGCAGCGCCCCGCCCGCGTCCAGCAGCCCGTAGTCGACCGCCCAGGAGTCGATCCCGATGCTGGCCAGGTCCGGGCGGCGGGCCAGGGCGGCCCGCAGCCCGGTCAGCGTCTCGGCGTGCAGCCGCAGCGCGTCCCAGTAGAGCGCGTCGGGCAGGCGCACCGGTCCGTTGTCGAACCGGTGCGCCTCGGTGAGCGTGATCCGGTCCCGGTCCACCTCGGCGAGCATCACCCGCCCGCTGGAGGCGCCGAGGTCGACCGCGGCGACCGCCGCCGACCTCGGTGTCCGGCCGTTCATCGCCGACCGCCCGTCGTCGCACCCATGGTCACCGGCTCAGCGCAGGAAGGCGGCGGCCACGCCGGCGTCGACGGGTACGTGCAGCCCGGTGGTGTGCGACAGGTCGCCCCCGGTGAGCGCGAAGACCGCGTTCGCCACGTGCTCGGGCAGCACCTCCCGCTTGAGCAGGGTCCGCTGGGCGTAGTACGCGCCCAGTTCCTCCTCGGGTACGCCGTACACGGCGGCGCGCTTGGCGCCCCAGCCGCCGGCGAAGATGCCCGAACCCCGGACCACGCCGTCCGGGTTCACCCCGTTGACCCGGATGCCGTACCCGCCCAGTTCGGCGGCGAGCAGCCGGACCTGGTGCGCCTGGTCGGCCTTGGCGGAGCCGTACGCGACGTTGTTCGGGCCGGCGAAGACCGCGTTCTTGCTGACGACGTAGACGATGTCGCCACCGGCGCCCTGGTCGACCATCATCCTGGCGGCGGCCCGGGAGACCAGGAACGACCCCTTGGCCATCACGTCGTGTTGCAGGTCCCAGTCGGCCTCGGTCGTCTCCAGCAGCGACTTCGACACCGACAGGCCGGCGTTGTTGACGACCAGGTCGACCCCGCCGAAGGCGAGCGCCGCCGCGGCGAACGCGGCCTCGATCGCGGCGCCGTCGGTGACGTCGACGGTCACCGGGACCGCCCGGTCGGGGTCGCCGATCCCGGCGGCGATCCGGGCGGCGGCGTCGGCGTCCCGGTCGGCGACGACCACGGCCGCACCCTCGCCGCCGAGCCGGCGGGCGATCGCGGCGCCGATGCCGGAACCGCCGCCGGTGACCAGCGCGACCCGACCGGCGAGCGGCTTCGGCCTGGGCAGCCGTCGCAGCTTTGCCTCTTCGAGCAGCCAGTACTCGATCCGGAACTTCTCCGCCTCGTCGATCGGCGCGTACGTCGACACCGCCTCGGCGCCGCGCATCACGTTGACCGCGTTGAGGTAGTACTCGGCGGCCACCCGGGCGGTCTGCTTGTCCTTGCCGAAGCTGAACATGCCGACCCCGGGCACCAGCACGATCGCCGGGTCGGCGCCCCGGATCGCGGGGGAGTCCGGGGTGGCGTACCGGTCGTAGTAGGCGCGGTAGTCCTCGCGGTACGCCTGGTGCAGCTCCCGCAGCCGGGCCACCGCGTCGTCCAGCGGCGCGTCGGCCGGCAGGTCCAGCACCAGCGGCCGGACCTTCGTCCGCAGGAAGTGGTCCGGGCAGGAGGTGCCGAGCGCGGCGAGCCGGGGGTGTTCGGCGCGGGCCAGGAAGTCCAGCACCGCGTCGTCGTCGGTGAAGTGCCCGACCTGGCGGGCGTCGGTGCTCGCCAGTCCCCGGACCACCGGGGCCAGGGCGGCGGCCCGCGCCCGTCGCCGGTCGGCCGGCAGCGCCTGGTAGCCGGGCCGGACCGGACCGAACGGCTCGGGTCGCCCGTGCTCGGCGAGGAACCGCTCGGCGGTCGCGATGATCTCCAGCGAGCGGGCCTCGCACTCCTCGCTGGTCGCGCCCCAGGCGGTGATCCCGTGCCCGCCGAGGATCACCCCGATCGCCTGCGGGTTCTCCCTGGCCAGGGTGGCGATGTCCAGACCGAGCTGGAAGCCGGGGCGGCGCCACGGCACCCAGAGCACCCGGTCGCCGAAGCAGCGGCGGGTCAGCTCCTCGCCGTCGGCGGCGGTCGCCAGCGCGATGCCGGCGTCCGGGTGCAGGTGGTCCACGTGCGCGGCGTCGACCAGGGCGTGCATGGCGGTGTCGATCGACGGGGCGGCCCCGCCCCTGCCGTGCAGGCAGTAGTCGAACGCGCCGACCATCTCGTCCTCGCGGTCGACCCCAGGGTAGACGTCGACCAGCCCCCGGAGCCGGTCCAGGCGCAGCACCGCGAGCCCGGCCTCGGTCAGCGTGCCGATGTCGCCGCCGGAGCCCTTGACCCACATCAGTTCGACCGGTGCGCCGGTGACCGGGTCGTCGGCGCTGGCCTTGACCGAGACGTTGCCGCCGCCGTAGTTGGTGTTGCGCCGGTCGGCGCCGATCCGGTGACTGCGCGCGAGCAGCGCGGTCACCTCCGGATGCGTACCCATCGCTGTGCTCGGTTTCCCCTCGTAGGTGACGTTGTCCAAGGTCGCGCCCACCGGGGTCAGGCCCCCCAGCCGGCCTGCTGCCCGCCGACCCGCTCGGCGGCGATCTTCGCGGCGTGACCGGAGCGGGCGTACGCGGCCATCGGGTCCGGGTCGAGGCCCTGCTCGGCGCGGATCTCCCGGAGCAGCGGCCGGACGTCGGTGTCGTACGCGTCCATCAGCACCGCGTTGGCGCCGAGTACGTCCCCGGCGGCCTGCGCGGCGGCGAGCGCGTCGGCGTCGACCAGCAGCGCCTTCGCGGTCGCCTCCTGCACGTTGAGCACCGAACGGATCTGGCCGGGGATCTTCGGCTCGATGTTGTGGCACTGGTCGAGCATGAAGTTCACGCCCGACCCGGGCCGCAGCGCGTCGGCCCGGACGATCTCGTGCATGATCCGGAAAAGCTGGAACGGGTCGGCGGCACCGACCATCAGGTCGTCGTCGGCGTAGAAGCGGGAGTTGAAGTCGAACGCGCCGAGCCGCCCCTCGCGCAGCAGGAACGCCACGATGAACTCGATGTTCGTGCCGGGGGCGTGGTGCCCGGTGTCGATCACCACCTGGGCCCGCTCGCCCAGCTTGAGGCAGTGCGCGTACGCGGTGCCCCAGTCGGGCACGTCGGTGACGTAGAACGCCGGCTCGAAGAGCTTGTACTCCAGCAGGATCCGCTGGTCCGCGCCGAGCCGTTGGTAGGTCGCGGCGAGCGCCTCGGCGAGCCGGTCCTGCCGGGACCGGATGTCGTCCTGGCCGGGGTAGTTGGTGCCGTCGGAGAACCAGAGCTTCAGGTCACGTGAGCCGGTGGCGTCCATGATGTCCACACACTCGAGCAGGTGGCCCAACGCCTTGCGGCGGATCGCCGGGTCGGGGTTGGTGACGCTGCCGAGCCGGTAGTCGTCGTCCTGGAACACGTTGGCGTTGATCGCGCCGATCCGTACCCCGAGGTCGGCGGCGTAGGCGGCCAGCTCGGCGTAGTCGTCCACCCGGTCCCAGGGGATGTGCAGCGAGACGATCGGCGCGATCCCGGTGTACGCGTGCACCTGCGCGGCGTCGGCGATCTTCTCGTGTGGCGTACGGGGCACGCCGGGCTGGCCGAAGACCTTGAACCGGGTGCCGGAGTTGCCGTACGCCCAGGAGGGCACCTCGATGCGCTGGCCGCGCAGGGCGGCCCGGACCTCCGGTGAGGCTGCGGTGGCGGTCACGATTGCTCCTGTGGGGTAGCGGACGCGTGCTCGGACGCGGGGTCGATGGCGTCGGCGGCGTCGAGTGCGTCGAGCTGCGCGTCGAGGTTGAAGATCTCCTCGAGGACGGTGAAGCCCTCGTCCGGGCGCCGCCCGTCGAGTCCCTCGAAGAACGGGGCCATCTCCGCCTGCCACCGCGCGTTGACCTCGGTACGTTCCATCGCGGCCAGCGACGCGGCCAGGTCGTCGGTGCGGAAGTGCCCGACGAGCAGACCGTCGGTGTGCAGGTGGAGTGAGTAGTCGTGCCAGCCGGCGGCGCGGAGTGCGGCCAGCATCTCCGGCCAGACGGCGGCGTGCCGGGCACGGTACTCGGTCAGCCGATCGGGTCTCACCCGTAGGACGAAGCAGACTCTCCGCACCGGGCCCCCTTAGTTGTGAACCGTTTCAAAAATCCCGCTCCCAAACTACGAGCGACGGCGCGGGGATGTCAAGGAACGAAGCTGTCGCTCAGCTCTCCCGACGGGTGTAGCGACTCGACTCCCGGACCACCAGCTCCGGTTCGAAGATCACCTGTTGGTGCTGGTGGACGGTGGGGTCGTTCGACTCCTCCAACATCAGCGCGGCGGCGGTACGGCCGAGGCGCTGGCGGGGCTGGCGGACCGAGGAGAGCGGCACCGCCGCCGCGGCGGCGAACTCGATGTCGTCGTAGCCGACCAGGGCGATCTCCTCCGGCACCCGGACCTGCTGCCGGGTCAACTCCTGCAACACCCCGAGGGCGAGCAGGTCGTTGGCGCAGAAGACCGCGGTGGCCCGAGCCGAGCGGGGCTGGCCGAGGATCCGGGCGGCGGCGTCCCGACCGGCGGCCACCGTCGGGCTCGGGGTGTCGAACCGGCGGAGCTGGTCCTCCTGTAACCCGGCCTCGCGCAGCGCGTCCCGGGCCCCGGCGTAGCGGTCCCGGACCTGCTCCAACCGCCACGGGCCGCCGACGAACGCGATCTGCCGGTGTCCGGTCTCGACCAGGTGCCGGGCGGCCAGCTCGCCGCCGAGCCGGTCGTCCACCGAGACCGAGCAGACGTCCGGCCGGGTCGAGCGCCGGTCCAGCAGGACCACCAGTACGCCCCGGTCGCGCAGCCGTACCAACCGCTCGTTGTTGTCGTCGACCGGCGTGATCAGCACGCCCTGCACCCGCTGCTCCTCCAGCAGGTCCAGGTAGGCGCTCTCGCGCACCGGGTCGCCGTCGCTGTTGCAGAAGATGACCGCCATCCCGGCCGCGCCGGTGGCCTCCTCGACGCCCTTGGCCACGTCGGTGAAGAACGGGTTCGCCACGTCCAGCACCACCAGTCCGAGCGTGCGGCCCCGGCCCCGGCGGAGCTGGCGGGCCGCGTCGTTCGGCACGAAGCCCAGCTCGCTGATCGCGGCGAGTACGCGGGTACGGGTGGTCGCCGCGACGATGTCGGGCCGGTTGAGCACGTTGGAAACCGTGCCGACCGACACACCCGCGCGGGTGGCCACGTCGCGGATGCTCACGGCTGGTCCCGCCACCGTCGACTCCTTTTCCCTGGTCGCCGCTGGCGCGCGCCGACTGAAACGTGTCAAGAATAGCCCTGCCAGGACCGGGCCCCGTGTTCACCGGTGGCGCGTCGTCGGGCCGTCCGGCGTCCGGTCGTCGCGTGTCGTGGCGCTGACCCTACCGGCAGCAGCGCGGACACTGGTCCGGGTAGGGTGGCGCCGATCGGGGGCAAGCGCTTTCCTACGTACGTCTGATCGGACCCATCCGGGTGACCGACCACGAGAGGCGGACAGATGAGCCACGAAACCACCGCGACCCGGCTGCGCGTACGCGGCGAGACCGTCGCCGAGTACGTCCCCGAACCGGACCTCGACCCGCGCCTGTCGCCCCGGCCGTACCTGCACCCGGTACGCACCCTCGGCGGGGTGACCGTCACCGACATCCTGCCCGAGGACCACCCGCACCACCTGGGCGTCTCCATCGGCGTGCAGGACGTCAACGGTTACAACCTCTGGGGCGGGCGCACCTACGTACGCGACCAGGGCTACACCTGGCTCGACGACCACGGGCGGACCGAGCCGGAGAGCTGGGGACGGCAGGCCGACAACGGCTTCGGGCAGCGGCTGCGCTGGCTCGACCGGGACGGCCGGACGCTGGTCACCGAGGACCGTACGGTCTCCGCCGGTGCCATTGCCGGCCGCGACGACGCCTGGCTGCTCGACTTCGCCTACACCCTGACCGCCCCGGCCGACCTGGACGTGACGCTGGGCAGCCCGGCCACCAACGGGCGCCCGGACGGTGCCGGCTACGGCGGTTTCTTCTGGCGGGCGGCACTGGGCCAGGTCGACGTGCTCACCGCCAACGGCGACGGCGAGGAGCAGGTCAACGGCAGCGCCGACCCGTGGCTGGCGCTGGTCGGACAGACCGCCGACGCTGCCCCGTACACCCTGGTCTTCTCCGGTCTGGGCGCGGGAGACCACTGGTTCGCGCGGGCCGGGCAGTACCCGGGTGTCTGCGTGGCGCTGGCCTACCGGCGGACGCTCACCATCCCGGCCGGAGAGCGGATCAGCCGACGGCACCGGGTCGCCGTCGCCGACGGCGCCCTCACCCGCGACCAACTCGACGGCCTGCGCTGAACCGCTCCCGGTCCGGGCCGTCCGCTCGCGGCGGCGGCCGGAGCACCGGTCCCCGGTCGCGGTCGGCACCACCGCGACCAGGGACCGGTGCCGGTCGGCCCTTCAGCCCTTCTGCCCTTCAGCCCTTCAGACCGGAGGTGGCGATCCCCTCCACCAGGTAACGCTGGAAGGCGAGGAAGAACAGGATCACCGGCACGATGCTCAGCACCGACATGGCGAACATCGGGCCGAAGGCGGACTCACTGGTCTGGTCGATGAACAGCCGCAGCGCCAACGGCAGGGTGTACGTCTCCGGGTCGTTCAGGTAGACCAAGTGACTGAAGAAGTCGTTCCAGGTCCAGATGAACGTGAAGATCGTGGTGGTGACCAGGGCCGGCTTCAGCAGCGGCAGGATGACGTACCGGAAGGTCAGCACCGGTCCGCAGCCGTCGATCTCGGCCGCGTCGTCCAGCTCCCGGGGCAGCCCCCGGATGAACTGCACCATCAGGAAGATGAAGAACGCGTCGGTGGCGAGCAGCTTCGGCAGGATCAGCGGGACGAACGTACCGACCAGGTCGAGCTTCTGGAAGATCGTGTACTGCGGGATCAGCACCACGTGGTAGGGCAGCATGATGGTCAGCAGGGTGAGCGCGAACAGTGGACCGCGCAGCCGGAACCGCAGCCGGGCGAACGCGTACGCGGCCAGCGAGCAGGAGATCAGGTTGCCGAGTACGGCGCCGACCGCCACGATCACCGAGTTGCCGAAGAACCGCCACACGCTGATTCCGGCCACCCCGTCCAGCGCGGTGCCGTAGTTCTCCGGGACGAACCGGCTCGGCAGCAGGTCGAGACTGGACAGAATCTCGTCGGTCGGCTTGACCGACGCGGTGAGCAGCCACGCGACCGGGTAGAGCAGCAGCAACAGCATGGCGATGATCAGCACGTGCCAGCCCAGCCCGCGCAGACGCCGCCCGGTCGTGGCGTCCGGCGTCCGGGTCGTGGCGGTTGCCGTCTGACTGGTCATGCTTCCTCCCCGGTGGGTGGCAGTCACTTGTCCTCCCCGGCGTAGAAGACCCAGCGGCGCGAGGTGCCGAAGAAGAGCGCCGTGATCGCGGCCACCGTGAGCAGCAGGATCCAGGCCATGGCGGACGCGTAGCCCATCCGGAACTGGGAGAACCCGCGCTCGTAGAGGTAGAGGGTGTAGAAGAGGGTGGAGTTGCTCGGCCCGCCCCGGCCGCCGCTGACGATGAACGCCGGGGTGAACGCCTGGAACGCGTGGATGGTCTCCAGCACCAGGTTGAACAGGATGATCGGCGAGAGCATCGGCAGGGTGACCGAGCGGAACGTCCGCCATCGTCCCGAGCCGTCGACCGCCGCGGCGTCGTACAACTCCTGCGGGACCTGCTTCAGACCGGCCAGGAAGATCACCATCGGGGCGCCGAACTGCCAGATCGCCAGGATGATCAGGACGTAGATCGCGTAGTCGGGCTCGTTGATCCAGCCGCCGGTGTCCCAGCCGACCTTGCCGGTGAGCGCGTCGACCACGCCGTCGTCGGTGAACAGCGCCCGCCAGGCCAGCGCGATCGCCACCCCGGTCCCCAGCAGCGACGGCGCGTAGAAGGCCGACCGGTAGAAACCCTGCCCGCGCCGGGCGTTGTTGAGCAGCATCGCCACCGCGAGGGCGGCGGCCAGCTTCAGCGGTACGGAGATCAGCACGTAGGTCGCGGTGACCTTGGCCGAGGCGAGGAACCGGGCGTCGTCGGTGAAAAGCTTCCGGTAGTTCTCCAGACCGACCCAGTTCGGGGTGGTGAACAGGTCGTAGTCGGTGAACGAGAGGTAGAGCGAGGCGAGCATCGGGCCCAGGGTGAGCAGCAGCGCGCCGAGCACCCAGGGGGAGAGGAAGAGGTACGCGATCCCCGGCCGGTGGCGCCGGTAGCGCGGGCGGTTCCGGCCCCGGCCGGACGCCGGGTCGGCCGGGCCGGGCGGCGGCCGGCGAAGTGTCTCAGTCGTCATGGCGTGGCAATCCGATCGGCTCGTGACGCCTGCGCCGCCAGGGACGGCGCACTCCCGTTGCGGCGCGCGTGAAACCATTCAATGACGGCGAAGGTACCGGCGGTGCGGGGTCCTGTCAACGAAATGGACACGGCCGTGAAACATTCGCGCGTTCTCGCGGGTCGGCGTGAGAAATGTCTGAACCGTTTCATTCAGGGTACGGAGAAACGCATCCTCCGGCGCCCCGTTTCAGTCTCCCGGGGCCCAGTCCGGGTCCCGCCCGAAGGCCGCCACCAACCGGTCCTGCTCACCGGCATTCTCCGGTACGTGCACCGCCAGCGACGTCAGTCCACCCTGCCGGTACGCCTCCGACCGTCCGCTGAACCACTGGCTGCACTCCTGCACCGCCTCGGCGTGCATCGTCGGCGCGACCCCGATCGCCACCGCCAGGTCCCAGCCGTGCACCAGGTGCTCGGCGAGCAGTTGGTGGAGGTACTCGCTGGCCGGCGTGTCACCGGTGGAGAGGTGCACGATCCGGTCCAGCGCCCCCGGCTCGCTGACCGCCCGCTCCGCCGCCGCCGCGGCGTCCCGGGCGGCGCCGGCCGGGTCGGTCCCGAGCAGGTCGCCCTCGAACCGGTCGCCGACCTGCGCCACCGTCGCGCCGCCGAGCAGCGCCACCGACCACCGGTCCTCGCCGACCACGTGGTTCACCAGCGTGCGTACGTCCCAGTTGGCGCACGGCGTCGGCAACGCCCACTGGTCGTACCCGATCTGGGAGACCCGGTCGGTGAACTCGCTCAGGCCGCGCCGGTACGTCTGCAGCAGCTCCATGCGCCCGATTCTGCTCTGCTTCGCCCCCGCCGGCCGGGCTTTCCGCCCACCCACCCGCGTCGAGCTTCCCGCCCGCGGACCGGGGTCGGGAGTCAGCCGTCGAGCTGCTCCGGGGCGAGGCCGAGCTCGCGGGCGGTGGCCAGCCGGACCCAGTCCGAGAGCTGCCGTCGGGTGATCACCCGGTCGTGCACCGCCGACTGCACGGCGAGCCCGTCGATCAGCGCGTTGATCCGCCAGGCGGCGCCGGCCGGGTCGTCGCAGGTGAAGACCCCCTCCCGGACGCCGGCCGCGATGATGTCGGCGAGGTCTTCCCGCCACCGCAGGTCCAGCCGCCGGGACACCTTCTCCAACTCCGGCGTCCGGAGCGACTCCGACCAGCCGTCGATCCACATTCCCCACGACTTGGCCCGGCCCGTCGGCGCGTAGAGCTTGAGGACCCTCCGGAGCTTCTCCAGCGGACCGGCGGAGGAGCGGACCACCGTGTCGAGCCGGGCCAGATCCTGTTCGGCGGCGTACGCGAACGCCTGTGCGAGCAGTCGTTCCTTGGTGGCGAAGTGGTAGAAGACCAGTGCCTGGCTCACCCCGGCGGCCTGGGCCACGTCGGCGGTACGGGTGTTGGCCAATCCACGTTCCCTGATCACCGCACAGGCGGTACGCAGCAGCGCATCTAGGCGGACCTCGGCCGCGCGTCTTGTCACGCGGCTACGTTAACCTATCGATGTGAATACGGTAAGTCACCAGTACTGACGGTCTTCGCGTCGTAACCCGACGTGCGATCGGCAGCTCAGTGACGTACGCGGTCCCTGATATTGATCTACATTGCGCAAAGGTATCGGTGTTCATCGGTGGCTCGTAGTAGGGTCCCGCACATGCCCGAGGGTCAGGCCCCTGTTCCACCAACGGCCAAGGCCGAGCGGGACGAAGCATCGCGACTGTCGATGGTGGAGCAGACCGCCACCGGCGCCGCGCCGCCGGGCGGACACGGTGCGCCACCGCAACGTGCCACGACACCGCGACGCGGTGCGGCGGAGGCGGACGCCGTGCCGGCGACACCGGGCGACCCGGCGCTCACCACCGCCGTCGGCTACGACGACGAGGAACGACCGGCCCGCGAACTGACCGGGCCCGCCGCCACCACCGTCGCGGTCGTCGCGTTCGCCGTCGCCCTGCTCGTCCTCGCGCAGGTGTTCCGACCACTGTCGCAGGGCAGCCAGTTCTACCTGATCATCTTCCTGGCCGGCGTACTCCCGCTGGTCTTCCTCGTCTACCGGTCCGGCCTGCGCTGGCCGGACCGCCTCCGGCCCCGTCCCGCCAGCACACCCGGACACGGCTCCGCCGAGCACCGCGCCTCCGCCGCCGTCGGGACGGGCGAGACCGACCGACCGGCCCCGGCCGTGGCGACCCGCCCCGAACGGCCGGCCAGTGGTGACCGCCCGACCATCGGCGACTGGTTGCTCGCCGGGCTCGCCCTGCTGGTCTGCCTCTACCCGGTCCTGCCGATCCCGATCGCCGGGGCCGGCGGCGGCTACGACGCCTTCCTCGACCGGCAGGGGCTGCTCGCCCCGGTCGACGTACTGCTCGGCGCCCTGCTGCTGCTCCTGCTGATCGAGGCGTGCCGACGTACCACGGGCTGGGTCCTACCCGTGGTCTGCCTGGTCTTCCTCGGCTACGGCTACTACGGCGGCCTGCTGCCGCAGCACTGGGCCGTCGCCCACGCCGGACTCGACTTCGCCCAGATCGTCGACGCGCTCTACAACTCCGGCAGCGGCTTCTACGGCACCCCGCTCGACGTCGCCGCGACGTACATCGTGCTCTTCACGATCTACGGCGCCGTGCTCGACCTCTCCGGTGCCGGGCGCTTCTTCGTCGACCTCTCCGTGGCCGCGTTCCGCCGCTCCCGCAGCGCCGCCGGACGCACCGCCGTCGCCGCCGGCTTCCTGCTCGGCACGGTCTCCGGCTCGGGCACCGCCACCGCCGTCAGCGTCGGCGCGGTGAGCTGGCCCATCCTGCGCCGGGCCGGATACCCCGCCGAACAGGCCGGCGGCATGCTCGCCGCCGCCGGCGTCGGCGCCATCCTCTCCCCGCCCACCCTCGGCGCCGCCGCGTTCATCGTCGCCGAATACCTCGGCGTCTCCTACCTGACCGTGCTCGGCTGGGCGATGATCCCGACCCTGCTCTACTACCTCGGCATCCTGCTCGCCGTCGAGATCGACGCCCGCCGGTTCGGCGTACGCCCGGTCGAGGTCACCGCCGGGTCGCCCGGACGCCTGCTGCTCCGCTTCGGCTACCACTTCTCCTCACTGATCATGATCGTGGTCCTGCTCGCGGTCGGGGTCAGCGCCACCCGCTCGGTCGTCTACGCCACCGTGCTCGCCTTCGCCCTCTCCTTCCTCGACCGGCGCGGCTGGCTCACCCCCGCCCGGCTGTTCAGCGCCCTGGTCAACGGCGTACGCGGGGTCCTGCCCGTCGCCGCCGTCTGTGGCGCCGCCGGCATCATCACCGCCACCACCACCAAAACCGGCCTCGGCGCCCAGTTCGCCGGCCTGCTCGTCCGGGCCGCCGAGGCCCTCGCCGACCGCCCCGCCGTGGTACTCGCCCTGACCGTCGTCTTCGCCGCCGTCGCGCTCGCCCTGCTCGGCCTCGCCGTACCGGTCACCGCCTCCTTCATCATCGGCTGGGTCATCATCGGGCCGGCCCTGCTCGCGCTCGGCGTACCGGCGCCGGCCGCGGCGATGTTCGTCTTCTACTACTCGGTGCTCTCCGAGGTCACCCCGCCGACCGCGCTCGCCGCCGTGGGGGCCGCCGCGATCACCGGCGGCCGGACCGTGGCCACCATGTGGCAGGCCCTCAAGTACGCGCTGCCGGCCTTCCTCGCCCCGATCGCCTTTGTCCTCACCGATCCGGGGGAGTACCTGCTCGGCCGGGGACCCGCGCTCGGGGTGCTCTGGACCGGTCTGGTCGCCTGCCTCGGCATCGCGGCGGTCGCCACCGCGACCGGCGGCTGGGTGCTCGGCATCGGCCCGGTCGGTACGGCCGGCAGGATCCTCGCCGTCGTCGCCGGCCTGCTCCTGCTCTACCTGCACCCGATCTCGATCGTGACCGGCGCCGCCCTGCTCGCCGCGACCGTTGTCCTGGCACTGCGTCGACGCGGCGCCGACCGGCGGTCGGCGGACGCCGCCCCGGCCCGGTCGGAGGCTGCGGCGAGATGAGGTCCGACAACCCGGTCGGGGGACCCGGCGAGATGAGGTCCGACAACCCGGCCGGGCGATCCGGCGAGGTGAGGTCCAACGGTCCGGTCGGCCCCGAGGCCGGACCGGTCACCCCACCCCCACAGAAGGAGTCTCCATGAACCGTGCCACACGGGCCGTCGCGGCGCTCGCGGCGGTCGGCCTCGGTCTGGCCGGCCTGGCCGGCTGCGGCGGCCGGCAGGACGCGGCCAGCACCGACGCCGGCGGCGACATCACCTGCGAGGTCGGTGCCGACACCCGGATCGGCATCGCCACCGGCAACTCCACCGGCGTCTACTTCGCCCTCGGCAACGCGTACGCCGAACAGGTCACCAGCGCCACCGGCGGCAAAGTCAAGGCGACCGCAGCCGAGACCGGCGCGTCGGTGCAGAACATCCAGCAGTTGGTCGCCGGCAGCTACGCCGTGGCGTTCTCGCTCGCCGACACCGCCGCCGACGCGGTCGAGGGCAAGGGCAGCTTCAACGGCCAGGCCCAACCGGTGCAGGCGCTGTCCCGGATCTACACCAACTACACCCAGGTGCTCGTCCGGACCGGCTCGGGCATCACCTCGGTCGCCGAGATGAAGGGCAAGCGGGTCTCCACCGGTTCGCCGAAATCCGGCACCGAGGTGATCGCCAACCGGCTGCTCGAGGCCGCCGGACTCGACCCGGCCACCGACATCCAGGCCCAGCGGCTCGACCTGACCAAGACCGTGGACGGCATGAAGGACGGCTCGATCGACGCCTTCTTCTGGTCCGGAGGTCTGCCCACCCCCGGCATCACCGACCTGCTCACCAGCGCCCGCGACCAGGTCACCTTCCTGGACATCACCCCGCTGCTCTCCGAGCTGAAGAAGATCAACCCGGTGTACGAGGTGGCCCCGATCCCGGCCGCGACCTACGGCACCCCCGCCGACGTGCCGACCATCGTGGTGCCGAACCTGCTGCTGGTGAAGAACGACCTCGACGCGAACCTGGTCTGCGTACTGGCCAAGGCGCTCTTCGACCGCAAACCGCAGCTCGAACAGGCCAACGCCGCGGCCAGGGAGATCAGCCTGGACACCGCCCGCAAGACCACCCCGGTTCCGCTGCACCGGGGCGCGACCAAGGCACTCGACGACCTGAACGCGCCGAAGTAGCCGCCCGCCACGCTCGCGCTCGACCCGGCCGGACCGCCCCGGTGCCCGTACGCCCGGGGTGGTCCACCACCACCGCATCCGTAGCCATATCCGTGTCGGTCGATGTCCTAGTAGGCTCTTCCCAACCGTTCGGGCCGACCACCGCCGTGCCCCCTCCGGCCCGGTGTGCGGCCACCAGGTCAAGGGAGGCCGGGAGATGACAGCCGTACCCGAGCACCGGCGGTGGCTCGCCGCCGCCAGCACCCTCGTCGCCACCACCGTCGCGCTCGCCGGGATCGCCACCCCGGCGACCGCGACACCGGCGCCGGGACAGATCCACCGGGCCGGCGGCGCCACCGCCGTACCGGACAGCTACCTCGTACTCCTGCGCGACCCGGCGCCGGCCGCCGGCCCGGCCACCCGCGCCGACGTGACCGCCCGCGCCGACCGCCTCAGCCGCCGCCACGGCGGCACACTCGGCCGCGTCTACCACGCCGCGATCAAAGGCTTCGAGGTACGCCTACCGGCGCCAGCCGCCCGCCGACTCGCCGCCGACCCGCCGTCGCCCACGTCGAACAGAACCACCTGGTCCCGCTCGCCGCCGGGGTGCAGCCCAACCCGCCCTCCTGGGGCCTGGACCGGATCGACCAGCGACACCTGCCCCTGGACCAGCGGTACGCCTACCCGAACACCGCGCCGAACGTGCGCGCGTACGTCATCGACACCGGCATCAGGGCCGCACACGCCGACTTCGGCGGCTCCGTGCTCGCCGGCTTCGACGCGGTCGACGGCGCCCTTCCCGCCGCCAACTGCAACGGGCACGGCACCCATCTCGCCGGCACCATCGGCGGCCAGTCGTACGGCGTGGCCAAGGACGTCCGACTGGTCCCGGTACGGGTACTCGACTGCACCGGCAGCGGCAGCTACGCGCAGGTCATCGCCGGAATCGACTGGACCACCGCCAACGCGGTCAAGCCGGCCGTCGCGAACCTCGCCATCGGCGGCGGGCCCAGTGCCGTACTGGACGCGGCGGTGACCAACTCGATCAACTCGGGCATCACGTACGCCGTACCGTCCGGTGGCTCCGCGACAAACGCCTGCAACTTCTCGCCGGCCAGGGTCCCGGCGGCGCTCACCGTGACCGGAACCACCCCGACCGACGCCCGGGTCGGCTCGGGCAACCACGGGAGCTGCGTCGACCTCTTCGCCCCCGGCCAGGGCATCACCTCGACCTGGCACACCAGCGACACCGCCACCGCCACCATCAGCGGCAGCTCGGCCTCGGCCCACGTCACCGGCTGCGCGGCGCTGGTCGTCTCCGCCCACCCCACCTGGACCCCGGCCCAGGTGAGCGCCCACCTGATCGCCCAGTCGACCACGGGAATCGTCGGCAACCCCGGCCCCGGTTCGCCGAACCGCCTGCTCTATTGCGGCCCCTGACCAGCCCAAGGGGCGGGTTCGTGATCGCGAAGACTTCGGCTCGTCATAGCCGGCCGAACCCTTCAGGATCATGAACATCTCCCACCCGCGGCCTTGCTCCTCTCGTCCGAACAGCCCAAACGCCCTCAACCGAACGTACGTCTCCACCCAAACCCAGGTTCCTAGGACGGTTAGGGGATGTGTGGCGGCCCGTCGGGGCCTGGCCTGTGATCAACGGCGTCACCTGGGACAATCGGGCTGCGTGGTCGTGCCGACCCGCCACGGTCACCCCCGATTTGGCACATGTTCGCGGGCTCGGCTAAAGTTCTCATCCGTCACCAGGAAACACCGGAGACAAGCGGACGTAGCGCAGTTGGTAGCGCATCACCTTGCCAAGGTGAGGGTCGCGGGTTCGAGTCCCGTCGTCCGCTCGGAGATGCCGCCACGCACGACGGGGGCAACCTCGGTGGAGTGGCCGAGAGGCGAGGCAACGGCCTGCAAAGCCGTGTACACGGGTTCAAATCCCGTCTCCACCTCGGCAGCAATGACGAGGGCGATTGGCGCAGTGGGAGCGCGCTTCCTTGACACGGAAGAGGTCACTGGTTCAAACCCAGTATCGCCCACCAGCTAGACCAGCAGGTCAGCGGCTCGTTACCGGAAATCCGGTAACGAGCCGTTCTCGTTGTGCCCCTTACGTTGGGAGCAAACTGGGAGCACATGGTCGTCATGCCCTGGGATGATGCGTCGGGGTCGCGGGGGCTGGACCTGTGCCGGTGGTACCGCAGCCCAGTCCTTGCCCGCCTGGTCGAGGCGCCGTGCAAAGCGGGTGTTCAGCTGCGCCATGGAGTTTGCGCGGCGACGCGGGCTGGGAGTGCCGAGCGGCTCGCTGGGCTCATAACCCAGAGGTCGCAGGTTCAAATCCTGTCCCCGCTACAAATGAAACACCAGGTCAGAGCCCGCTTCCTGCAAGTCGAGGAAGCGGGCTCTTGCTTGTTCGGTGGGCAATGAGTGGGCGAACGACGCGTCACGATGTGGCATCTCGCGTCAGCGGGCGTGCCTCTGCTAGGCCTGCGCTAGGCAGAGTCTTGGGACACATCCCTTCTCGTAGAGGCTCGTTCCGGCACGGGCACGGACGGCCACCTCTTCCGGGAATCGGGATGACGCGTGCCCCGCCTGGGGGTGGCGCCGGGCCGTGTTAACCCTCGACGCGTACCGCCCGATGCCCTGCAGCCGGACGCCCTGGGCGCCGGACCCGGGGTTATCCGCTGAGGATGAGGGGTTGCGGCGCTATGTCGCCGTTCTGTCGGAGTCGAAACGTACTCGGCAGGTCCGGGCGCTGACCGCCACGATCCCTCCGTCGCATAGCGTGACGCGCGGCACCTCCGTGCGGGCAGCGCGGGCCTGCACTACAACTGTCCGCTGGAGGCGATATCGGCAGTGGCCGAACCGCTTGTGCACGATGATCTTTTGATCAAGCGCCACGGCGAACGACGCGACGTCGTTCTCGGCGATGACACCCAATCTTGCCGGGCGTGTGTGGGTAGCTCGCGCACCGTAATGGTCACCGCTGACCGCGATGTCGGATTCCAATCACTCCGGCGGGGGCAGGTACGACCACAGGTAGGTGCCGGAGGGCGTGGTTGCGGCGAGCGTAGACCTCCCAGGCAGCCAGGCGCATCCGGTCACCCGTTCGTTGACCGTGACACCGGCGAGGCAACGGCCGGTGCGGAGGTCCCAAACTCGTACAGTGTGGTCCCAGCCGCCAGTCGCGGCCAGGGACCCGTCCGGCGAGACCGCGACCACCTCGATCTGGCCGGTGTGGCCGGTGAGCACGTGCACCGTGGCCCCCGTCGCGACGTCCCAGACGCGGGCGGTGTGGTCCCAACTTCCCGACACGATGAGCGTGTCGTCCTCGGTGATCGCGAGGGTACGGACCATGTTGCTGTGCCCCCGTAGGACGTGCCAGGTCTCTCCCGAGGGCATTCGCCACAGTCGGATGACGCCCTCGTCGTCCGAACTGGCGAGCCACCGGCCGGCGGGGGAGACGACCAGTGCGCCCACCCATTGGGTGTGGCCGGTGCAGGTGCCCAGTGAAGCTCCGGTGCCGGTGTCCCAGATCCGGACCCGAGGATCGTGGCCGGAGCTGGCAAACCAGCTGCCGTCGGGCGCGAGGGCCAGGGAGCTGATCCGGTCCCAGTGCCCCTGCCAGGCATGGGTTTCGGTGAGCCGCTGCGGATCCCACAGCCGCAGGTAGCCGTCGAAGCCGCCGGTGACGATCACACGGTCGGTGGCGACCAGCGACTCGATCTCCGGCCGGAGCGTGCCGAGGTGGCGGCCGGTGCGCGTGTCCCAGACGCCGACGACATAGCCCCGCCCGACGGCGCCCAGTCGCCGGCCCCCGTTCCACACCGCGACCGATCCTGCCACCCAGACGTCATCGTCCAGCGGCCGGAGAACGGCGCCGGTAGTGACATCGCGCAGATGGATGGCGCCGTCGCCGGCCGCCACCCAGTCGCCGCGGGGATGTATACCGAGCGCGTGCCCGCCGCTGACGCTCTCGTCTGGGCCACTTTCGGTCGCGGTCAGATCCCAGATCCGCAATGTTCGGTCGGCGCTGCCGGTCACCACGCGCCGGCCGTCCGGGAGGAAGGCGACGCAGGTGACACCGTTCGTGTGCGCGTCGAGGGTGTGCCGCAGGGCGCCCGTCCCCGCGTCCCAGACCATGGCGGTTTTGTCCCAGCTTCCGGTGACGATCAAGCTGCTGTCCGGGGAGATCGCGACGGCGCTGATCCCGCGGTCTCCGTGGTAGAGCCGGTGGGTCGTCCGCAACGTCTCTGTGTCCCAGATCAGAATCACGCCGATGTTGCTGGTGCAGCTCACCGCCCATCGCCCGGATGGGGAGATTGCGACAGCTTCGATTGGGCCGGCCCATCGCTCCCCCCAGGGTCCGTGGTGCTTGAGCCTGGCATGCTCGGCGAACGTCCCGCGTATCCGGTGATCGCCAAAGTCGACGAGGTGGACGTGTGAATCCCAGGTGCCGACGGCGATCCAGCCGCCCCCCGGCGCGACCGCCAGCGCGTTGACCGCCCGTGACGGTGATCTTTTCCCGCAAAGCCGGACCAGCCTTCGCCGGAACTGATCGAGTGGGCCATACGCGCGGTAGACGCTCGAGCTTGAGCCGGACGTCAGGTGCCAGACACGTACCGTGCCGTCTTCGCTTCCAGTGAGCAGACGGCCGTCCGGCAGTGCGCGAATCGCCGCGATGGTCTTTTTGTGACCGCGCAGGACGTGCCGGACGGTGCCCAGGGTCGCATCCCAGACTCGCAGGTTCCGGTCGTATCCGCCGCTCGCGATCCAGTTGCCCTCCGGGGACGCCGCAACGTCCTCGAGGTAGTGGGCGTCGCCCGTCAGTACCAGCCGTGGCGCGCCGGTCTCGGTGTCCCAGACCCGGACGACCGCCTCGTTGTCGGCGGAGGCGAACCAACTGCCGTCGGCGGCGACGACGACTGCGGAGATGATTGCGTTATGACCGATCAGAGTCCTCGTCGAGGACGATCTGTCGGCCGGGGGCGCCCAGAGCGGCACCAGGCAACCGGCCTCCCGATCCAGGATCAGGGGTCCCGTGTCGATGTCGGGCGCCAGCATGTTCGCCAGGGGCGAAGTCGCGTCCGCGCAGTTCGGCAGCGGTACCGCCAGATGTGCACGCACGGCGAGGGATCGGGCGATCGACTCGGTCACCGGTCCGGGGACGGCTCGCAGGTCGCTCTCCGCAGCGACCGGCCCATCCAGGCGCACCCGAAATCGGACCCACCGCAAATCCTGGACCAGGGCGCTCAGCTCGTCGTCGGCGCCGGCCATTGCGAGGTGATAGGCCAGATTGCGTCGCAGATAGTCGTGGTCGTCCGGAAGCTGCCACCAGCTCTCGTCGGCGTTTTCGGCGCGAGCTTGTTCCAGCAGGCCCGCGTGTAGCGCGGGCTCGGTGTCGTCCGCCAACTGTTGGCGCAGGTACGACCGGACGACGTCGTGCAGGCGCAGATAGGTTCCTTCGTGCACGGACAGCAGCGAGAGCGTCGCGAGCCGGTTGAGGATGACGCCGCTCGCAGAGGCGCTGAGCCTGGCTGATCCCGCCCATAACATCCGAGTGACTGCAAGCGGGATGCGGTCGTCCTCGCGGAAGATGCCCAGCTCGAGGCACCGCTGCCGATGCTCCGGATCAAGACGCCCCAGACTGGCCTCGATCGTGCGGGCAACGAGCCGGCCCTGGAATGCGTCCCGCGACATCTCGTCCAAGCCGGCGGGTCCGAACTCCTGAAGCAGGGTGAGGTGCTCCTCCACCGCGTCCCGTGCCGGTGTTCCACGCCGGACCAGGTCGGCGACCGCAGCGCCGATCAGCGACAGCAACAGCGGCCATCGGGCGGCACCCTGGATCAGCGGACCCACCGCGACATCGGCCGAACCGATCCAGTGCCTGAGCAGTTGCTCGGCCTGGACCGTCGACATCTCGCCGACCTCGATCTGCGGAGTGCCGGCCGGCAGCAGCCGAGGCACGCGGGTGGTCACCAGCCGGGCGCACCTCCGACCACCCTGAAGGAACGGGGCGAGATGCTCGGCGGTCCAGACGTCGTCGATCACCAGCAGGACCGGCGGTCGGGCATCGAGTAGCCGACCCAGCCGGAACGCCGCCCGACCGGGGTCGCTGAACTCCTGCTGCTCACCGGAGACCACCTGTGCCAGAAACTCCAGGTGGCCGGTGAGGTCGGCGGCCGATGGATTCTCGCCGACCGTCACCCAAAGCACGCCGCCAGGGAAGCTCTTGCGGATCTCCGGCAGGCGGCAGATCGCCTGGGCCAGGGTGGTCTTGCCGAATCCGCCAGCGCCGACGAGCGCGACGGTTCCCGGCAGGCTTCTGACCAAGGCCGACACTAGGTCTGGGCGAGGCACGAACGGCTGCTTGGCAGTCTCCACCATCCACGGTGCCTCGTCGTC
The DNA here is from genome assembly GCF_044901685.1 of Micromonospora sp. NPDC050397. NCBI lineage: Bacteria > Bacillati > Actinomycetota > Actinomycetes > Micromonosporales > Micromonosporaceae > Micromonospora > Micromonospora sp. NPDC050397. The sequence continues at coordinate 696,544 of NZ_JBJDPS010000002.1, forward strand.
CGCCCTGGCGCGGCTTCGGCGCGAGCGGGCAAGCAGCCCGGCGAGGGCCGCGAGGCTCGCCGCGCTCACCACCGTGGCGAAGAAGATGGCGTTGTCGTTGCGCATGCTCGGCTGGCCCGCGTCGTCGCCGCGCGGCCACCCGAACTGGTTCCATAGCCACCAGAGCCCGGCGGAGGCAAGCAGTACCGCCCCGAGCGCGGCGAATCGACGCATGGCAGTGGATCGTAGTTGCTCGTCCAGCGTGAGGCCGATCGGCGCGCAGCGCGTAGAAGGCGAGCGCCGTCACCGTGTCGGCAAGGGCCTCGCGCTGCCTCGGCCTGGCCGGTCGCATTCGGCGAGCGAGTTGACCATGTCGAAGAGCAGTCGGGCGGCGGTGGTCGGGTCGACGTCGGCGCACACTCTTCGCGACAGGTGCGAAAGTCGAGCGCTACGCCGTGCGGTCTTTCGTAACGCAACGTCACAGCCTGCGCCTACCGGCCAGCCCACAGCTGTCAAGGCAGCCGAGTAGCAGGGAAACCGTCTGCCCCCGATGTGGTCTTGGACGTCAAGCCGTTCCTGTCCCTGCACCGAGGCCGCTAGGCCGACATGCTAAGACATCTCTATAAATCGACCTAAAGCGTCCTTTGTGTCGGCCAGACTTGGTGGTCTGTCCGATCGTGATCGATCGACGCTTCGGGGTCTGGGGCTACTTGAAATATGGAGATTCTTACATCCAGTAGGGCTCTGGTTGCCTGGACCCGCCACCGGTAGTGAGAACAGGAGTGGGTGACTGTCTACGTCGCTGAGATGGCGTCGAGGTTGCCTCGGATCGCGGGGACGTGGAATGCTGTGGGCGGATCGGCGCTGCGGTCGTGCTGCGGTGTTACCGAAAATCATGTTCAGCTCGCCAGGGATCGATCGCGCGTGCGCGGGTTACCTGGCGGCTTTCGGTACCCGTCGGGAGTTTGCAATGACTAGCTACAGCGTCTTATCCACCGAGTCCCGGACCACCGTGGTCGCCACCTGGTCCGGGGAGGAGTGCGACCAGAGCTGCAAAATCACAACGCTTGACGATCCCGTCCGCGCTGCGCGTCTTGCCGGAATCCTCACCCGGCTGTCAGAGGATGCCTGGGATGCGGCGGCGTTCCTCGATACCCACCCAGCTATTGAGGAGGCGATCGGACGCGTCGTCGATGAGTTGCGCAGCCCGTCGGCCGCGATCGACCCCATCCTGCTGACGGCCGACCAGGGTAATCGCCACGCAGAGGAGTGGAGCCACAAGGACCTCACACAGCTGCTCTCGAAAGAACTGCCCGTGATGTTCAGCTCGTTACCTCGGACCCAGCGCCTCACGGTCGCCGATGAGGTCGCCGCCGATGCGGAGGCGCGGGCGGAGGCGCTACGGTTGCTGCCGACCGGGTGTGATCCGGAACTTTCATCTTCTCGGACATGGCAGATGTGCGAAGTGACACGGTCGCTTCGCAACGGAGACGTCGGACCGCTGCCAGGGGGTGCGGCCGGGTGGATCGTGCAGGCGTGGGTGTTCGAAACGAGTCCAGCACGGAGGTGGGGCGCCCGCGAACAGCTCGTGCGTATCGAGCAACTCGTCGCGGCGTGCATCGCCAGTGGCGGGAGAGCCGCTGCAGACGATGACCCGCTTGAGGCGCACCTGGTCTTTACCCGGCCAGGGGAGGTGCATTCGAAGGTCCTATACGTGCGACCGCAGCAGAAGCAGCGAGGCAGGCTGGCTAGCGATCCGGTCGGGCCCATGGTGGTAATTGAGTTGCACCGGGACTCCGGCCCGGTCGAGTTGGGCGAGGTCTGGGCCAATGATGATGACGGGTTCGCCAACCTTCTGGGTGATTGGACGCGAGTCGTGCCCTACTTGAGGAGAACCGACACGTACGTCGATCCGAGCACCTGGGAGTAAGTCGGCTGGCGTAGGTGGGCGATTGGCTGGCGGTGGCTCCGTTTGGGGCTGGCACGCCGCCGGCTGTGGGTTAAGCGGTTGGGTACAGCGGCGGGTGTCCTTCGCCATCGACGGCGGGTCCCGTCGCGCTCCGCCCACGGTGCGCGAGGTCGTGACTCATCGCGTGGCGCCAGTGCGATCCGACCCATTGAACGTACTACTCGGGAGTGCCGCCTGAGTTGGCGCCTTCTAGGTCCCGAGCCGCTGTTGGGTTCTCTGTTCGGATAACGTCGTCGGCCTTCTCGCGCCAGTAGGCGAGGTTGTTGCGTGTGGCGAGGGTGTTGGGGTGGTTGGGGCCGAGGACGCGTAGTCGGTCGCGGAGCAGTTCGGCGTAGGCAGTCGTGGCGCCGGCCGGATCCCCACCCTCCCCTTGCCACCAGGCGAGGTTGTTGCGCGTGGCGAGGGTGTCGGGGTGGTTGGGTCCGAGGACCCGTAGTCGGTCGCGGAGCAGTTCGGCGTAGGCAGTCACGGCGCCGGCCGGATCCCCACCCTCCCCTTGCCACCAGGCGAGATCGCTGCGTGTCGCGAGGGTGTCGGGGTGGTCGGGTCCGAGGACCCGTAGTCGGTCGCGGAGCAGTTCGGCATACGCAGTCGCGGCGCCGGCCGGATCCCCAGCCTTCCCCTGCCACCAGGCGAGGTTGTTGCGCGTGGCGAGAGTGTCCGGGTGATCGGGTCCAAGGACTCGCACCTGGTCGATGAGTAGGTCTGCGCAGGCGGCGCCGGCGCCGCCTGGATCCCCAGCGGCCCCACGCCAGTAGGCGAGGTTGTTGCGTGTGGCGAGGGTATCGGGATGATCGGCATCGAGAACCCGCACCTGGTCGATGACCAGCTCGGCGAAGGCGGCGGCAGCACCAGCCGGATCTCCGGCCACCCCTCGCCACCACGCGAGGTCGTGCCGCGTGGCGAGGGTGTCGGGATGCTCAGGTCCGAGGACGCGCAACCGGTCGCCGAGCAGCTCGGCGTATGCGGTCGTGGCGCCGGCCGGATCTCCAGCTACCCCGCGCCACCAGGCGAGACTGTGGCGAATGGTAAGGGTCTGGCGATGGTCCGGACCAAGCCTTTGGGATGCGGTGACGCGCAATGTGTCGTGGTAGTCGATCGCGGCAGTAATTTGGCCGGTCTGGCCGAGGCTATGTCCGGCGGTGAATAGCACGGGGTGGTAGCCGGTGTCGAGATCCCATAGCAGTGGCTTGGCGTGAGTGTGGAGGGCAGTAGCGTTGCCGCGCAGGATCTGCCCGAGTTCGCGGTCGCGCTCGATGGCCGGCCAGACCTCGACCAGCGCATCAGCGGCGGCGGTGGCCAGCGCGGCCGCGTAGGCCGGGGGCGTGGCCTCCCTTACTACGCGCTGCACGAGGGCGTGCACCCGCACGGTTCGGTTGGCTGAGTTGTGAGTGATGAGGTTGATCCGGTCGAGGCTATCCAGCGTGTCGGTGGTGTCCTCACCGTCGACCTGCCTGCTGGCACCGGTGCGGATGCCGAGGTAGTCGAGGACAGCGGCGGTGGTGAACACATCGGTCGGGATGCCGTTGGGATCAAGCAGCGCGGCTAACTCCAGCACCGGTCGGGCCAAACCTGTCGGTGGGAGCTCGTCGGCGAGTGCGATTGACAGGGACCAGGTCACCGCCACCGGTCCAGTGTGCTCGTCCGGCAGCGCGTCGGGGGCCAGGTCGGCGAGCTTGCGGGCCTGGTTGGCGAACCGGCGGCGGTAGCCGGCACAGGTCATGGTCTTGCGATCGAGGATGTACGCGGCTGCCTGCGCCAGTGCGAGGGGCAGGTGTCCGAGGTTGTCGGCCAGCTCGGCGGCCTCATCCAGCCGGACCGGGTCCCCACCGAGCTTGGCCTTCAGGTAGGCGGCGGACTCGGCTGCGGTGAACAGCCCCACGTCGACCACCCGCCGACCACTGGCCAGAGCCGCGTCTCGGCGTCGGGTGGTGACCACTGTCCGGCCGAAGTTGCCGGTAGGCGGCCACAGGCCGCGCAGGTCGTTCGGGTCGGCGACATCGTCGAGGACGACCAGCCACCGCCGCTCAGTGGCGGCGAGCCAGGCCAGGAACCGCGTCGCGCCCTGATCCGGATTTTCGTCCTCGACTCCGTGGATTTCAGCCGCGGCCTGCGCGTACGTGGTGACGATGCTCGATCGGGAGGTCGCGGTGATCCACACGAGCAGGTCCAGTTCCCGACGCAGCCAAATACGGTGCGCCAGCCCGGCGGCAAGCTGGGTCTTGCCGACCCCGCCCAGCCCGGTCAACACCTGACACACCACCACCGCACCGGTAGCGGTGGCGATGTCCAACTCCGTGTCGGCGGGGCGCTCCTGTCGGCAGTCAACCAGCGGCGGCACTACTCCTACCTGGTGCGGCCAAGTGACCTGCTGACGCCCGTTGACCGTCACAGGACCCTGGAAGACGCCTGTCAGCCCTTGGCTGGTGCCGATCGTCAAGAGGGTGGGGTCGGTAGTGGTGCTGCCGGGGACGGATGACCCTAGGCCGTCCCCGGTACGGCTGGGGGGCCTGCTGGCCCTTGATTGAAGGTCACTGGGGCGTGGAACTCACCGACCGCGCCATAGTTGTTCGTCACCGTATAGGTACCAGCCCGTGTTCCTGCCGGGTCCGTCAGCCTGAGAACATCCCGCGCCGCTGTGAGAACCTCGTGGTCGCACGCGGCCCCGGAGTCGGCCAGGTCGTTCCCAATCAGGACCCGCCATCTTTCCGGGCTCGTCTCGTCGGACTCCAACGTAGCCACCGCTTGCCCATCGCCAGCCAACCGCCGCACGAGCAGCCCCTTCAACCCGACGTACGCGTCCTGTACCCCGCTGCCAATGCCTGCGGTCGCCGCCGCAGCCAACGCCGCCACGATCAACTCCACACCAGTCACCGGAGACCACCCTCCAAGCGCGTCGAACGGACCGCCCATTGTGACAGTCCGCTGCCACATGATCACCATTGGGAATATGAACATCCCCGACGAGCAGTTGCCTTGGCTGATCCGGCCGGTGCCAACAACCTCTAAACGGGTGCCATCGCTGGGCCAACACGCCTGATCGCAGAAACCGGTACCACCTCTCAGCGTTGAACCGGTGCCGTTCGCTGCGCCGGAGGCTGGCCCGTGCAACGTGTCGACCTCGGCCCACGACGAGACCGGCCAGTCGGCGCAGGCGATGACAGCCAGGCCTGTCACCAGTCCGCGGTACACCCACCACACCCGGCCTGGTGCGATAATCCCCGCTTCGGGACCGGTGACGGGAAGAGACCATGACCACGGCAAAGATCGACGGCAAAGCCCGAACGGTGCGGGAACTGCTCGATAGAGCCAAGTTCTCGATCGACTACTACCAGCGTGAGTACGAATGGCAGGAAAAGCAGATCAGCGAGCTGATCGACGACCTGACCAACAAGTTCCTGCTGGAGCACGACCCCGCCCACCACCGCAGCCAGGTCGAGCACTACCCGCACTACTTCCTTGGCTCCATCATCGTCAGCCAAAAGGACCGGCACTACATCGTCGACGGCCAGCAGCGCTTGACCAGCCTCACCCTGCTGCTGATGCTGCTGCGCCAGCTCCTTCACGGCACCCCCGACCAGGGAAAGCTCGACAGCTTGATCATGTCGGAGCGCTACGGACAGGTCACCTTCAACATCGGCGCCGACCACGACGACAACGACCGGCGCGAATGCATGACAGCGCTGTGGGAGGGACAGCCGTTCGACATCACCGACCGCTCCGAGTCGGTCCGCACCATTTGGCGACGATTCCACGATCTCGAGGAGATGTTCCCGTCCAGCCTGCGCGGCCCCTCCTTGCCGTACTTCGTCGACTGGCTGCTACACAACGTGCACCTCGTCGAGATCACCGCCCACTCTGACGACGACGCTTACACTATCTTCGAGACAATGAACGATCGGGGCCTCAACCTGAGCCCCACCGGGATGCTCAAGGGCTACCTGCTGGCCAACATCACCGATCAAGACCAGCGCGACAAGGCCGCCATCATCTGGCGTGACCGCATCGCCGCGCTCACCGACGTCGGCAAAGAAGTCGACGCCGATTTCTTCAAAAACTGGCTGCGCAGCCAGTACGCGACAAAGATCCGCGAACGCAAAAAAGGCGCCCGACCCGAAGACTTTGATCTCATCGGCACCGAGTTCCATCGGTGGCTACGCGGAGCCAACCACGCCGCTATCGGTAAACCCGTCACCGACTTCTACACCTTCGTCCACCGCGACCTGCAGTTCTACTGCCGCTGGTACCTGACCCTGCTGGACGCCAGCCGTCACCCCACCCCTGGCCTGCAGCACGTCATGTTCAACGCGGCACACCGCTTCACCCTCCAAAATATGCTGCTGCTGGCACCACTCACTCCCGACGACGACAACACCACCGCCACCACCAAGATCAGGCTCGTGGCCCGGTATATCGACATCCTGCTCGCCTGGAGAGTCTGGAACTCCCGATCCATCGACTACTCCACAATGCAGTACGCCATGTTTCTGGTCATGCGCGACATTCGCGGTCTGGAGCCCGGCCCCCTCGCCGCGCGTCTGCGCGACCGCTTGGACCGCGAGACCGATACCTTCGCCACTAACCCGCGACTCAAGATGCACCAGCAGAACCGCCGCAGCCTACACGAACTGCTGGCCCGCATGACCGACCACATCGAGACCCGAAGCGGCCTACCCTCCCGCTACATCGAATACGCCAACCACACCTCTACAAAACACGAGATCGAGCACATCTGGGCAGACCACCCCGAACGCCATGCTGACGAATTCAGCCACCCAAGCGACTTCGCCGAACATCGCAATCGCATCGGCGGGTTGCTACTATTACCCAAGAGCTTCAACGCCAGCTACGGCGACCTGCCCTATGATCAAAAGCTACCCCACTACCACGGCCAGAATCTGCTGGCCAAGTCCCTCCACCCACACTGCTACCAGCACAACCCAGGATTCCTGAAAATCATCGCCGACACGGGAATACCGTTCCGCGCACACGAAAAGTTCGATCGCGCCGACCTCGAACTGCGCTGCGAGCTATACCGGCACATAGCCGAACAGGTCTGGAATCCCAACGACCTCCTCGCCCCGCCGGGCTGAATCGACGCCGCTACCAACGTCCAGATCGAGCGATCAGAGGCCCGGTATGAGTCAGGTTTGTGGGTCGGTGGATGGCTCCTTATGTCCCATCTTCTGAAGAACGTTGATCCCCGCTTAGCTGTCGTAGCGTGCGGCCTGCTTCGATGCGGCGATCCTGGTCGGGATGCCACAGCGCGGTGGCGGCCGCAAGCGCTTCGATGGCTGCCCTCGCGATGCTGGGTGCTGACCAGATGAGTAGCGCGATGGTGCCCGAGCTCCCCGCCGTCGCGATGATCTCGGCCAGAGCGTCTGCGTTGCTCATCAGCTGGCGTCCGCCACGGAGAAGCCCGGAAGTCGCTGAACATCGCCGGACTGCCCATCCTGGTGGCGAAGAGGCAGGACCCGGTCGAGCCAATCCCTGGCGGCGCCCACGCGTTCGTATACGGCACGATGGACGTCCCGATGCCTGACTGTGCGACAAAAGCGCAATTCGAGGGATCCCTGTCGGGTCCCGGCGTCGCTCAGTTGGAAGCGGCACTCCACGGCTCGCTCGCGGTCCAGCTCCGCGCAGCGGCAATTAACGCGTTCTGTCCGCAGATCAAGGCCCCAATGGCGGTTGGTCAAATGTGCCAAAAAGTCGTCGTGGGCGCGACCGGAAACGCGAAACCCCTCCATCTCGAAGATCCAGCGGTCCCCGTTCACCCACGAACTGGTCGTATAGGCTCTCGACACCGAGTGGAAAAGGTTGATCCGCTGCAGCAAGGCGGCGCCAATCCATGCGATGTCACGCCGGTTCTTAAGGAACAGAGGCGATTGAGACTCTTGATCGGCTTCATCCGTCGACAAAGACCGCTCATTCCACAAAGGACGCGATCCCGTCTCGTGCATGTCTTGCTCAAAGATTCGGAGGATCTGCCCCCAGTCAGTCCCTTTGCTAGCCCTCAAGACGACGTGTCCCGGCCCCTGCAGTTGAAAAAGGTGGAGATCCCGTCTGCCCCTGCCGTCGACCGATCCTATGCGCAGGCCTTCCACGCCGGAGACCTCAAAATCCGACCGTAGGTATGGCAGCAAATTTCTCAGGGTAAAGTCGCCCATCAGGTGATGCTCGTTCGTGCCCAGGATGGTGGAGTGATCCAGCCCGATGATGGTCTTACCGAGCTCGGACCAAACTCCCTTGATTCCAAAGGGGTGGGCCCAGTAGAACCCGCCGGCTCGAACGAGTTGCGCCATGACCGATGCATCAAAGGGGGATCGTTCGGAGGAGATAACAGGCAGTAGCCGGTCGGGATCGGCACGTAGGTCCGAGATAGCGTGCGCCTCGGGCTCGCCGGTGTACAGCATGCGCTGGAACGCGAGGTACTTGATGTGGTCGCGGATAGGCATGGCCGCTACTCCATTCCCGAGCACTGCCACCCCTCAGAGCCCGGCAACGTAGTTGCGGACGCCGATCAATCGCCAAGCGAGGTGTGATATCCCATGAATGGTGCAGCCATCGGGGCGGCGCAGCACCGGGACGGGCCACTTCAATCCCTGCCGTCCCAGTATTGCCGACGCATCGGTTCGCGGCAAGAGCGGTCGCCTTCCAGTCATCGGAGGACGAGTCAGCCTGTGGGACGCGGCGTCCTTGATCAGGATCTACCGTCGTGTAGGTTCGCGTTGAAGATGGCGGAGCCTGCTTGGTTGAGCTGGGGTTGAGCGGACGTTTCTCACCGTTGTGTCGGTGATGGTTCCTCATCGATCTGGCGGAATCCTCATGGTCATGTTCTGGCCGTGTTCCGGCGAGAGGGTTGTGGAGCACAGTGTTGAGTGTTCGCGCGGCGGTTGGCGGCGGCGTATCCGTTGCGGTTGTCGGGTGCGTTACTGCTGGCCGGAGTACCTGCATGGTCCGCATTTGGGGTAGGCGCTGGCGTAAGGGTGCGGCGGCTCGTCGATGTCTGGCGAGCGAGGTGGTCGTTCACCCTTGAAGGTGAACGTCCGGTGGACTACGTTCACCCTTAGCTATGAACGTTACGGTAGAAGACGACGCGCTAGACAAGGTGCTGCACGCTCTGGCCGACCCCACCCGGCGAGCCATCCTGCGACGGCTTAGCGAGGGTGACGCCAGAGTGACGGCGCTCGCCGAGCCGTTCGCGATCTCGCTGAACTCGGTGTCGAAGCACATCCAGACCCTTGAGCACGCGGGTTTAGTCTCGCGCCGCCGGTCAGGCCGCGAGCACCTGCTCTCGCTAAACCCCGAACAACTCAAGCAGGTCACTGACTGGATCAACCAGACCTGCGGCTTCTGGAGCCGGGGCCTCGCCGCGGTGGACGCCCTGCTGTCCGACTGCAAACCGGAATTACCCGAACAGGAGAGGACCGACCCATGACCGCTGAGCCATCCGAGCGGATTGTCGCCCGTGTCACCCACGACTTCACCGTCTCTCCGGAGACAGTCTTCGACGCCTGGCTCGACGCCAAGCTCGTGCGGCAGTGGATGGCCGCCTCGATCGCCGAATCCGCCCCAGGAACCGAGATGCGCACCGTGAGCATTGACGCCCGGGTCGGCGGGACGTTCACCTTCACCGACAGTCGGGACGAGGACGAGACCGGCCCGACCGGCACCTACCTGCAGATAGACCGCCCCCGGCGCCTGGCGTTCACCTGGCTCCCCGAACCCGGCGAGCACTCCGTGGTCACCATCGACATCGAACCAACGAGCACGGGATGCACGCTCACCCTGGTCCACGAGATGGAGCCCACCTGGGCCGATTACCTCGACCAGACGACCGCCGCGTGGGTACGAATGGCCAACCACATCGACAGGATGCTCACGCCACGCCCATAGATTCTCGTATTCATGGCGCGAACACTCGAAGCCGTCCAGCGCCGCCGTGAGCACCCGCTCGAGCTGTTCCTTCGGACGGTAGCCGCCACCGAGCCGATACTTCCGCCACGCGCCGTTGGAAATAGGGACTACCGCGACGCCTCGCTTGTGTCCATCGGCCTCATGATCGGGTGCACTCCTCTCGGCGTGGAAGTGCATCCGCGCTGACAGGAAGCTCTGCGAGTTGGTGGGGTTGGCGGCGTCGGCGGAGGTTCTCGTCCCCGTGTGGCCGGGGCCTTCGTTGTTCTGAGCACGTCGGGGACGAAGCGTCGTACACCGGTCGTGATGGTGCGCGAGCCGAGGACGGTGCCGATGCTGGCGGAGGATCGGGAGCAGGCGGTCACCACCCTGGTCGTCATGATTCAGGAGTGGTGGTCGGGCGATCGAGGCTGCAGCGCCGTTGCTGTTCGCGGATCTGATCAGCCTGGCGGCGCTGTGGCGGGTGACCAACGGTGAGCCGGTCAGGGCATGCGTCGGCGTACGGCTGGTAGCGTGACAATTGGCCCCTGAGCTGCGGGATTGCCGTTCGGGTTCTGCCACATCCGGTCCAAGACCTGGGAAGCGGAGCGGGCCGCCCGCTGGGAGGAACAGCAGCGACAGTGGGCGATCGAGGCCGAGCAGGCCCGGCAGCGACAGGAGGCCGAGGAACGACAGCGGCAGGAGCAGGCCCGCGTCGCCGAGGAGCAACGCCTCCGGCAGGAACAGCACGAGCAACTGGTGGCGGGCCGGTGGTGCGCGGACCTGTCGCCCGCGCAGGTCCAGGAACTGCGTGACGCCGTAGCCGAGCCGCTGTGGAAGAAGCAAGCCACCCGCGCCGAGTTCGACGCCCAGGGCGCCTCCGTCGACAGCGCGTACGGCATCGCGATCTACACGCACCGCCGGCTGCACGGCATACTCCGCCCCAGCCCGGCCTCGCTGCATCGACTCACACCCGTGGTACCCATCTACGTCCGCAACGCCCGCGAAGCCCACCAACTCACCGACACCGGGAACGTCGACCCCGGCCGGGTCATTCACTTCAACCTGTCTGACCACGAACAGATGTCGCTCATCTAACTGGACGTTTGTTTCACCTTCACGTCAGTAGTAGCCGATTCACGTCTTGATCTCGGTATCGCAAGATGCCCGATTCAACCAGGAAAGAACGCATCCCGGCCAGCTCACCCCTGACTGTAATCGAGGATTTATCCCCTCGATCGTGTCTGATTCACCTTCGCCCAGGAATCGACGCACATGACGTCCGTCGAGCCGGCACCCGAACGCCATACTCATCCTTGATGACTGAACGGCGAGCGTATCCGTGCGACCTGTCCGACGCCCGGTGGGCTCTGATCGCGCCCCGCCTGATCGCCTGGCGGCAGGCCCGCACCGACGCCGGCGTCAGTGGCCGCGCCCCCACCCACGACCTGCGCGAAATCTTCAACGCCATCCTCACCGGAGACCGGGAGTTCGACCGGGCGTTCCGGTTCTACGTCAGCCGCACCGGCATCGACTGGCGATATCTGCCCCACGACTTCCCGCCGTATCGCACCGTCTACGGCTACTTCGCTGCATGGAGCAAGGAAGGCATCTTCACCGAGCTGAACTACGACCTCACCGGCCTCGTGCGTGACCATCACGGCCGCACCGGCGAGCCCGCTGCGTCCATCATGGACAGCCAGAGCGTGAAGATCTCCACCAACATCCCACTGTCCACCCATGGCACCGATGCCGGCAAGAAGATCGTAGGCCGCAAACGTGGAATCATCACCGACACCCTCGGCCTGCTCCTCGCCGTCATCGTCACCGCCGCCAGCGCCAGCGACAACACCATCGGCATGGACCTACTCGACCAGGCCACCGCCACCTACCCCGCCCTGACCACAACCTGGGTCGACGCCGGGTTCCAAGAACAGGGTCGTCGAACGCGGCGCCGCACTCGGCGTCGACGTCGAGATCGTCATCAAGGACCCACAGGTCAAAGGATTCAGCGTGGTCAAACGCCGATAGGTCGTCGAACGCACCCTCGGCTGGCTTATGCGCCACCGTCGACTCGTGCGCGACTACGAAGCCCGACCCAACAACTCCGCCAGCATGATCACTCTCGCAATGATCGACAACCTCACCAAACGGCTTCACCGCCGAAATCACCCCAACTTCGCGATACAGCTAAACCCGCATAACAGGCAAAGTACGTGAATTAGACGCCCTCTAAGTGGCACGGTGTAACAGGTTGAAGTTCGGTTGATCGGACGGATGGGCAAACTCCCAGGCAAAGCCAATGGGAGAGCCGAGACGTGACTGTCGCCTCGCCGGTGTCCTCAATGCCTGTCGCCGCGATCGTACGACTCAATTATGGCCGATCGATCTAGGCAGTCCCTGGTGACCAACTCTCGGCTTGCCGGTATGGTCCACATCGGTAACCCTGACCTTACTGTAAGGAAGGGATGGGAGCGGGGTGGCCGAGACTATCGAGGTAGCCGCAGCTGATGGGCGGCCGCCCGCCACGCGTACCCAGCACGCCATCCGACTGCTCGTCCTGCTCGCCGCCTGCGGGGAACTGGCCACGCCCGCCGATCCTGCCGAGGCCGTGAAAGCCATCCGCAGCGAGCTGCGGCTGCAGGCCATGGACTTCTGGATGCGCAACCCCGACTACCTCGCCGATGAACTGGTCACCCTGGTCGAAGCAGGAGAAATTCAAGCCAGCTTCCTGGACGTGGCGTGGTCGCTGCTTAACGATCCCGAACCTGACCTGCGCTGGTATCCGATGCCGCGCTGGTTCTACGGCGCCTACGAGCAGCTCGACGACGCCTTCGCCCTGCTGGAAACCTACGGACTCGCCACCCTGAAACGCACCGGCCGACCCGGCTACAAGAGCCAGCGCAACCAGTTCTTCCTCACCCGAGCCGGCGCTTCCGCCGCCGTCGAACTCGCCGGTGAGCCCATCCTCAGCTGGTACACCAAACAGGTGAAGCTGGTGAAAATGATCGCCGGTGACGACAACGGCCAGACCCTCAAGGACCGCCAGTACCAGCAAGCTACCTACGCCGGCACCGAACTTGGCCTCGACATCGCCCCCATCGCCCCACACGTACGACAACGATTCGCCGGTAGGCACACCACAACCGCTGCCAGCGCCGCCGGAGGCCGGGCGTGAGCAACCTCGCTGATGAGATTGTCAAGAACCTCGCCCGGCGGCAAGGCGACCGGCGACATCAGATGGACGCCGCCGACGTCGACGCCCTCCTGCAGGACCTCAACATCCCCACCACGGCGACCAAGGCAGTGCCTGTCCCGCTACGCGCCGCCCGCATCCACTTCCGCGGGACGAAACTGCTTAAGCCGTCAGATCCGGACGCCGTGGGACGTGAACCCATCGGTATCGTCACGAACACGCCCACCGACCAGATCTCCCTGTTCGACGACGACTCCACCGCCCAAGACCCGCCCCAGGGAGACGGCGAGCAGCAAGACACCGTCCAGCTCGTCCCCGTTCCGTTCCACTTCGAGTGGCACCCTCAGTCTGGCGTCAACGGCATTGGCTCTGGACGCAACCTCCGCGGCAAATCGACAATCCTTAACGTGCTCATGTGGTCGCTGACCGGCAGATGCGCACGCTTCCAACCTGACATCAAACTCTGGATTGAACACGTCGAGGTCGACTGGACGGTCGGCCCCGAACGGCTAAGGGTCACCTTCGACGCACGTGACGGTAAGGCCGCCGGACAGGTGCTCAAGCTCGGCGACGTCGGCGGACCTGACAGAACAACTGTCCTCGGCGATTTCGACGAGGCGAGCTTCGAGCGCGTCATGGGGTCGCTTATGATGCCCCGGCTCCACCTCGAACGAATTCCTGTCTGGACCGAGGCGTTAGAGGTCGTCCACACCTGGCCGGTGTACGCCAGCTCCTTCGTCGTCCGCGCCAAGCAACTCGATCCCATCGTCGGCAACGAGCAAACCCTGGGCATCAGGATGATGCAGATGTTCGTTGGCACAGACTGGGTGCCCGCCCACGCAGCTGCCGCGGCTGCCAAACGCAGCATGGAGACCACGCGGAGAACAGCGACCGAGAAGGCCAAAACCGCCGGCGAGACGGTAAAGGCACTCCGCGACACCGCCAGCCAAGCCGTCGACGACGCCAAAGACGAGCTCGCGAAACTCCCTTCGCAGGACACCGACCTCAAGACGGTGCTGGAAATTGCTAACCGCGCCTCGGAACTCTCCCGACAGGTACACCAGCTCGACACCAGACTGCTCGCACAAACCGAACTCGTCGACACCGCCCGCCAGCAGCTTCGAGCCGCGCGTGCACGTGCCCACACCCACGAAGAGACCGCTCTCGCGACCAAGTTCTTTCACCGGATGCGACCCAGCGTCTGCCCACGCTGCACCGCCGAGGTCACCGCCGAACGGCAAGCCGCCGAGCCCACCCACCACCGCTGCTCGGTCTGCACCAGCCGTCTCAACCTTGAAGCACTCGAAGCCGACGTCATCGTCGCCGCAACGGTGCCACCCGCCTCGGTCGCGGCCCTGGTATCAGGAGCCACGTCCCCCGGCCCCGACTCGGCGTCGGCCGGCGAGCAGCCCGTTGACGATATCGAGGCAGCCGCGGCAGCAGTCGCTGCGGCCGAGCAACGCACCACGAAGCTGCAGGAACAGATCCGCGAGATTTCCGCGCAACGCGACGTCCTCGCCGCGGAAGCCGAAGCCGGACGTAACCTGCTCACCGCAGCAGACCAACGTCGAACGCTCGAACTCACACTGGCACGCGCCGAAGGCGCCCTCGCTGCCCTGAACCAATCGAGCGACCCGGCCGCCATCGACCCTGTCGACCCCGTACGGGCCGCCGTCGCCGATGCTGCCGAACAGGTCCTGCAGAAATGGGTGAAAGACGAACAGGACCCACTGCTGGCCAGGATCTCCGCCGAGATTGAGAACCTGGCCGACAGCTTCGGCGCCGGCAACCTCCGAGACATCAAACTCAACGGCTCGGCCAGCATGTCCATGTACAAGAGTGCCGCCAAGACTACCTACAGCAGCCTCACCGACGGCGAGAAGCTGCGGCTCAAGATTGCCACCGCCATCGCCCTCATCAACCACGGCTTCGCCGCAGACATCGGCCGCCACCCCGGACTACTCGTACTGGACTCACCTGCCGCAGAAGAAATGCCCGACGCCGACCTGGCCACCATGGTGGAAGCACTGCAAACCGTCGCTCAAGGCGCAGAAATGCAGATTTTCGTTGCCACCCGCAACGCCGGCCCGCTCCTGGACCTACTCCCCACCGCCAACCGGATCGTGGCCGAAGGCGACACCTACGTATGGTGACTGAAACGCCGACATTCCTAGGGTAGCCCCACACGATCGCACTAGGCTTCGCACCAACACCGGCCTGAGCACGGGAGGACGTATGACTAACACAACGTCCTCCGCCCTTGCCGACGACCTACGAAGCCTGCTCGCCGCCGCACGAGGGCAGCCTCCTAGCGCCCAGGCAGTCTCCGTCCTCGGCGGTTGGGAGCGCATCGCCGCGGACGGCGCCGCCACAGCCGACGACCCTGTACTCGTCCCGCTGGTAGCGCTCATCGCGCGGGAGAGCGCCAACCCAGACAACCGGCCAGACGCCTACGCGGCAGCCATCCGCGCCGTCACTGAGGCGATCACACGGTCTATTAGGCCCGCCATCTTCAACGACAGCCTCAGTATCCTGCTCGGTTGCCCAGCGGCCGTGGCCGAGATCAGCGACAGCCTGGCCGACGAACTCAATCAAATCGTACGAGATTTCACCAAGATTAACGAACCAGACTCGCGTACTGCCCAACGAGCAGCCGACGCCCTCACAGGACTCACCCGACTGAGCCTCATCCAGCTGGACCAACCATACGAACTGCTCGCCCTCCTGGGCAGATTCAATACCCCGTTACCAAAGCCGCTCGCCACCGCGGTCATCCGAGCGGTCGGCACAGCCGTCGACTACTGGCCGCACGCTACCTCACTGACCAGAGTCGTCCGTGTCGTCGCCGGACTCGACAAGCCCGCCGGCCCACCGATCCCCAGCGTAGACCCCGAGGACATAGGCTCCGACGCGACGTGGGTACTGGCCGGCATCGAGCTGGTTACCGCGCTGCGCGAATCGGACCTGCGCCTGATGGCAAGCCACCTACGCGCATCAGCCGGCTATCTCAGCACTGCCCACGACAACTACGAACGCGAGGATGCGGGCGCGCTTCTCGGCGTCGTCGAGACCCTCATCGCACTCCTGCGCCACTCAAGCGACCGGCCCCCGAACGTCGAAGCGCTCACGATTCCGGCCCTCGACCCGGAATCACTTGCAGCCCTCTCCGAACAAGTCCGCAGGATCAACGTCGCCTCCATCGGCTTGAACCACTGGTACGGCGACCCCAAACGAGCAGCCCTCGCCGCCTGGAGCCGCTTCGCCGACGAACTGGGGCGCCTCCGCGACGAGCTCGACCGCGACAGCTTCTACCACGCTGCGGTCCTGGTGGACCACCTCCTGCAGATCTACATGGGCTCGCGTTCAGTGCAAGTCGTCCGCAATCCCGACGACGCCGACGGACTGCTCACCCTCGTGCAGCCCATCATCGAAACCGGATTCGCGAGAACCGCCGGCCTGCTGAGCAATCTTCACGATCATGCCGAGGCGCTCGAACAGCAGGTCGTGCGCGAGACCGACGAAAATCACCGGCTCGTCCTGGCCGGGCAGCTTGAGGCGGCCCGCGAGGTACTGGCCGCCGCCCAGACGCACGCGCTCGGGGGAGCAGGCCAGGGAAAAGACCGCGGCGGTACGGCAGATGCGCCGCTGCCGCCACCACTTAGCCAGCTCCTCCCGAGCGACTCGGATGCAGTCAGGAACCTGCGCACCTGGAATCCTGCCGCTCTCGCCGAGCTGGCGCACGCAGTCAGCGATCGAACCACCAGCAGGAAAAGCCTCAGCTTGACCGAATCCGACGTCTACGATGCAATCTGCAGTGCTCTCCAATCAAGCCCCGATTACCGCGGCGATGTCAGAGTAGCCGTCAATGAACTGCTGCGCATCATCATTCGATTCGTAACAACGAGAACCAACGCCCAATCTAACCTGCGCCCATACCTGTTCGACCCGGAAGCCAAAGAGGACAAGATCCACCTCGACCTCAACGACTTCCTGGCAAGCAGCGAACTCGGATCTTACGTCAGATTCGAGGAACCACACGTTGGCGGCGGAAGAATCGACCTCCGGCTAACGTTTGACGGCTTCGCCATCAACATCGAAATGAAGGTCGACTCAACCAAGCTTCCCATGAGCGACAGAACCGCCTATCTCAAACAGGCGGCAGCTTACCAAGTTACAGACGTCCGAATCGGATTCCTCATCGCCCTCCGACATAAAGCATTCGACCCGACCGGCCCACCCCCGCACTTGAGTGAGTTGGTCGGCCACACCCCGTTCGACATCAACGAGGACCCGGTCCCCCGCCACATCATCACCGTTCAGATCCCAGGAAGCCGGACTAAGCCCTCCGACATGCGATAGGCTTTCCACCGGACGAGCCGCGCCGCGCATATTCTCGCTTGGCGTCCGACCGGCAAGCCAAAACACTCCCTGACCGCACGGGATGCGGATCGCGTCGGCGACCCAGAGCCGGCTCGGCCCGGTCGCGGTGAAGTCGCGGTTGACCGGATCCGGCGCGGGCGTCGCGTCCGGGCCCTGCCGGGTGGACCCGCCGCGCCAGCCGCGACGCAGGAACGCGCCCTGCCAGCCCTGGCTGGCCATCAACCGCTCGACCCGCTTGCCGCCCACGCGGACGCCGTCAAAGCGCAGCTGCCGGTGCACCCGGTCCGCGCCGTAGGTGTGCCCGGAGGTCTCCCAAATCTCGTGGATGTTGGACAGCAAGCCCAGTCGCAGGGCCGGCAACTTCAGGTACAGCGCCACGTCGTCTCCTTCGCACGCGCGGCGGTCCTCTGTGCGGCGTTGTGATCGGGGCAGATGAGATGTGGCGGTCCCCGCACGCGCCGCGCTCTTCTCGCGGCGACCACGGCGCCACACCCGGGCCCCGTCGTCCCCGCACGCGTTACGCGGCCCGTAGGTGGCGCTGCCGGGTTGTGGGTTGGGTGGTTTGCCAGCGGTTTTCGAGGGCTTGTGTGATGGCTTGGTTCATGGCTGGGGTGACGTGGCTGTAGATGCCGCGTACGCCGGTGAGTTGGTGGCCGAGTCGGCGGGCTTGGGCGATTTCGGGGATGTCGTCTTCGATCATCCAGGTTTTGTGGGTGTGTCGGAGGTCGTGGAAGTGCATGCCTTCGATGACGGGTCCGGTGCGTTGGCGGGGGTTGCCGTTGACGGCGGGGCCGTAGACGCGGCGGGACATGCTAGAGCGGCGGAGGTAGGCGCCGCGGGCGCCGCAGAAGACCTGGTCGTGGTCGTGGCTGTCGAGGACTTCGTGGAGGAGGGTGATGAGGAAGGGTGGGAGGTGGATGTCGCGGGCGGAGCCGGCGGTTTTGGGTGGGCCGAGGTAGAGGCGGCCTTGGACTTCGTGGAGTGCGCCGACCTCGGGGTGGACGCGGATGAGTCCGTCGCCGAGGTGGGTGTTGGTGCGGGCGAGGCCGGCGAGTTCGCCCCACCGCATTCCGGTGTAGGCGGCGGTGATGACGAGGATCTGGTCGGAACGGCGGTCGATCCGACTGGCGATGGTGTTGACCTGGGTGGCGGTGGCGTGGGGGCGTTCGGCGGCTCGGCGGGTCACGACTTTGACTCCTTGGCAGGGGTTGTGGGTGATGCGTCCGTCAGCGACGGCCTCGCGGAGAAGAAGGCTGAGCAGGCTCATAACGCTGGCGGCGCTGCTGTCGGCGAGGTGGGTCTTGAGTTCTTTGACGAAGACCTTGATGGTTTGGCGGTTGATGTTGTTCAGGGGTGTGTCGCCGAAGCGGGGGAGGATGTGGTTGCGGAGGTGGCTGCGGTACGCGGCCCATTTCGCGTCGCCGGCGATGTGCCCGGCTTCCCAGATGGCGACCCATTCGGTGAGGGTGATACGGCCGAGGGCGGGGTCGAGGTAGGTGTCGAGGGCCTGGTTGGCGTCGACTTGTTTGCGTCGGATGTCGGCGGCTTTGTAGGTGGGGTGGGAGGAGTCGGTGGCGACGGTGCCGTCGGGGAGCCGTAGCCGGACTCGGTACCTGGTGCCGCGTTGTTCTATCCACGCCATGGGCTGCTCCCGTGTGATGTGTGGTCATCCGGGTGTGCATGGACGCTTCGCTCGGCGGGTGGTGGCAAGTCGCGATCCCGGACCGTGGTCGGGGGTTTGCGTCGGGGGCGGCGGCCGGTGGCCGGGCGGGCGGAGTTGGCGATGATCGCAGCGAGGTCGGCGGGGGAGAAGCGCAGGTGTTTGCCGAGGAAGGTGCACGGCACCTGCCGGGCGGCGGCTTTCTTGCGTAGCCAGGACTCACGGACCTGGAGCCGTTGCGCGGCTTCGGCGGGTGTGTAGAGCAATACCTCGCTGTCCTGGGTCGGGGGAGTGGATGGCGCGGGAGTGATCGTTTGGCTCGGGTGGGCGGACTGGCGTCGTTGTGGCGTAGCCATGAGAGAGGTCTCCAAGAGGTTGGTGTGGAACTGGGTAGGGCCGGGCAGGACGCGACGACGGCCGGCGCCTGGGGCACCGGCCGTCGTTCGCTGATTGGTCGTGGGGTCGGGGGAGCGGTGGGGGCATGATGGCCGCGCTCGACGTGGGCCTCGCCTCCGTGTGGGTGCCGCTCCTGTGGATCGAGACCGCAGCATCGGACTACGGATCAGAAGGTTAGGGGCTCGAATCCCTTCGGGCGCACAAGATCAACAGGGGGTCTGACCTGCCAGAATGGCGGTCAGGCCCCTTGCCTCTTTCATCCCTTGTGGACGGTTGGGTGCTCGGTGGGTGCTCGTGCGACGAGCATCCCTCGCGTCCCGCCCCGTCCGGTGCGCGCCGGCCTAGTCCAAGTTGGTTTTGATCATGGCGCGACAGTTTGGCGCAAAGTCCAGATAGTGGGACGCGGATTCGTTGGCGAGTGGCCCGCGCTGCCTCTCCTGGCGGAAGCTCTGGCTGGCTTGCAGTGGTGGTGGCGTCCTGGTTCATCCGCAGCTACCCGGATGGGCGGGATGACCTGCGCCGCTCTCATCCGTTAATGTCAGCGTGCCGTGAGGGAAATGTAGCGAGCGGTGATCAACACCTCCGACGGTGGTGGAGGGACATCCTCGTGGATCCGCAGGAACTCAGTGACGTCAAGCGAGCGCTCGGGCGGCAGCTCGCCGGGTGGCGTTCGACCCGCGGGCTGACGCAGGACGATGTGGCACGGCGGGTGCACAGTACTCGGAGCACGGTGGCCAACGTCGAAAGCGGCCGGCAGGTGGTCGACCGGATCTTCTGGGCGCAGTGCGAGTCGCTTCTCAGAGCAGGCGGCGAGTTGCTCGGCGGCTACGACGAATACCGTTCTCTTGAAGTCCGACACCAGGAGGAGAAGGCCGAGGCAGCTCGCCATGCCCGCTGGGGCGCGGTCCTTGACCCTGCGATGATCGCCGAGGCTAGTTTGCCTGACCCGGCCCAAGATCCTGCCAGAGCACTCGTGTCGCCGGAGGGCGCGAGCGGGACCGGTGCCGACCTCACGGTCGCGATCGCCGAGGTGGATGCGTTGCGCCGCTCGCTCAACGAAACCCTGACTCTGGGGTCGATCAACGCATCCGGGCTCGACGAGTGGGACCGGATCCTCACTCATCACGGCCGTGCGACTCGTGATCGCTCGACCGGCGCACTGCTTCGTGATATCGCTGGCGACCTCACGGAGCTGATAGAACTCATCGGCCGTCGTCCGTCCGCCTCTGCCCTGCGCCGTCTGACCGGGATGGCCGCGCAGATGTCGGGCCTGCTGTGCCTGGTCCTGTGCAGGATCGACGACACAACCGCGGCGCACCGCTGGGCGCGCACCGCACGGCTCGCGGCCATCGAAGCGGGGGACCCCATGATCCAAGCATGGGTGCTCGCGCAGGAGGCCCATGTCCACTACTACAAAACGGACTTCCGCGAAGCTGTCGAGGTCGCACGTCACGCGCAGGAGATCGCTGGACACAGGGCGTCCGCGGGGACAGCTCTGGCAGCAGCGATCGAGGGGCGGACGCACGCCGCGACCGGACGACGGGAGGAGACCCGGGCGGCGCTGGGTCGCGCCGAGAACTTCCTGTCCCACCTTGACGGAGACGCTTTGAGCGCCTCCGCGTTCGGTTACAGCGAGGCCCAGCTGCGCTTCCATCAGGAGAACGCCTACACCCGTCTGGGAGAGGTCGACCTCGCGCTCGCCGCGCAGGAGCGGGCCCTCGAACTCTGCTCCCCCGGCGACTACACCGACTGGGCGCTCACCCGACTGGACCGCGCCATCTGCCTGACAGAAACAGGCCACGCCACCGAGGCCCTCGACTCGCTCACAGAGACAATCGGGAGTCTGGACGAGGCGAAGCGGCAGGGCATCATCGCCGAACGCGCCCGCCTCGTTCTCGACACACTGCCCCCGGTCCAGCGATCGTCCTCGACCGCACGTGACCTCCGGGCACTCCTCACCGAGGGCCGATAGAAAGGTGCACTTCCTTGACCGTCGTAGTACCCGCCGAACCAGTCCACGTCGACACGATCGCCGCTCTACTGGAGGAACTGGACAAATTTTACGGCGAGACCGAGGTTGAGCCGCTTGACGTACGGATACGCCAGATCAACGAGGCCCTTTTCGGTGACCCGCCCCTGGCGTACGCCGTGCTGGCCTGGGATGGAGAGGTGCTCGTCGGGCTCGCGACGTACTCCTTCCTATGGCCAGCCGCCGGCCTGACGCGCTCGCTCTACCTCAAGGAGCTGTACGTGGCGGACGCGGCAAGGGGCCGAGGGGTTGGACAGCTCCTCATGGACCGCCTTGTCGAGGTGGCGACCTCGAACTCCTGCAGCCGGATCGAGTGGACCACCGATCGGGATAACGCGAAGGCCCAACGTTTCTACGAGAGGATGGGCGTCTCACAGCACGGCAACAAGATCTTCTACCGGCTTGACGGTCAGCGGCTGCGGCCGGAAGGTGGCAGGTAATCGGTCGCGGCAACTCCGTTTCTTACCTTGATCATTTCCCTCCCTCTTTCTTGCCGCTGGCGCGCCCGGATGAGGTGGACGCTCGCTGGCCGTGTTGAGGTCGGTTACGGTGGTTTCGCTCTGCGTCGATTGGCTCTTGCGTCTATGGCGCGGTCGTGGAGGTCGGGGTGTCGTGATCGATCCGCAGCAGGTCCAGGACGCGAAGCGCACGCTCGGTGCGAGGCTTGCGGAACGGCGTAATTTGCGTGTCCTGACTCAGGCTGATCTGGCTGCGCGGGTGCACAGCACTCGGAGCACCGTCGCCGGGGTTGAGCGTGGCGACCAGGTTGTTGATCGGGTCTTCTGGCAGCGGTGCGAGACGTTCCTGGGTGCTGGCGGTGAGCTGCTTGCCGGGTACGACGATTACCGGCGACTCAAGCGGCGGCTTGATGAGGAGAAGGCCGATGCCGGGCAACGCGCGCGGTGGGGGTGAGGCCGAGCGCGATCTGCCGCAGGCGCTTGGTGACGTCCTAGCCGGGGCGGGCCAAGAGTCGCTTCCTGAGGGCTGGGCCGCGCGGCCTTCGGCGGTGTCAGGTGGACCGCCCGTTGGGCTGCCGGACCGGTCCGCCGGACGGGGATCGCCTGGGCTGGAACATGCTTCGGTAGGTGTGGATCCCGTGTTGGCCCTGCACTGGACCGAGATGCTTCGACTCCTCGCGGTCTCGCACAACATGTTCGGATCCCGGCAGGTCTATGAAGCTGTCTGCCGGGAGTCGGCTGTCATCCGCCGCTACCGTGATGAGGCGGCGGAGGATGTCAAGCAAGGTCTGCTGGCAGTGGAGGCGCGGTGGGCGGAGTTCGGTTCATGGACCGCCGACAACCTCGGGGACGCAACGGCCGCGACGCATTGGCTCGACCAGGCGCTCGGGCTGGCGCGTAGGGCGGGAGACCAGCGGATGGCTGCCTACGTCTTGATGCGGCAGGCGCAACAGCTCGACAGCGCTCAAGCCGCCGCACTCGCCGGAACTGCCGAGGCCCTTGTGGCACTCACCGATCGTGACCGTGGCCTGTGCCTGATTCGCCAGGCCCAGGGACATGCCCTTCGTGGCGACCAAATGCGCTCACTGGCGGCGATCAAGGCCGCACATCGACTGATCGATCACGCCGCGGACGTTGGCACGGACGACCCGGACACCATTGGCCGCCACTGCACCCTCGCCTACCTGCGGGCCCACGAGGGGTACTGCCTGCTACGGCTCGGTCGAGCTGAGGTGGCGGCGCGTGCACTGGAGGAGGTCCTGAACGGCTGGCCCGTCGACTACCGTCAGGACGAAGCGCTGACACGAGCCTGGCTCGCCTTGTCCTACGCGACCGCCGGCCGGCTGGTCGAGGCGGGTATGGAGGGAAGCCGGGCGTTGACTTTGACTGCCGCGACGTCCTCCGCACGCGCGATGCGGACCCTCGGTCAGTTGCATGCCCGGCTCGCCGGGCGGACGACGTCCGTCGAGGTGGCCGGGTTCAGGGATGCCTTTTCTCTCGTCGCCTCGACGGTCAGACTGTGATCATGGATTTGGTCACCGCCGCTACGACCACGGACGAGGCTCGCCGGGCTGCGGACGTCGCCGTGCTACCCGTTGGCAGTTTCGAGCAGCACGGAGATCACTTACCCCTGCTCACGGACACGATCATCGCCTGCGCGATCGCGAAGGCCGCCGCCACCGCCTACGACCTGATGCTCCTGCCTCCCGTGAGCATCAGTTGCTCGCAGGAACACGCCGGCTGGCCCGGCTCGGTGAGTATCCGCTCGTCCACTTTGGCCAGCATCATTATCGACGTCGCCGAGTCGTTGCGCGGGTCGGGCGTCGGCCGGTTGGTCGTGGTCAACGGCCATGGTGGGAACTACGTTTTGTCCAACGTCGTGCAGGAGGCCAACGTCGGCGAGCGGCGTATGGCGCTGTACCCGCGCCGGCAGGACTGGGAGACGGCCCGCCAGGAGGCCGGGCTGCTCAGCAGCGGCCACGACGACATGCACGCCGGGGAGATCGAGACCTCCCTGCTGCTGCACCTGTGCCCTGAACTCGTACGCGACGGTTACCAGATTGCGGATCATCGAACCGAGCGACCGGACCTACTTGTCCTCGGCA
This sequence comes from Micromonospora sp. NPDC050397, assembly GCF_044901685.1. NCBI lineage: Bacteria > Bacillati > Actinomycetota > Actinomycetes > Micromonosporales > Micromonosporaceae > Micromonospora > Micromonospora sp. NPDC050397. Next base: position 720,609 of record NZ_JBJDPS010000002.1, read on the forward strand.
TGCGCGGCTACACCGATACCGGAGTCATCGGGCAGCCATCCCTTGCCACGGCCAGCAAGGGAAAGGCCGTCCTGGACAGCCTGACCGCCTCGTTCGCGAATGGTCTCGCGGTCCTCCGAAACCCTGCGCGTCCCTGAACGACAACTCGCTTGTCTCGCCGCCCCCTCGATGTGCCTGGTCTGCGATACTCGCCCCGATAAGAGTGCATTTTCCTGATCGTTGTCGCACCCGCTGAACCAGCCCACGTCGACGCGGTCGCCGTGCTGCCCGAGATCCGTCCGGGCGTTGCCGACAGGTGTCACCAACGGCCGACGGATCGCGCTACCCGAACCGGGGCCAAGACATGTCCGTTGGTTACCAGCCATCCAAGGCGAAGGGGCGGCCCTCGCTGAAAGCCTGGACGCAGGCCGTTGTGTATGGGTAGGTGTTCGAGGACAGCAGCGCTGTTGGGAACCATTCGATCTTGGCGCACTTGTGCGGTTCTGCGTTGAAGGGCAGCCCATGGCGGCCGGGGTCGTGTGGCACAGCGAAGACGAGGCCGATGCGGGCGTATCCGGTGGGATTGCGGTGGTGCACCGTGGCGGCCAGCCGTGGCTCGTCCGGAGAGAGCGGCAGGCCGATCTCCTCACGGGCTTCGCGGATTACGGCGCTGATGGCGTCTTCGTTGGGTTCGAGCTTGCCGCTTGGCAGGTTCCACTGTCCGTCGGCGTATCCGGTGCCGTCGCGCAGCGCGAGGAGCACATGGTCTGCGTCGGTGAGAAGGAGCAGTACGTCAACCGGGTGGGTCGGAGGTGCGGGCATGCTGGCGCACGATAGCCGGCTGGCCAGTGCGACGCGGGTCGCCCCGCCGAGCATCGAGGCGACCACGCGAGCCGGGATGTCGAAATTTTGCGTCGAGGCTGTTCGACACTGACACGAACCTGTCGGCCGGAGGCTGTTACCAGCCGTGAAGCGAGAAGCTCTCCTTCTCTCTGTACAGGCGGACGACTTCCTGGGTGTACGGCATGGTCGGATCAGGCAGGCTGTCGGGGGCGTACCAGGCGAGCTGTGAGCACTTCTCCGGTTCGATGTTGCGCGGTTCGCCTTCCCAGCCGGTCGCGAGGAATGCGAAACCGATGCGGGAATCGCGGTGTGGCGGCAGGTGGTGGGTGACGCCGATGAAGGTGAGGTGTCGGGGTAGGAGCGTGATCCCGGTTTCCTCGGCTACCTCGCGGATCGCGGCGAGGGTGACGGGCTCGCCGTCATCGACTTTGCCGCCGGGGACGGACCAGTGTCCGGACAGATAGATACCGCCGGCGCGTTCGGTGAGCAGGATGTCTCCGTCTGGCCGTTGCAGCAGGATCAGGACGTCGACGGGGAAGCGGTGCGGTGGTGTCTCGGTCATGAAGGTTCCTCGCGGGTAGTTGGTTCTTTGCGGCCTGAGGTGTGGGCGATGCCGAATGCCTTATCGAGACGGCTGCGGATTTGGCGTCCGACGGCTTCCAGCACGGCGATGTCCTCGCTGGTCAGTGATGTCACGACGCTGGTGTTCGTGGTGATCTGGTCGGCGTTTCGGAAGCCGATCAGGGCCACCGCGTCGTGGGATGTGGCTAGGGCGTAGCCGATGGCGACGCGGGCGAGGTCTGCGGGAGTGTTCCCAAAGCGTGTGCGGATCTGCTCGGATTCGTCCCAAATGATGCGTCGTCCGAGCGGGCTGAACCAGTGGTGACGTTGTCGGTGGTCACCCGGGCCGAACAGCGGGCCGATGCCGTGATGGTGGACGAGCAGGCCTTGGGCGAGGACTTGCTTGATCAGGACGTCGACCTGATGTTGGCGGGCGAGGTCGAAGATCGTTGTCTCGCCGGGTTGGTAGGTGGGGCTGAGGAGGTTGTGCCGGACGGCGATGACATCGGGCCGGATTCGGTCGAACAGGTGAAGGAACCGGCGGGCCGAACGACCTCCCGCGCTGCCGGGTTCGGTTGTCCATTCGACGGCGAACTCGTGGGGTGCCCGCATGCCGATGGCGCGGATAACTCCGTCTCGCTGGAACTGGCGCATCTGGTCGACCGCCGCGTCGAGGTACTCGTCTTCCTTGCCGAAGTCCCCGCTGTGGAAGGCGTAGATGTCGAGGTGATCGGTACCGAGGCGGGTGAGCGACCCGCGCAATTGGCGGCGCATTCGGTGTGGCTTGTAAGGGTGCCCGTCGCGGGCGTCGTATCCGGTCTTCGAGGAGATCAATATCTGGTCGCGGGGCACCTCGGCGACCAGGACGCCGAGACGGCACTCGCCGTTACCGTGGCCGTACACGTCGGCGGTGTCGAAAAGCCTTACCCCGGCCTGCCAGGCCGTCCGGAGCGCGCGGCTGGCGGTGTCGTCGTCGATGGGTGCCCAGCCGACGTCGACCCCGCCGTTCCTGCACGGGCCTGCGATGGGCCAGCAGCCGGCGGCGAGCGCCGGTACGCTCCGGCCGAGCCGGGTCAGGGCGCGCTGCGGTAGCCGGGTCGGAGTCAGGTGCCGCACGGGTCCGCCGCGTTGATGAGCTGCCAACCGGTCGGCGTGTGCCACCGGGTGTACTCGGCGCGCAGGATGTGCGCGGCATCCGCAGGCAGGATCGCCGCCACCGCCCCGACGGTGCTGGTCATGCGGTGACGTAGGTCGTCGAGGCCGTGGGCCATCGCCGCCAGCAGGTCGGCGTCGAGCGCGTCGGGACGGGGGATGTCGATGGTGTACCGGTCGATGCGGTCGAGCATACGGCCGAGCAGCGTATACGCGGCATCTTTGATAACGACCCGCGCGCCTCGGACCTGCCGTCGGGACTCACCATCGAGGAGCTTCTCCAGGCTCTTCAATGTGTAGTCGAGGGGGAAGTGCCGGTCGACCCAGAGTTGCGCGTGGTGCGAGGTTCGGCCAATGCGCCAGTCGGCGAAGTCCGCGTCAACGCGACCCATGGAGGGCCGTACGGCACCGGCGAGGCCGGCGGCCTCGACGCGGCGGGTGTAGGCCGCGCCGATGAGGCACTCCATCGAGACCAGCATGTAGGAAATCCCGGTGTGCAGCGGCCTGCCGGTGCGGTGGGCCGCGACGAACGCCTCGTCGTGGACGCCGTCCACGATCGCTTCGACCGGCAGGTGCGGCAGGGGCCGCAGCAGCAGGTCGGTGCGACCTTGGAACGCGTAGCTCGCGGCCAACTCGTCACGGCCCATGAGCTGGTCGAAGGTGATGTAGGTGAGGCGGGTAGGGATGCCCAGCGCGGACAGGGTTCGGATGGCCAAGGCATTCTGCTCGGCGGTGGTCTCCTTGTTGAACCGTTCGAGGATCGAGGTGACGCCGGACTCGACGCCGAACAGCATGCGGCGTAGCCCCAACTCGCACAGGCGGCGCCACATCCCCGCACGGTCGATGTGCCAGGCCCGGTCCTGGGCCGGGTCGACCACCTGGTCCACTCGGCACGACGACTCCCACCGGAACCCGGCCTGGTGCACGGTCGCCGCGACGTCCAACGCCCGGCTCACCGCGCCAGCGTCGCCGCCGATGAACTCCTCGTCGACGAGGAAGAGGGTGCGGGAGATGTCCGGGTACCGGGCGAACACCTCCCTCATCGCGGCCAGGATGTCCGGAAAGCTCTCCGGCGCGGCACCGGACCACTGGCCCTTATGCCCCCGCGGGCAAAAGGAACACGAGTTCGTGCACCCACGAGAGGATTCCAACTGGGCGACGCCTCGGTGGGCGAACGTCAGGTCCAGCAGGTCCAGTTCCGGCAGCGGATCGGCCTGTGCCCGGTTTCCGACGGTGGCGGTCCTGCGGCGCGCGACTTGAAGTAGACCAGTCCCGGAGGTCCTGGCGCCGTTGGTGTAACCCACTCCCCGGATTTCTGCTGGCCCGATGTCGCCGTGCCAGTGGGCAATGGCGTCCTGCACGGTTGGTTCCCCCGCGCCGCGAGCGATGAGCAGGCCGGGGTAGCGGTGGAGGAGCAGACGTTCGTTGCGGGCGGTCAGGCTGCCTCCGGCAAGGACCATCGGCGGGCTCTCCGCGGCGAACATCGCGTCGAGCAGTTCGGTGAGGAGATCGTGTTGCCCGAAGGTCGCGCTGACGCCGAGGATGTCCGGCCGATCCTGCTCGATGCTGGCGAGGATGCGGTTCATGGTGACACCGAGCTGCATGTCCATCAGCTGGACCTGACCGGCGAGCGCCTCTCGTGCCGCTCGGGCGAGGTCGGAGATGCCCAGAGGGAACCGGGGCAGGGGGAAGATCTCTGGTCGGTACAGCGCCGTGAGGAGTACGCGAGGCCGCAGCAGCCGGTGGACCCCCTCTGCGGTGATCGTCGCCGACGACAGCCACGACCGGGGGCTGTCCAGGGCAATGTGGGCCCTTGCCCAGGCGGGCCAGACCCGGGTGTTGTGCGCGCGGCCGGACAGGTCCGCCACGATCCATTCGCTCTCGGCGCGCTCGGCGATGACGAGTCGCCGCTCGACCGTTCCAGTGATCATCACCTGGCCGGGCATGATCCTGGCCAAAGCTGTCCGCATGACGTGCGGTTGCTCCATCGGCAGGTCCGCGAAGCTGTCATCGGGCGGTGCGCCGCCGCCGCAGCGGACCGCTGTCAGTAGCCGCGAGCGGTCGATCAGCGAAGTTGTGACCTCCTGTTCAAGCATCCCGGGCCACCCCTTCCGTCCAGGTCGCTTGCACCCGGGTGCTGATCGGCCGCGCCCTACGGGCACGGCTCGTAGTGGGGTCAGGAATCGTCCGCCCGCCCGGCGCTGCAGCTACTCGTGCGACACCATGGGTCTCGGATGCGCCGTCCAGGGCTGTGAAGTGGTCGAAAGCCTCACTGAACGAGCAGGACGGCGGCAGTAGCAAGCTGTCGGTGCGCAGCTCGTAGGTCCGCCGGGTCGACCCTGTCCCGCGCGGCGTCCCGTACGGCTTGACCAAGGTGCCAAACGGCGGAAGCAATTCGGTGCCAACCAAGCGCCCAGACGGTGGCTGGGACGCGACCACGATCAGTGTTGGCGGCGGGGTCACCACCACTAGCGATGTACCCATTGATCAGCCTTTCGAGGGAGTGCTGGTTCGGCGCCTCGCGGGTGCCGTACCAGGAGGCGAGATCGAGTAGCCCGGGCCCGGTATGTGCCAGGGCGAGGTCGAGGAGGTGCCATCCCGCCGGCCCGATGTGCATCGCGCTGGGGTGCAACTCGCCATGACAGAGGCCATACGGTGGCCTCTCCGCGTCGGCGGCGAGGCGTCGGGCGTTCGAGGCGAGGGCGGTCAGTGGGCGTCTGAGCTGTTCGGGATCGGCGATTCGTCCGACGGTGTGAAGGTGGTCGACCAGTGCCAGGCCTTGACCGGGCAGGGTTTGCAGGGTGGATTGACTAACGGTGGGGAGCCCGGGAGCCGGGCCGCCTTCGTGTAGGCGAACGGCGGCGGCTACTGCGTCGGCACTGTGCGGGGGCCGAATGCTGCGCCCGAGATCGTCGAGGATCATGGCGAGGACGCCGTTGCCAGTGCTGGCGGCGCGGAGCGTGGGTACGGGGATGCGGCGTGCGGCAGCGATGGTCAGTGCTTGTGCCTCGTGAGCAAACGGCGCCTCGGCGTACTTGAGGATGCAGGTTTCGCCGTTGGCGAGGTGAACCCGTTCCACCCCGGACAGTCGCCATACGCGGATCGGTAATCGTCGCTCTGGTGCAGCCAGACCGGCTGCCATGCACAGATCGACGCACAGGCGCTCGATGACGTGGGGGTCCCACGAGCTACGACTCATTGCGGTGCGAGCCGTACGGAGGCGGTGGCCTGGTCGAACTGATCGAGCACGATGCCGAGCTGGTCGGTCATGGTGGGTGGCAAATGCTCGGTGCCGGCGCGATGGCACCGCCGAAAGTACGGCAGCAAGCGCAGCAGTCCGGCGCGAGCGCCGAAGAAGGCGTCAACGTTGCCCGAGAGGACGGCGCGGCGCAGCAGGGACGTGAGAGCCACGATCTTGTCCGCGGTGGAGATTAGGAGCACTGGGTGGTCATCGACGGTGACCGGCGGGTCGGAGCTGTCGAGCGCGGCGTGTTCGACTTCCAAGGCCCGGATGACCCGGGTCACCTCTCGGCCGTAGCGGGTGGTCAGGACGGCGTCGAGATTGATGCCGGTCGGGGCGAACTCTGGACTGTCATGCAGCAGCGCAGCCGCGACCATGTCCGGTGCGACGTCTGGAACGTGAAGGCCGAGAGTGACCGCGACCCGGACGGCGTGGGCGAAGGCAGGCCGATCGTCGATGATCCGACCGGCACACCAGGTGCGGGCGTCTGCCATGGCCTGGTCGATCGTCGGGTGGCGTGGCGGGGATAGGACGGTCATCTGGGCACCTTCCGCCCTAGGATTGGCGCGTGGATGGTCCGCTGCCGTCGTGGCCTGGCGACACCTGTGGGGTCTGCCCGGCCCAGGTGCTCGGCCCGGGACGCTTCGACGTCGTGAGCCGTCCGGACCGTCAGTTCGCCTACGACCCGGCCGTCGGGTGGCGGGTAGGCCCGGACGGTACGGCGGTGTGCGTCCATCCGTACCGAGTCGGCATGCCCCCGGGTGCGTACGCGTCCGGCGGTGCGCAGCTGCCGGACCTGAGTCTTCCCGCCCCGCCACCGTCGCCGGAGGCGTTGGAACTGCCGACGGAACGGGAAGACCTTGAGGGATGGCTGGTCGCGACACTGCGTACGGCCGGCAAGGATCAGATTTTTACGGAGGTGGCGCGGGCCGAACGGGTCGCTACCCAACGGTTCCCCGCCCGCGATGTGGTCGCGGCCCTGCGCCGAGTGCTCTCGGTCGAGCTGGCCCGCCGCTAGCTGGCAGCGCCTACGGGATTCCAGTTGTCCGGCACGGTGTCGAAGTCGATGTTGTGACTGCGTCCATCGACCCCGATCCCGACCTGCTGGTAGAGACCGTTGAGGATGACCAGCCGTCGGTTGACCTCACGGCTGTCGAGCCAGTACCGCAGAGGCTGCTCACCCCACCCGGCGGCGGCGTAGTAGTCGTCGGTGACGCAGCCCCGCGTGTAGGTGTAGGACTCCAGCTCGGTGGCGTGCGGGAAGAGCAAACCGAGGTCTGTTTGCAGCTTCGTCATGAGCGTGAACTGCGCCAAGACGGCGTGGATCATCTCGTCCACCGGGTCGGGGACCAACAGCTCTGCGGCCCGCTCGTCGCCGCCGGTCAGCTCGTACACCGCAGCCTTGAGCGCCAGCACACGCAGCGCCTCAACCAGCAGCGGCCCGCCGTCGGCCTCCAGATTCCACTTTGAAATCGTCGGGTACCCGGTGAACGTCGCCCAACACGGGCTGTACTTCATCGACGCGTCGGTGAGGCGTGCGTAGGCGGGGTGCGCCTGCATTGCCTTCAAGATTTCCGCTGCCCGCTTGCCGATCGTCGTCGGTTCCAAGCTGGTCATGGCCGTCCTCCCTAATTTGGGATCGGGCGAGCCCGGTGGCCGAGCCCCCTCTGGCGTCGGCCACCGCACCCGGTTACGACGTACTAAAGCCCTGCCGAAGCGATGTCGAACACCCTCGACACGAGATTCCGACACGGATCCTCGGAACTCATGGTCGACAGGTCAGCCGCCGGGCGCCGCAGTACGCCGAGCAGCCCAGTACGTCTCCGTCAGTCTCGCGGTCCGCCTATCGTCGGCGTGAATTGCCGACGCTCGACGGTGTTGCCAAGGCCGGGCGGCGGGGCGTGGGCCGACGCGTGGTGGTCGCCGGCCACAACCCGCCAACCGGATCGGCTGCTGCAAGAGCGTCGAGTCGCAACGGCAACGCATCTTGCGCCGATGTCGAACGCTCTCGACACGAGATTCCGACGCTATTGTCGATGATCGTGGTGCTGACGCGCCAAATGCTGTGACTAATGGCTGTCGCCCGACTCGCCACAATCGGTTAGGGTGCCCATGCGTGGTGTTGGACAGCCTCGACATCCAGGTGCGTCGTGATCGTTTAGTTTTCGCCATGGCGGAAGGCCCGGTTCGATGATCAATATTCAGGACGTCGACACCGCGAAGAAGGAACTCGGGCGGAAGCTTGCAGGCTGGCGGATGGCGTGCAAGCTCACACAGCTGGACCTGGCCCGATCGATACCCTCATCGCGCAGCACGATCGCGGGGGTTGAGCGTGGCGCTCAGGTTGTGGACCGCATCTTCTGGAGCAGGTGTGACACCCTGCTGCGGGCTGGTGGTGAACTAGCCCAGGCATATCGAAGGTTCCAGGAGCTGGAGCGGCGGTTTCAGGCCGAGAGGACCGCAGCCGCAGAGCAGGCACGGTGGGGGAACGCTGATGCATGGTCAAGCCGGATCGCTGGCTCGGACAACGAGACGCAGCCGGACCCAGGCGCGAGGCGTGTCGCGGCCGGAGAACCTCAGATCGGCGGTGTCCCGGACGACCTTCCGGGAGTAGCGTTTGACGACATGAGGCGGAGAACTCTGGTCAAGTGGGGCGCAACGGCCGCAGCGGTTGCCGGCATGGGAAGCGGAAGACCATCCGATGGCCTAACCGGCAGGGTGGGCGCTCGCGACGCCGAGCGGCTATCGAAAGCCGCTGTGCGCCTGTACGGATTGGACTATCGCCACGGCGGCGACAGCCTGTGGCAGGCAGCCGCTGCAAAAGTCAACGACGGGTATGCCATGTTGGAACAGGGCAGCTACACCGGCACCGTCGAGGGGCACCTCCTCAAGGCCACCGGACGGGTCCAGATGTGTGCTGGCTGGCTGGCGTTCGACGCGGGCGAGCAAGGAGTCGCCCGAACGTGTTTCACGGACGCGTTAGCGCTGGCCCGCCAGGCCGGCGACCGCGAGGTGGAAACGGCAACGCTGGCATACCTGGCACTGCAAGCAAACGCTCTTGGGCGGCCACGCGAGGCATCCCGGTTCGCTTCCGCAGCGGAAAACGCAACTTCGACAGTCACTGGTCCCCCAAGGTTGGGGGCCGTCCCTCAACTCCGGAAGGCGATCGCCTCGGCATTGATGGCCGATCCGAGCGGTACAGACACGGCGATTGGGCGGGCGAGGCGCGTGCTCGATCGCGACGGCGACAAACCAACCGAGCAGTGGTGCACTTTTCTGAGTCCAGCCGAATTGGATGGCATCGAAGGGACGTGCGCAGTCGAACTCGGCCGAGCAGCCCAAGCCCAAACGCTACTCGAACAGGCCATCGCTGGATACGACGATCGGTACGCACGGAACCGCGCCCTCTACCGGGTGCGCCTAGCCCGCGCTCGTCTCTCGGCCGGCGCACCCGACGGTGCGGCGGACGCAGCAAACGAGGCACTTGACGACCTAACCGGAGAGGTAGCGAGCTGGCGGGTGCACGCTGAGTTGCAGACCGTCGCCCATCAACTCGCTGCGTACCCTCGAATCCCCGCCGTCGCGGGTTTCCTCGCCCGCTATCCCAGCGTGGCGGACCACCGGTGACAGCCAGCACACCAATACCCACCTTCGACCGCCTCAACGCGACAGAACTGCACCAGTACCGCGACGAACTGTTGGCGGTGTACACCGAGGTATACGCGGAGCAGCTCGATACGCCGTTCTTTTCTGTCCCGCGCTACTGGGATCGGCTCGTTGCGTATGCATCACGCGATGGCTTTTCGGCTGTGGTCGGTCGCCTTGACAACCAACTCATTGGCTACGCCCTGGGTTACACCCTGCCGCCAGGGTCGCGGTGGTGGTCGGGGCTCCGGGATGACGTCGATCCCGCGCTGCTGGTAGAAGACGGTCGGCGTACTTTCGCTCTCAATGAAATCATGGTACGAGAGGCGTTCCGGCGACGCGGTTATGCCAGACAGCTACACGACGCGCTGCTCGCTGGCCGGTCAGAAGAACGAGCAACTCTCCTCGTGTTGCCCAATAACGCTCCCGCTCGTTCAGCCTACTTATCGTGGAACTGGTACGGGCTGGGCGAATTGCAACCGTTCAACGACGCACCTGTGTACGACGCGATGCTGCTCGATCTGGAGTGACCGGAGGGGGTCGGCGTAGACCGTAGCCGCAAGGACCGAGCACGGCGACAACCGGCTCGTTCACCCCTCGTCCGAGCCCGGCAGGCCGAAGCGCAGTTGCGGTACGTCCCACAGGTCAGGGTTCGGTAGCCGGTGCATCGCTGGCGAGGTGATCTCGATGATGAGCATTTCGGTGAGGAACTGGACGGTGGCTGCGAGGAGGTGGCTGGTGTGGGCGGTGGCGCTGTGTTCTTTCAACCCGACGGTGATGTGGATGTGGGGTTGGATGGTCTGGGTCGTGTCGTCCCAGGCGATGGTGCCGCCGCCGAGGGCTTCGATGTTGGTCAGGTCGACGTGTGACCAGACCGGGGCGTCGGCGTTGTCGAGGCGTTGGCATGTGCCGACGATCTGGGCGGTGGAGAGTCCGGCGATGAACACGGGGATGTAGCCCTGCCTGACGCCGTGGGTGCGGCAGGCGTCGGTGAGTGCGGTAAAGAAGTCGTCGCCATGGTCGAAGACGACGCCGATCATGCGGCCGGGGGTGAGGTCGTGGCTACGCATCGGTCGTGCTCGTTTCCGGTCGGTGGATGCTATTGATGAGTACGGGCCAAGGGCAGGCGGTGGGCTCGGCGAGCCCTTCTTCGGTGGTCATCGCGGTGGTGATGTCCTGCGGCTTCGTGGCGGCGGCGAGGAGGGCGCGAAGCAGGATGCGGGCCTTGTAGGGTGTAGCCGGCCGAGGGGTGGGTCTCTGGGCGAGGAGGTCCTGTTCGGAGCCGGGGAAGCTGTCGGTGGGAGAACTGGCTGAGGTGCGGCAAAGTCCTAGCTCCGACTCGTGTAGGTGGCCTCAATGGGCGTGTATGTCCACCTCGCTTCAGACGACGCTCTGGGACAAGGTCATCGTCGCGACCGCCGGTCGTGCGACCCTCGTGTACGAACAACCAGGCGAGCAACGCCTGTGGTTTCTCGTGCACGGCCGCCACTGGACACCCGTCGACTGCGCTACCCATCTGAAACAAAGCCTCCAAACACTGGCGCTCTGGCTGCAAGCGTTGAACCCCGCCCGGGCGATCCCGTCGTCAAAACGGATAGTGAACAAAACAGCGACTCTTGATCTTTGAAGGCCGAGGTCAGCGAGAGTGCTCCCCGCGCACGCGGGGGTGGTCCCGCGAGGCAGGCGGAGCTGTTGGCCAAGTCGACGTGCTCCCCGCGCACGCGGGGGTGGTCCCGGACCAGGAATGGGCACAGCAGGTGCTCGACCGTGCTCCCCGCGCACGCGGGGGTGGTCCGGCGGGACAGACCCGCCGAAGGCGGGCAAACCCGTGCTCCCCGCGCACGCGGGGGTGGTCCCCCCGGCATTAATGGCAGATAGCGTTTCCGGCGGTGCTCCCCGCGCACGCGGGGGTGGTCCCCGCACGACAGACCAGATGGGTTTGCCTGTCGTGTGCTCCCCGCGCACGCGGTGGTGGTCCCCCCGGATCGGCGACTGGCGGCGGGGTCCCAGAATGCTCCCCGCGCACGCGGGGGTGGTCCCGTGAGGGGCGGTACCGTGACCGGCATGGCACCGTGCTCCCCGCGCACGCGGGGGTGGTCCCGACGGTGAGATTCCGACGCTGACCGGTGGAGCGTGCTCCCCGCGCACGCGGGGGTGGTCCCTGTCCGGCCGCACCCAGCCCCGGCACCGGTGGGTGCTCCCCGCGCACGTGGGGGTGGTCCGAGGAGGCTCACCAGGGCAAGCCAGGCCAAGCCGTGCTCCCCGCGCACGCGGGGGTGGTCCCTGGGGCGCGTCGAACGCCGACTGCCTGCTCGAGTGCTCCCCGCGCACGCGGGGGTGGTCCCGAGTGCTGGCCACCGGCCGACAACGACCGGTAGTGCTTCCCGCGCACGCTGGGGTGGTCCCGACGGGGCCGCGTTCATGAGCGAGTCACGGCGGTGCTCCCCGCGCACGTGGGGGTGGTCCCCGGATCGGGAACGGGACGTCCGCCGGTGGGAAGTGCTCCCCATGCACGCGGGGGTGGTCCCGGATTCCACCTAACTTCCTCACCCACTGCTACGTGCTCCCCGCGCACGCGGGGGTGGTCCTGGGACGATTTCCGGCCGGTACTACGCGGTGGGGTGCTCCCCGCGCACGCGGAGATGGTTCCCTCGCTGAACCTTGATCACCGGAACGGAGGAGAATGCTCCCCGCGTATGCCGGGGGTGGCCCTCGCCCTCGTCGACAAGCTGCTGAATCCAGACGTGCTCCCCGCGCATACGGGGGTGGTCCCGTGCCGTTGCAGCCCTGGCGCATCTCTTGGGCGTGCTCCCCGCGCATGCGGGGATGGTCCCGCGACGACCATCGCCACGGCGCTTGCGACCATTTGCTCCCCGCGCACGCGGGGTGGTCCCGTCACCGCGTTAGCCGATGACGTCCTGATGTGTTTGCCAGAGACGGTCCGGGTCGATCCCGTGTTCCCGTATGACGGGGTCGAGGAAGAGGCGGGTGTCGGTGACGAGTTCCGAGGACGTTGCGAGTTTGACGTACAGGTCGACGGCCTTTTGACGTCCGCCGGTTTGCTCGACCGCGCGGAAGAAGGTTGCGGACAGTTCGTAGTTGAACGTGTTTCTGGTGGCGTCGGTGGTGAAGAAGTCCTGGTTGAGGGGGAGGGGGATCGCGAGGTCCGACTCCGACGGCCGGTACTTGGCCCAGTGTCGCTTGACGAGGTCGGTGCCCTGCCGAATCTCGGCGTCGCCGCCGGCGAGGTTCTCGGCCCACTCGGCGAAGCCTTCGATGGCCCACGTCGGCTTGTTCAGCCACTCCCGGTCGCCGCCGAAGTACACGTCCGTCATCAGGTAGGGGCCGATCGCGTGGGCGAGTTCGTGGACCATCAGGGTGTAGGCCTCGTGGTCGTTCCGGACCGTCGACATTCGTAGCACGGCGCGGCAGCCGGCCTTTGAGTCGTCGCCGAGGATCACGTCCTTGGGGGTGCCGTTCGCGGCGGAGATTTCGGCGCAGTTGATGTACCCGGCGACTCCCTCGGCTGATTCCGTCCGCCCGTATCCGAACCACTGGATGAACTCGCGGTCGTCGGCGAGCAGGATGACGAACCCGCCGGGTGCCCTCCGTTGCGCCCACAGTGAGCGCACGAACGTCTCCGCTCGGGCGGCGGCGCCGACGTAGGCGGCCGGATCCCAGCGGCTGTTCTCCGGGGCGAGCACGGTGACGCTGCCCTGCCGGGCGGACCGGAGTGGCACGGTGTCCCAGGGGGCGTCGAAGACCGGGTCACCGAACCGTTTCCGGTCGGCGTCCGGCGAGTCGTGACTCAGGTGCGCGACGTCGACGACGCGGGCGGCGTCGCCGGTGAGCGCCACGGTGTAGGTGTAGTCGGCCCGGTTCAACGCCACATCGGCTTCCATCTGCATCACCAGATGCACCGTGTGCCGGGACACGACCGCGCCGGAGGGCTGGCCCGACGGGGGCAAGGTGAGGGGGCTGGCGCTGTTGTAAAGGAGGTCGAACTTCACCGGGCGCAGCTGCTGCCAGTTACGAAACCGCACGCGTTCAAGGGCGAGCACCTCGGGGTCGCCCGGATCGACATCCGCCAACCACGCCTGCTCGTCGCCCTTGAGAACCGCCGAGGACCGTCGGGTGAGGATGTCGGTCACCAACCGTTCCGCGCGGTCAAGCGGAGGCTCCCACGTCGTGCTGGACGCGATTGTCTGGCCGACCGGCGCTGGAGCGCCTCCAGCACCATTGATGACCGCCGCCACCACGATGATGACGACCACGGCGGCGGCAACCGCTGCCCACCACACTGCCCGAGACGGCCGTGCCGCTCCTGTGGGCCCCGCTGTGGGTGTTTCCGGTGACGCCGCCGACCGGATCACCGGTTGGTCAGCCGGGCTGGCGGCGGCCGGGCGGAGATTCAGCTTCTCTGGATCCTGCATTCGTCCCCCTCAGCGAACGTGCTGCCACCCACTGATCATTATCACTGTCGATGTCTAGTGCTTTGCGGCCCGTTGCGGAGAAGATCTCCAGGCCCTGCCGAGCGGCTGTGATGACTCCCATGCGCCTGGTCTACCTGTGGAAAACGTGCCGACTGCTACATGCTCGGGCGCAGCGTCGGGCCAACGACATGGTTCGAATCTGGGGCGAGAAGTGGTTCTTGAGTGACGTGAAGGTGACCTTATGTTTGACTGAGATCTATGCGACCTGGGGAGGCGCGGCTAGCGATCGACTGCGGCACCGCCGGCACCGCAGCGGTGGTCGCGTGGCCTGACGGCAGGTGGTTGCCGCTGATGTTCGACGGTGCGGTAGTGCTGCCCAGCTCCGTGCTCGTACACCCGGGCGGAGAAGTCCTGACGGGTCAGCACGCCTGGCAGGCCGCCGTCGAACACCCGGACCGCTTCCTCGTCGCCCCACTACGATCAGGCACCCAACAGGTCAACGTCGGTGGCAGGGACGTCGAGGTCATGGACCTGGTAGCCGCGACGCTGCGGCGGGTCGCCGAAGAGGCGACGCGTGTGGCCGGATCACCGGCCGACGACGTCCGCCTGGTCGTCCCGGCGGGATGGGGACCGCGACGACGGACCTGGATGCGACACGCGGCCCACCGGGCTGGCCTCGGGCAGCCACGGCTCATCGAGGCGCCCGTCGCAGTAGCGGAACGTCTGCTGGCCACCGGAACCCAACTGCCGGTCGGCTCCTTCATCGCCGTGGCTGACATCGGCGCGGGATCCGAGGTGACCGTGCTACGCCGCGGCCCAGCCGCGTTCGAAGTGCTGTCGACACTGAACGACCCGGACGCAGGTGGCTTCGCCATCGATCAAGCACTCGTCGCGACCCTGACGCCAGGCGACAGCAGCCCCGAACCCAACGGATCCTCGCTGGCGATGTTTGCCAGCATCCGCACCGCGAAGGAAGCGCTCTCACACCACCCGGCGGTGACCGTACCCATGCCCACCGGGCCAGCCCTGATCGTCAACAGCCCGCTCCTCGAACAGGCCACCCGAGCGATCCCGGACCGCATCGCGCAACTCACGACCGAAGCCATGGACGCAGCAGAGGTCCCAGCGGACCGCCTCACCGCCGTTTATTGCGTCGGCGGCGGCGCCGCCATGCCGTCCGTGGAAAGGGCCATCGCCGAGCGCCTCGATCAGCCGCCGGTGGTGCTCACCGATCCCGCGCTCGCTGCGGTACTCGGCGCCGCCGACGCTGGCGCGACAGGCCCCGGCACCACGCAATCGGTCGAACTGCCCCCGATCCCGCCGATCCGACGCGCGGCCGCGATCGCGGTGCCAGGGCTGGCGTCGTTGGGACTGATAGCACAGTTCCTCCTCACCGCCACCTGGAGCAACGGCAGCCGAATCCATCGCGGCCCGAGCTTCTACGTGACAGTCAACTGGGGCGAACTCGCCATGGCCGCGTTGTTCGCCGTCATCGGCTGCCTCGGCGCGGGCACGATCCTGGCATCCCTCATCGCAGCACGCGGCACCACCAACGATCCGAGCAACCCCGGCGGACAGATGGGCACCGGGATCCTCGCCGGCGCATCCCTCGGCGTCGCGATCGCCGGCATGTACGCGATCGTCAGCAGCCTGTACTTCGGGCTGGACGTCGACCCATATCTGCGGTGGGCGTTGGTACCCGTCGCCCCGGTCGTGGCGATGGCAGCGGTAGCTGCCCTGATCGCGACCCGGCAATGGCGCACACCCCACAACGGATGGTCTGACCTCCTCGCTTTCCCCACCGGCTCGGTACTGACAGCGGCGACGGGCATGGCCCTGGTGCAGTACTCCATGACCGCCGACCGCTGGCCGAACATGGTGTTGTGGATCGACATCGCCGGCCGGGTCGGCGGCTTGCTCCTCGGCATCGGTGCGGTCCTGGCGATGGTCTCCACGCTGGTGCTACGGATCGTCCTCGCCGCGCCGATCGCAGTCATCTCGGCGGCGATCGTCAGCTGGCGAGCCGTCGGCATCCTCGGAGTCGTCTACGCCCTCACGGTGGCGTTCTGGTGGATCCGCAGACTCTGGCCGCTGATCCCCCGCCCGACAGGACCCATGAACCCATGATCGGTGACGAGCCCACAGCCGGACCGGCGACGAACCGACCGACAGCACGCCATCGGCGACACCAGCCCGGATGGAATCGTGCGCAGAGCACCGTGGGCACCGACGCCAAGGGCGCCCGCACTTGGATGGCCGAACGTCGGAGTGGGTTACGACGGAGCGGATCGGTCCGGAGGCACCATGACGGCGTGGCATGGGTGGCAGGCCGCCCGCCGACGAGATGCAGGCGCGGGGCGTGAGCATGCGCTGGCCACAGCGGGTGGCGTTTGCCCTCTTCCTCGCGCTGCTCCTGACTTGCCCGCCGGTCGTGCTAGCGCGATTCGTCGGCTGGCCCATCCAAGATTGGCCGAGCTCGCAACAGACACGGTCGCTGATGGCGCAACCGCTGACCGAACAAACACTGACGATCGCGCTGGCCCTGCTCGCCTGGCTGGTCTGGCTCCTGCTGGTCGGCACGGTCGTCATCCGCCTGATCGCGCGACTGCGCGCGGGTGCCCGATGGGTGCGACAGATGCCGCTACCCACACCCATGCAAGCCACCGCCAGCGGAATCGCCGGGGTAGCCGTTCTGGGCGTCAGCGCCAACACCACCACACCGCAGTCGGACACCCCGCCTCCCACGGCCGCCGAAACGCTCGACCACCCGAGCAGCGAAAAGCCTGGCAACCAGCACGACCAAAGCGACTCCCTGCACCGCAGCGCGCGTGACGGACTGGTCTTAGCCGGCGGATGGGTGCCCCAGTCCACCGCCGAGCAGATCGCCGCCGCCGGCGCCCTGGTGTGGCTTCGCCGTCGCCGCAGCTACCGGCCCGACCCATCCAAGAATCCTTCACATGACGACAGCGACCTGACGCCGCTGCCGGCAACCGTCACCGCCGTGCAGGCCGCACTCGCACCCTCCCCGAGCGGCGGACCCAATGCCGGGCAGCCCGTACCGACATCGATCGAACAGACCACCGGTCGCCCACGCGACACACAGTCACTATCGCTCGCCGACCTGCCCACCGCGGGACTCAGCCTGACCGGACCTGGTGCCGCCGACGCCGCCCGCGGAATGCTCATCACGGCCCTGCTCGCCGGGCTTCGACATCCGCGGACGCCGAGCCTCGTCCGCCTCATCACCACGACGCCGGACATAACAATGCTCCTAGGCGTCACCGATCCCTGGGTGCACGACGTCCCCGGGCTGCACCTCGCTGACAGTGTGCAAGACGCCGTGGCGCTCCTGGAAGCACAACCGCACCAACGACCGCAACCAGACTCCAGCCCGTCACACACCGACCCCCCGGTCGCCGTACCTGACGACCCGCTCATTCTCCTCATTCAAACGCCCACCACCTCCGGCGCCGCCGCCCGCCTGACGGCCGCTCTCAGAGACAGAGACGGCGACACCATCGCAGTACTCCTCGGCGCCTGGCCCCAGATCACCACATGGCACGTCGAGGTCACCGGCCACAGCCACGACGTGAACACTCCGAACCTCGCCGGACCGCGACTCTGTGTCCTCGACGCCATCGCCACCACGGACCTGCTCACCGTGATCAGTCACACCCAGCCCACCCAGGCCAACGCACACCGGCCCCCGCAGTCCAAAGACCCGCAGCCGGCACCCCGCACCGTCATCCCACGACAGGCTCCCGGCTACGACACATCTCCCACCAAGCCCACGGCCAACCCGCAACTACAGCGGTGGAAACTGCGCATCCTCGGCGTACCAGCACTCTTGTGTGACGGCCAAACGGTCAGTGTCCGCCGCAGCGCGGCCATGCAGGCACTCGTGTTCCTCGCCGTCCACCGCCAGGGCGCCACTAGCCGACAGCTCACCGAAGCTATCTGGCCTGGAGTCCCGGCACACACCGTTACAGGCCGGCTCTACACGACACTCAGCGAGCTACGCGCCACCATCCGAGCCGCCAGCGGCCCGGACATCGTCCACCATCACCACGACCGCTACCAGTTGGCCCAGGACCATCTCGATGTCGACCTGTGGCGACTACAGGCGGCAGCCGACGAAGCCACCACCGCCCTTGTCGACCGTTCCCTAGCCTGCCAGGCCGTAGTCGACGGCTACACCGGCGAACTCGCCACGCAGCAGCCCTGGCCCTGGCTGGACGCGCCTCGGGAACTCACTCGCCGGCTCGTCATCGACGCGTACGCCGTTCTGGCCGCCGAACAACACGACCCACACCACACGCTGACACTGCTTCAGGACGCCATCCGCGTCGACCCGCTCAACGAGGACCTGCACCGCCAAGCCGTGCATGCCCTCGCCGCGCTCGGCAACCATGCCGCCGTGCAGGAACTCCTCGACAACTACCACCGCCGGCTCACCACCGCCCGCCTGGAGCCCAATGACGACCTCCGTCGAATGGCCGCCCAACTGCGCTAAAAAGCAGTTTCCCCGCCGCGCGTTGACCGAACCAGACAACTACCCGTACCTGTGCAGCCGCCTGATGGCAGCAGAGACAATCCCGATCAGATCCGAGATGATCACTGCGAGCCTTCAGCTGTGGTTTGGCCCGGAGCGAGTATCGCCTGCATCAACGCCCGAGGCAGGTGCTTGCTGGCATCGAGAATCTCCAGGCCGAGGATGTGACCTTCCGCATCAACGTCGAGGTTGAACATGCCCTGGTAAGGGTCGGACATCGCTGTCCGCTCCGAGGCTCCAGGTGCCACGGGGTGTTGGAGATAGATGTACGCCGCATCAGCAATGCTGTCGTAGGTACAGACCAGCGGCAGGCGCGCTTCCATGAACATGGTCATCAGGCTGACACAGCATCTGATTGACCACAGACATGACCAGCGCAGCGTCCCCGATGCGTCAGACGGCCGCCCGCACAGCAGCCTGACCGCACCGGCGGGCGGGCGTGGAGGAATCCTCGTGTGGCTACGTCGTGAACGTTTGTGGCCACAGCGCTAGTCGTTCGAAACCTCGACGATGAGGTGGCTAGTTCCCGGCACTGGATGGGTACCAGGAACCAGCGCATCAGGCAGCGCAGCGACGGCCTCTGCTGGAAGATCTACTTCCAACAGGCCGTCGCATGGTCGCCGAACGGCGAAAACCTCTGCGCTTCGCAGCACGACGCGAATGTTGTTGCCGTCAAGGAGCAGTTCGCGGCCGTGTGGCAGCCGGTCGCGCACCGCTTGGGCCACCATGGCGGTCGTGACGGTTTTGAACCGTAGCCGGATCGTGTCTTCCTCGATGGTCCAGCCGAAGCCCGCGACCATGAGTAGCCCGGTCGACGAGCCGTCACGGGCACGTCCGGCCTTGATCGCGGCCCGCACTGCGGGATCGTCAGTAAGCGATGGCCGGTCCAGGTCGGTGACCAGCAGCGGCGCCTGTTCGGCGAGCAGGCTCAGCACACCGTCGGTATTCCACTGCCGAGCTGCCGCATACTCGTCTCCGGTTAGGCCCACCACCTGTAGGAACTGCATTCGGCCGTGCAGGGTATCGATCGTGCCCAACTCTGGGTCCTCGGTGAAGGCCAGCGCTGTCACCGCAGTCTCATAGTCCTGCCAAATGGGTCCGTTCGCGTTCATGTGATGGCCCGGCTCGAACCAGTTGCCGCTGGAGAACACGTACCGGGCGAGGTTCTGCAACAGGTTCGCCGCCCATATCGGTGGTTCGGTGTCACCGGTGTCGCGGGCTACCCGGAAGGTGAACTCGAAGCCCCAGCCCGACTCGTCGGGGTTGTCGGTCTCCTTGGCGTACAGCTCACTCATACCGTAGCCGACGATGTGCCAGTGCGGCACCGGCTCGTCACGCGGATAGAAGCTGATGCCGTCGAGCGGGCCCGGGCCACCCAGAGCGAATCGGTGCAGCGTGCCGTAGTGCTTCGGCTCGAGATCGGGGTACAGCTCGGCGAGACGGGCGTCGATGGCATCCCAGCCGAGGGCGTCGGAGGTCACTGAAAGATCAAAACACGCCGGTCCGCGCGCGGCGCACCGGACCCAGGTGAATGAGCAGGGCGACCGCGACTGCGATTCAAATGTCGGCGGTGGTGACTCGCCGACGACCGAGGATGACTGGGGAAGCGGAAATCAAGGAATCGCTTAGCAACGGGACCCGGACGCTGATGCGCCGCCGGGCGGCGCACTACTTTCGGCATGACCGGCGGTTGAGCCACACCCCCACTGCTCACGGTCCGTAGCGTACGGATTGCGGCATGAGCGGATACTTGCCGAGACGATGAGGACCATGCGGCGACACGAAGGAACGAGCATGCGGAACGATGATCCAGTGAGGATTCATGTTCGCGGTCTCGTTGTTCCTGACCTGCTGCTCGTTCTCCTGCGGGAGGGCAGGTGGAACCATCCGGGCGAACCTGCCATCGCCCGAGTCATGCCTTGGTTCCAAGACCCGCTGGAATTTCTTGCCAGTACCCAGCAGATGGAGCGGGAGTCGCAGTCGCTCGACCGGCTGATCCAGGATGACGAGATGGCGGCGCTGTTCCGATTCGCTCGAGGGCCGGCGGCAACCGGTCCGGTCGTGCTGCCCTGGCTGGATGTCGACCGCGCTTTCTTTATCGCCACGGCGCAATACGCCGGTGACGACACGGCCGTCGCGCTCGACTACCGAACGAGTTCGTCTGATCCACGAGTCATTGCCAGCGACGTCTGGACCAGTTCTGCGCCGTACGCCTGGCGAACGGTCGCCGAGACCTTGTCCGAGTTTGTGGCCGAACTGGGTCTCAACGGAGCCGACGCCGAGCCTGTGGTCACGTAGCTGAGCGTCACAGCCACCAAGCACTCGTACACGGGCAGCGGCAGATGTGCGAGCCTGAACAGGACCCTGATCCTCGCTCGTGTTGAGAGTCAGTTGCCGGCCTGAAGCTGGCGACCTTTGCTTATTCGGTCAGCCCGAAGATTCTCGGCGGTCAAGGCATGCTCGATCAGCCCGTTCCGGTAGCCCACGTGAGGAAGAGCCGGCGCCAGCTCCAGCAGTAGGTCCAGGTCTGTGAGCGCCCCGCCGTCGAGCAGCCGATAGGCCGCACCGGCCGCCCTCAGCGTGACGTCCTCGGACTCGTGTCCGAGCCCCTGACGCACCAACTCGGCGGCCATACCAAAGTCGCCGTCCTCCGCCGCGAGATCAGCCAGATCCAAATGAAGCGACCAGTTGGTCGGGTCGAGCTGCAGTGCTCGTCGCAGCGCTGCGGCTTGCTGCTGTCGGTCACCGAGAAAGCTCCAGGTCCCTGCGCGAACGACCTCCGCCAGGATTGTCCGCCGCACAGCGTCGGCACGAGCACACAGAGCCAGCGACTGATCCGCTTGTCCACAGAATCGCAGCAGGATCGCCATACGGGCCATCTGCTCGGCTACCGGATCCCGGCCGCAGACCACGTCAATGGCCCGCAGCCACGGCAGCAGGCACTCACGCACCAAATCGTTGTCGAGATCTGTGCCGTAGTCAGTGATGATCACAGAAGCGTCGGCCAACCCGGTAACCGTCACCGCCCCGAGAAACCGTTCGTCGCTGAACCAGGGCGCACTGCCCCAGGCGATATCAGGCCGATAACCGATCACCGACCCCAGCCGTCGCGCGGCCTGGTCCATGTCACCGTCGAGGAAGCACAGGTAGGAACCGGCGAGGAACTGCCAGAGGCTGCTCGGTTCGGCTACGGCTGCCGCGACCTCTGCGCCCGATTGCCGGTGCAGTTCAGCGAGCATCGCATAGGGCTCCGGGTCAGCCGGATCATTTCTGACCGCGCCAACGACGTACGCCACGGCCTCGGCGGGTGAGCCGCCGCAATGCGCCATGACCCGAGCGATGGCAAGCGATGCAGACCTCGACACGGTCAGGCACGTTACCTCAGCATCGATGACGGGGCCGCGTCCGCTTCTCGGCAGATCAGGATGTTGAGCGGCGCCAGAGGTCGCTACGGTGTGTGATGGTGGGCTGCACCCCGTCGCGCACTGTCGGCGGCATGAGCGTACGGTGCTCCGGCCCACCTTCAGCCGGCCAGCCAAAGTGAACTCGCCGGCCAGGCGAGTTCACCGCTGAGTTGGTTCAAGTTGGGATGTCCGTGCCGATGCATGGCTTATCGCTAATCACCTCCACAACCACGTCGGTTGTGGCAGCCGCTCCTTCTGAGAACGTTAGGCGAACGCGGTAGACGGTCCCGTGGCCGTCGATCGATGACCAGTCTCGGTTCGCCGATATGACGAACGAGGTGATCCGTTGCTCTGTCCAGCCCGTTAGCGCCGTGTCGTCAAGCCGGGCAACGCTGACGTCATCCCCACCGCAAAGCATCCGGCTAGCACCGGAACGATCACCCGCCACCACCAGGCCAAGGTAGGCGGCGACACGCTGGTCCGCCTTACGACGTTCGTCGCGAGCAGAAGCCTCCAACGCCGCGTTTCCGGACCAACAGGCGAGAAGTACGACAACGATGATAGTGGCCGCCCAGCGAAAGCCCGATCGACGCCACACCGGTACCGCCATAGCCCTTGATCGTAGTAATGCTAAGGCTCCCTCCGATGATCGGGAGTGGCCGAGGACTCCGCGCAGGAGTCCACACGGACGCACGCTCTTCGGCAGAGCCGGAAGCTGCGCGACCTGGTGGCCCGTCACGGAGCGTGGTTGCTGCGATCGGCGAGCGAGCCCGTTGGGCCGCTGAGGCGGGGCGCTGGCGGGCGTCCCTGTCCCCGGCGGGGCGGGATGTTGGGGAGCAGATTGGGAGCAGCGGGGTGCTTCCAACGGCGCTGAATGGCGTTCAACCTGGTCGAGCTGTTCTGATCGTCCCTGCGTCGACCGGGGGCGTTGACATCCGTGCTGGTCAGGGCGTCGCGGACCGTTCCGTGACACGGAAGGGGTCACTGGTTCAAACCCAGTATCGCCCGCCAGCTAGACCAGCAGGTCAACGGCTCGTCACCGGAAATCCGGTAACGGGGCCGTTCTCGTTGTGCCCCTTATGTTGGGAGCAAACTGGGAGCGCGTGATCGTCTGCGGCTATTCGTTCCGGCGACGGTGTGACGCGGCCCGTCCGGGACCCCTCGTGCGCCGGGAGCATGTAGACCGGACCGGACTGACCGGAACGAGCCACCGCCAGATCCGCCTCCACCGCGCGATCGGGAGGCACCTCACCCAGCACCTCGGTGGTTGGCCACCGACAGGCTTCCGCAGGCTGTGACTGGCCAGCGTGACAGGCCGACGCGCTACTGGTCGCGACGGGACGGGCGCCGGAACGCACCGAACCACTGGATTTCGGCGATCTCGCGGGCGACGGCGGCATCGTCGGCGGGGTCGCCGGTGGCTATGTGGTGGGCGATGGCCTGTATGCCGCCGTGAACGAAGACTCGTACGGCCGTGTCGATGCGTACATCGGCCGACGTTGTCCCGTCGCGTTGTGCCGTCTCCAGAAACCGCCGGCCCAGGACGAGGTGGCGTTCGAGTTCGTCGTTCCAGAAGTCACGGACGGCCTCGTCGTAGGCGGCGACCTCGAGGACCGCGCGCAGCAGGTGAGCCTGTTCCCGGTACATCCGGATGACGTCATGCAAGATCTCCACCATCGTCTGGAACGGGTCGGCGCTCTCCGGTTCCCAGCCGGTCACCTTGCCGTATGACGTGGTTTTCAACTTTTCGGTCAGACGAAGCAAAACTTCCGTCTTGTCCCTGAAATGCATGTAAAAGGTCGAGTTGGCGATGCCTGCCTCCTCGATGATGCGCTGCACCCCCAGGTCCGTGAACCTCTCTCCGCCGGCGAGCAGGGTCTCGACCGCGGTCAGGATCCGGGCCTGGATCTCGGCCCGGCGTTCGGCCGCGTGCACGGCCCGGCGTGTGGTGATGGATGGCATATCGCCACCGTAGCGCAGTGCTTGTACGCTTCACTCGAACGCGTCGTTCGAGTGAAGCACTCGATGGATGAGTCGCCCAGTCCGACACACCCGACGATGGGCTCTCATGTCATTGCTTCCCGGCTCCGTGCTGACCGGCGCGAGCGGAGACGGTGCCTCGACGCGCCGCTCGTTCGCCGGTCCCAGCAGCCGCAACCGGGATAACCGTGCATCGCCGACCCGTTTCCACCGCCGCACCTTTTCTTCACTGAAAGGCCACTGACATGTCCCTCGTCACCACCCCCTTCGGGCCGAAGGCCACCGCCACGGAGGTCATCGCGGGCGTCGATCTGACCGGGCGACGCGCGCTCGTCACCGGCGCCACCGGGCTCGGCGCGGAGACCGTCCGGGCCCTGGCTGTCGCCGGGGCCCGCGTCACCGTCGCGACCCGCGACCCGGGTACGGCAAAGGAGCTCGTCTCGGCGTTCCCCCACGTCGACGCGGCGCCGATCGACCTCGCCGACCTGGCCTCGGTACGGGCGTTCTGCCGCTCCTGGGAAGGTCCCCTGGACATCCTCGTCGCCAACGCGGGCATCATGATGCTCCCCACGCTCCAGCGGAACGCCCAGGGCTGGGAGATGCAGCTCGCCACCAACTACCTCGGCCACTTCGCACTGGCCGTCGGTCTTCGGGCCGCGCTCGAGGCGGCCGGCCGGTCCCGGGTTGTCGTCGTCAGCTCCGGCGCGCAACTCCGGGCCGGCGTGGACTTCGAGGACCCCCAGTTCGAGACCCGCCCCTACGACCCCTTCGTCGCCTACGCACAGTCCAAGACCGCCACCGTGCTCCTGGCGGTCGGCATCGCCCGCCACTGGGGCGACGCGGGTGTCACGGCGACCTCCTGCGCTCCCGGCGGCATTCCCACCACGAACCTCGCCCGCCACATCGCGCCCGAGTTCCTGCAGGCCATCGGCGTGATAGATGCGGACGGCAGCCTGATCATCCCCGACTACGCCAAGACCCCGGAGCAGGGTGCCGGGACCACTGTGCTGCTGGCCGCCTCGCCCCTCCTGGAGGGTGTGACGGGACGCTACTTCGAGGACAACCAGGAGCAGCCGGTGGTCCCGGGCGGTCCGGAAATCGCCATGGGCGTGGCGGAGTGGTCCGCCGACCCCGAGGCGGCCGACCGGCTCTGGGACCTCGCGCTCCCGGTCGTGGAGAAGGCACTGCGCTGAGTCGAACCCGGGGGCGGGCCGTCCGCAGCCCGCCCCCGGCGTCCGCGCTACCGCTGCTGAGCCTCTGCTGACGCCGATGACCAACGGACCGCGCCATTCGCCGGTGCGCTGACGGACGGACGGCGCGGCCATCTCGTC
Organism: Micromonospora sp. NPDC050397; assembly: GCF_044901685.1. Taxonomy (NCBI): domain Bacteria; kingdom Bacillati; phylum Actinomycetota; class Actinomycetes; order Micromonosporales; family Micromonosporaceae; genus Micromonospora; species Micromonospora sp. NPDC050397. The sequence goes on from NZ_JBJDPS010000002.1 coordinate 745,730, forward strand.
CCGGACCACCTGCGCCACGCCTGTCGGCCCCGGGCGGGTTGCACCGCCGCGGCTTCACGGGCAGGATCGTGCACATGATCGAGAGAATCGACTCCTCTTTCCGCCGGTGAAGCCGGCCCTGGGCTGCGACCGATCGAGCCCTCGATGAGCCTCTTCGCGCACGCGATGCGACTGCACCGCCAGTACCCGGATGATCCACTACCGAGATACGGCGAACCCCTACCCGACGACGCGAGCCACCCGCCGCGGCGGCGGATCCCTGAACCCGAGGACCGACGACTTGTCGGAGCCGACGTCGCCGCCGTCCTCGACGCCTACTTCGCGAATCCGATGTCGACGCCGGAAGAACTTGTCCACGCCTTTCACCACCTCTACCCGCCGTCGAACTCCAACCAGCACGTCGCCGCCGCGGCGCTGCGAGCCGACCGGCAACGCGTACAGGAGACCGGCCGCTGGTTGGTCAGACACAGTACGGACCGGTGCTCGGTGGATGTCGGGTTGGCGCTGCTCGCTCACGCCTGGTCGGCGGAGAATGTCCCGCTGGTCCAGACCATCGGACTGCTGTCGAGACAGTTCGGCCCACGGGCTGCGGAAACCCTCCGGGGGCGGGGCGGCACGACGGACGCACTGCTCTGGCTGGCGCGACGCGTGACGATCTGGGGACGGGTCCACACGGTGGAGGCGCTGTTGGACCTCGGCGGCGCCGCCGACCGGTGGCTTCTGCGTCACGCGTGCGATGGCAGCCCACTGGACGGGTACTTCGCGGGCACGGTCGCCACCCGTGCGCACCTGCACGCGGCGATCACCAGCCCGGCCGTCGACGACGATCTGGTCGACCACACCGGACGGCTACTGGCGGTCATGACCCGCTGTCACGGCATGGGTCTGACGATCGAGCACTACCCACCGGCGCGAGCCGTGCTCGCGGCCCACGCCGGGCACCTCGGCCGTCAGACACCGGGTCTGGAGCGGTACCTCAACGCCGCCGTCGTCGCCGATCATCTCGCCGAGCTGCCACCCGACGGCAGGGAGTGGATCGGTGCCGATCGCGAACCGATTCTGGCCAGGTACCTCGGGGTGCTGCAGAGCGACGAGTGGTCGACAGCGGTACGCCTCATGCTGGACCGGAGCAACGAGTACCACGCCTGGTTGGCCGGTACCACGGCGGCGCGGCTACGGCTGCGAGCGTTCGACGGCTTCGGCCCGAGCGCGGACATCGCGCCGACCGGTACGACATAGCCCGTTCGTCCACCGCCTCGGAGGGTGCTGGGCTGGGCGATCCAGAACGGATCGTACTCGCGCCGGTGCCCCGGGTCATCTCGGCTTGATCAGCAACGATGAGTCCACCTTTGATCAGGCGCCGCTGCTGGAAGTGCCGGAAACCCGGATGACAGGGGTTGCCAAATCGTGAACCTTGGTGCGGTGACAGCCGCGGACGACATGAGCGACGCCGAGAACTGGGCGGGCGGGTTCTACGAACTGATGCTGGTCCTCGGGCCAACCGACGACGCCAGGTTCGACCGAGGCATGCGGTCTCTGTGGCGGGCCGCCGGTGTCCGCGAGTGCCGCGCAGGGCCCGGACTGGTCGACGTCGAGCCTGGTGCGGCCGCGTTCGAGGTGGATGGGCATCTGCGCGGGACGTTGGTCCTGCCGTCCGGTAGCCGGGTGGTCTGTGGCGGCTACTCGTTCCGGTACGAGGGCACCGATAGCATCCAGCTTTACCTACCACTCGGTGCGCTGGCCCGACTCGACCACAGGATCGGCGGATACCCCTTCGATCAACGTAGCGGTGTTGAGTCACTGGCCTGGCGGGCACCGCTCGACCGATGGCTCGCCGACGTGGCCGTCGCCGTGTACGCCGACGTGCCCTTTCAGCGCGCCCTTATTGGCTTCGAGATCGACGAAGAGACCGATATCACCACCGATAAGCGATACGCCGCCACCCTGCTGTCCGGTTCCGGAGGCATGGACTACCGCCCAGCGACCGCATGAGCACCTGACATGGGAGCAGCGGAGCGCGCCCAACGACGTTCGGCCGCGCGACTGACGCGATCGGGTCCGTCACAGTCACGCCTGACCCGGATCGCCACAAACGGACCGCCCGCCGTAGGCAGACCACGCCCGCCGATGAGTTGGCGCAGGTGCAGACGCAATTGTTCGCCGCTCTGACGCCGGTGGTCGCGGTGGCGGTCGCGTCCAGCGAAGGGGACGAATTCGCCGACTCAGGACACTGGACCTCAAGTCTGGTTCACGTTCTAGGTTGTTTCCATGAATGCGACGTACTTCGATGACGCTACCCGTAGGGCCGAGATCGAGGCGATCATGAGGCTGGTTGCGACGGTCGAGCACGCACAGAACTACGATCTGCCGGACGAGTTTCTCGGCCTGTTCCGGGACGACGCCATTTGGACGACCGGTGGTGGCAAGCGCCTCTTCGGGCTGGACGCGATCTCGGCGTTCACGCACCAGGTGCTCCCCGGTGGGATGCGGGGCATGTCGGTCACGTTTGAGCTGGAGCACGTGCTGTTCATCCGGCCCGACGTCGCGGCCGTCAAGCTGCGCCAGATCTACCAGACGCCCGACGGTCCGGACGTGGGTTCTCCGCTGTGGGTGATGGCGAAGGAAGACGGGCAATGGCGTCTGGTCGCCAGCCAGAATATCGGTGCGCCCGACGACGAGTTGCTGGCCGATTCGACGGGTCAACCTGTCTTTGACCCCGGGAGTCGATCCTGACCCTGGTGATCGCGACCCGCTCGACCTCCCGGCTGACCGCCGTGCTGAGCCACCGGGTGAGCCAATCGATTGATCTCGTAGCCGTCAAGGCAGCCGATCATCGATAAGCCGTTCCGTCGTCGCCTACTACCCACCGGAGTCGCACCCCGTCGCCGAGCGGGTCCGACAGTGCCTGGTCGAGCTGGGTGATCTCGACCGCACCACGCGTCTTTTCGCCTCGCGGCAGCCGGTTTCCGTGCTGTGGGACTGGGAGATGGCCAAGCTCGCCGCCGGCCCGGCTACCCGGGCCGCCTGGCCGCAACTGTGGAACCTGCTGCTGAACCGCCGCGTCGACGAGATGACGGCCCAGCGGTCCTGCCACGGCGACCATCGAGTCTCAACTGGCGCGGGCCTGCCGCGTCACCGCTGATGTCGGCGAATACACCGTTTACCTGATCCGGCGCCCGGCTTCTCCGTGCGCGTCAGGTGGGTGGTCCTTGGGCTTGGGAAGGACGGGCTATCCGCATTTACCCTCAGCCAGGAACACGACAGAGGCACCACCAGGCCACCCCGGCCGACCGCACCCCACCGGGGTGAAGTGCGATCGGCCGACTTCCGTCACTTCAGCGCGTACGCCCGGATGATGGTCTGGCGTTGAGTGTTGCCGTCGGGGTCGGTTACCACGGAACGCAGCGAGACGAACTCCGTGCCGGCCGGGTGGTCGACGGTGACCGCCCACCGGTTGTGGTCGCCCCCGGCTCTGGTCGGTTTCCAGCTCCTGCCGTCGTCGTAGGAGACCTCGACAACCGGGGTGGAGACCCGGCCCGGGCTGTCGCTGCCATTGCGCTGCACCGAGACCGGGATCGTGAACGGCCGGCCGGCGGGTGCGGCGTTGTGGTCGTCGAGATCCGGCGCGTACCGCACGGCGAGCAGCGGCAGGTGGACGGCGTGCAGGGGATCGTCGTTGCGCTGCGAGGCGAAGGTCCACTCCACGTCGATCCGGGTGGACAGTCGGGCGTGGCCGGACTGGTCGGCGGTGGTTCGGAGCGCGTACACCGCCCGTTCCGGTCCGACCTCGAACACGCCACGGGTCGCCTCGTCGGACTCGCCGATGACCACACCGTCGCGCAGCAGTTGGGTCTTCCCAGGCAGGAAGTTGTCACCCCAGCGGCCTCGGCCCTGGTCGGAGAGGAGCGACTGTTGGAGGTGCAACTGGTCCAGGCCACGGAACGACGCGCTGCCCCCGTACCGGGCGCCGGCCATGGCGGGTCCGAACACGCCGACGTTCCAACGTACGGTGGTGGTCCTGCTCCGGGGGAAGACCGTGGGTGTGTACTGCGTGAACTGGGTCCGGATCTGGCCGTCGACGACCTCGTTGAAGGCACGCAGGTCCCACGGCACGTCCGGGGTGTAGTACTCGGTCAGGGCGCCGGGCAGGGGGATGGCGACGGCGAACTCGCGGAGGCCGGTCGAGCCGGGTGTGCTCACGGCGTGCTCGGCACGGACCCGGGCGAGGTCCTGTCGCCGGTCGTTCCACCCGGGTGTGCGGGGGATCCCGTCCCTGTTGCGCTTCAGCTGGTAGAGGTAGGGGCTGTTGTCGAACGTCTGGCCATTCCACTTCGCCATCAGCGTCTCGACGGTGAAGGTGAAGTCGTCGTGGCGGGTTGTCGACGGTTTGACGGTCAGGTCGGAGAGTTGCCCGGCCGGTACCCAGGTCGTCGCGCCGACGGGGCCGCGTCCGTTCCCGAGTTCGCGGATGTAGTCGAGCCGGGTCTGGACGTGCCGCGCGGTCGGGTCGTCGATCGTGATGTCGACCGGCACCGTTTCACGGGCGTCGTAGACCACCTCGGTGTCCCGGGTGACCACGAACGTCGGCTCGGCGAAGTCCGCCAGGCGCCCGGTCTCCGGGTCCGAGACGAAGCCGGTGTAGGTGTATTCCCCGCGCGGCAGGCGGAGGGTGATCGGGCCGGTGGCAAAGCCCTTGTAGATGCCGACGTGGTCGATCGGGACGAACCGGTAGCGGTACTCGTCGGCCGGCGTCCCGTCGTGGCCGATCGCGTTCACGGTGACGTCGTAGCTCTCGATCTCCCGGCTAACCGCGACCGGTGTACGGACCGCGCCGCCACCGTTCGACGGGGTCGCGCTGACCACGCCGGTGAAGGCGCCGGTGGGTCCGTCGAAGGTGGTGTCGGCGGTGACGGTGGTGGTCGCCTGGCCACCGGCCGGGACGGTCAGCGTCGCGGGGGCGAAGGTGAACATCCCCGCCGGTGCCGGCGACCGGTCCTCGCTCCGGACATCGGCCGCGAGGTCGAGCGTGACCGGGCTGGTGCCGAGGTTGGTGTAGGTGAGGGTTCTGCTGATCGGCTGGTTGTCGTGGTGCGGCCACCGTACGGTGCCCAGGTTGAGGTTCGTCGGGGAGGCGACCGCCGTCGTCCTCAGGGCTGCGGCGAGGTCGACCCGGCCGGCACCCTGCTCGAAGATCGTCAGCCCGTCGTTCGGGGCGGCGCTGCCCATCAGAGCGGCCTTGAGCTGGTCCGCTTTCCAGTCCGGGTGTGCTCCGGCGAGGATCGCGGCCGCGCCGGCGACGTGCGGGGTGGCCATCGAGGTGCCGGAGAGCGTCAGGTGGCTCTGACCCGGCTCACCCTGCCCGCTGTTCCGGCCCCGCGCTGCGGTGATGTCGACGCCGGGCGCCGTGATGTCCGGTTTGATCCCGCCGTCCAGAATTCGCGGGCCGCGCCCGGAGAACTCCGCCAGCTCGTCATCGCGGTTGACCGCACCCACGGTCAGGGCGGCGTCAGCCGTGCCCGGCGACTCGATGCTGGCCGAGTCGTTGCCCGTGGCGACCACGAACAGCGTGCCCGTCCTGGCGGTGAGTTCGTTCACCGCCCGAGACAGCGGATCCGTGCCGTCGCTGGGGCCGCCGCCCAGGCTCATGTTCACCACATCGGCGCCCTGCGACGTGGCCCACTCCATGCCCGCGATGACCGAGGACTCGCTTCCGGAGCCGTCGTCGCCGAGCACCTTCGCGTTGAGGATCCGAGTGTCCGGCGCGACTCCCCGGTACCGGGCGTCCCGGCCGGTGACGATGGACGCGACGTGGGTGCCGTGCCCGTGCCGGTCGTCGGTGTCGGAGCCGCCGGTGAAGTCACTCGCACCCACCACCGCGTCGGCCAGGTCCGGGTGCCCGGCGTCGATTCCGGTGTCCAGCACCGCGACCGTGGTACCCGCCCCGGTGTGCCCGGCGCTCCACGCCGCCGGCGCGCCGATCTGCGGCACCGAGTGCTCCAGCGACGCCCGGACTCGCCCGTCGAGCCAGACCCGCTCCGCGCTCCGAGCCGTCGGCCAGTACGCGGCGGAACGCTCCACGGAGACGGCCGTCACGCCCACGGCCGGCAGCACCCGGTTCACCCGGGCGGCCGCGCTGCGCGGTGTCGGGCCGGCGTGGTCGACGATCAGCGGCAGCCGGGTGGCCGTGGCGTCGTCGAATCCGGACTCGACCAACTCGGTGACGTTGAACAGCCGCGGGTCCAGCCGGCCCGCTCGCAGGAGGGCCTGCGCGTCCTCGGGCACGACGTTCGTGTCACCCCGTTCGTCGGTGTACGAGTGGAACACCAGGTGTTCCCGGCCCTTCGCCGCCCGTACGTTCACCAGGCGGTTGCCGCTGACCGTCACCGTGTCGCCGGTCAGCAACGTCACGGTCGCGCTCTCGGCGGCGAGCCGCGGAGCCGGCACAGGGCTGGCCGCCGCTTCCGGCGCGACCACCCCGGACGCCGCCGTGACGACGACCAGTAGCGCCGACAGCGCCGTTCTCTTTCGCATCACCATCTCCCAACTGTTGTTTGGCAGGGCTTCATTCGGTGGGTGTGGTTCCGGTCGCCGGTGGACGACCGGGCGTCGGGCCCTGGTCGACCCGGGACCGACAGCGCCGGGCGGCGGGTTCACCACCGGTGCCGCGACGCGGACTCGCACCTGGCGGCCGGTGGCCGAGGCCGGGAGGCCGTCAGAGTCAGGTGCCCCGGCTCGCCGGGCCGACCACGGTGGACGACCAGCGCCGACGTCGGTCGGATCGCCGAGGGCCGGGCCGGGTCGGGCCGGCCGCGCCGTGGCGGCCCAATCCGGGCGCGACAAGGGTCAGCCGGCGCCTGACCCACTTCGTCGACGACGGCAGGGACCAGCCCGGCGGACGTTCCCGCGACGCCGGAAACGCCAGGCGCCGCCGCCGAGGAAGGCGTAGGTCTCGGGGTGAAGAGCGAGGACGATCTCGCCCGGTCCGTTCGTCGCCGGCCAGGCGATCCCGATACCTGACTCGCCTCAAACGATTCATGTACGACCTTTCGCGGCCCCGGGAACCATCGCCTGTTATCCGCAGGCCGTAGGAGAAGGGTTCACGGGCTGGGCGCCCACGTGGCCGAGCGTCGACAACCGGCGAGTGCCGACCGCGGTTCCAGCCGCTCCGACGCCGGACCCGGTCGTCTGTATAGGGTCCGAGGGATCATCGCCGAGCTGCGGGAGCTGATCCTGTCCGGCGCGCTGCGGGCAGGCGACCGGCTCCCGACCGAGACCCGGCTACGGGATCAGCACGGCATGGCTGCCCGGCTGACGTGGAGGTCTCCCGTCATCCGAAAGGCGCTGACAAAGGCATGAGGTGGCCCGGCTCCCGCTGGCTGGGGCCGGGCGGCGTATGTAGGTGGCGGGCGCGTTATGTAGGTGTGGACGTGTAGCGCGCCGCGCTGGGGAAGACGATGCCGCATTCGGGTCGGCCGGCGACCGACCGGGTGCGCGACTCAGACAGCCGGCCTAACACCTACCGGCGACGTACGAGACCAGGGTGATGATCGGGGTCTTGCCGGCCAGCCCGGCGATGGCGCGCCAGTAGCCGCCCGACCAGGCGAAGTCGGAGCCGGGTCGCGGAGCGTGATGGCTGCTGGGCAGCCTGGCGCGCTCGGTCGGCGGCGGATCCGGGCGCCTGCTCCTGGCGAGCCGGATGGCAGGCAGGAAGGCACCGCCGATGGCTCGGCTCGGCGGCGTTGCGTCCTCGGTCATCAGCCGATCGGATGGTCGAAGGCGATGATCGGCTATTTCCATGTGCGACGGACACCCTGCTACGCCTAGGAAGGAGGCATGACCAACGAGGTGACCGTTCCCCTGCTGCCGTGCGCATCCATTGACGACATCGAAACCTTTTACGGAGTTCTCGGTTTCCGCACCACGTACAAGCAACGCAAGCCCAACGCGTGTGTGGGGGTGCAGCGGGAAGACCTGAATCTACAATTTTTCGAAATCCCCGGGTTCGACCCGGAGCAGTCCTATGGGTCCTGTCTCGTAATCACCGCGGACATCGAGGGACTACACCGGGCATTCGCAGCCGGCATGCGCGCCGCGTACGGCAAGGTGCTGGTGTCCGGAACGCCGCGGATGACCCGGCCCAGGGCGCGGAAGAACGCCGACGGGGTGGGCGGGTTCAGCATCATCGACCCGGGCGGCAACTGGATCCGCGTCTTTCGGGACGCCGCCACCGCGCCCATGCCGGCCGCCACGCCTGCCGGGCGGCTGGCCAAGGCCCTGGCGAATGCTGTCGTGCAGGCCGATTCCAGGGGAAGCGTCGGACAGGCTGTCCGGATCCTCGACAGCGCGTTGGCCCAGTCACGAGCCGACGACGACCCGGTCGAGCAGGTGGAGGTCCTGGTCTACCGCGCCGAACTCGCGATGGTGCTGCACGATCCGAAGACCGCGACCGAGATGCTGGCTCGCGTCCAGTCCGTGGCGCTCACGAAAGACGAAGCGGAGCGGGCGGCAGCCGCATTCGACAACGCCGCCGAACTCGCAGCAGGGCTGCGGTGACTCGCACACAGCGGAGAAGCGCTCGCCGCAGCCGTACGTCCTGGTGTTGAATCAACGGCGGCGGGAGCCGTGGGCTGTCCGAGCGAGCTGATCGTGAAGGCGGAACAGTACGTGGATTCGTCGCGACTCCGCGCTCACGGCTAGCCGGATTCCACGCAAGCTAACGACGCCGTCGCGTACGTCGAATTTCAGGTTCGCACAGCAGTATCGCCCGCCAGCAGTGCGAGCAGGTCAGCGGCTCGTCACCGGAAGTCCGGTGACGAGCGCTGCCGCGACGCCACCACGTCACACTCCCTCCTCGCCTGGTCCCATCCACGCTCGGCCGGCTAGGCTGTGCGGCGCTGCTACTTCACTCACCGGACTGGACGTTCAGGGCGGAATGGCCGACGGGGCGACACACGGCAGGTTGATCGGTCGAGACGCTGAGCTCAGCCTTCTCGCGAGCGCCGTGTCAGGCACGGCGGACGGAGAGCTACGGGCCGTGGCGGTGCGTGGTGATCCGGGGATGGGAAAGACCCGTCTCCTCGCCGAACTGGCCGATCTGGCCCGAGCCCGTGGCTTCGCCGTCTATCACGGTCAGGCGACCGAGTTCGAACGTGCCGTGCCGTTCGGCATCTACGTCGCCGCGTTCGAACCCCAGCCGGGGCATCCGAGCCGGGACGAGCAGGGTGCGCTGACCGAGTTACTGGTGGACGCCACCGGGCCGTCCGAGGCGCGGCGCGCGGGGCTCGACCGCTACCGGCTCTTCCAGCGCGCGCGTCGGCTCATCGAGGACCAGGGAGCGGCCGGTCCGGTCGCCATCGTGCTCGACGACCTGCACTGGGCGGATCAGTCGTCCGTGGAGCTGACCGAGTATCTGTTACGCCGGCCGCCAAGGGCGCCGTTGCTGCTCGCCACCGCGTACCGCGCGGCGCAGGTGCCGGCGGGCATCGCCCGGGCGGTCGCTCAACTCGGCGACGCGACCGTTCACATCAGTCTCACGCCGCTGAGCGAGACCGACGTGGCGGCGCTGCTGCCGGAGGCGGACCGTGGCCGACGACGACTGCTGTACCGCACGACCCATGGGAACCCGCTCTACCTTCAGGTGCTCGCCGACGCCAGCGTGGCGACGCTCACCGCCCTCGCGGAAGCCGGGGATGTGGCGGCCGGCGCACCCGAACGGGCACTGCTGGACGCGGTGAGCACCGAACTGACCGCCCTGACGCCGGATGTCCGGCAGGTGGCCTGCGCGGCGGCAGTGGCCGGCGAGCCGATCTCGTTGAACCTGGTCGCGTCCATCACCGGACTACCCGAGGCCGCCTTCGACCACGCCATCGACCATCTGGTCGGCGTGGGCCTGGTGGTCGAGGCCGACGCCGCCTTCCGGTTCCGCCACCCCCTGGTTCGGGCGGCGGCGTACTGGATGGCCGGCGCGGCCTGGCGGTCGCGCGCGCACGACCGGGCGGCGGATTACCTGCGCAGCAAGGGCGGCCCGCTGCAACTGCTGGCCCACCACACCGCACGATCGGCGCAACACGGCGACGTGCAGGCGGTACGGACGCTGGAGGCGGCGGCTGCGGCGGCGGTGGACGCCGCGCCGTCCACCGCCGCCCGGCTGCTACGGACCGCGATCCGGTTGCTGCCGGATGACGAGGACCGGGCCGGGTGGCGGGTCCAACTGCAATGGGCACTGGGTCGTGCGCTGGGAGTGACCGGCGACCTGACGGCCAGTCGGCAGATTCTGCAGGAGGTGATGCGGGCGCCGGGACCGCTGCGGATCGCGGCGGTGGGTTTCTCCTCGATGATCTATCGCCTGCTCGGCGACTTCGACGAGGCGAAGGCCCTGGTCACCACCGAGCTGACCCGGCCGTACGCGCGCGACCGGTCGACCAGCCTGACCCAGGTCGGGCTGGCCGCGGTCGAGCTGATGGGTCGGGAGCCGGGAAAGGCTCGGGTCGCGGCAGCCGTCGCGCTGCGCTCCCTGCGGGACACGGACGACGAGGCGCTTGAGTCAGCCGCCCGGGCCATCCAGGCGCTGGCCGGTCTGCGCGACGGCGACGTGGTGGCGAGCCGGAGCGAGACCGACCGGGCGGCGTGGCTGGCGGACGCGATGACCGACGAGGCGCTCGCGCCGCACCTCGAGCTGATCGCACCGCTGGCCTGGGTCGAAATGCACCTGCGACGGTACGACGACGCGTCGCGACATCTGCGCCGAGGGCTGGACATCGCCTCTCGTGCCGGACGGAGCCACAGCGTGCCGTACCTGCTCATCGTCGTGTCCGCGTTGAACGAGCGGCAGGGCCGACTGATCGAGGCGGTGACCGCCGCCGAGGAGGCCCGCGAGGCGTCCCGGCTGATCCACAGCCGGGAGACCCTGGCCATGTCCAGCATCCTGTTGCTGCGTCCGATGTTTTGGCGGGACGGACCACGGGCCGCTCTGGAACTGGCCGAACGGATCTCCGGCACCCGACCCCGGTCGGGCTGGTGGTCCGGGTTGGGACAGCTCGACCGGGCACTGGTGTACGTCGAGGCCGGGCAGCCGAAACGCGCTCTCGCCACGCTGGCCGGAGAGGACCCGGCCGACGAACTGACCAGGACGTACTGCCTGGCCCTCCAGGCGATGGCCACCGCCGCAACCGCCGCCGGTGCCGAGTCCGAAGCCGGTTCGCTCGCCGAACACGCACTTTCCCGGGCGATGACGTCGGGTCTGCCGCACCAGTTGGGTTTTGCGCATCGGGCGCAGGCGAAGGTGCTCATGCTTTCCGGGCGGTCGAAGGAAGCGGTCGGTCACGCGGAACAGGCCGCCGCCCATTTTGCCGCCGCCGGTGCGCCGGTCGAGGAGGGACTCGCGCGGCAGCTCGCCGCCGAACTGTATGCCGCCCAGGGCGCGACCGCGCAGGTCCGCACCGAGATCGGCCGGGCCAAATCCCTGTACGTCGCCGCCGGGGCGGCCTGGCTCTCCGCCGCGTTGGCCCGCGATGAACGCCGACTGGCCGCCCGAGCGCCCCGGGGACAGCGGCAACCGGCCAACCCCGTCTCCGCACTCACCACCCGGGAACGGCAGATCGCCGACCTCGCGGTGAGCGGTTTGACGAATCAGCAGATCGCGGAGCGGCTGCACCTGAGCCCCAAGACGGTGGAGGCTCATCTTTCCCGTACCTTCGCGAAGCTCGGTGTCCAGTCGCGCGTCACGCTCACCCAGCGCCTGACCGCGGACGCGCGGGTTCGGGACGACTGAGGCCGACGGCGTGGACGTCGAGTTGATGTAGGGGGTGGGGTAGGGAACCGCCCGATGCTAGCGATGGTCGATGTGGAGCATGCTGCTGCGGCAAGCCAAACGATCATCGAGGGATGTGCACATGTTGCCCTTCCGCGTTACCAGACGTATCCGGACCCGCGTGGTCCTGACGGCGTTGTTCGCCACCCTGGGGCTGCTCCTGCCGGCAGCCGTGGTCAGTGCCGATCCGATACCGCTGCCGCCTCGGCCGCCGTTCCCGTCGCTCTCGCCACTACCGCCCGGCGTTCCGTTGCCGCCGAACCCCGGGGTCCCGCGGCCTCCGACCCTGCCGCCGTGCCCGCCGACCTGTATCAACCTCGGACCGGAGCCGTACGACGCCGTCGTCTACGGCGACAGCTACACCAGCGGTGAGGGCGCGAGCCACAACCACCGGTACGTGACGAAGGCCGACGGTACGGAGGACTTCCGGCACCAGTCCGGGCTCGCCCCGTTCGCCGTGGCCTGGGCGGCCCTGGAGATGGGCCGGTTCCCGTACAAGAGCCTGAATCTCACCTCGGAAACGATGCAGTCGGTTGTCACCCGTGACCGTCTCTTCTTCAACGCCTCGTCCGGCGCGTGGATCAAGCACCTCGACGAGCCGCAGAAGGAATGCAAGACCTGCTCGGCCATCCGTAACCAGCCCCAGGCCCAGGACGTCCCGACCATGGCGAAGATCGCCTACTTCGGGCTCGGCGGAAACGACGCCGGCTTCGCCGATCTGGTCAGCACGGCGGTCGAGGCGTACATGAACCCGAGGACCGGTGACTTCCGGGTGCAGGCCTGGCAGCGGGACCAGGAGCAGGCGGTGGCCGCCGAGGTGGGCCGACTGCAGCCACGGATCGACGGCCTCAAGGACAAGGTCGCGGACGGGTTGTTCAGCGTCCGGGAAACCCATCCGGTAGCCGAGATCGTGGTGGCGCTCTACCCGATGGCGGTCAAGCAGTCGGGCAACACCGGCATCCGCGAGATCACCGGCCGGAGCATGGACCTGATGTATCCGTTCGCGGCCAAGGTGAACCAGGCCATCCGGGACGGGGTGGCACTGTTCGAGTCCAGGTATCCGGGGACGAAGGTCCACGTCTTCGACCCGAACACCGCCGGGCCGAACGGGAGCAGCGTGATCGCCGGACACGAGCTGGGTCAGCCCAACTCGTACATCCATGGTCTCGTCAACCGCCCGGACGTCTTCTTCCAGGGACAGTTTTTCAAGTCGTTCCAGGAGAGCTTCCACCCGAACGAGCTTGGCTCGGTGGCCATCGGCAGGGCGCTCGCGACCTTCATGGCCGGAAAGTTCCCGTCACTCTTTCCGGCCGGGCCGAACTTCGACAAGCTGACCATCAATGCGCAGCCGTTGGTCACGTCGGAGGAAGACAACCAGGCGGTCCTCCAGTACGCGGCCACCAACCCGACGGAGGTGTGCGAGGAGACCGAGATCGACAGCATGTGCCGCTTCATCACCCCGACCGGCATCGTCATCGACCACAACCTCTGGTTCAACCCGAGATGGCAGCCGTCGACCGGCGGCGACCCGGTCCCGGGTGGCTCCGACACCGGCTCACCCGGCGGTGGTGGTAACGGCGGGTCGACCTGGAATCCGGCCGAGTACATTCCGAAAGACCCGTGTGACATCTTCCGGCCGGTTCGCTACGAGTATTACACCGGGGTGCGGATGCAGGGCGGACCGCTGCAAACTCCGCGGACCATCGACGAGATCGTCTTCGTCCCGACGAAGCCCAAGTGCATCCCCGGCATCGGGTTGGTCTACGAGTAACCGTCGCTCATCACGGCCATAGCCACGGCAACGGCCACAGCCACAGCCGCCGCCCCGACCGAACGGTCGGGGCGGCGGTGTCGTGTCAGCAGTCTGCCGCAGGCTGCGGATGGAGCGCGTCGAGAGGCAGGAGGCGCCGGGTCGGGCTCGGCACGGGTCCCGGCCCGAAGGGGATGTCGAGGCGCGTCACCGTCTGGCTCCGGTCACTGTCCGGCCGTGGGCGCCTGTCCGTCGCAGCCGTGCTGGTCGGCTGTTTCGTCCGGGCGATGGTCATCGTTGGGCTGTCGTTCTCCCCGCAAGGTGGGCCGGGGCACTTGACGAGGACGGAATCGGTCCTGGATCCGCACCCGGTGCGGCCCGGCTTCGCGTTCCGTGCCCATCAAGTAGGCGTACGTACGGTGAGCCGGCCGACGAACGAGCCGAGACCTGAGCGGCTTCCGCCGATGACTACTACTCGCCGTGCGCCCACGGTGGTACTGGTGCACGGCGCGTTCGCCGACGCCTCGGGCTGGAACGCGGGCCGCCGCGAGCCCGCCCATTTCGCCCCCAACGAAAGGATGATGAATCGTGAGCAAGAAACCGACTGTGGTGTTGGTGCACGGAGCCTTTGCTGACGGCGGCGGGTTCAGCCGGGTCGCTGAGCGGTTGGTCGCCGCCGGCTATCCGGTGGTCGCGGCACCGAATCCGCTGCGGGGGCTCAGCTCCGACGCTGAGCAGGTCCAGGCCCTGCTGCACAGCATCGAGGGACCGATCGTGCTGGTCGGACACTCGTACGGCGGCGCGGTGATCTCCGCGGCCGCCGTCGGAAACGCGAACGTGAAGGCACTGGTTTACCTCGCGGCGTTCGTGCCGGAAACGGGCGAGAGCGTACAGGCGCTCGTCGAGAAGTTTCCGGGCAGCACCGTGGGCGAGTCCCTGAAACCGGTGCCGTTGCCGGGCGGCCAGGTCGATTTGTACATCGACCCGAGGGTGTTCCACGCACACTTCGCGGCCGACCTGCCGGCCGGGGAAGCCGCAGTCCTGGCGATCACACAGCGCCCGGCCACCGGCGCTGCCCTCGGCGAGCCGGCCGCCGGCCCGCAGGCCTGGCAGGCGCTCCCGAACTACCACCTGATCAGCGGCGCGGACCGGATCATCCCGCCAGCGGCACAAGAATTCATGGCCCAGCGCTCGGGCGCCACCGTCGAGCGGGTCGAAGGCGCCTCGCACCTCGTGTTCGTCTCACACCCGGCCATCGCGGTGGCCCTCATCGAGAAGGCGGCGACCGAGCATGCTTAGGAATGACAACGCGACGCGATGGGGCGTGCGCATCCACATCCTTGGCTACGTTGCCGGCAACCTGATTCAGATCCTCGTGTGGTGGCTGTTCACCCCGGAACAACACTTCTGGCCCGTCTGGTCGATCCTGGGCTGGGGTGCCGGACTGGTGGCCCACATCTGGACGGTCCGTGCGACGGCCCAGAAGTTCATCCAATCCTGAGCGGAGCGGCGACTCGCCGGCTTGGTCCGGGCCTGCTCGTCGACGGCACGGACGCTGCCGCTCAGCGGCCCGGGCCAGCCGGAGGACGCGCTCGGTGCGATCGGCGCCTAGTTCCAGAGGCTGGGGACTTCCCGTGCCGCTCGGAACCGGCGACCCAGGCGGGAGTTGCGCCAGAAGTACGTGCTCACCCCGATGACGCAGGTCGAGCCGAACAGCACGAGACCCACCCGTAGGCCGGTGTTGTCGATTGGTTCGGGGTGGCATCCGCCGTCGGCGTAGTCGACGGTGACGCTCGTGCCGATCGGCGGCAGCAGGCGGTTGGGGAAAAGGGCCTGCTCCATGCCGCAGATCACTCGGCCGTCCGCCGTCTCCACGGAGAGCAGAGCGGAGTTTCCGGCCCCCGGCTGGGACGGCACGTGCCCGAGCACGGTGCCGTCCAGCAGCACCCCCACCGGCTGCGGCGCCGAATCCGTTGTCAGACCAGCGACGACCAGCAGTGGAGCGGCGGTGACACAGAAGACGATCACCGCGACGCGTAACTTGTCGAAGGCATAGCCGCTATAGATGGTGCCCACCGCCGCTCCGGGACATGCGGACAGTGTAGGAACCGCCGGCGAGATCGATGATCGGTCGTCCCGTCGGTCCGGGACATTTCCGTCGAGACGCTGGTCGACGCTGACGCTGCCGGCGGCCCCCTCCGACGCTGCCGGTGGCCTTTCTGACGACTCGTGACTCGCGGACGTGCGCGCCACAGCATGTTCACCCGACCATCATCGGCGACCCGACCGAACTCGGGCAGCGGCAGGACTACCCGCTGCTCGACCTGACGCTCAAGACCAGCGTCTGCCCACCCCGGCAGTACCTGGCGATCGGCAACCACGAGTACCACGCGAACGAGCCGGTCAGCCGACCGAGGTCCGCCGGTACGGGTTCTCCGAGCAGAACCGTACCGGCGGGCAGGTGCGAGCCTCGCCCGGCTCCCGGGACGTCGATCGTTGCCCGCTCATTTCGAAGTCGCGCAAAATGTTCGCTCTCCTACTTGGATAGGGGCTGTCGGCTCGACCGTTCCTTGTCATGTGGGGGCGGCGATGATCAGGCAGGATCTCTGTCGCCGGTGGCCGCCCTCCAGCGCCGAGACCGCCGCCCTCGGGTGCCGACGGGTCGATCTCCGGCAGGAGCCGGGTCAACAGATCGGCCCGGTGAACGCGTCTGAAGCGGTAGGCGATCGGAGGGATACCGCAGCGATGACGTTCGAGGATTATGTGGCGGCGCGTGGGCCGGCACTGGTTCGCCTGGCGCGGCTGCTCACCGGCGACCGCCATCGCGCCGAGGACCTGGTGCAGGAGGTGCTCGGTCGGGCGTACGTCCGTTGGCGGTCGATCAGCCGCAAGGACCGGCCGGATGTCTATGTGCGACGGATGTTGGTGAACGCGGACGCGTCGTGGTGGCGACGCCGGTCCAGCCGCGAGACACCGGTCGCGTCGGAGGTGATGGCCGTGGTGGTCGACCGCTCGGCCGCGAGCCGGGCGGACGCCGATCCGGGTGCCGCCGCGGCGGAACGCGACGCCGTGTGGCGCCTGGTCGCGGCCCTGCCCGAGCGGCAACGGGCCGTGTTGGCGCTTCGTTACTACGAGGACCTGGACGACGCGACGATCGCGGAGATCCTGGGCTGTTCCCCGGCCACCGTTCGGACCCACGCGATGCGGGCGTTGGCCGCTCTGCGTACGCGGCACCCGGTCAACCGATGACGAGGAAGGTCGAGGGTATGAACGACGTGGAGGAACTTCTCACCGAGAGCCTGCACGGCCGAGCCGCCGGTGCCGTGGACGGGGTGGCTCTGCTGGAGCGGGCCAGGTCGCGCGGTCGCTCGTACCGCCGTCGCCGCCGCTTCCTGGCCGGGACCGGCCTTCTCGCGATCAGCGCGATCGTCGCCGTCGGTGCGATCACCGGGACGGCCCTCTGGCCCAGCGGAGGCAACTCCTACGGGCAGGGCACCGGGGTCGTCGGCGCTCTGCCAGAGGCGACCGGCGAGCCCGGCGCGCGGGCCGAACCCGACCGGGTCGGCACCGACGTCAACCTGGTCCACTTCGACGCGCCGGAGTTGACCCGTACGGCCCGGCACTACGACTGGACCAGCGGCAACGGCTACGAGCAGTTGGAGGTCGGCGTCGGCGAGCAGGACCTGGTGTACGCCGCCATCGGAGCCGACATGACCGTCCTGGACAGCCTCGACCGTCAGAACGAAGTGGGCGTGGTTGTCCGCGAGCAGCCGGTGCCGGGTCTCTGGTTGCGGGTCCAAGCCACGGACGACAAGCTCGCACGGCAGGTGATCGGCGCACTCGACCTGGACCGGGTGCAGCGGATCGTGCTGCCGTTCCAACTCGGCCCGCTGCCGGAGGGTGCCCGGGTGGTCCGTGCCTCGGTGGGCTTCGTGGAGGGTGCGTACGCCGACGGGGGCGTCCTGCTCGAACGCGCCCGGACCGACCGGATGGAGGTCCAGGCACAGTACGCGCCCGGCCAGTCGGGCTCTACCGGACGGGCCAACCACGTCGCCGGGGACCGACAGGCGTTCCTGTACCCGGGCCAGGACGAGGTGGAGCTGCTCGGTTTGAAGAACCTGCATCTCAGCGCGCGCATCGGCAAGGGCGACCACCAGGGGTTCGGCGTCCCGGAGGCGGATCTGGTCCTGGGCGCGGTACAGGTGGCGACCGAGGTGGAGAACATCTCGACCTGGCCAGAGACCCTGACGCGATGAGGCGCGACGGCTGCGCGTAGCCGTTCGCCGGGTGGGCGCCGCGGACCTGCGGTTGGCCGCTGGGCAGAGATCGATCCTCCGCCCAGCGGCCGGCGTTGCTCCTACTCGTCGTTCACGATTGCTTGCTGCTGTTCCAGGTCAGGTCGGCCATGGTGGCGGGTTAGATGCCGTAGGCATCGGCGATCCCGGTGCCATCGCCCTCGCCTGGGCGTCAGTCTGCGGTTTCGGTGGTGACGACGATGTTGCCCTGTTTGACGGCCTGGCCGAACTTGGTGCCGGTGTGGGGGAATCGCCAGAGTTCCCGGTTGCCGGCTTCGCAGCAGTCGACGACGGCGGCGAGGTCGTTGTCGCCGTCGTTGTCGAAGTCGCCGTTGGTGAACTGGAGGGTGCGTCGCCAGTCCCGCTCATCGGTGCTGTCGACCTCGCTGTCCCACCAGGTCGCCGGGGAGGCGAAGACCGTACCGGTCGAGGTGAGGACCTTGATGGTGGTTTTGGCGCCGTGGTCGTAGAGGGCTACCAGGTCGTCGGCGGCGCTGCCGTCGACGTGGACGGCGGACCAGTTGGCGGCGTTTCCGGTGAAGGTGGCGGGATCGGCGTCGGTGTCGCTGTCCCACCACTGGGTTCCGGCGGTGAATCCGGTTCCGGTGGAGGCGTGGACGCGTACGGTGGTGTGGGTTCCGGTGGTGTCCTGGGCGACGGCGAGGTCGGTCTTGCCGTCGCCGGTGAAGTCACCGGCGACGATCTTGGTGTTGTTCCAGGTGTAGGTGCCGGCGCTTTGGGCGTACGCGGGGGTCCCGGTCTTGGTGAATCCGGTCCCGGTGGAGGGGTAGACGTAGGCACGCCAACCGCCGGCGCCGTCGTTGACAACGGCCGCGGCGTCGGCGATGCCGTCGCCGGTGAAGTCGCCAGCGAAGGTACGGGCGTCGCTGAGCGACCAGGTGCCGGCGTCGAACTCGGCCCACTCGCTCCGGTACTGGTTGGTGTCGGAGCGGAGCAGGAACAGGCGTACGTGGCCGTCGGGGTCTTGCCGGAAGAGCGCGATGTCGCTGCGTCCGTCGTTGTCGAAGTCGCCACCGGCAGTCTGGATCTTGTTGATGGCGTATCCGCCGTTGATACCGCTGTCCCAGACCATGGTGGCCGGGTAAAAGTCCGTACCGGAGGAGATCGTCGTCCAGCCGGCGGTACGCCCGAAGCCCATGTCGAGGATGGTCGCGACGTCGGCCATGCCATCGCCGTTGATGTCGTTTCGCTTGTCCGCGACCGTGGCGTCGCCGCTCGCGGAGAGCAGGCGAGGCCCGGTGGTGTCGGCTCGTACGTTGCCGGCCCTGTCCACGGCCCTGACCCAGAGGTTGGCGACGGCGGTGCCGGGGAAGTCGGGGTCACC
The DNA here is from genome assembly GCF_044901685.1 of Micromonospora sp. NPDC050397. Classification (NCBI taxonomy): domain Bacteria; kingdom Bacillati; phylum Actinomycetota; class Actinomycetes; order Micromonosporales; family Micromonosporaceae; genus Micromonospora; species Micromonospora sp. NPDC050397. The sequence goes on from NZ_JBJDPS010000002.1 coordinate 764,929, forward strand.
CCAGAGGGTGATCGGGACGGTGGCCTTGCCGGTGGCATCGGCCGGCGCCCAGAGGAGGACGTCGTTGTCGAAGCCGTAGTGGTAGCCGGCGATGTCGGTGTCGCCGGCGGCCGGGTTGAATGTGACGATTCCGACGGTGCCCACGTTGGTGTTCTCGCCATTGACGGGGTAGTCGGCTGAGGTGATGGTGGCTGGCCCGGGGTCGATGTCGTCGATGAGGAAGTAGCACCGGCGGGTGGGTTCGCCGATCGCGCCGCCGGTGTCCTTGGCCCAGGCCAGGTAGTAGTAGACGGTCTCGTTGGTGGTCAGGGTGCCGTCGGGGACGGTGGGCCAAATGACCACCCCGCCCGACGGGATGGTCGCCGAGTCTGCCGGTCCGTATGCCAGTGCGTCCCCGGACGCCTCTCTGATCTCCAGGTAGGCGGTGAGGTTGTTTCCGTCGGCGTCGGACAACCTGGCGGTGAAGGTGGGGTTCTTCATGCTCTGCGAAAGCAGGGTCGGGTTCGTCGCGCTCCCGCAGGGAGTCGGTGGATAGGTGTTCAACTCCCTGGGTACGTCCGGGGGCGCCGTCGCGGCGCTCGCGATTGGCGCGGGGCCGGCAACCAGCGCGGTCGCCGCCAACAGGAGTGTGGTGACGACTACGGGTACGCGCCTACGCAAACTTGGTGAACCTCTGGATGCGTCTAGGAAAGAGGACATCATGGAGCCCTTCCGCGAAGATTCGAAAGTGGACAGCGGATCGTATGGGCTTGACTGCGTACCGTCAAGATCTTTTGAAGTCTGAGTCGGTCATGGTCAAGGTCCCTCACTGGGTTGGCACTAGCGCCGACAGGTTTGTTATGGAAACCTGTTGGCATGACTACTGAATCGTTGGCCGCTGGCGGCGACCCCCGCCGGCTGTTGTCCGACGTACGCACGCTCGCCCACCGGGTGCGGGTCGACCAGCGGATGACCTGGGTCGCGCTGCTGGTGCTGGCCGCGGTGACGCTGGTGGGGATCCCGTTCGACTGGTTCGGAATGGCGGTGCACTGCCTGCCCGACGGCGGCTGCCAGTTCGCGCGCCGGGGCGTCCTGTACTACTGGCCGCCGGCGCTGCTGCTGGCGTACGCGGTCATCGCCGTCTGCTACGTGCGGGCCGCGCGGGCGCGGGGGTTGGGCGCCCGGGTCCTGCCGTACGCGATCACCGGTGCCGCGACGACCGCCGTGTTCACCGCCGCATGGGTGGCCGCCGCCCTCTACTTCCCGAACCACCCGGCGTCGCTGCACCCGCTCCCGTACTGGGGGTTCGTGCTGGACCGGCTGATCGCACCGTGGGGCATGATCGGGCTCGCGTTGCTGGTGCTGGCCCGGCTGGAGCGCAACCTCGGGCTGCTGCTGTTCACCGCCGGCTATCTGGTGTTGGTGCTGCTGGTGCTGCCGATGAACACCGGCTGGGGACCGTTCCACTGGGGACTGCGGGCCCAGTTCGCGATGCCGCAGCTCGTCAGTGGCATGGTGCTGCTGCTCGGCGCGGCCGGCTTCGCGGCAGCCCGACGGCGGCACCGGTGACGGCCGTGACCGACACCCCGGGCCCGGCCGCCCCGCACCCGGTCACCGGGCTGGACGACGTCGTCCACCAGCGAGTGCGACTCGGCATCCTCACCATCACGCACGAGGCCCGCCGCGTCGAGTTCGGCTATTTGCGTACCCAACTCGACCTGACCGCCGGCAACCTCTCCAAGCACCTGAGCGTGCTCGAGGCGGCGGCTCTGATCGAGGTGGAGAAGGGCTACGAAGGCCGGCGAGGCCGCACCTGGATCACTCTCACCCCCGCCGGCACCACCGCCCTCGCCGAGGAGATCGAGCGACTGAAGCTGCTCATCGCCCGAGTCGAGACCCCTGACACCACGGAGGACCGATGACCACCGCACTGACCCGCCGACGTCTGCTCACCGCCGCGCTCGCCACCGGGGCCGCGGTACCGCTCGGCGCCGGGTGGGCGGCCCCGGCGCGGGCCACGGCCGGCCCGGCACGGATCACGCTGCCCACACCCACCGGGCCGCACCGGATCGGCACCGTGTCGCTGCACCTGGTCGACACATCCCGCCCGGACCCGCTCGCCGGCCGAGGTCACCGCGACCTGATGGTCAGCGTCTGGTATCCCGCCACCCGGGCGGCCCGGCGTTACCCCCTGGCGCCGTGGATGCAGCCCGCGCCGATGGGTGCGTTGCTCGCGGCCAACGGATTCGACCCCGATGTCGTGACGGCGCCCCTCACCGCCGGTCACGAGGGCGCCCCGGTGCTCCAGGCGGCCGACCGGCGACCCGTGGTCGTGTTCTCCCACGGCGCCGGTGGCTACCGTGCCGAGAGCACCATCGTCGTGCAGGAACTCGCCAGCCACGGCTACGTGGTTGTCACGGTCGACCACCCGTACGACTCGTACAGCCAGTCTCCCGACGGTGCCCCCACCGTCCCTGACGACGACGTGTCGGTCACACCGTGGGACCACGCCCACGACATCCGGTTCGTCCTCGACCGCGTCGAAGACCTCGCCGCCGGCCGCAACCCCGACGCCCAGTGCCGCCCGCTGCCGGCCGGTCTGGGCGCCGCGCTCGACCCGCGCCGCGTCGGCATGTACGGCTTCTCGAAGGGCGCGACCGCCACCGCCCTCGTCATGAACTCCGACCGGCGCGTACGGGCCGGACTCAGCCTCGACGGTCCGATGCTGTCGCAACCACCCGTGGCCGATCTCGACCGCCCGTTCATGCTGATGACCGCGGTCTTCACCCCCGGCGCCGAAGAGTCCGGCGTCGCCGAGTTCTGGCCGCTCCTGCACGGTTGGCGGCGCCAGGTGCACATCGAGGGTACGACCCACGGGGCGTACTGCGATCCACAGTGGCTGATCCCGCAACTGGCGTCGATCGTCGGGATGAGCGACGACGACCTCGCCGACTGGATCGGCACCTTCGATCCGGTCCGAGCCGTACGCGTCCAGCAGTCCTACCCGCTCGCCTTCTTCGAGACGCACCTGCGCCACCGGCGGCAGCGTCTGCTCGATGGCCCGAATCCGGCCTTCCCGGAGGTCCGATTCGTCTCCTGACCCGCTCTCGTCCAGGATCCGGCCAATCACCGCCGCGAAGGGTTCCCCCTTCACGGCGGTGATTGGCATCGAGCCCCTGATCGCCGTGACGCGCCGCGTCCGCCCGCGGCGAGGTGGACCTATTCCCCGCCGGGCGGGTGGATCGGACCGGGAATGACTTTCTTGGACGGGGTGATGCCCGCTCAGTTGACGGCCCTGGCGAGGGCGTCGGCTACGGCGGCGCGGGCGGGGTCGGGGTTGGCCCAGCTCCAGTTGGGGTGCGCGCGGTTGGTGAGCAGGGCGAGGACGAGCCGACGACCGGGGTCGACGACCAGCGAGGGGCCGGCGAAACCGGTGTGCCCGAAGGCGCGGGCGTTGGAGAGGCGGCCCATGAACCAGGGCTGGTCGAGGACGACGCCGAGGCCGTGGGCGGAGGTGCGGTTCGGGCGGTCCGGGTCGATGGCGGGCTTGCCGGTGTTGTGGTTGCTGAGCATGGCGGCGACGGTGGCTTCGTTCAGGATGCGTACGCCCCGGTGGACACCGCCGTCGAGGAGGAGTTGCCCGATGGTGGCGAGGTCGGCGGCGCTGGCGAAGATGCCGGCGTGTCCGGCGATGCCGCCGAGGTGGTTGGCGACGTCGTCGTGGACGGTGCCGCGGAGCAGGCCGCGCGAGGAGCGGGCGTCGGTGGCGGCGAGGCGGATTGCCTTGGCACGGGCGTTCGGCCAGGTTCGTGGGAGGAAACCGGTGTCGAACAGGCCGAGTGGATCGGTGAGATTGCTCTTGAGTGCTTGGTCGAGGCGTTGACCGGTGACCTGTTCGACGATTTTTCCGGCGACCATGAGGCCGACACTGGAGTAACGGAAGGTGGTGCCGGGGACGGCACCGGAGACCAGCGGGGTGGCGAGGACGGCTCTCCAGCGCGCGGTGTTGTCGGGCAGGCCGGTGACGGTGGCGCCGACGGGCAGGCCGCTGGTGTGGGTGAGCAGCATCTCCACCGTGATCTTGTCCTTGCCGGCCCCGGTGAAACCGGGTAGGTACCTGATCACCGGGGCCTTCAGGTCGACCCGTCCTCGGTCGACCTGTTGCAGCAGCAGGATGGCGGTGTAGATCTTGGTGACCGAGGCCAGGTCGAAGATCGAGTCGTGGCGCATCGGCACCCGCTGGTTGGCGGGAAGCAGGGTGGGGCCGTCCTTGTAGCGCAGTGCTTCGCCCAGAGTGGTGTGAACGGTGGGTACCCCGTTGACCAGGACCACGGCGACCGCGCCGGGGAAGCCGCTGTGCTGGTAACTCTGCGGGGAGGCCGGTAGGTAGCCCCTGAGTACGGCGGTGACGTCGGCCGCGTACGGCGCCTGGTCCGTGACGAGCGGCCTGCCCTCACGGATCGGAATCTTCGTCGAGGGAGCGGCCGGCACACGTCGCGGGGGTACGCCTCGGGCAAGTCCCTTCCCACTCGGCTCGGCGGCGGCCGCCGGTTGGCCGCTGGCGGCGATGACGGTGCCGGTCGCGGCGGCGAGGCCGGCGCCGAGCACGGTACGACGACCGACAGGCAGGTTACGACGAGTGACGGCCATGGCGGCGATGATGTCACGCGCCTGCATCGCCACGCCATCGGTCGATGGGGTTGTGCATTCAGGTCGCTCGAATTACCCCCACGTGTTCGCGTTCATTGTCGGCTGCTCGGACGGTGTCAGTCGGCGGGCTTGCCGAACCAGCGGGAGAGGTGGTCGTCCAGGTCCCGCTGATCGTCGCCGATCCAGGCCACGTGACCGTCCGGGCGGAGCAGGATGCACGGAACCTCCAACATCGCGGTGGGGTCCGCGAGGTGGTCGACCCGGTCCGACCAGCCGCCGACGGTCAGGCGTTCGGTGCGGTCCAGCAGCAGACCTCGGCCGCGACGCAGCAGGTCGTAAAGGTGGCCCTGTTTCACCTCGATGTCGGGCAGGCGACGGCCGAGCAGGTCGGGGCCGACGCCAAGGTCGTAGCGAATGCCGATCGCGGTGATCTTTTCGATCAGATAGCGGTTCACCTCGTCGAAGTCCATCAGTTCGGTGAGCAGCCTGCGTACGGCCCGCGGACCCGGTTCGGTGGAGAGCAGCTCCGTCTGGGCGCGGGTGTTGTCCAGTACCTCCTCGGCGACCGGATGACGTTCGGCCTGGTAGGTGTCGAGCAGTGTCTCCGGTGCCCAGCCGTGGACCTGCGCGGCCAGCTTCCAGCCGAGGTTGAACACGTCCTGAACGCCCAGGTTGAGGCCCTGTCCGCCGATGGGTGGATGGATGTGTGCCGCGTCGCCGGCCAGCAGCACCCGTCCGACCCGATAACGTTCGGCTAGCCGGGTGGCATCCCCGAAACGGGACAGCCAGCGTGGGGAGTGCACGCCGAAATCGGTTCCGGCGATGCTCTGCAACTGTCGCTTGAAATCTTCGAGGGTGGGCGGTCCCGTACGGTCGCTGACGCCCCCGGCGGGAACTATGACGCGATAGACCCCGTTGCCGAAGGGCGCGAGACTGAACCGTCGCTCGGCCTCGCGAATCTCGGCCACCTTGGCGGCGATCTCCTCCTGCGGCACACCCACTTCCAGCTCGCCCATCAGCGTCTCGGTCCGCGAGGGCTCGCCGGGAAAATCGACGCCGAGCAGTTTGCGTACCGTACTGCGCCCGCCGTCACAGCCGACGAGATACCGCGATCGCAGCCGTTCCCCGTCGGCCAGCTCGACGGTCACACCGTCGCCGTCCTGCGCCAAGTCGATCACCGTACAACCGTGCCGAACCTGCGCACCCAGTTCGATCGCGTGTTCTTCGAGCAGGCGGACGATGACGGGCTGCGGTATGCCCAGCAGATAGGCGTACGCGGAGTCCAGTCCTGTGGGTGCGGGTTTGTCGATGGCGGCGAAGAAGCCGGCGGCCGGACGCCGTCTTCCGTGTGCGAGTACGCGCTCCAGCAGCCCGCGCATCGCCAACAGTTCGATACTGCGAATGTGCAGACCGACTATCCGGACGGACGAGACGGGTTCGGTCTCCTTTTCCAGGACGAGTACCCGTACATCGTGCAGCCGCAGTTCGGCGGCGAGCATCGCGCCGGTCGGCCCGCATCCAGCGATGATCACGTCGAACGCGCGGGGGGTGGACTGCGGAAAGTGCATAGGTGTGGCCTTTCGGGAGTGCCCTGTTGGCGGCGCTCCCGGCGACACCTACGTCAGTCGTCCACCGTGACCGGGAGAGGGAGCACCCACATCGATACAACGTTCATGGGTCTCACCTCCTCGGGCGGTGTCACGGTCAGCCGCAAGCTACAAGCCCGAGCATCATCCCGTCCAGTCAATTCCCCAGGTACCTCGATGCGCGGTCCCACCGTGGAGCCGCTCGCCCTCTTCCCGTCTGCTTAGATCGTTTTGACGATCGAGGAAGGGAGCGGTACGCCGTGACGCCGGAGCTTCAGGAGCAGGAAGAACGTCTCCAGTTCGACCGCTTTGACCATGACGATGCCTGGGAGTTGGGGAATCGCCTGGTTGGTCTGGCCAGGGAGCGGGGCCACGCGGTCACCGTCGACATCCGCCGTGGTGACCACCAGCTCTTCCACTACGCGCTGCCCGGCACCTCCCCGGACAACGACGACTGGATCGAACGGAAGATCCGGGTCGTCCGCCGGTTCGGACACAGCTCCTACCTCGTGGGTCAGACCTACCGCGACCGGGGTACGACCTTCGACGAGCAGTCCCGCCTCGATCCGGCCCGGTACGCCGCGCACGGTGGCTGCTTCCCGATCATCGTCAGGGGCACCGGGCCGGTCGGCACCGTCACCGTTTCGGGGCTGCCCCAACTCGACGACCACCGCCTCGTTGTCGAGGCCCTCGGTCTTTTCCTCGAAGCCAACGAAGCGGAGAACCCGGCCGGCTCCTGACCAGCTCCGAGCCGGGGCGCCGGACGCCTCAGACGGGTCCGGCATGGGTGGAGTCGGGCGGCAACGGCAGCGGCCGTACGAGATCGGGCTGCCGCCACCACCGCTGCCGGCCTCGCCGAGCGAGCACGTCGCCGGAGTCGGCCAGGACGATCCGGTCGCCCGGTGCGTTCGTCCAGCCGTGCACCTCCAGCGGGCGGGCCAACTGCTGGTGCAGCCAGCGCAGCACGATGTCGGCGTACTGTTCGGGGCTGCGGTTGGGGTCCTTCGACTCCAGCCGGCCGCCGTGGACGTCCACCCACGCGTCGAGCGGAGACGCGTGGTCACCCCACCCTGCCTCCACCCCACGTCCGCGATCCACCGGCCGGTAGCACACCTCCAGATCGCTCGCGATCCAGGTGTACTCGTCGAACCTGCCGGTCGCCGGCAGTGGGACCGCGATGTACAGGCAGGCGCCGAGCCAGAGCGTCCAGACATCGTCCGGGTCGACCGGCGGCGGATCGTGCTCGGCGGCCGTCGCGAGGGCGTCGACAAACGCCCGGACGTCCGGGTCGTCCCCGGCGTACTCGTCGAACCACCGCCCACTCACCCGATCCTCCTACTCCTTCAGGTGCGGGTCTTGTCGCCAGGATCAGGCGTGGCGGATCGCCCGGGATCACCACACCGTACGGTCGCCGGTCCGGGAACTTGACGCCGACGTGGCGACTCTGGGTTGCATGAGAATTCCGCAGTTGGGCGCCCTGTTCCTGACGACTCTCCTCGGGCTCCTCGCCGGATGTACGGCCGGGGACCCGCCGGTACGGTCGACTCTCCCCGCCTCGCAAGCGCCGGCCGCGGCCGGTACGGGGTGCGGCTCCCCGGTCGAGACCGGTCCGTTGCCGGAGTGGGCTCGGGCCGGGTTCACCGGCGATTCGAGCATGCCGCACGTGATGGGCGACCGGGGAGAGATCGTCGGCGCCATTTTCGGGCATCCGCTCAGCGTCTCCAGGCCGGAGGGGCCGACGAACAAGATCCTTTGGGTGTCCCGGCTCGCGGACCCGCCCGGTGACCTCGTGATCGAGGCCAGCCTCGAAGGCTCGGACACCACCGAGACCCGACGCGTCTCCGGCGGACCCGGTCCGTCGATCATCGATCTCCCGCAGCCGGGATGTTGGCATCTCACCCTCACCTGGCCGGGGCACACGGACACCATGGACCTCGTCTACCGGTGACCCGGTCGGCCGGTCGCACCCCGGTGCCACCGACCTGGCTCGGCGGGCACCCGTCGCCGTCGGGTGACGGCGGCGGATGCACGTGAGCTGGGCGTACGTCCGGCGGCCTGGCACCCGGCGGTGGGTGTCAGAACGGCCACCGGGCGTGGGTTCCGGCCTCGATCAGCGGGATCATCGCGAACGCGGCGTCGGAGAGCCCGCCGAAGGTGTGCCGGTTGCCGGTGGCCGGGGTGTGTCCGACCCGGTATCCGGCGAGGTTCCAGGTGTACACCGGGACCCGCGCGGGCACCGCCGCCGTCACGTCGACCGACTCGTGCCAGTGGGCCTGCTCGTCGGTGAGGATGACCACCCGGTCGTGCCGGTCGTAGTGATTCCGCACGGCGGTCTCGGTCTCGGTCCCGCCGCCGTAGAAGTAGCCACCCTCCTTGAACCGCCGCACCGCCGCCAACACCGACTCGCCCGCCACGGCCGGGAAGACCCGGCTGGTGTCGGAGAACGACACCACGGTCGCGTCCCCCGCGCGGGCGGCCAGGGCGAGGCCGAACACGGTGGCCGCGTCCCAGCAGTGCAACGTGCCGTCCCTGCTGAACGCGCGGTCCATCGACCCGGACGTGTCGACCAGGATCAGGGTCCGCCCGTCCAGGGCGGGCGCGTTCGCCAGCGCGTGCTGCAACGCCTTCTCCAACGGGTACGACCACCGCAGGTTCGGTGCCGCGTTGTACGCGGACAGGAACCGCATCGGCAGTACGCGGGACCGGGCGACCTCGTCCGGGTCGCAGAGCCTGGCGCCGACGGTCTCGGCGACGGCGTCACCGACGCCGGCCTGGTCGAAGTTGCGCAGGTTGCGCAGCAGCGCCAGGTAGCCCATGGTCGGGATGATGCCCTCCCACGCCTCGGCGTCCATGGTGGTCTGCCGCCAGCCGGCGAGCGCCTCCCAGGTCATACCCGCCGCGTGGAGCACCGCCGGATCGGTGATCTCCCGGCGCCGCTCGACGGGCAGGGACATCAGCTCGGCCCTTGCCGCCAGCACGGTCAGCGATGCGGGAAGCGGGTTGTCGCGGCGGTGGCGCCGGTCCAGGGCGTGCCGGAACAGGTCACCCTGCTGCTCGTTCCGGGCCGTCGGGTGGGTCAGGTCGATGACGTCACCGAACCGTACGGCGTTGCTCTCGGAGTCGTACTTGAGCAGGCTGCGCTCGTGGTACAGCCGTACCACCGCATCCGCGAGGCCCCGCTTGACCGGCTTCGGCACCGTCCGGCCGTGCCGACCCAGCCAGTAGGCGAGTGCCTCGCCGGGCTCGTCGGCCCGCCGCAACGCCGCGTCGACGGTCGAGCGCGATCCCGGGATGCCGGCGGCGACCTGTGCGCGGGCACCTTCCAGGGCGGCGACCACTGACGCGGTACGCAGCATGGCGCCGGTACGCAGCCATGCCACGAACCGGGCGAACCAGTCGGGGTCGGCGACCGCCACGGCGGCGACCAGTTCGCGGAACCGGGTGTCCCGGTCGGCCGCACCCTCGTAGAAGGTGTCCTCGCCAACCATGTTCGAGACACCGAGCAGGAAGAGTTCCGTACGGGGCTCGCGGGTGAAACCCGGCGCGCCCTCGGTGGTCGCGACCTCGTCGGCCCGGTCCTGGTCGCGGTGCAGCTTGACGTTGAACCTGGCCATCACGTCCCCCGTTTCGGTCGCGATGGGATTAGCGCGACCATTCGCACACCCGAGATCAGAATTCGGCGACGGAGGGGCTCTTCACCGGGACCGTGGTCCCTCCAAGATGTAACCGTCGCCTTCGCACCGGGAGGTGCGCGCACGAGGTTAGTGGCGGCCGGTCCGGTGTCGCAACGCAGTTAGTCGTCCCGGGAGCCTTTGACGAAAAAGGGAAAACGCCGCGCACCTGAGGTCAGGAGTCGATGACGGAAAAGGCTATTGCTCTGCCACTGAGCTACCAGCCCGGAGGCTGAAGGGGATTCGAACCCCCGACCCGTAGATTAGGAAGTATCCGTCATCTGCGCACCAGGTACGCGGCGTGTGCGCCTTCCGAGACCGAGGCGGCGACGGCGACTGGCCCTTGCGGGCCAAGGTGACCTACCGCTGGTCGACACCGCCCGAAGCGGCGACGGGATTCGAACCCGTGTCTCCCCGTTGGAAGCGGAAGTAACCGTTGCCTGCGCACCGGAAGGCGCCTGACGAAGGGTAGGCGACCTCCCATGAGCCGGCAACCGGTTTCCGTACCGGCGGCAGGGGTCAGGCGTCGCGTCGTTGGAAGGCGAGCGCGGCGAGCGTGAGGGCGCAGAGCGTCCAGACGACGGTGGCGACGGCGCCGAGGGACGGGTCGAGGGCGGCGGTGTCCGGCAGGTAGACGGCGACGGCGTCGGACCGGGCGCGCAGCAGCGGGCCGACGACGAGGTACGCGACGAGCAGCAGCAGCACGGCGGGTTCCGCGCGGCGGACCAGACCGGCGACCGAGGCGGCGAGCACCGTGCTGAGGGTGAGGTACGCGGTCGCGGCCGGTATCCGTGCCGGCTCGCCCACGGTCAGGGCGCTGGTGGCGGCGGTGGCGGCGGCCAGCGGCACCGTCACCAGGGCGAGCGTCAGCGCCTTCGCGACCTGGAGCGGAAGCCGGCGGGGCATCGCGACCAGGGTGGTACGGATCTGGCCGCCGGCCTGGTACTCGGAGGTGGCGGCCAGTACGCCGAGCACCAGGAACCCCGCCTGGGTGTAGCCGAGCGGGGCCAGGGCGGCGTTGTCGCCGATCGGCTCGCCACCGGACTCGGCCGCCGCGTACGCGTACGTCAGCAGCAGGTTGGCGGTCCAGGTCAGCAGCGCGGTCAGGCGCAACGACGGCAGGGTCAGCAGTTTTCGCAGTTCCGCACGGGCGGTGTTCACGCGTCCCGCCGCTGGAACAGGACGGCGCCGACGGTCAGCAGCGCGGCGATCCAGGCGGTCATCACCAGGCCGGCGGTGACCGGGTGGATCTCGACCGGGAAGTCCGCACCCCGGAGGAACATGTGCGCGCCGACGATGTCCGGCAGGTAGTTGGCGAGATCGGTGACCTTCGTGAGCAGGTACGACACCGAGACGACGGTGCTGTTGACGATCAGGAGGGTCAGCGGTACGACGCCGTTGCGGGTGATCAGCGTGATCGCGTACGCCAGGAGCGCGGTCAGCGTCCAGTAGAGGATCGCGGCGGCGACCCGGGCGGGGGCGGGCACCGGCACGTGTTCGCCGTGCAGTGCCTGGGTGAGGGTGAGCGTGGCGGTTGTGGTGACCACCGCCTGTACGGCGACGACCAGCACCAGGGCGGTGGTCTTCGCGGCGAGCAGACGCATCCGGTCGGGGACCGAGGTGAGGGTCGTCGTGAGCTGCCGGGCGCCGGGAGAGTCCTGCGCGGTGGAGGTGTACTCGCTGCTCACCACGACCACGCCGAGGATCATCGGACCGATCAGGGCGACGCCGAGGTCACGCAGGCCGATGTCGGAGGTGTCGGTGAGGGTGCCGGCGGCGATCGCCCGCCGGGTGTACGGCGCGTTCAGCAGCACGATCAGGGGCGCCACCAGCGTGCCCAGCAGCAGGCCGATCCGGGCGGTCGGCAGGCCGAGCAGTTTGCGCAGTTCGGCGCGGACCAGGTTCACCAAGGGGCACCGGCCTCGGTGGCGGTGAGGGCGAAGAAGGCGTCTTCGAGCGTACGGTGAGCGCCGGTGACGTCGGCGAGTTCGCCCTGGACGACGATCCGCCCCTTGTTGATGACGACGACATCGTCGACGGTCTCGGCCAGTTCGCCCATCAGGTGGCTGGAGAGCAGGACCGTACGGCCCTCGGCGGCGGCGTCCCGGAGGAACCCGCGCATCCAGCGGATCCCGGCCGGGTCGAGGCCGTTGACCGGTTCGTCCAGGACCAGCACCTCGGGGTCGCCGAGCAGGGCGGTGGCAAGCCCGAGCCGACGGCTCATGCCGAGGGAGAACCGGCCGGCGCGCTTGCCCGCGTCACCGGTCAGCCCAACCATCTCGAGCACCTCGTCGGCGCGACGGTCGGGCAGGCCGTTGCTGGCGGCGACCCAGCGCAGGTGCGCGCGGGCGGTCCGGGCCCGGTGCGCGCCGCTGCCGTCGAGCAGCACGCCGACGGTGGTCGCGGGGCGGTCGAGTTTCCGGTACGGGCGCCCGCAGACCAACGCGGTGCCGCTGCCCGGCCGGTCCAGCCCGAGCAGGACCCGCAGGGTCGAGGTCTTGCCGGCCCCGTTCGGCCCGAGAAAGCCGGTGACCCGTCCGGGGCGGGCCTGGAACGTGACGTCGTACAGGATCTGTTTGTTGTTCTTGGTCTTGTTGACCCGGTCGATCGTGATCATGCGTCGAGTCAACCGGTCCGGCCGCCGCCGCACATCGGACCGGGCTCCGATCGTGGCGCCCGGGTCGGTCCACGGACCGTCAGACCCTGGTCTGAGAGCTACAGTCGGTGCGGTGAATGGGTCCCCGCGTCCCGTCGGCCGGTCCCGGGTCGTGCCGGTGTTCGCCCTGGTGGCCGGCGTGCTGCTGCTGATGATGTGCACGGTCGGCGCGCAGGGGCCGCTGGCCCGGGTGTTGCCGCCGGTGATCGTCGCTGGTGCCGTGGCCGCCGCGGTCTGGGCGGTGCGTCGCTCGCGCGCCGACCGAATCGCGTACGAGTCCCGGCTGACCGCCTGGGCGGCGTCCGAGGCGGTGCTCGCCGAGCGGCTGCGGATCGCCCGGGACCTGCACGACGTCGTCTCGCACGGCCTGGGACTGATCACGGTTCGCGCGGCGGCGACCCGGCACCTGCCCAAGCCCCCCGAGATCTCCTCGGCGCTCACCGACATCGAGGACGCGAGCCGGCACGCGACCGCCGAGCTGCGCCGGATGCTCGCGGTGCTGCGTGAGCCGTCGGCCGTCGGTCCCCGTAGCCCGGTGGACAACCTCGACGACCTGCCCGGCATCGTGCACGGGGCCTCGCTCGCCGGGCTCCGGACCCGGCTGACGGTCGAGCCGCTCGGTGCGGTCTCCCAGGGTGTGCAGGTCGCCGTCTGCCGTACCGTCCGGGAGGGGCTGAGCAACGCGGCCCGGCACGCAGGACCGACGGAGGTACGGGTGCGGGTCCGGCGGGACGGGACGTACGTCGTCGTGACGGTGGCCGACGCGGGCCCGTCGGTGGACGGGTGGCGGGCGTCGCCGGGCGCCGGGCACGGGCTGGCCGGGTTGCGGGAGCGGGTCGGCAGCCTCGGCGGCACCCTGGCGGCGGAGCGGGTCGACGCGGGTTTCCGGGTCACCGCGCGGATCCCGGACGAGGCGGCGTGAGCGCCGTACGCGTGCTGCTGGTCGACGACCAGCCGCTGCTCCGGCACAGCCTCGCCATGATCATCGACAACGAGCCGGACCTGTCGGTGGTCGGCGAGGCGGGCGACGGTGCGCGTGCGGTGGCGTCCGCCCGTTCCACCCGCCCCGACGTCGTCCTGATGGACGTCCGGATGCCGCACGTCGACGGGCTCGAAGCCACCCGCCGCATCTGCGCCGACCCGGCCCTGTCCGCCACCCGGGTGCTGGTGCTGAGCATGTTCGAACTCGACGAGTACGTCTACGAGGCGCTGCGCGCGGGCGCCTCCGGGTTCCTGCTCAAGGACGCCCGCCCGGAGGAGCTGATCGAGGCGATTCGCCGTACCCACCGGGGTGAGTCGCTCTTCGCGCCGTCGATCCTGACCCGGCTGGTCTCGTGCTACGTCGCGGCGCCGCGACCGGACCGCCCGACGACGGCGCTTCGGCGGCTGACCGGCCGCGAGGTCGAGGTGTTGACGCTGATCGGCGGCGGCCTGTCGAACGACGAGATCGGGACCGCCCTGGTGATCTCGGTGAAGACGGTGAAGACGCACATCACGCACCTGATGGCGAAGTTGGCCGCGCGGGACCGGGCGCAACTGGTGATCGCGGCGTTCGACGCCGGACTGGTCCGCCCGCGCCACTGACCACCCCCCGGCCGCCCGCCAGAGCGCATCGACGACCTTGAAATCCGGGCGGCGCGGATCTAGATTGCGGTGACCCTGCCGGCCCGGGGGCGGGGGACCGTGGGGAGGAGCGGGCGTGGCGCAGCGCAGGGCACTGGTGGTTCGCGGCGGCTGGGAGGGGCACCGACCGGTCGAGGCGACGGAGTTGTTCATCCCGTTCCTCGAACGCGGCGGTTACGCCGTACGGGTCGAGGGGTCGACCGAGATCTACGCCGACGCCGCCGAGATGGCCGCCACCGACCTTGTCGTGCAGTGCGTCACCATGTCCCAGATCAGCACCGAACAGGTGGCGGGCCTGCGCGCGGCGGTGGTCGCCGGTACGGGCTTCACCGGCTGGCACGGCGGCATCGTGGACGCGTTCCGCGCCTCGTCGGACTATCTGCAACTGGTCGGCGGCCAGTTCGCCACCCACCCGGGCAAGGAGCCGTGCGAGCGTCACGGTGGCGAGGAGGACAACTTCCTGTCGTACCGGGTGAACATCACCGACCTCGGCCGGGAGCATCCGATCACCACCGGGATCGCGGACTTCGACCTGCTCACCGAGCAGTACTGGGTGCTGCACGACGACCTGGTCAACGTGCTGGCCACCACCACCCACCCGACCCGGGAGTGGCACCCGTGGCACCGGCCGGTCACCTCACCGGCGGTCTGGACCCGGCTCTGGGGCGCCGGTCGGGTCGTCGTGACGACCCCGGGGCACAGCCCGGACGTGCTGGCACACCCGAGCGTCCGGGCGATCGTCGAGAGGGGGATGCGGTGGGCGACCCGCACCGCGTCGGCGTAGTCGGTCTCGGGGTCATCTCCCGCGCCTACCTGGAGACCCTCGTCGGCCATCCCGCGCTGAACGTCGTCGCGGTGGCCGACCTCGACCCGTCCCGGTCGGCCGAGGCCGCGGCCGGCATCCCCGGTGCCGAGGCGTTGAGCGTGGAACGGCTGCTCGCCCGCCCGGACGTGCGGACGGTGCTGAACCTGACCGTTCCCTCGGCGCACGCCGAGATCTCGCTCGCCGCGATCGACGCCGGCAAGAACGTGTACGTCGAGAAGCCGCTCGCGGTCACGTTCGAGGACGGCCGTTCGATCCTGGACCGGGCCGCCTCGGCCGGCGTACGGGTGGGTTGCGCGCCGGACACCGTCCTGGGCACGGGTACGCAGACGGCCCGCGCGGCGATCGACGGCGGGCTCATCGGGCGTCCGCTGGCCGCGTCGGCCGTGATGGTCACCCCGGGGCACGAGCGCTGGCACCCCCAACCCGACTTCTACTACGCCCCGGGCGGCGGCCCGCTGCTGGACATGGGGCCGTACTACGTCTCGGCGCTGGTCCACCTGCTCGGGCCGGTACGCGCGGTGGTCGGCGCGGCGAGCCGGTTGCGTACCGAGCGGGTCGTCGGCTCGGGCCCGCGTGCCGGCCAGCGGATCCCGGTGACGGTGGACAGCCACGTGACCGGGGTGATCGAGCACGTCAGCGGCGCCCTCTCCACCATCACGACGAGCTTCGACGGGGTCACGACAACGGCCGCGCCGATCGAGGTGCAGGGGGAGAGCGGCACGCTCGCCGTACCCGACCCGAACCACTTCGACGGCGAGGTACGCCTCTTCCCGCTCGGCGGCAGCGGGTGGCGGACCCTGCCGGCCGGGGCGGGTTATGCCGGTGCCTCCCGGGGCATCGGCCTGATCGACCTGGTCCGGGCCGACCACCGGCGCCCGGCGCGGGCCGGCGGTGAGGTCGCGTTGCACGTTCTCGACACGATGACCGCCCTGCTCCGTTCGGCCGCCGAGGAGCGGCGGGTCGAGCTGTCGACGGTGGTGGAGCGGCCCGTACCGGTCCCGCTGACCCGGGCCGAGGACTGGCGGGCGCACCCCGGACAGTGAGCCGGCTGCCGCGAACCGGGCGCCGTCAGCCGGGGAAGCGGTCGATGTTCCGCTCCACCCAGGCACGCAGATGTGCCAGCGGCTCGCACGCGTCCCGCCCCAGCGGGGTGAGGGAGTACTCCACGTGCAGCGGCACGGCGGGGTAGACGGTCCGGTCCACCAGGCCATGCTCTTCGAGGCGTCGGAGGGTGTGGGTGAGCACCTTGGGGCTGATGCCCTCGAGACGGGTGCGCAGCGCACCGAACCGCTGCGGTCCGGGCTCCATCGCACCGAGCGCGAGCGCGCTCCACTTGTTGGCGAGCAGGTCGAGCATGTCGCGGCAGGGGCAGGCGGCGGCGTACACGTCCCGGGGGCCGCAGGTTTCCGCATGGGGCTCGGTCATCCCAGCACCGTACTACCCATCGGGAACTATGTTCCCTTGACGGTAACTACTGCCGTATGGCTAGCGTCAGATCCATGAGCGATGTCATGCCCGCCGTGGGCTACCGCCGCAACCTGCCGATCACCGATCCCGAGAGCCTGGTCGACGCCGAGTCGCCGGTCCCGGCGCCCGGACCGAACGACCTGCTCGTACGGGTGGAGGCGGTGTCGGTCAACCCGGTCGACGTGAAGCTGCGCGCCGGTAGGGATCCGGACGGCGAGTTGAAGGTCCTCGGGTTCGACGCCGCCGGGGTGGTGGTCGCGGTCGGCGAGCGGGTGACCCGGTTCGCGGTGGGGGACGAGGTCTACTACGCCGGCTCGATCGGCCGGCCCGGCAGCAATGCCCGGTTCCACGCGGTCGACGAGCACGTCGTCGGGCACAAGCCGGCCAGCCTGACGTTCGCCGAGGCGGCGGCGCTGCCGCTGACCACGATCACCGCGTGGGAGGCGCTCTTCGACCGGTTCGCCCTGACCAAGCAGAGCGCGGGTACGTTGCTCGTCCTCGGCGCGGCCGGCGGCGTCGGCTCGATGGCGGTCCAGCTCGCCCGGGAACTGACCGACCTGACCGTGATCGGCACCGCGTCCCGGCCGGAGTCACGCGAGTGGGTGACCGGTCTCGGTGCCCACCGCGTGGTGGACCACCGTGACCTGGTCGACGCGGTCCGTGCGGTCGCCCCCGCCGGGGTGGACTACCTGATCAGCCCGTTCACGGCGGGCAACATCGAGCGGTACGCCGAGATCGTGCGTCCCGGGGGTCACATCGTCGCCATCGACGAACCGGAGGGACTCGATCTCCTGCCGCTCAAGGCCAAGAGCATCAGTTGGCACTGGGAGTTCATGTTCACCCGGCCGCTCTTCCTGCCCGCCGACCCGGCGCAGCACCAACTGCTGGAGGAGAGCGCGCGGATGGTGGACGCGGGGCGTCTGCGTACCACGATGACCATCGAACTCGGGCCGATCAACGCCGAGAACCTGCGGCGGGCGCACGGGTTGGTCGAGGGGTCGTCGGCCATCGGCAAGGTGGTCGTCGCCGGCTTCTGACCCGGTCGCCCGGCCCCCCTGCCGGTCAGGCGGTGTCGTCGTCGATCAGCCCGTAGGGCGGCAGGTCGGGGCGGCGGGAGAACCGAACGATGATGTCGGAGGCTGCGGTCGGTGGCGGAGCGTTGTCCGCCACCACGATCTGCGCGCCACTGCCCCGGTCCGAGAGCCACTCGTCCAGGTGCCGATAGATCTGGTCGATGGTCGCGGTGTCGGCCGGGTCGGTGGCGCCCTCACCGGTCTGGCCGAGGTTCTTCTGTGGGCTGTCCAGGAGCAGGAAGCCGGGGTGCGACGAACGTGTCTCCCAGGCGATCTCGAACAGCGCCAGTTGCCAGGCGAGCGCGATCAGCGTCCGGCCGCCGGACGACGCCGCCGCGTACGGCTCACCGCGCATGTACGGGGTCAGGTCGTCGGCGACGTACGCGTCGGCGACCTTCGGATAGCGCCACTCCTCCAGCAGCCGCCGGTACCGTGCGCTCACCCTGCGCAGCACGGCGGACCGGTCGGCCCGCGACGCGTGGCCACCGGCGTCGGCCAGTCCCTCGCGCAACGAGGCGAGCAGCGCCTCCTGACGGTCGATGCTCGCGGCCCGCCGTTCCAGGCTCTGGATCAGCCGCAGACCGGTGACCGCGCGCTGGATGGCGGCGCTGGCGTCCTCCCGCCGCCGGGCGAGCGCGTCACGCTGTGCCAGGTACGGCGTGACCGCGTGCGCGGTCATCAGGTCCACCTCCGTGGCGGCGCGGGCCTCGGCCTCCTGGGCGCGTTCGGCCGCCATGCGCAGCCTCGGCATCTCGCGTTCCAGCCGGGTGAGGTAGTCGGTGAGTTCGTTCAGCCTGGCCTTCGCCGAGCGGAGTTCGGCGCTCACGTCGAGCGTGCCGGCGTCGGCGGAGTGCGGGTCGACGTCGAACTGGCACGCGCCGCACCGCCGCTCCGATCCGGCGAGCGGGGTGAGGCAGGACGGACAGACATTGACCCGCATCGGCTCGAACAGCCGGTCGGCCTCGGCGAGCATGGTCAGCTTGCTCACGTCCTCGGCGTACGTCGTGCGCAGCGAACTCATCCGCCCTACCTGCGTCTCCCGGTCACGGAGCAGTCCGGCGGCCCGACGGGCCTCGTACGCGGCGGCCTGGTGGCGCTCGCGCGACTCCGCCGCGAAGGTGGTCTCGGCCCGCGCCCGGGCGTCGAGTGCGGCCATCGCCATCGCGCACTCGGCCAGCTCGGCCTTGGCGCTACGGTGTACGGCCTCCAACTCGTCCCGGTCGCCCTGCTGCTGCTCCTCGACGAGCTGCTCGGCCACCAGGTAGGCCCGGCGCGCCGAGGCGAGATCCGCCTCCACGGCCCGGATGCGTCGGCCCAACTCCACCGAGTGGTCGTCGTGTACGTCGAAGACGACATCCACCACCTGCCGGAGCTTGAGATGCTTCATCGGCGCGTTCTCGAACAGCAGGTTCTTGTCGTCGAGCCGCTCGTTGGGCAGGAAGCAGAGCCACATCAGGTCGCGGAAGCTGAGCGGATCGGTGTCGGCCTCGTCCCAGCCGAGCGTGCCGCGCAGTTGGACGCCTTCGAGCTTGCAGTGTGACAGCAGGAGGCGGGAGAGGCTGTCCGGGTGACCGGCCGGGCGTACCGGGCGTCGCTCCGGGGGCGCCGCGCCGGGCTCGTCGAGCCGGCCGGCGCAGACGTAGGCGAACGTGGAGGGCTCGCCGACGGCCCGTTCGATCAGGTAGGGCGAACCGGAGAGTTCGACCTCCAGGGTGGCGGCGCGCACCTTGGGCATGATCTCCGGGTGTCGGGGATGGTCGGAGGCACCCAGGCAGTAGTCGATGAATTCCAGGATCGTCGTCTTGCCGGTGCTGAACGCACCCGCTATCACCGACAGCGGCCGGGGCGAGTCCTCCGGCTGGCGGAAGTCGACGTCGTAGGTCCGTCCCTCACCGTGCAGTCGCAGCCGGCGCAGCCTGATGCCGTGCACCCGGCTACCGCCGAGGTTCGCCCCTGGGTCACTGCTCATGTCGTGTCCTTCGGGGTGCGGGCCGCCCCGCCGGGTCGCTGGACGCCGGAGCGTCCGGGACATCGTCGTCGTCGAGGAGGTACGCCGGATGCAGTCGCTGGTCCGGCCGGTCCGGGGACATCGTGAGCCACTCCCGCAAGCCCTCGCGCAGTTTGCGGCCGCTGAGCCGCCGCGTTCGCCGGATCACGATGCGCGCGGCTGTGACGTACGACTGAGAATACATGGCGGTGAATTGGCTGGCCATGCTCGCGCCGTCCGGGGTGAGTCGATACCTGATCCGACCGGCGGCGGTGACCCGTACCAGTTTGCGCCCGACCAGGTCCGTGAGGTCGCGGGTGAGGTGCAGGCGCGCGCTGACGAAGCGTTGCGAGGGACTGGCGTAGGCGATCGCGCGGTCGTCGAAGCCGGCGAGCCGGAGGGTGAGCCGGTCCGGGTCGTCCTCCCGGCGGGCCAGGAGCAGCGGGTGCATGGCGAGGAAGTCGTAGATACCCAGGCGCTCGGCGTCGATGCCGTCGGGGGTTGCCCGGCCCGCCTCGGCGAGCAGGAGCAGGAGTCGCGCGTGACGGAAGATGGCGATGTCGTCGGGATTCACGGTGCCTCCTCGGTGGCGATCGTCCGCCAGTGCCGTACCCAGCCCGCGCGGCGGTCCTGCACGACCCGGTGCATCAGCCCGCACCGGTGCACGGGACCGGCCCGCAGCATCGCCGGGAAGGCCGACGATTCGCGGATCTCCCGCATGACGTCGGCGTGCAGGCCCGGCAGTCGCGGGTTGGCCGGCTGCCGCTGGCACGCGGCGTTGAACCGGGCCTCCCAGATCCCGTGCACCACGCCGTCGGCCTCGTCGAGAGCGTCGAGTTCGACCGGCACCGCCTTGTCCCGGATCTCCCGCGCTAGGAGGTCGGCGTTGAAGAACTCCCGTTTGGCCGAATCCAGTTCGGCGTGACCCGCCGCCCGTAACTGTCGGACGAACAGCGCCCGGTCCAGGTCGGCCGTGGCGTCGGGGTCCACCTCGCGCAGCGGCGTACGCGGCGTCTGTGCCGGCACGTACGGGTCGTAGAAGTGCCGGCGTACGTGTGCGACGTCGGGCTTGACCAACAGGTTGCGCAGCACCGTCTCGTGCCAGAGCTCGATCATCACGCCGGTTTCCCGCTGGCGCCGCGTCCGCCACTTGTCCCACCACTGCGCGGTCGCCGGGTCCATGCTCGACGGAACGCAGAGAATCCACTGGCTCAGTCGGTAGCCGTTGCGGGTGGAGGCGGTGAGCGCCGAGTCGAACGACTCGCGAATCTGCGCCTGGCCGGATCGGGTGACCGCCGGCCAGAAGTATTTCGACTGCCAGATGACCACGAGACCGGAGAGCTCGCCGAGCAGAATGTCGATGCCCCAGTCGCCGGGATTCGCCGCGATGGCGCGAGCGCCGGGATAGATCGCGGCGACCAGCATGGCGAGCATCTGCTCGAAGTCGTCACGCGCTCCGGCCAGGTTGCCGGCTCGGAACTGGTGGGCCGCGAAGTTGATCGGAGGCTCGCCGGAAGCGAGGCTCGTCGCTGCCGCAGTCGCTGTCATCACCCCCCACCTGCGATGAATGAATCCGCGACCCCATTGATCATTGTGGCCCAGGATCTCACTGCCCGCAATGCTCGCGCTACGTACGGCGTATTGTTTCTCGCTTTTTCATCAGGCGTTTGTCATCCAGGCCGGTGAGTGACATCGGGTGGGTGTGCTAAGAGTTCCTAATTGGATCGTTTCTGTCGATGCTGATGATCGTGACGACGGTTGGTCCGAGTCGGCGGATCCGGGCCACGACGACCATTCACCTTCAGGGGCCCGTAGGAGGAGCCACAGCGGGCCGAGCGACGGCTGGCAGGGCTTAGCGAGGTTGCACAACCGGACCCCGCTCGGGTGGTCTGCAACGAGGACGTTCAGATCTTCGCCCTGGACAGGCTGGCGAAGTGGTCGGCCATGGCCTCGCCGGCGAGCTGCATCGGTCCCGGGCGGTCGTAGAAGTCGAACTGGGTGACGTCGTCGAGCCAGATCTGCCGGACCTCGCCGGGAACCAGCGCTATGAACTCCCGGACGCTGTCGGGTTTCACGGCGGCCTCACTGTGCACGATCAACAATGGGTCGGTGAGCGCCGCGGCGGCGGCGTGCGCGTCGTATTCCAGCCAGCTCAGCCAGGAGGCGGGATTGAACGTGTTGTTCCACTGCGGGACGGCTCCGCGCGTGCGGTCGTGATAGTAGTCGGGTTCATCGACCGAGTCCTCCGGCATCGGCGGCACGGCCGGCACGAGCCGCTCGTTACCGGTGCTGTCGTACTCGTCCCGGGCTTCCCGCGCCATGCTCAGCACTGCCGTGACGCCCGGTTGCCCGCCGAGCTGTTCCTCGACGGTCGCCCGGCTGGGCAGCGCCGGGGCAACCAGCGCGACCGACCGGATGAATTCCGTGCGGGTGGCCGCGGTGGCCATGTACGCGCTGCCCGCACAGATGCCGATGCCGCCGATCGCGTCCCGGGCGACGTCCGGGCGAGAGCCCAGAAACTCGGCGGCGGCTACGATGTCGGCCGCCTTAGCGAAGGGGTCCTCCATCGAGCGCGGCCGCCCCGTGCTGCCGCCCCAGCCGCGGAAGTCGAAGGTCAGCGCGAGGTAACCCCGCGAGGCCATCTCGCGGGCATAGCCGCCGGGCATCTGCTCCTTGACCGTGCCCCAGGCTCCTACGACGATCACCGCCGGACACCGCCGGCCGGGCTCGGTGGTGGGGACGTAGAGGTCACCGATCAGCGTCTCGCCGGACGACGGGAACTCGACTTGCTGGGTCGCGTACGAAGTGGTCATCTCTGCTCTTTCTCAGGGTGTGCGGATCGTGGTTGGGAAGTCAGGACGGTCACGGTGGTGAGTTTCTCGGAGGGTGCCCGCAGGGCGGCGTCGACGGCGGCTCGAGATCAACGGCGGGCGCCGGTGACGGCGCGCACCGCAACCCCGCGCCGTCCGGTCCCTGCCCCGCGCGAGGGGAGACAGCGCGACACCGGCGAGGCGGGCGTACGGCGAGGGTGCCACCGGACGGCCAGGACTGGAGCCGGTGAGCGCGAGTCCCGGATGTACGACGATCGCCCGGATGTACGAGGATCGCCCGGATGTACGACGATCGCCCGGGTGTCGAACCCGCCGTTCGGGATAAGTACGGCCGGAAAGGTCCGGCACGGCTTGAGGTGTCCAGGTCACGGGCCCTCCCTGTGATGCGGTAGTCGTACTTCCGTTTTCACTGTACGCCGGGAAGTGGTGGTAGCACTACCGTTTGGCGGGCGACTAATATCACCGCGCCCGAGTGAGGCCGCCTGGAGGGTGTCGACGGCGGTCGCTGTTCGCTGCCGGTTGCGAACCTGGTCCTTGCGGGCGCGCGCATGCGTGACATCCCTCCGGACGTGAACCGGTAGCGGTACTGCCAGTTTGGTGTTACCGTAAGAAGCGGTAGTCCGACTACCGTATCGCTTGTTCAAGGAGTCGCCGCGTGCACATCCCGTCAGCTCTCACCGGGAGCCGCCACAACCCGATCACCTCCCGGCGTACCGCACCGATCGCCGGCCACGGGGGCGAGGTGCGGCCGTGACCCACTCCGAGGACATCCCGACGAACGTGCGGCAGGGTCTCGACCACCTCTCCCGCAGCGAGGTCGTCACTATCGTCACCCGCACGAAGGACGGCCGCGACATTCCGACTCTCATCGGTGCGGTGGTCGTGGACGGCGTCGCCTACGTCCGCAGTCAGAACGGCGACAGGGGCAAGTGGTACCACCGGGCGCTCCGCACCGGAACGGTGAGCTTCGTGGACGGCGCCAGGCAGTTCCCGGCGACGGTCGAGCTCGTCACGGATCCTGCGGAGATCCGCCGCGGGGAAGCGGCGACGTACCAGAAGTACGGCGGACCGCTGAGGAACGTGTTCCTCAAGATGCTGCTTCTGCGCACACGTCGCTACGTGCTGCGCGCGACGTTGCTCGACTAGCGCTCGGGACGCTGTCGTCGTGCACGCCGACGGCCGAATGATCGATCGACAATGAACAAGGGAGTTACGTGTCCTCATCTCAATTCACCTCCGAGCCGCTGCGCGTGGGCATCGTCGGAGCGAACCCTGCTGCGGGCTGGGCACGAGTCGCGCACGTCCCGGCGATCGCCGGCAATCCGGGACTGCGATTGACGGCCGTCGCCACCACCCGCGAAGCGACCGCCCGCGCGGCAGCCGCGGCCTTCGGTGCCGAGAAGTGGTTCACGGGGGCCGAGGCGCTGACCGCGAGCGACGACATCGACATCGTCGTGGTCGCCGTCAAGGCACCCGCCCACGAGGCGGTCATCCGCTCGGCCATCGCGCACGGCAAGCACGTGTACTCGGAGTGGCCTCTCGTCGCTGACCTCGGCACCGCGAACGAACTCGCGCGGCTCGCGCACGAGGCCGGCGTGCGTACGATCGTCGGACTTCAGGGAGCGCACTCACCCAGCGCCCGGCGCGTGCGGAGCCTGATCGGGGAGGGGCGCGTCGGTGCGGTGCAGTCGGTCGCGCTCGTGACGACGACGGGCGCGCCGACGCTCGGCGGAAGCCACGTGCCTGCCGCCGATCTCTGGCGACTCGATCGGCGCCACGGAACCACCGTCCTCTCGGTCGCCGGTGGCGGCGTGCTGGCCACCCTGGCGGCCGCGGTGGCATCGTTCGTCAGTGTCTCGGCCGATCTCGAGGCGTTCTACCGTGAGGTGACGGTCATCGAGACCGGCGAGACGGTGCCCGTCGACAGCGCCAACCAGTTCGTCGTCGCCGGGCGCCTCGACAACGGGGCCATGGCGTCGATCACCCTCCAAGGCGGGAGCCCCTTCGCCACGCCCGGCTTTTTCCTGCAGATCGTCGGCTCGAAGGGCGCGCTGACCGTCACGCCGGCACTGCCGGGCGGCACGTTCGTAGCGCACCCGTGGAAAATCCGGCTGACGCCGGCGGACGGGGAATGCGAGATCATCGCGGTGGAGCCCGACCCCGAACTAGTGCCGGTCGGCGTCGCCGCCGGACTGGCCACGAACGTGTCGGGTCTCTACCGAGAACTGGCGACAGCGATCCGAGAGGATCGGCCGGCGAACCCAGATTTCGCGACCGCTGCGTCGGTGCTCGGACTTCTCGATCGCATCGAGGAATCGGCTCGGGTCGGGCGCCGAGTGAGGCTGGGATGAGCACCGGCGGAAACCCGCCCTCGGCTACGTGACCATTCAGGGCATGGATGCTCCACCTGTGACGTGGATCAATTTCCGCCCCGCCGATACGCCGGGGCGAACGCGCCGACGGCCGCACCCCGGCGGTATGCGATTGGCGACGAAAGATCACGCCATGCCGAAGCACCTGATTGAGTCAGGAGCTCTAAGCGCGCGCCGGTGTGACCGGTCGCCCCTACAGGTCGAGATCCGCGTAGATCGCGGCGTGGTCGGATCCGGCGTGGACCTGCTTCGTCATCGTGTCGTAGATCGGCCACAGGGTGCCCCGACGGCCGCCCCACACGCCGCTGCGAAAAATGCCGCCCCCGGTCGCGCGGGCATACAACGCGGGTGAGAGAAGGACATAGTCCAACTTGTTGCGTGCGGTGCAGTATCCGTAGGTGCCGGGCCGTCCGGCGTCGTCGAAGCGGGGATGGGTCGAGATGTCGCGCAGGTCGGTGTCGCGGAGCAGCGGGGCCAACGGGTCGCTTTCGGGAGTGTCGTTCAGGTCGCCGAGCACCGCGACCAGGGGCGTGTCCCCACCGACCAGGTCGCGGTATATCTCGGCGACGCGTCGGGCCTGTCGACGGCGGATCGCGTCGGAGGCGACCTTGCCGCCGTACCCCTTGCTCTTGAAGTGGTTGACCAGGACCACCAGGCGCCGGTCACCGGGAAGTGCGAGGTGGTACTCCGCGCAGTCCCGACTGAACACCCGCCCGATCGCGTCGGTGTCGTCGACGTGGCTGCGTTGGCCGACGAGCGGATAGGCCGAGGTGGACATCATCCCGACGTTGATGCCACGCTCGTCGTTGCCGTCGACCACCATGATGTGCGGATATCGGACCCGGTCGGCGACGGTGAGACCGGCCTCGGCAAAACGTCTGAGGGCAAGGCGGCTCTCGGCCTCGACCACGCCCAGAATGTCGGCACCGACATCCTGGACGACCCGCGCGGTGTTGAGCATCCCCAGTTCGTCCACCCGGTCGGTGGTCAGTTCCACCCATCCGATCCAGTCCGCCCGACCACCGGCGACGACCTCGACCCGGCCGTCACGTGACCGCTTCACCAGGCGGCCCCGGTTCTGGCGCAGGCGGGCGAAGCGCGCGGTGTCACCGCGACGCAGCCCGAGTCGTTGCAGTTCCCGGAGGATGTGGCGTTTGACGTCGTCGGTGTACACCGGTTCTTCGAGCAGTTCGCAGATCTGCTGGAACGCCTCCAGCGCCGGTCGTCCGGCCGCCCAGGTCGGTTGGTCGAGGGCGCGGGCCCGATTGAACAGGTTCTCCACGTTGTAGCTTGCTATACGCATTTCTGGCCTCCCGTCACGGCCGCTGCTCCAATCGTGCGACTTCTGCCGACCCGAAGTGACGGTCGTCTTCCCAATGTTCGATCGGTGTTGGGTGGGCCGTCGATTCGACTGGCCACAGTGTGCCGACCACCCATCGAATCGTGGAGGCGCGGCGTGTCTGATCAACCGTTCAGCAGGAGACGGCTCATGGCCGGTGCGGCGGCATCGGTGGGGGCGGCGATGCTGCCCGTCGTGGCGGGAAACCCGGCCGCCGCGCACGGCACCGGGGCGCCGACGCCGTTCCGGCTCGGCATCGCCAGTGGTGACCCGCTGCCGAACAGCGTCATCCTCTGGACCCGACTGGTACGCGACCTCTACGACGCCGCCTCGCTGCGCCGCCCGGTCGAGGTGTCCTGGCAGGTGGCGCACGACGAGCGCTTCCGGCGGATCGCCCGACGAGGGGTGACCCAGGCCCGCCCCGAACTCGGCCACTCGGTGCACGTGGACGCCGACGGACTGGAGCCCGGTCGGGAGTACTTCTACCGGTTCCGGGCGCTGGGCGAGATCAGTCCGGTCGGGCGTACCCGCACCGCCCCGCAGCCGTGGGCGGACCCGTCCCGGTTGAGCCTCGGCATCGTCAACTGCCAGGACTTCCAGAACGGCTACTGGCCGGCGTACTGGGGTCTCGCCGAGGAGGATCTCGATGTCGTCGTCCACCTCGGCGACTACATCTACGAGTACGACCCCCGGAGCGCGTACGCCGACCGCTTGCACGTGGCACCGGAGACTCCGGGGCTCGACCAGTTGCGTACGCTGGGCGACTACCGCAACCGGCACGCCCAGTACAAGACCGATCCGGCGTTGCAGGCCGCGCACGCCGCGTTCCCGTGGATCGTGACCTGGGACGACCACGAGACCGAGAACAACTACGCGGGTCGGCTGGACGAGATCGACGACACCGGGGCGGCGCGGCAGCCGCCCGAGCAGTTCGCCAGGCAGCGGGCGAACGCGTACCAGGCCTACTACGAGCACATGCCGATCCGTGCCAACCTCCGGCCCGGCAGCAGCGATCTGCGGATCTTCCGGCGGTTCGACTTCGGGCGGTTGGCCCGCTTCAACGTGCTCGACACCCGGCAGTACCGGTCCGACCAGCCCGGCGGGTTCCCGGGTGACTTCGGCCTGGAGAGCGCGGGTCGGAGCAACGTGACCGGCACCCTGACCGGGGAGGACCAGGAACGCTGGCTGCACCAGGGGCTGTTGCGGTCCCCGGCGCGGTGGAACGTGATCGCCCAGCAGGTCATGATGAGCCGTACCCGGTTCCCGAACCCCGCTCTCGTGCCGCCCACCATGACCAACCTGGACCAGTGGGACGGGTACGCGCCGCAGCGCGACCGGCTGCTGGGCCTGCTCGCCGCCGGTCGGGTGGCCAACCCGGTGGTGCTCGCCGGCGACATCCACTCGACCTGGATGAGCGATCTCAGGGTGGACTTCGACGATCCCGACTCGGCGGCCGTGGCGGTCGAGTTTGTCGCGACCTCGATCAGCTCGGACTTCCCGGCCGCGTTCGATGCCCCGATCAAGGCGGCGAACCCGCTGCTCAACCCGCACGTACGGTATTTCGACGGGTCGCGCCGGGGTTACCTGCGCGCGAAGCTGGACCGGCACCTGTGGCGGACCGACGTGCGGGTGGTCGACACCATCGCGTCGCGCCAGTCGCCCGTCTACACCAGTGCGTCGTACGCGGTCGAGTCCGGCCGGCCGACGGTCGTCGCCGCCTGACCACCGTCTTCGTCACGGCCCGCCGGCCGGGCGGACACTGCCACCGGGGTCGCACGCGGTTGCCGCGTGCGACCCCGGTGCTCGCGGCCCGGATCCTCGGACCCGAGCCGGGTGGAACGTGGTGCAGGACACCCGGCCGAGTCTTTTAGATGATGGGTGTCAGCTATATTGTGGGTGCCGGACGGAGGCCGCCTGTCCCGTCGATCCCTCACCCGAAAAGGAACGTCATGAAGATCCAAGACTCGGTCGCCCTGGTCACCGGTGGCAACCGTGGCTTCGGCCTGGCCGTGGCCAAGGAGTTGCGGGACCGTGGTGCGAAGAAGGTCTACGTCGGCGTACGGAATCCGGCCGACGTCGACCACGAGGGCATCGTCCCGATCCGGCTCGACGTGTCCGACGCCGAATCCGTCGCGGCGGCTGCCGAACGCTGCGGTGACGTGACACTCCTGGTCAACAACGCGGGCACCGGCCGGGTGCACCTGGCCGGCACGCTCGACCCCGACCTGGTCGAGCTCACCCGGCAGGTGCTCGACGTGAACCTCTACGGGATGATCCGGGTCTCCCAGGCGTTCGTGCCGGTGATCGTGGGCAACGGCGGCGGCGGGATCGTGAACGTGATCTCCGACCAGGCGTGGTTCGCCCGCCCGATCATCGCCGGGTACGGGATGTCCAAGGCCGCCGCCTGGAACTTCACCAACGCCCTCCGGATGGACCTGCGCGACCGGGGTGTGGAGGTGCTCAGCCTGCACGTCGGCTTCATGGACACCGACCTGGTACGCGACCTGGACGTGCCGAAGAGCGACCCACGCCGGATCGCGGCGGTCACCCTCGACGGGCTGGAGGAGGGCCGGGAAGAGGTGCTCGCCGACGAGCAGACACGGCTGGTCAAGCGGACGGTCTCCACCGACGACGGCTACTACCTGAACCCGCCGGCCCTCGGCTGAGGCAACACCGAACGGGAAGCGTCACCCGCGACCCGTCGGGCGCCCCGGTGAGCTGGCCCAACGGCAGGACCAGCTCACCGGGAGAGCAGCGCCGCCCGTACGGAATCGAGGATCTCGTCCGAGAGCGGATCGCCCGCCGTGGCCCGGGCGAGGGTGAGCGCACCGACCATGGTGGCGAGCTCCACGATCGCCCGAGCCCGGGAATCGGTCCCGCCGTCACGTTCGTCCTGGTACTCCTCGAGCCTCGCCAGGATCGCCTTCGCCCCCTCGGTGTACGAACGCCGCAACGGGCTCTCGTCCCCGGTCCGGGCCGAGTCGGCCGCGAAGCCGGTGAGGGCGCAGCCCTCGCCGGGCGCGTCCCGGTGTCCGGCCCTGAGGTATTCGACCAGCAGGGCATCCCGCGCCCCGGCGGCGTCGGAGGTCCCCGCGACCATGCGTTCCAGGTCGTCCCCGAACGCGTCCGTGGCTGCCAGACCGGCCAGCGCCTCCTTGGACGCGAAATTCTTGTAGAAGCCGCCGTGGGTCAGTCCGACCGCGGCGGAGACGTCCTGGACGCTCACCGCGCCGACGCCTCGTTCCCGGAACAGGCGGGCCGCGGAGGTGACCACCTCCTCGCGATGTTTCGCGGCCTCGGCGCGCGACACCCTCCCCATTGCCGACCTCCCGGTGGTCGAGACGTTAATAACCCCAGGTCATAGATTACCTGCTCAATCTATGGTGACCACCCGACGCGGCTCCGCGCCCGTTCCCGGCAAGGTGACCGTGACCACCCGAGCCCTGGGCTGGACCGCGCCTCCTACCCTGCGATGGGCGAGGCGCGGGTGCGGCCGGGCCCGCCCCAGGGGTGGAGGAGCGCATGCGAGCGATCGTCCAGGACCGGTACGGATCTCCCGGCGACCTGCGCCTTCGGGAGATCGAGCGACCGGCGGTCGGCGACGACGAGGTGCTGGTCCGGGTGCGGGCGGCATCCGTACACCCGGATGTCTGGCACGTCGTGACCGGCCACCCGTTTGTCCTGCGGCTGATGGGATCGGGGCTGCTCCGGCCGGGCTGTCCCGTCCCGGGCACCGACCTCGCCGGGGTGGTGGAGGCGGTGGGTGGCAACGTGACCAGGTTCCAGCCGGGCGACGAGGTCTTCGGCGAGAGCGTTCGCGGACACTCGTGGCGCAACGGCGGCACGTTCGCCGAGTACGCCTCGGTGCCGGCGGACGGGCTTGCGGCCAAGCCCGCCAACGTGACGTTCGCGCAGGCCGCCGTGGTGCCGACGGCCGGCTACATCACCCTGCTGAACCTCTCCGGCGTACGGGTGCTGCCCGGTGCGCGGGTGCTGGTGAACGGGGCCGGCGGCGGTGTCGGGGCGTTGGCCGTGCAGATCGCCAAGGCCGACGGGGCACACGTGACCGGTGTCGAGCACACGCGCAAACTGGAACTGGTCCGCGCCCTGGGCGCCGACGAGGTGCTGGACCACACCCGGGACGACTTCACCCGTGCTGACCAGCGCTACGACCTGATCGTCGACATCCCGGGCAACCACCCGGTCGCGGCCTGCCGGCGGGTGCTGACCCCGGAGGGCACCTACGTTCTTGTCGGCCACGACCAGTTCGGCCGGACCGGACACGGCTGGCTGGGGAGCCTGCCACGCTTCGCGAAGCTCGCCATGTTGTCGCTCTTCGTCCGCCAGTTGCGCGGCAGGGCCTCCTCCGGCCTGGGGAAGAGGGAGGCGATGAACAGGCTGGCGGCGTACCTGGCGGCGGGACAGCTCACCCCGGTCATCGACCGGGCCTACCCGCTCGGCGAGGCGGCCGAGGCGATCCGCCACCTCGCCGAGGGAGAGCCGGTCGGACGGATCGTGCTCACGATCTGAGCCCCGTCACCGTGGCCGTACCACTCGACCAGCCGCGATCGTCCAGGCTGCCACCGATTGGTCGCGGCCGACCGTCGGCCCCGTGTGTGTTCGTCCTCAATGGAATGGGAGCATGTCGGCCATGGAAATCTACGAGGACGCCCGTACGGTGTCGCGTGCGGATCTGGCCGCCTGGCTGCGTCAGCTTGCCCATCAGCTCGAGTCCAGCGGCCAGATCTTCTACGGCGCCGCCGGTACGGTCGCCGTTGCCGATCAGGTGAAGTGCGAGCTGGAGATCGAGCGGGAGGACGGCAACGAGTTCTCGGTCGAGATCGAATTCTCCTGGACCGCTCCGGAACCGGCCGACTCCGCCAGCCCGTCCGACGAGGACGAGGACGAAAAAGAGGACGAGGAGCAGGACGAGGAGCAGGACGGGGAGGACGAGGCGTCCGCGAAGGACGAGCCCGCCGCCGAACCGGCCGCAAAGGACGAGCCCGCCGCCGAGCCTGCCGCGAAGGACAAGCCTGCCGCCAAGCCCGCCGCGAAGGCGGACGGCGACGCCGAGCCGGCCGCGAAGGCGTAAGCGCCCCGCCGTACGGTCCGTGCCCGGTCGCGGGCACGGTCCGTACCCGGTGACGGTTCAGCCCTTCGGGCGCAGCGTGTCCACCCGGGTGACCGACTGGTCGATCCGCGCCTCGCTGATCCGGCCGCTGCGGACCAGGTTGACCACGTTGTCGATGGTCTGCTCGACGATGTTCGGGTCGAACACCTGCTGGTTGCCGAAGACGAGCAGGTCGACGCCGGCTTCGAGGGCCAGCCCGACCGCCTCGTCCCGGCCGAACCGGCTGGAGATCGCCACGGCCTGCATGTCGTCGCTGACCACCGGGCCCTGCCAGCCCAGCCTGCCCCGGAGCAGGTCGGTCACCACCTTGGGCGAGAGCGAGGCCGGGCGGTCCGGGTCGAGCTGGCCGTTGACCAGGTGACCGACGAGCACGGAGTCGGTGTTGCCGCTGGCGATCAACTTCTGGTACGGCTCCAGCTCGTTCTGGTGCCAGGTCTTGGTGACGTCGACCGCGGTGAAGTCGGTGTTGCCGATCGCGCTGCCGAGCCCCGGGAAGTGCTTGATCGACGTCTTCACGTCGGCGGCCCGGTGGACCTTGATCTCCTCGGTCGCGTTCCGGACGACGATGTCGGGGTTGGCGGAGAAGCTGCGGTCGAGCTTGCCGACGGCGGGGTTGTTCGGGTTCACGTCCAGGTCGACCACGGGCGCGTAGTTGAGGGTGACGCCGATCGACGTCAGGGGCCGTACCAGGCTCTCGGCCCAGGCGCGGGTCGCCGCCGGGGAGTTCTCGGCACCGACCTCGGCCTGTGACCTGGTGGCGGGGAACCCGTTGCTCGGGTTGAGCCGGGCGACCTTGCCGCCCTCCTGGTCGATCGAGACGATCAGGCGCCCCGGCGACGCCTCGCGCAGGCTCTTGACCAGCGCGGTGACCTGGCCGGGTGAGGTGATGTTGCGGGGGGCGTCCGTCTTCAGGTCGCGGTCGAACAGGATCACCCCGCCGAGCCCGTCCCGGACCGCCTGCACGATCCAGTCGTTGGCGCCGACCGACTCGCCCCGGAAGCCGACGACCAGCAGGCTCGCGATCTTGCGACGCAGCGAGACCTGGGCCGGTGTCGTGGCCGCCCCGGCGGCCCGTGCGGTCGGAGCCGCTGGCGAGCCGCTGACCTGCGGCGTCGGCCGTCGGTCGGGCGGGGATCCGCAGCCGGACAGCCCCGCCGCGACGGCGGCCGAGCCCATGCCGGTGAGCAGCAGCCGCCGGGTCAGGTGAGCGTCGTTCACGTGATCCACGCTACGACCGCGCGGGACGCCGGGAAGCAATATCGCGGCTCTTCGACGCGGTCGCCCGGATCATGTCGCGCGCCGGTCGAGCGGCCTTGCCGTCCGGTCGGGTCCGACGAGTCAGCGGCGGGAACCCGGGACCGATCGAAGAATGTCGTACCCCGCCGGCACCATCGGGCCATGGCTGCCCCCGCCCTGGCCCCCGATGTCGACCAGCCGCGCGCTCTGCCGCTCCGCGAGGCCCGTACCCGGCTGACCCAGCTTGTCGCCCTGGCCGAGTTGACCGACACCGTCACGGTGATCACCCGCGACGGCGACCCCCGCCCGATCGCCGCGATCGTGCCGGCGCCCGCCGCCCGCACCGTGGCGCGGGCCCGCGCCGACGCCGAACGGCTCAGCACGGTCACGGCGGGATGGGCCCGCCGCCTCGACGAGCTGCACCGGCACAGCGCCCGCCGGCACGCGGCCGAGCTGCGGGCGGTGACCGACGCGCTGGCCGAGGTCTGGGCCGAACTCGACCGCCGGGCGACACCGGGCAGCGATCCGGCCCTGCTCCGGCTGCGTGCGGCCCACGCCGACCTCCTCCGTGACTGACCGGGTCAGCCACGGAGGATCACGGACGAGGTGGTGAAGACGACCACCGGGATGGCCTTGGGTCAGGCGCCGACAGCGAGCCGTCCACCGGGGGAGTGCCCCCGGCCGCCGGTCACCGGCCCTGGAGCGCCTTGACGTTGTCGCCGAAGGTCCAGTTCCGGGAGCCGTCCCAGTTGATCGACCAGGTCATCAAGCCCTTGAGTCCACCCTGGTAGTTGTTCCACGCCTGCGCCACCAGGGCCGGTGGCATGTGACCGCCCCCGGCGCCGACCTGTGCCGGCAGTCCGGGCACCTGCTTGTCGAACGGCACCCGGATCGTGGTGCCCTGGATGACCAGCCCGGCGTTGAGGCAGTTGGTCTGGGCGACGAACCCCTGCACCGTGCCGGCCGCGTACGAGTCCGCGGAGCAGCCGTACATGCTGCCGTTGTAGTACTGCATGTTCAGCCACCAGAGCCGGCCGTTGTCCGCGTACTTCTTGATGATCGGCAGGTAGGAGCCCCAGATCGAGCCGTACGTGACGCTGCCACCGGTGACGTACGCCGTCTCCGGTGCCATCGTGAGCCCGAAGTTCGCCGGCATCTGGGCGAGCACACCGTCGATGATCCGGATCAGGTTCGCCTGTGAGGTGGAGAGCTGGTTGATGTTCCCGCTGCCGGTCAGGCCGGTCTCGATGTCGATGTCGATGCCGTCGAAGTTGTACCGCTTCAGGATCGGCACCACGGTCGCGACGAACCGGTCGGCGATGGCGGACGAGCTGAGGTCGATGCCGGCGGTGGCCCCGCCGATCGACATCAGGATGGTGAGCCCGGCCGCCTTGGCCTGGCACATCTCGGCCGGGGTGGCCACCTTCACGGTGGCGTCCATGCCGTCCTCCCAGAGCACCGTGCCGTCGGAGCGGATCACCGGGAAGGCCGCGTTGATGACGTTGTAGCCGTGGGCGCGGATGCGCGGGTCGGTGATCGGGATCCAGCCGAGCGGCGGGTGCACGCCGTTCACCGCGCCGTCCCAGTTCTCCCAGTAGCCGTGCAGCACCTTGCCCGCCGGTCGTGACTTGACCGCGCAGGTCTCCGGCCCGGTCGGGGGCGTCGTGACCGGGTGCGTCGGCGTCGGTGTACGGGTCGGCGTCGGGGAGGGCGTCGGCGTGCGGGTGGCGGTCGGTGTGGGCGTCGGCGTACGGGTGGGGGTCGGCGTGCTGCCGCCGTCGCAGGCGCCGAGGTCCCGCCAGAGCGAGGGCGCCGCGACCGGGTTCCAGCCGGTTCCCGGGTGCGGGGTGTGTGTCACCAGGGCCTCGTAGAGCCGGCCGTTGTAGGTGACCCGGCTCCCCGCCGGGTAGGTCGTCCCCTCCGCCCACGGTGGGGACGAGCAGACGACGAGCACCACCGGGGTGGAGCCGTCGGGCGGCGCGGCGAGCCCGTTCGGCGCCGCCACCAGTCCGGTCGTGATGGCCGTCGCGGCACCTGCCACCAGGGCGATTACCTCACGTCGAAATCTCATGACACCCACCCCCATCGATGGGCAGGGAGCCTATCAGTTAACTTTGCTAAATGTAACTCTCTCGATGTGCCGCCCGGCCGGACCGACCTCCGGGTGGCGTCCGGGCGGTGCGCCGGGCCGGCGTCCAGACGGCATCACCGAGGAAACGGTGCGTAGTGGTTTGGGGGTACATATACTCATTCGCGGGGTGAGGGCGCGGGAGATCAGCAATCACGGCTCGCACTAGCGGGGGGTGTGCGGATGAGCGACTCCGCTCCGTCCCGGATGCAGGGCAAGACCGCGTGGACCCGCGAGATCACCGCTCCGCTGCGTACCTTCATCCGCACCGAGGCGGGCAGTGCCGGTGTGCTCGTCGCCGCCATCGTCGCGGCGCTGCTCTGGGTCAACCTCGACTCCCGCTCGTACGAGGCGCTGTGGGACACCCGCTTCTCGATCCAACTCGGCTCCTACGACGTCGGCTACAACCTGCGGACCTGGCTCAACAGCGGACTGATGACACTGTTCTTCCTGGTGATCGGCTTGGAAGCGCGCAGGGAGTTCGACCTCGGCGACCTGCGCGACCGGCGGCGTTTCCTGCTGCCCGCCCTCGCCGGAACCATCGGCATGATCATCCCCATCCTGATCTACCTCCTGGTCAACCAGGGTGGACCCGGCGCACACGGCTGGGGCGCGGCGATGTCGACCGACACCGCGCTCGCCCTCGGCCTGCTCGCACTGCTCGGACGGAACGTGCCCGAGCAGGCGCGGATCTTCCTGCTGACGGTCTTCGTGGTCGACGACCTGATCGCCCTGGTCGTGATCGCGATCGTCTACAGCGACGACATCGAGGTACTCCCGCTGGTGCTCGCGGTCGTCTTCTTCGCCGTCCTGCTCGGCCTGCGGACCCTGGGCGTACGCCGGGGTCTGGTCTACCTCCCGTTCTGCGTGGCGCTCTGGGGCGCGCTGATGGCGAGTGGGATCGAGCCGGTGGTGGCCGGGCTGGCGATCGGGCTGACCGCGACTGCGTACTCGCCGGCACGGGGTGCGCTGGAACGCGCGAGCGGCCTGTTCAAGCTCTTCCGCGAGCAGCCGACCGCCGAACTGGCCCGCAGCGCCACAATCGGACTGGCCCGGTCGCTCTCGCCCAACGACCGGCTCCAGCGGCTCTACCACCCCTGGACGAGCTACCTCATCGTCCCGCTGTTCGGCCTGGCCAACGCCGGGCTGGTGATCGACGGCGAGTTCCTCGCCCACGCCTTCCGGTCCCCGATCACCCTCGGCATCCTGCTCGGGTACGTCATCGGCAAGCCGCTCGCGGTGCTCGGGGTCTCCTGGACGCTGGCCCGGGTCACCCACGGCCGGATCCGACCGGCGGTCGGCTGGGCGGCCGTGTTGGGCAGCGGCACCATCGCCGGCATCGGCTTCACCGTGTCACTCCTGATCGCCACCCTCGCCTTCGACGGCCCGCAGCTCGCCGAGGCGAAGGTGGGCGTGCTCGCCGCGGCCGTGCTCGCCTCGGTCGTCACCTGGTCGGTCTACCGGGTCACGGCGGCGTTGCCGAAGGCCCGCAAGGCCCGCGCCCTGCTCGGCGTGGCCGAGAACCAGCTCGTCGACCTGGTCCGACCGGTCGACCCCGACCGTGACCACGTACGCGGCCCGGAGGACGCCTCGGTGACCCTGGTCGAGTACGGCGACTTCCAGTGCCCGTACTGCGGACAGGCCGAACCCGTCGTACGCGAACTGCTCACCGACACCGACCTGCGTTACGTCTGGCGTCACCTGCCGCTGACCGACGTGCATCCGCAGGCGATGCTCGCCGCCCAGGCGTCCGAGGCGGCAGCCGCCCAGGGCGCCTTCTGGGAGATGCACGACCTGCTCCTCGGCCACCAGGACGACCTGGAACTGACCGACCTGCTCCGCTACGCCGACCGGCTCGGCCTGGACCGGGAACGGTTCCGCGAGGACCTGCGGTCGGAGACGTACGCCGGCCGGGTCGAGCGGGACCTCCAGTCAGCCGACCTGAGCGGGGTCTCCGGCACCCCGACCTTCTTCGTCAACGAGCAGCGCCACTACGGCGCGTACGACATCGACACGCTCACCCAGGCGATCAAGATCGCTCGGGCCCGGGCCAGAATCGGCGCCCGCCCGAGCTGACAACGGCGCGGGTCAGGCGGACGAGCCGACCTCGCCCAGGTAGACCCACTCGCCGTTCTCGCGGACGAACTGGCTGCGTTCGTGCAGCGTGTCGAATCGCCCCGACTCCCGGTAGTGCGCCCGGAACTCCACCGCGCCGGTGGTGTCGAACAGACCACCCTGCTCGCTGGCGAGAACTTCGAGGCGGGTCCAGCGCTGGGCGGGATCGAGGGCGAGCCGGGCCGGTCTGGTGCTGGAGTGCCAGCTCCGCAGGAGGTAGGCGGCGTCGCCGACGGCAAACGCGCTGAACCGGGACCGCATGAGCTGCTCGGCCGTCACGGCGGTGGTTTCCCGCCCGTGCAGCCGGCCGCAGCACTCGCCGTACGGCAGGGCGGAGCCGCACGGGCACGGCCCGGCCGCCTGACCTACCGCCTGACCTGCCGATGCTCGACGGGGACCACGCTTGACCATCGGGCCATTCTGGCTCATCCGCGCCGGGCCGGAGCGGCGGGTGGGCGCGGTCCCGGACGATCGGGATTCCAAGCCACAAGATGACCGGTGCTTCATCGGATCTTCATGGGGTTTGACCGATCCTGGGGCAACCGATGCCTCAGTGAGCGGAGTTTAGGGGTTGTGCACGATTTAGGCCCGGCAACTGAAGGTGTGAAGACCGGTCCATCCGACCGGCGTCGAAGGTGGCGTCTCCTCGGTGCGTTGGTCTCGGCGATGCTGCTCATGATCGGTGCGGGCCTGGTCGCCGGGGTTCCCGGCCGGCTGGCCGCATCGACGGTGGTCTGGGCCTCGCCCGGTTGGTCCGCCTGGACACTGCTCGACCGGAACACCCGGGAAATGACCGGATCCACGAACGCGGCCAGCACCAACCGGGTCGAGTTGATGATCGACGTGTGGATCGCCGCCGACGACCTCCGGCGGCTCACCGAACGCGGCTTCACCCCGAACTCCGCCGAACTCGCCGCCCTCTCCACGATGATCCGGGAGAGCGACGACCAGACCGCCCAGACGTTCTACCGACGCAACGGCGAGGACCAGGTCGTCCAGCGGCTGATCGAGGTCTGCGGCCTGACCGAGACGACCATACGCCCAGGATGGTGGTCGCTGACCGAGATGTCGTCGCGCGACGCGGTACGGATGGGCGAGTGCATCGCCGACGGACGCGCTGCCGGTCCGAAGTGGACAAAATGGCTGCTGGACGAGATGCGGCAGATCCCCCGGGAGGAACGGTTCGGGATCGTCGCGGCGCTGCCAGCCGCCGAGCAGGCCGGGGTGGCGATGAAGAACGGCTGGACCCTGCACGTCAACGAGGGACTGTGGGTGGTGAACTGCCTGGCCATCACCGACGACTGGATCCTCTCCGTGCAGGCCCGCTACTACCAGCGGTTCGGTGACATGGCCTACGGCGCGAGGATCTGCGCCGACACCGCCCGCCGGGTCGTCCCCACCGCCGGCGGTGCCCGTTGACCAGTCGAGCCAACCGGATGCTCGTTCGCTCGGCCCGGACCGGCTGGGTCGGGCTGACCTGGACGGCTCGGATGGTTCGGGCAGGGCTGGTCGGGCTCCGGCGGCTGGCCGGTAAACGCTGGCTGCGCTGGAGCGCGGGCGCCGTGATGATGGCACTGCTCGCGGGCGTCGGCGTGGTGGTGGCGTACGTCGCCTCGGTGCCCCTGCCGAAGGAACCCGTCGTGGTCCAGGCGAGCGTGCTCTACTACAACGACGGCAAGACGATCCTCGCCCGGGTCGGGATCTCCGACCGTACCGACGTGACCCTGGACCGGATTCCGCTCGCCGTCCGCCGGGCGGTGCTCGCCGCCGAGGACCGCAGCTACTACGACCACGTCGGCGTCTCGCCCCGAGGGGTGCTCCGGGCCGCCTGGGCGAACCTCTTCGACGGCGCCTCCGAGGGTGCCTCGACCATCACCCAGCAGTACGCCCGCAACGCCTACCTGACCCAGGACGTGACCGCCGAACGCAAGGCCAAGGAATTCGCGCTCGCGCTCAAGCTGGAGCGCGAATACTCAAAGGACGAAATCCTCCAGCGTTACCTCAACACGATCTACTTCGGACGAGGCGCGTACGGCATCCAGGCGGCGGCGTCGGCCTACTTCGGCGTACAGGTCGACCAGCTCACCCTGGAACAGGGCGCGGTGCTCGCCTCCCTGATCAAGGACCCGTGGGGGTTCGACCCGGTGGTCGACCGGGAGAACGCGGAGTACCGGTTCAGGTGGCTGCTCACCTCGATGGAGGCGGTCGGTTGGGCCGGTCCGGGTGCGGCCAAGGCGGCGTACCCGAAGGTCGCCGAGCGCTCGCCGAACCAGCAGGCGTTGAGCGGACCGCTCGGGCTGATCGTCGACGCGGTGGAGAGCGAACTCGTGGCGAAGGGCATCTCCCGTCAGGTGTTGCACGCGGCCGGGCTGCGGGTGGTCACCACGCTCGACGCGACCGCGCAGGCGGCGGCGTTGGACCGGGTGAGCAAGGCACTGATCCAGCAGCCGTTCGGGCTCCAGGCCGCGCTGATCGCCCAGGACCCGGTCAGCGGCGGGGTGCGGGCGTACTACGGCGGTGACCGGGGCAGCGGCTACTTCGACTACGCGCAGGCGCCGCGCCCGGTCGGCGCCACGTTCAAGCCGGTCACCGTCGCCGCCGCGCTGCACTCCGGCATTCCGTACGACACTCGCTGGAACGGCAGCAGCCCACGGATCTTCAAGGACCGGTTCGGTGTGCCTCTCTACAACCCGAACAACCTCCAGTGCCCGAACTGCACCTTCGAGGACGCGCTGGCGCTGTCGTTGAACACGCCGTTCTACGCCGCTGCTCAGAACATCGGGCCGGACAAGGTCCGCAAAATGGCGACCAGCCTCGGCGTCCCCGACAAGTACGGCAACCAGCGCACCATGGTCGACGCGAAGAACGAGCCGGCCGCCGGGCGTACCCGGGCCGACATCGCCCTCGGCCGTTACCCGGTCGCGCCGGTCGACCTGGCCGGCGTCTACGCCACCCTCGCCTCCGGCGGCACCTACAGCGAACGGCACTTTGTAGAGGCGGTGGAGGACAGCGAGGGGCGCCGCCACTACTCGGCCGCGCCTCGCCGCAGCCGCGCGGTGAGCCAGCAGGTCGCCGCCGAAGTCGGTCGGGCCATGGCCACGGCGCTGGACTCCCGGTTCCTGCTAGAAAGGCCGGCGATCCCGACCCCGCCGCTCGGCAAGGCGCCACTGCCGCCGCCGATCGCGGACCGGGGTGCCAACCGCCCGGAGCCGGACCGTCCCGCAGCCGGCATTTCGGGGAGCCAGATCCTCGGCGACGGCCCGGACACCCAGGACGCCTGGATGGCCGGCTACACCGCCCAACTCGCCACCGTCGTCTGGGTCGGCCACACCAACCCCGGACCCGTACGCGACATGGCCGGTAAACCGATCACCGGCGACGGCCTCCCGCAGACCCTCTGGCGTGACTTCCTCACCGACGCGCTCACCGGCCAACCAGCAAACCCGCTCCCGTTAGCGGCAAACTCTGGCGGCCACCGCGTCACCCGCTGATTCCGTAGCAGGACTGCGTGTCACTGGACATGGTTCGTCGGCTTCCGCTATTGCCGATGGGAGTGCGACTGCTCCGCGTGGTCATAACGGCGAACTCACCGATGTCCACTATGCCCGAATCGGTTTAAGTCCTTATATCGGGCAGGCATGGCCACGCCAGGTTGGGGACGTGAGGTGTGCACCAAGTTCTCTGGCTTCCACGCCTTTATGGGGTCGCGGGAAGCGAAGGACGGGGTAGTAACATGCCCTGGTCGCCCTACTGGCGATACGGCTTGAGCAATCTCGGCGTATCTTTCGGTCCGAAGAAGGAGAGGCGGGTATGCAGACGACCTGTGACGAGGTGGTCACAATCATCGGCGAGGCTCTGGGGTGCCGAGTCGGCTTATCCGAGGATGAATACGTCTTTGAGGGTGGGCCCCTCGGATCGTCCTTGCTGCCTGCTAAGAAATCCGCCGTCGAAGCGATTGTCGACGATGTTGGCAACTACCAAGAACTAAATCCGGCATGTGTAACCACGGATAGTAGTTACGAAGTAATGGTGCGTACTGAATCGAGACTTCTCATGACGTCGCGCCTGTTCGATGATGGCATAATCTTGGAGGATGCACAGTCGGGCATCTCCTATGAACTAAATGCAGGTAGCCCTGCATTTATGATTCATCTTATCCTAAGGATGCGAGACCAGGTGGGCCCGCGCTGGCGTCGCAACGTCAGGGTCCCACTCTCACTGAGGGATCGACAACGTCGAGACCCCACAGATGGACTCACGGCATTCCGGTCGGTTATCCGAGTCCGAACACTGCGGCTTACCTCGACAACTAACCGCTCCGCAGCTTCATGGAAGCCGTATGCGGACGCCTTCTTTTTCCATCTTGGATACAACCTGGATGTACCGGTGATGCCCCAAGCGGGAATCGAACATCTCCTCGAACCCTCGAGAATCAGGGGAATGAGGCGTTCGGGTATGGAGGATCTTGACCCACCCCGGCGGCACTACGTGATGGACCTTGTGCATCACTATCAGCTCGGGGTGTCGGCAGACAGTTCGATGCTCAAGTACTTGTCGTACTACCACGTCGCGGAGCATTGGTTCGAGAACATCTTCCAGGACGACTTGGCCGAGCAGGTCCAAAGCATCATCACGTCGCCGGACTTCTCTTATCGACGCAAGCAAGACATTCGGAATTTGATCAAGCGGGTTAGTAAGGCAATCCAAGTAAGGGATGATGAGGTCGTCATCAATGAGCAGACGGCATTGCGGCTAACGCTGGAGCGCTATGTCGACCTGACGCGGCTCCTAGATGATCTTAATGGATTCGATCCGGCTCTGGCTGGAACCTACGCGAGTCGCAGCGTCAGTTTCTCGGGCGGTGACACCTTCGATCTGGCGAGCCAGAACAGGTCGGAGGTGATGGCGGCGCTAAGTCGACGCATATATAAGACCAGGAATTCCTTGGTTCACAGCAAGGAAGGCGCAAAGGGTCGGTTCATTCCGTTCGCGC
This sequence comes from Micromonospora sp. NPDC050397, assembly GCF_044901685.1. Classification (NCBI taxonomy): domain Bacteria; kingdom Bacillati; phylum Actinomycetota; class Actinomycetes; order Micromonosporales; family Micromonosporaceae; genus Micromonospora; species Micromonospora sp. NPDC050397. The sequence continues at coordinate 806,592 of NZ_JBJDPS010000002.1, forward strand.
ATGATGCCGAACTATCGATCGAAGTCCCACTGATGCGTTTCGTCGCCGAGCAGATAATCGTATCGACCTCGAAGATGGCCCCATCGAGCAATCCTGGATGATCGTTTGAATCGAGGCACCTTCCGGCGGTCGGTGTGTCCGCGATCGGCTGCTCCTATGCACTGACCTGGGCCTCTACCGCTAGCGCGTCTCGTAACTAACTCGTCACCGCAGCTCATCATACGTCCACTGAACTTCTGCTGCGTCGCCCTGTTCGAGAAGAAGGTCAAGGTTTGGCATTTCGGTGGCCGATGATCCGGAATTGCTTCGCGTGGAAACTGTAATCTCTCGTGAGTAGCACCGGTTCGTGCACGTCGGCCAATTGGTCAGCCGTGATGTCCAGGATAAGTCCATCGCGTTCAAGCCAGGCGTGCGCCTGGAAGGGTTTGTCACGTTGGCTGAATAGTAGATCCATTGGCCCAGTCCTAGATCGAGAAGGAACTGACCTAGAAGCTCGCAGGTGTCGCCACAGGAGCCATGCGGAAAGTCGGAAAGGCCGATCAGTCGAAGGCCGCCTCGTTCAAGCGCGGCACGGAAGCCGGCGGCTGCGGTGCGAACAGCGGCTACATACGGACCGGCGGCGTCGGGATGGCCCACCACAACAAGCTACTTCGTCAGACTTCGGCGGAGCCAGCCCGGTCCGCACTCTTCTGCTGCGATCCGCGCCATCCAGAGTCACGGCAAGTTGAGGCAGCCGGTTCAGACATCTGCCGATTCGAGCTGCCGCCCTTTTGAAGCCCGCCCATGAGTCTGGCAGGGTCGTCGCGGATGTTGGGCTGCCAGTACTCGCTTGTAGCCTGGGGCGGGCTGCGTCGACGCAACAAGCAACATCGAGAAGAAGCAGGGAACGAACCGGTGAGCTCGCACTACGTATGGACTCTGGCGCTCCGTCTTCGACCTGATGCGCCCGAGTCGTTCCTGGCCGAGCTGCGCTTCCACCTCGGGCTGACCGATTGGCTACCCGACGAGCCGGTCCTGCCTTATGACTGGCCGTGCCTGGTCGCCGAGTCCGACGACGCGCTACCCGGCGGTGGTATTCGGTCGTTGGTTGTCCAGCAGCCCTATCTGGAACAGCCGGGCTCACTGGGGCTGCTCGTCCGGACGCTCGTTCTGGATGACGCCATGTACGAGCTGATGCAGTCCGTGCCAGCGTGGCTGGCACCCTGGTCGCTAACTCAGGGCTGGATCGGCGACGCGCGCGAGGAGTTCGACCTACACACGTGGCTCTGCTTCTACGTACAAAGTGGGCACGCGTACGCCGCGCAGCCAGGAAAAACGATTAAGCCGCTGAGCGACGGTGCGCCTGCCTTCGTGTTGCGAGAAACCACAGATTTCCCCGAGCCCACGGACGGAGCCGGGCCATGGTCGCTGGGCACCCGACACACCTAATCCTGGCACGATGAAGGACACTCCGGCTGGAACGGGTGTCGAAACAGCAGGCTACTAACCGAGCTGCCCCGCCCCGTCACCTGTTCAAGGAAAGTTGTTCCGGTGGTGGCGGTAGGTGACCAGGCGGGGCGAGCGTCCCGCCTGGCACACGTCACGCGTCGGTCTTGATGCCCCGGGTGAACGCCATCCAGGCGTCGGCGCTGAACGCCAGCGCTGGCCCGGTCTTGTCCTTGCTGTCGCGCACCTGGGCGGTGTGGCCGACGTACCGAGCTTCGACACACGCGCCGTTGCCACCGCTGCGGGTGCTCTTGCGCCATTGGGAGTCCATGGCGCCCCTCCTCAGTCTTGGTATTGGCTGCCTCGGTTGTCTCTACCATCGCAGTCGACGCGGTCGCGGGCAACGCCGAGGCGCGCAAGCGGACGAAGACGACGGCAGGGCCTTGAAGATCCTCGCCTCCGGTGTACAGGTCGCGCTCAAGCCATGAAGTACGACAACCGGGCCGGCGTTGCTCGCCGGGCGGTGAACGGATCGCCATCGGAGCGATCATCGGCAGCGACGGCGTCAATTGGTGACCGGCACAGGGACCCCGTGGGCGTCGTCGTCAAAGTGCGATTGTCGGCGTAGTGTCGCGCCTGGCCTTCCGAGAGGGCGTGGGAGTCGATCAACGGCAGGGCTAACCACAATCCGTGGTGACCGGCGTTGGGGTTACCACCCTCTCCGACTATCCAGCCACGACGGTGACGCGGTGTGCTCCGTACCCTTCAATGTTGCCATTGGTCCTCATGATCAGGACGACGGGTTCGCCTTCGTGGAGGCCGTACTTCCGGCGCTCCTCGGGATCGGGCATCCGTGCCTGGACCTGGTCGCCCTTGCCGAGGGTGACGACGCTGCGTTGCTGTTCGCCCATGACGAACGTTCCGCGACTCTGCACGACCACGACCAAGCCCTCACTTCGCAGTTCCTGGAGTGCGCGGCGGATCGTGAGTCGACTGAGACCGTACTCCTGCGTCAGGCCCAGTTCGGTGGGCATACGTTGACCAGGTGCAAGCTCGCCTGAACGGATGGCTTGGCGCAGCCGGTCCGCGAGCTGCTTCCACGTGGCGACGTCGGGGTCGAAGTCGTGGTCGCTTGTCACGGCCGCATGTTAGAGGAATACATACTGTGTATGTGTTGTCGACCGAGACGATGCTGGTCAGCGCCATCCGGTTCCCGTGAAGATCGTTACCGTTCACATCGCCTTGTGGGGCCCGGGACCCCAAGGATTGAGCCAACATCGTTGGGTCGTGACCGAGTGTTCCGGTGGCGGTAGGTGTCCAGGCGGGGCGAGCGTCCCGCCTGGCTCACGTCACGCGTCGGTCTTGATGCTCCGGGTGAACGCCGTCCAGGCGTCGGCGGTGAACGCCAGCACCGGGCCGGTCTTGTCCTTGCTGTCGCGCACCTGGGCGGTGTGGTCGAGGTACCGAGCTTCGACACACGCGCCGTTGCTACCGCTGCGGGTGCTCTTGCGCCACTGGGAGTCCATGGCGCCCCTCCTCAATCTTGGTGCTGGGTGTCGCGGACCTTCTTGATCATTGCAGTCGAGTCGGTCGCGGACAATGCCGATGCACGTAAGGCGTTGAAGACCACGGTACAGCGCCGCACGTCCTCGCCTTCGGCGTACAGGTCGCCGGTCAGGCCCTCGATGTAGACCACGCCCGGACTCTCGTTGAACGTCAGGATGTGGAAGCTCGACAGCATCGACGCGTAGGCACCCTCCCGGAACGGGATGACCTGGATGGTGACGTTCCACCGCTTCGACGCGTCGAGCAAGGCCGCGAGCTGTGCGCGCATGACCTCGGGTCCGCCGATCTGGCGATGTAGGACCGCCTCGTCCATCACTGCGAGGAGCCGCAACGTGCCGTCCGTGATGAGCTTCTGACGTTCCATCCGTGCCGCTACGCGTTGCTCGATCGCCTCCGGGGCGGGCTGGAAGGCATCTTCGCTGGTCATGGCACGGGCGTACGCCTCAGTTTGAAGCAGTCCCGGAACGACCAGCGTCTCGAAGTTCTGCAGCTCGTGGGCTGCGGATTCCAGGCCGATGTACTGGCGGTAGGTCGGTGGCAGGTCGCCGTACTTGGCCCACCAGCCGCGTTGCTTGCCGGACCGGGCCATCGTCAACAGCGTCTCACGTAGCTCGGCATCGTCCACGCCGTACTGGTTGAGCAGCGCGGTCAGTGCTGGTCCCTTGATGCCGACACGTCCCTGCTCGATGCGTCGCATCGTGCTCGGCGACACCTCGATGACTTCGGCTGCCTGTTCGGTGGTCACGTCGGCTTCCTCGCGGACTCGCCTGAGCTGCGCGCCGAGCTGGAAGCGAAGGAACGTCGGGCTCTCCATGTTTGACATTGTGCACCTGTCGTGGCGTGTAGGCACCACCACACGCCGTAGAACATGAATGCATGTCCATCATTGACCTGGCAGATTTGCGCGCGCAATATTGACCCGGTGAGCCGCACCACGATCCGGAGTGCGGCGGCCGGTGCTCCGCCATGGCCCGGCCGCCGCGCTCCCCATCCAGGGAGGCGTGATGAACCGGCGCGTGTCGTACGACGAGTACCTGAGCGCTGTCGCGCTGACCCTGGCCCGAAGGCATCGGCCGGTGTGGTCTTGGAGCAAGTGGCGGTACGTGTGCCGGTGCGGCTCTGACCTGCCGTGTCGGGCGCGACACAGGATCCCGATCAATCGGGGTCACTGGCCAGGGGAGGAACAGTGAGCAACCACGGACCCGTCATGCCCATCTGGAACTGTGGTGGGTGTGGCCTGCCCTGGCCCTGCCGTACCCGACAGCAGGAGTTGCGGGCGGTGTACGTCGACGCCCCGGTGTCGTTGTCGCTCTACCTCAGCTCGTACCTCGTGATGGCGATGCAGGATCTCCCGGGCACGCCCGCAGGGGTGTTGCACGCGCGGTTCATGGAGTGGATGCGGGAAGGGCAGCCCAGGGAGGACAACTGGGTGCGCGTCGCTCGGAGGTCGCTCTGACCGCTATCCCGCTCAAAGCTCGCTGTAGTCCAGGAGCCCGTTCTCCAGTACATGCTGACGGAAGCCGCCGGGGCCGAACGGCAGGTAGTACTCACCCTCAAGAAGGTTGTCGGCCAGGACCTCGACCATCACCGTTGTGAGTTTCTGGGCACGGATCGCCTCGCACAGCAGCGGCACGGTCGCCGTGACCCGAAGATTCTTCTCCTCCGCGATTTTGCGCGGTACGGCGTCGTCTATCACCACTTCACACTTGTAGACCTGTCCCATGGCGAGCACCCCGCATTCGCCCAGGTTCTTGTTGCCGACGACCAGCCGGTCGACGTAGTGGGCGAACGCTTCGCCAAAATCGGGGCTAGTCGATCGGTGAACCTGGATCCAGTCGGCCTCCAGCACCGCGCGAACGGCCTGCAGGTGCTCGGTGGCCGCGTTGAGCTCCCGCTCGACGCTGTCAGGTATGTAGACAGGGTGCTCTCCGGCAAGAAACCGCAGGACTCCCAACCATCCATGCATCGCAAAATGTCGCAACGGCCCAGTGTCGAACGCCCAGGCGTCGTCGGGCACCGTCACGAAACAAACTTCCAGATCTCGTCGGGCCGCCGCTGACGGCTGAGGGGCAGATCCGTCTCGTCGAAAGTCCCTTGAAGCAAGTCCAGGGCCCGCTCCCGGCTGATTCGCTCGTCGCGCACGAGCCGCAGCACAGCAAGTGCGAGCGGTCGGGGAACCGACGTCCCTTCCAGTTCCTCAAGGGGTACGTACAGGTTCATCTCAACGAGGTCGGCCTGGGTGGTGCGGTATTTGCGTACCGAAGCCACTGTCTCGCTGTCGGCCAGCCCTAGCTCCTTCAACCGTGTGGCGAGGGTGGCCATGTCAACTCGGAACTCGCTCGCCAGCAAAATCGCCGCAGTACGCTCTCCCGTCCGAGCAACCTTCTCGTGCCACTGCCGTGTGACCGCGGTTGCCGGTACTAGCAGTGCGCGCGCGAAGCGATCGAGACGTGATTCCATCGGGACGGCCTGGTCGAGGTGTTCGGCCACCCGCCAGTCGATCGTGTAGGCGTCTGCGATCAGGTAGTGACCGAGCTCGTGCGCCAGGGCGAGTCGTCTGCGGCCAACCTTCATGTGACTGTTGACGAGACTGACACCCCCTCGACGCAACAAGATTGTCCCGGCGTCGGCGGTGTCCTTGCCGACATCGCGAGAGAATGCCATGAGCCCGACGCGGGCAACTCTGTCGGAGAGCCGGTGGATCGGTTCGTCCGCCGAAAGGGCCATCAATTCGCGCGCCTTCACGGCAAGCGCCTCCGCCTCGGCGTTGGTCGAAGGCTGCGTGATGCCAGCAGGAGGGACTGTGTCAGCGGCATCGAGACCCAACTCGTCGACACCCAGCGAGGCGACGAACTCGACCTCGTTCGCGAGCTTCGCGAGCAGGGCGTCGATCTGCGAGTCGGCGGTGTCCAGGCCCTGGCTGGACCGATGCGCGACAAGTGCTGGGACGGGCTCCTCAAAGAACGTCGACATGCGCACGCCGATCGCGCCGGCAATGTCCGACAGCTCAAGCGCGGTGACCTTGCGAACGCCCGCCTCGATCTTGTTCACCACCGTGCGTTCGAGTCCAACCGCTCGTCCGAGGTCCTCTTGGCTCAGCCCCACACGCTTGCGGGCCTCGCGGATGCGCTCACCCAGCGCCTGTTCGTCGGTGTCGGCCACGTGTGCGATTATCGCACGCCGACGATCGGTGCGCAAAGGATGCGCTGGTAGCGGGCAAAGTGCGGCTGCGGCGGTCGGGCGGCGGGCGCCGGCAAACGGGCTGGGCGGTGATGACGTACGCGGGTATTGTCTTGGGCATGGAGGTCACCCGTCGCAGTGCCGCCGCGACCGCACGAGCTACCAGCTCGTCGGTTGCCGCCGCCTGATCTCCTGATTCTTCGCCGGCGACCGGAAACGGCTCGCCGGCGATTCGTGTGTCAGTAGCACCTTTCCGCCCCTGCGGGCCTTTCCGGTCACAGTGATCCGAGAGGCCGAAGCCATGACCCCCGAACAGATCACCCGTACGTTCGTCGACTTCTTCCGCGAGCGCGGACACGCGCTGGTGCCCGGTACGTCGCTGATCCCGCCCCCCGACGACCCGGTCCTCTTCACCACCTCCGGTATGCACCCGCTGACCCCGTACCTGCTCGGGGAACCTCATCCGCTCGGCAACCGGCTGGTGGACCTTCAGCGGTGTCTGCGCACGACCGATCTGGACGAGGTCGGCGACAGCACCCACCTGACCGTGTTCGAGATGCTCGGGTCGTGGTCGCTCGGTGACTACGACGGTTCGCAGAGCGTGCGTTGGGGCTACCACCTGCTCCGCGACGGCTTCGGGATCGATCCTGGCCGGCTGCACGCCACCGTCTTCGGCGGCGACGACCAGCTCGGGCCCGACCACACCTCGCTCGACGTCTGGCGAGAGCTGGGCGTGCCGGTCGAGCTGAACCGGGAGGAGAACTGGTGGTCCAACGGGCCGACCGGACCCTGCGGCCCCGACTCGGAGATTTTTGTCTGGACCGGGGACGACCCGCCCCAGGGCACCCCGGGCACCGACGACCGGTGGATGGAGGTGTGGAACCACGTCCAGATGCGCTACCGCCGCCACGACGACGGGCACCTGGAGCCGTTGCCCCGGCCCAGCGTCGACACGGGGATGGGGCTGGAGCGGATGGAGATGGTGCTCCGGGGCAACAGCTCCGTCTACCAGGGTGACGGTATGACGCCGTGGGTGGAGACCGTCTCCGGGCTGTGGGAGCTGGACCAGGAGTCGTTGCGCCGGGTCAGCGACCACCTGCGGTCGAGCGTCGTGGTCCTGGGAGATGGTGTACGCCCGTCGAACACCGGCCGGGGTTACGTGCTGCGTCGACTCGTCCGCCGGCTGCTCACCAGCCTCTGGCGGGACGACCCGTCGCGTACGCTGTCGGACCTGCCGTCGGAGCCGTTCGAGCGGACCCTCGACCGGTTCGGGCAGCGGACGACCGAGGTGGGGGAGCTGCGCCGGATTCTCGCCGACGAGGAGGGCCGCTTCCGTGAGCTGCTGCGGCGTGGCCGTCCGGTGGTCGACCGGTGGCGCTCGCGCGGCCCGCTGACCGACCCGGACTACCACTACCTGCACGACACCCACGGCCTGCCCCGCGAGCTGGTCGACGGGCTGCTGGCGGAGGTGGGCCCCGGTCTGTCCGATCGCCCGTAGCGGGTGCCGACGTGCCGAGCCGGACCGATACTGGCGGGTGACATGATCCTCGTCGGCACCTCCGGGTGGCAGTACCGCGACTGGCGCGACCGATTCTATCCGGCCGGGCTGCCGCAACGACGCTGGCTGGAGCATTTTGCCGAGCGGTTCGCCACGGTCGAGGTGAACAACGCCTTTTACCGGCTCCCGGAGCGGGACACCTTCGCGCAGTGGCGCGAGCGTACGCCGGGCGACTTCTGCGTCGCGGTCAAGATGAGCCGCTACCTGACCCACATCAAACGGCTGCGGGAGCCGGCCGAGCCGGTAGCCCGGTTCCTCGACCGGGCCACCGCGCTCGGTGACCGGCTCGGCCCGGTGCTGCTGCAACTGCCGCCGAACCTGCGTGCCGACCCCGGCGCGCTGGACCGGACCCTGGCGCTCTTCCCGACCGGGGTGCGGGTGGCGGTCGAGCCACGGCACCCGTCGTGGTGGACCGACGAGACCCGCGAGGTGCTGCGGCGGCGCGGCGCGGCGCTCTGTTGGGCCGACCGGCGCAGCCGGCCGGTCACCCCGTTGTGGCGGACCGCCGACTTCGGTTACCTGCGCCTGCACGAAGGTCGGGCACATCCGTGGCCACGGTACGGCCGGACCGCACTCGCCTCCTGGCTGGACCGGATCGTCGCGGCCTACGGCGGGTCCGACCCGGTGTACGTCTACTTCAACAACGATCCGGGCGGGGCGGCCCTCGTGGACGCCGTCGCCCTCGCCAGGATCGCCCGTCGACGTGGAGTCGCGGTCAGCCGTACCCCAGGGTGACGGTTGGTGCCGGTCAGCGGCGGCGCAGGGCGACCACGGCGATGTCATCGGTGATCTCGGGCGGGGCGAGTTCGGCGAGGAGCCGGTCACAGAAGCGGTCCAGGTCGTGCTCGACGGTGGCCGCGCTGGCGGCGAGCGCCTCCAGCCGCTGGTCGATGTCGACGTCCCGGCGTTCGACCAGCCCGTCGGTGTAGAGCACGAGGGTGGCGCCGGGCGGCAGGACGAGTTCGAGGTCCTCGGGGCGGTCGGCCCGGATGCCGAGCAGGGGAGCGCGGTATTCGACGAAGGTCGCCGGGCCGGTGCCGAGCAGGAGCGCGGGCGGGTGACCGGCGTTGGCGAGCCGGATCCGGCCGGTGTCGGGTTCGAGGGTCAGCAGGCAGAGCGTCGCGAACTCGTTCGGCAGCAGCGTACGCATGAGGTTGTCGACCTGGGCCACGATGGCGCCGGGCGGGTGACCGGCGACCGCGTAGGCGCGGATCGCGTGCCGCAGCTCGGCCATGATCGTGGCGGCGTGCAGGGAGTGACCGGCCACGTCGCCGATCGCCACCAGCAGCCGACCGTCGATCTCGACGAGTTCGTAGAAGTCGCCGCCGACCTCGGTCTGGGCGCTGGCCGGCTCGTACCGGACCGCGAGGTCGAGCCGGTCGACCCGGGGGAGCCGGCGCGGTAGCAGGCTGCGTTGCAGCGTGACCGCGATCCGGTGCTCCTCGTCGTACGAGCGTTGCGCCTCCACCGCCGCCGCGACGGCCTGCACGAGCTGGGTGAGCACGGCCGGTTCCCCGGCCAGCGCCGACTCCGGCACCGCCACCCGTACGGCGGGACGGTCGTCGCGCAGCCGGGCGGTGGCCACGGCCAGCCGCTCGTCCGCCCGGCCGATGGTCGGCCAACCGGTCGGCGCCTCGGTCCGGGTGGTGGCGCCGACCGGGACGACGGCGGTCTCCGGGCACCAGGCGCCGACGACCACCGGGCCGTCGGGTGCCTGGACCGTGGCGGCCACCTGTTCGCCGTTGGCGTCCTGCGCCGCCACCACCGCCCCGCCGCCGAAGATCCGGGCGGTCCCGGTCGCGGCGGCGGTGAGAAGCTGGGCCAGCGAGTCGGCGGAGTTGACCGCGAGCGTGGTCTCGGCCAGCCGGGCGAGGCGGTCGGCGAGCAGTTCCGCCCGGCGCCTGGCCCGGTAGTAGCGCAGCGCCGCGTGCGTGGTGGCGATCAGCTCGTCCGGCTCGATCGGCTCGACCAGGTACGCGTCCGCACCCCGGGCGAGTCCCTGGGTCCGGTCGGCCACGCTGACCGCGTGCGCCGACACGTGGATCACCGGCCGGGAGGCGTGCCGGGGGTCGGCCTTGATCCGTTCGCTGACCTCGAAGCCGCTCATGTCGCCGAGCCGTACGTCGAGCACGACCAGGTCGACGTCCTCGCGCTCGATCCGGTCCAGCGCTGCCGTGCCGCTGTCGGCCTGGATGACGGTGAAGCCGGCCCGGGTCAGCCAGCTCACCAGCAGGTAACGCTTGGCGGCGCTGTCGTCGACGACGAGGATGGTGGCGGGGGCGTTGACCGTGGTGTCGCCGACCGTCATGACCCGCCCCGCACCGGCAGGTGGACGGTGAACGTACTGCCGACGCCCGGGGTGCTGGTCAGTTGGAGATCACCACCGAGCAGGGTGGCGAGCCGTCGGGCGTAGGGGAGACCGAGGCCGGTGCCGGTGGTGCCGGCCGGTGCCCTGCCCGGCACCTGGTAGAACTCCTCGAAGATCCGTCCGTGCAGCTCGGCCGGGATGCCGATGCCGGTGTCGCTGACCCGCAGCGTCCACCAGTCCCCGTCGCGTTCGGCGGTCATCCGTACCTCGCCGCGCTCGGTGAACTTGAGCCCGTTGTGCAGCAGGTTGCGCAGCACCTGGGTGAGCAGGACCTCGTCGGAGCGGATCAGCGCCGGTGGTTCCGGGTCGACCACAACCAGCTCGACCTCCGGGCGGGTGGCCATCGCCCGTACGGTGCCGCGAAGCTGGCCGAAGAGCGCCGGCAGCTCGATCTCGGCCCAGGTCGGTTCGATCGCCCCCGACTCGGCCTTGCCCAGGTCGAGCAGGTCGTTGACGAGCGCGAGCAGGTCCGCCGCCGAACCCCGGATCAGTTCGGTCTGTTCCCGCTGTTCGGCGCTGAGCGGGTCGGAGGCGGGGTCCATCAGCAGCCGGGTCAACCCGATCACCGCGGTCACCGGGGCCCGCAGTTCGTGGCTGACGTTCGCCAGGAACCGGCTCTTTGCCTCGCTGGCGGCCCGCAACTGTACGGACCGGTCCTCCAACTCGGCGTGCAGCGCCACCACACCCCGGTTGGTCTCGTCGAGTTCCTCGGAGAGCTGGGTGTAGAGGGCGAGCACGCCCCGGTTCGTCTCGGCCAACTCCTCGTTGAGCCGGGCGAGTTCGTCCCGCTGGGCCCGGGTCTGCTCCAGCGCGGCGAGCAGTTGCTCGTTCTGCTCGCCCATCTCCTCCAGCGGGGTACGCGCGACCGAGGTGTCGAGCTTGTCGCGTACCAGGTCGAGCTGGTCCGGGGTGACCGGCTCACCGCCCGCCGGGATGCGTCGGGTCAGCCGGATCGTGGTGGTCGAGTTCCCCCGGGTCACGTCGAAGGTGTCGACGAGTCGCCGGATGGCGAGGGCCGCGCCGAGCCGTTCGCCGGACGTCTCGGCCGACGTGCCGGTGCTCACCTCGATCACCAGCATCGTCGGCGCGTGCCCCAGCGGGACCGAGAACGCCACCTCGGCCCGGTGCGGCGCCGGTACGGTCACCAGCAGGTATCGGCCGATCTCGCTGAGTGCGGTGGCGAGCCGTACCTGGTCCTGGTGTTCGAGTCCGACGGCGGCGGCCACCTCCCGGGCGCGCTGCCGGACCAGGAACACGTCGGACTCGGCGCGCAGCGTCATCCGCAGCAGCCCGTCGCCGTTGCCGGCCTGGTCGCTCACGGTACGGCCTTCGCGACCAGCACGCAGGCGTCGTCGCGACGTACGCCGAAGTCCCGCAGGACGGTGGCGGCGATCACCTGGGGCGAGCGTCGTTGCAGGCCCGGATAGTCGAGCAGCCGCCAGCGGTCGGTCACCCCGTCGCTCTGCATCACCAGGCACGCGCCGTCCGGGAAGGGGTACTCGAACTCGCGTACCGTCCGGCGCTGGTGGCCGACGATCCCCGGCAGTGACACCAGTCCACGTCGTTCGTCGCCGTCCACCACGAGGCCGGCGATGTTGCCGAGCCCGGCGTAGCGGACCAGTCCCCGTTCCGGCACGAGTTCGGCGATGGCGGCGGCGGCGCCCCGGGTGTGGCTCGTCGCCCGGTGCAGGTGTTCGAGGACGGCCGCCGGTGGTCCGGCCGGCGCCCGGTGGAAGGCGTGTACGGCCGCCGTCGAGGCGACCGCCGCCAGTGGCCCGTGCCCGAGACCGTCGCAGACCAGCACCTGCCGTCGCCCGTCGACAACCCGCTCGGCGAAGGCGTCGCCGCAGGACTGTTCGCCGGTCATCGGGATGCGAACGCCGGCCGTCACGGCGGGTCGGGGCAGCGCCTCCGGCCAGACCTGCGCCACGGTGACGGTGCCCCGTCCGGGCAGCGAGTACATGTCGACCCAGTCGGACTGTCGCACGATCGCGCCCAGACCGATGCCGAGCGTGCCGGCGGTCGAGTGCCCGTCGCGGGCCGACAGTGTCACGTCGGCCATGCCGGGTCCGGAGTCCAGCGCCAGCAACTCCACCCCGGCGACGTCGTCGGCCCGCACGGGGCGGATCAGCAGCCGTCCGGCCTCGGCGTGCTTGACGAGGTTGGTGGCGAGTTCGGTCACCACGATCGCCAACGCGTCGGTACGGCCACCGCCGAGCACCAGCCGGCGGGCCAGCAGTTCCGCCGCCCGGCGGGCCGCGCCGACCGTACCCGGGTCCTCCATCCGGAACCAGACCTCGTCGCCGTCGAGCAGGTCGTCGTCCATCAGACCGACCGGGCCCACTTGGTGATGGTGATCCGGGTGCCCCGGCCGGCGCCGGTGTCGATCTCGAACTCGTCGACCAGTCGCCGGGCCCCGCCGAGGCCCAGCCCGAGCCCGCCGCCGGAGGTGTAACCGTCGGTGAGGGCCAAGTCCAGGTCACTGATGCCGGGGCCGTCGTCGGAGAAGGCGATCCGTACGCCCTTGCGTCGGCCACTGTCGACCAGGCCGACCTCGGCACCGCCCCCGCCGCCGTAGACGAGGGTGTTGCGGGCCAGTTCGCTCGCGGCGGTGACCAGCTTGGTCTGGTCGACCAGGGAGAGCTTGACCGCGACCGCGACGGTGCGGACCAGTTGCCGGACCCGGACCACGTCCGCGTCCGAGGTGATCGTCACGACCTGCGGTGCGCTCAGGTCGGGTCCGCCGGTCACGGCGTCGTCGGCGTCGAGCGGTCGTCCGGGCCGAGCCCCTCCGGTAGCGCCCAGACCCCGGCCGGGTCGTCCAGGTCGGGCACGAACGCCGCCGCTTCGCGCCGGGACCGGGCGAGCAGTTCGATTCCCCGTTCGACGTTCAGCGCGGTCCGGATGCCGTCCAGCGACAGGCCGAGTTCGACCAGCGTGATCGCGACCGCCGGGCGCATCCCGACCACCACGGTCTCCGCGTCGAGCACCCGGGCGATCCCGGCGATGGAGGAGAGGGTCCGCCCGACGAACGAGTCGACGATGTCCATCGCGGTGATGTCGATGATCACACCGTGGCAGCCGGTGGTCGAGATCCGGTCGGCCAGGTCCTCCTGGAGCGCCAGGGCCGTCTGGTCCTCCATGTCGACCTGGATCGAGACCAGCAGCATGTCACCGATCTTGAGGACCGGCACCCGCTCCATCAGGCGCTCCGCTGGGGCGGAGTCGCCGTACCGGCGGCCGACCTGCGGTTGGCCTCGATCATCCGGAGCGCGTGGCGCAGCGCGTCGGCGAGGGTGGCCTTGGTGGCGATGTCGCCGAACTCGATCCCGAGCGCGACGATGGTCTGCGCGATCTGGGGACGGATGCCGGAGATGATGCACTCGGCACCCATCAGCCGGGCGGCCACCACGGTCTTGAGGATGTGCTGGGCGACCTGGGTGTCGACCGCGGGCACGCCGGTGATGTCGATGATCGCGTACGGCGATCCGGTGTCGACCAGCGTCTGCAACAGCCGCTCCATCACCACCTGCGCGCGCGCCGAGTCCAGCGTGCCGACCAGCGGGATGGCCACCACGCCGTCCCAGAGCTTCACCACCGGGGTGGCGAGTTCCAGGAGCTGTTCGGCCTGGTCGGCGATCAACTGCTCGCGCGACTTGGTGTACCGCTCGAAGGTGAAGAGTCCGAGCTGGTCGACCACGGTCGACGCGGTCACGAAGGCGGCCAGGGTGTCCCGGTCACCGGACTGTACGTTCAATACGTCGACCAGGGCGTCCTTGAGCGCGAACACACTGACGGCCGTCTCGGTGGCGCTGAAACCCTGTCGGGCCCGGCTGCGGGACAGCTCGGTCAGGGAGGCGCGCAGCGCCGACGATGCCTCGTCACCGAGGTCGAACGGACCCTGGCCGAGAGCCGAGGTCAGCGCGGAGTGCAGTTCGCGTACCTGGTGGCGCAGTTCCGCCTCGGTCAGCCGGCCGCGCAGCGTGGCGCCGACGACCTCGGTCCAGCGTTCGATCAACTGCTCTGCGTGACTATTCAGCAACGCGGCGAGCTGACTGCTCTCGTCGACGGTGATTCCCATGGTTCCTCCCCAGTCACCGGTCGCGGTCGAGGTGGGCAGCGACCAGGCCGTGGGACTGTATCACCGGCGGCTGTGCTCCGCCCGGCACAGCGACCGGCGGTGGCCAGGGCATCTTCACCGTCACCGATGACCGGGCCGCCCGGCGAGACGGACCGGCGTGTCGTGCCGTCGGGGGTGTGGCGGCCGGCGACGGTGGGTACGGCTTTTCGGTATGAGCGCGGAGACCAGTGACCGGAGTCAGGTGCAGCGACGGGCCGATTACCTGCTGCCGGAGGAACGGGTGGTGGGCAGCCAGGATCCGTTGGCGCAGGCGGAGGCGATCCTGGCCGAGTCGGACCGGCGTACGTCCGACGTGCCGGCGCAGTCGGACCCGTCCCCGCGGCGACGTACGTCGGCGGAGTCGGACCCGTCGTGGGAGCGACGTACGTCGGCGGAGACGGTGACCCCGACGGACTGAGCGGCGACGGCGGACGCCTCCGGGCGCGGCGCCGGGCGGGCAGGTCCGGGCGCGTGCCGCGCGGGTAGGTCCGGAGGCGGTGTCGGTTTTCTGCTCGACTGGCGCGTAACTTCCGCATCGTCGTAGTCTGCCGGCGGTCCGGCGTGGCGCCGGGTTGTCTGAAGGAGGCAATAGGGATGCTGGGACTCGAGAAGAAGCTCTCCAAGGCGTGGGAAGGCAAGAGCGCCCAGGAAATCGCCGACGCTCCGGTCACCGCGATCGAGGGCGTCTCGGCGGCCGACGCCGAGCACCTGCTCAAGGCGTTCGGCATCAAGACGGTCCGCGACTTCGGCACCAACAAGTACTTCCGGTGGGCCCAGTCCATCGCGACGCTGGCTGACTGATTCCCGCCGGTGCCCGCAGCCGGGCACCGGGTTGACGACCGGGGCGACGACCATCATGGTCGTCGCCCCGATCCGTCGGAGCCCGGCCGGGTCGACCGGACTACGCCACGGCTGGTGCCGTCGTCACGGCTGGAGCCACCAGGGGCTGCTGTAGGCCACGCCCCAGTCGTTGCACGGGTGCCCGGCCGGGCCGGGGCTCGGGTTGGCCTGGGTGGGGTCGGAGACGCGCAGCACCACCCAGTTGCCGTCGGCCAGGTTCAGCGGCACGGTGAACCGGGTGACCTGGCCGGCGACGGTGTCGATCACCTCGGGCACGGTGGGCGCGTTGGTGCCGGGGCGCAGCACCTGGATCCGCAGCGGCCTGCCGATCCACTCCGGACCCCGGTCGAGGTCCACCTCGAAGGTGACGTCGCCCTGGACCAGCGGAACCACACCACCCATCCGTACGCCGTTGGCGGTGGCGTCCAGGCGCAGGCCGGAGACCCGGGTGGCGAAGAACCGGCGGGCCCGCATCGCGGCCATCACCTCCTGCCGGGTGTTCTGGGTGACCCAGAGGCCCGTACGTCCCTTGCCCTCCGGGAAGCCCCAGTTGGTGCCGTGCTCGTCCGAGACACCGGTGAGTCCGGGACGCCAACCGGCGTTCAGGCAGGCGACCAGGGGAGAGGTCTGCCCGCTGCCCCAGCCGTCGAAGAGGTAGTCGTCGCCCCGGTTGAACATCTCCAGGCCGATCATCGGCTCCCGTACGGCCGAGTTGTAGCGGAAGTCGTCGAAGCGGCCGACCTCGCGGCCCGGGTGGTTGAACCCGGCCACCCCGCCCGAGCTGGCGATCCAACTGTAGAGCCGGCTCATGCTCGACGACTGGAGCAGGTCGGTGTAGTTGCCGCTGAACCAGACGTTGACGTGGCCGAGCAGCGGGTGCGACCACTCGAAGCCGCGGATCGCGGTGTACTGGCCGGGGTCGTCGGCGGCGTTGGCGAGCGCGCCGGTGCGGTCCCACTCCGAACGGGACAGTCCCTCGATGGAGAAGAGCGTGCTGTGGTCGGTGAGCGCCGCGACGTCGAGCCCGGCCTCGCGCATCGACGCGAACGCCAGCGCGGGATCGCCGTCGCCGTCGGACATCGCGGTGTGGTTGTGCAGGTCGGCGTGGACCAGCGTGGTCCCCTGGGTGATCGACGAGGTACGCGAGGCGCCGGTGGCCGCCGCCAGATCGGGGCCGCTGGCGAGCCCGGCGGTCGCGGCCCGCGCGGTGCCCGGGGCGGCGGCCAGCATCAGCAGCCCGCCTGCGGCGCTCGCCATCAGGGTGCGTCGGCTCGTACCGTCGTGGCTGTGCTCGTGGCCGCTGTGGTCGTGCCCGGTGTCCGGGTGGTTGTGCCCGTGGTCGGTGCCGGTGTGGTCGTGAGTCATGCCGGTCAGTGCATACGACGGTCGGCAACAGATAGATAGGCGCAGTTGTCTGGTTGGTGAAGAGTACGGATCGCTTACCGGACGGTCGCGACGTCCAGCAGGGCGGCGGCCACGTCCCGCGCGGCCATCGCCGACGAGGTGTCGTGGTCGAGCTGGGCGGCGACCGAGGCCCCGTCGTAGAGCAGGACGAGCTGACGCGCGAGCAGGTCCGGATCGGCGGCTCCGGCCTCCAGCGCGAGCCCTCGGAACAGCGAACGGACCCAGCCGCGGGCGTTGTCGCAGACCTCGGCGGCTCTGCTCCCCGGGGCCAGCTCGGCGCTGGCGTTGACAAACGCGCAGCCCCGGAAGTTCGGCTTGGCGAACGCGTCGGCCAGGGCGTCGAAGACGGCGAGCAGCCGCTCGCGGGGGGAGGTCAGCCCGTCGAGCTTGCGCGCCACCCGCTCCTGCCGGGCCGCGTGCCGGCGCAGCAGGTACGCCCGGACCAGCTCGTCCTTGCTGCCGAACGCGTTGTAGAGCGTCGCCTTCGCCACCCCGGCGTGCTCGATCACCCGGTCGATGCCGACCGAGTGGACGCCTTCCGCGTAGAACAGTTCGTCGGCGGCTGCCAGCAGCCGATCTCTGGCCGACGGACCGGTGCCTTTGACGGACATGGCGGCAAGGGTACTAGACAGACCGGCCTACCTGCTACGCCGCGAAGGGTGGTCGGAGTCGTCTCGTGCGGCTCGGGGCCGCCGCCCTGGTCGACTCTTTATGTCCTAAGGTATTGTCTCGCGCGGCATCACTTTATCCGCTACAGGATTCGCCACATCCCACCGACCCGAAACCGGAGACGACCCATGCCCGAGGTGACCCTGCACGACGGAAGCGTGCTCGATCTCGAAATCCACGGCACCGGCCCCACCCTGCTGCTACCGGTCGACCCGCGCCCGACCGAGGGGCCGGCGGCCGAGGAACTGCGACGCTGGGGGATGGACCCGGCCCTCGGCCGGAACCTGGTCGACGGGCTGTCGGACCTGTTCCGGGTGGTCGCCTTCGACTACGAGGGCCACCTCCGGGCCGCCCCGAAGGCCGACACGCTGACCCCGGACGCCATCAGCCGGGACCTGCTCGCCGTGGCCGACGCCGTGGGAGCCGACCGGTTCGCGTACTACGGGTATTCGTGGCTCGCGTTGAGCGGGCTGCAACTGGCGATCCGGACCGACCGCCTCTCGGCGCTGGTGATGGGCGGCTTCCCGCCGATCGACGGGCCGTACGCGCAGATGCTGGCGGTGACCATGGCGACGCACGACATGGCCGCCAATCCCCCGGCCGAAACGACCGGGTGGAGCGGCGCGGGAGAGTCGACCGGGCCCGAGGAGTACGACTGGTCGTCGGCCCCGGTGACGCTGAGCGAACCGCAGACCCGCCAGTACGTCACCCTCTACCAGGCGCTGCGAGGCTTCGACGACCAGGCGGTCCAGTCCCGGCTGACCTGCCCCCGGTTGTGCTTCGTCGGCTCGGCGGACAAGATCACGTACGGCGAGCGCTGGGGCGACGTGGTGGTCGACATCGCCGGTCCGGTGCTGCGCCGGGGCACGGAGTTGGAGTCCCTGGGCTGGGACGTGCGGGCGCTGGACGGCCTCGACCACACCCGGGCGATGCAGCCGGCACAGGTCCTGCCGGTCCTGCGCCCGTGGCTGATCGCCGCGCTCGGCGTCGACGCCACCCCGACGGCCGACGTTCGACGGTAGACAACGGGATCGTGGTCCGTCGGGCGGACCACGATCCCGTTGTATCTTGTGAGGCTGCGGCAACGTGCCGTACCAGGGACCGGGAGGTCGTCGCGTCCAGGGAACCCGAGCGCAGGCTCATCGCCTCGAACAAGAGGGCGCGGCACGACTACGCGATCCTCAAGACGTACGAGGCGGGCATCGCGCTGTTCGGCACCGAGGTCAAGTCGCTGCGGGCCGGGCGGGCGTCGTTGGTCGACGCGTTCGCCCAGGAGCGTGACGGCGAGCTCATGCTGTACGGGCTGCACATCCCGGAGTACGCGTACGGCACCTGGACCAACCACCAGCCGCGCCGGACCAGGAAACTGCTGCTGCATCGCGGTGAGATCAAGAAGATCCTGGACCAGGTACGCGATCCGGGGCTCACCCTGGTGCCGCTGTCGATGTACTTCGCCAACGGCTGGGCCAAGGTCGAACTCGGCCTCGCCCGGGGCAAGCGCTCCTACGACAAGCGGCAGGCGCTCGCCGAACGGGACGCCAACCGCGAGATCGCCCGCGCGTTGGGTCAGCACCTCAAAGGTCGCCTCCGGGCGGGCGACCGCTCGTCGTAGTCGCTACCGGACCGCCCAGCGCTGGCCGCTGCCGCCGTTGCAGTCGTAGAGCTGGGCCTTGCTGCCGTTGGCGGTGCCGCCGCCGGCCACCTCGACACAGCGGCCGGAGGCCGGGACGACGATCGACCCGTCGGCGGCGAAGGTGAAGCGCTGTGCGCCGGTGCCGTTGCAGGTCCAGATCTGCACCTTGGTGCCGTTGGCCGTGCCGCTGCCGGAGATGTCGAGGCAGCGGTCGCCGTACACCCGCAGTTCGCCGTTCGCGGTCCGGGTCCAGCGCTGGTTGGTGCCGCCGTGGCAGTCCCAGATGACCGCCTGGCTGCCGGCCGCGTTGCTGGCACCGTAGACGTCCAGGCAGCGGCCGGAGGCCGGATTGACCAGCGATACGGCGGTGCCGACCGGCGGCACGCCCGGCGGGGTCAGGCTGGCCGGTACGGCCTGGAGCGCGGCGAACCACCTCGCCGCCATCTTGTCGTAGCCACCGGCGTTGGGGTGCACCCCGTCGGCCAGGTCGGCCGTGGTCAGCGCCGAGTACATGTCGACCAGGTGGGTCCGGGAGCCCTTCTGCGCCACGATCCCGGGAATGGTCGCGTTGTACGCGCGCACCCGAGCGTCGAGCGTCGGGTTGGTCTCCGGGGTGATGGTGGCGACAAAGAGTTCCACCGTGGGGACGGTCGCCCGGATCTTGTCGATCAGGGCGGAGAGCCGGGCCGGCGCGTTTGCCACGTCGTAGTTCTGGTTCATGTCGTTGGTACCGATGTGCAGCAGTACGGTGCGCGGGGTGGTCGCCTGGAGCCAACCGACGATGTTCGCGTCGAGCTGGTCGATCCGCCAACCGGAGTGGCCCTCGTGGTCGCGGTCGCCGAGACTCGCCGGTCCGTTGGCGGCCGAGCCCACGAAGTCGACCGTGTGACCGCCGCCGACAAAGCGCTGCCACAGGTTGATCCGGTACCCGCCGGGCACGTTGAACCCGTCGGTGATCGAGTCACCGAGCGGCATGACGCGTACCCCGCCGTTCGACTCGGCCTGGGCCGGCGTGGCCGGGGCCAGGGCGAACCCGGTGGCGAGGGCGAGTCCGAGGCCGGCGGCGGCGAGCCGACGTACGTTCCATCGCATGGGCGATCCTCTCGTCGGTGCCGCCTCTGGGACGGGTCGCGGGAGACCGCTGGGCTGGAGCGGCGACGACGGGACAGGCGGCTACATCGAGAGTTGACGATGTAATGGAGGTCGCGCGAGCCCAACGGCTAGCCGGGTCGGACGAACGTCCACCCCGCTGCGCCGAACGGTCACCTGGCCCGAATCGGCCGGGTGTCAGTCGCTCACCAGATCCGGGTCGGCGTAACGGCGCATTTTGCCGTGGTCGCCCGGAAGGCCGTACTCGGCGACCAGCATGCTGAAGTTGCCGAAGTCGAACTCGTCGTAGCGCCAGCTCCCCGGTGCGTCGGCGAGCACCCGGACCAGCCGGCGCTGCCGCTCGTCGAGCTGCTCGAAGGGTGCCGGTCCGGGCACCGGGCCGTCCGGGAAGGCGTACCGCAGCGCCTCACCCAGCACGGTCAGCGCCTCCTCGGCGTGCACCAGGGGCAACCGGGCCAGGGTGGCGGCGAACGCCGCGTCGGCGCTGGCCGGACCGAGCTGGCGCAGCGCCAGGGTGGCGTAGCCGGCGAGGTCGCCGCCGAGGAAGGGGAACTCCTGGTCGCGCCGGCTGCCGCCGCCGGCCCAGTGGAGCAACTCCGTCGCCACCCGGGGGTCGGCGGCCGGGCCGTCCAGCCGGGCCAGCGCGATCGCGCCGGCCCAGCGGACCAGCGGGCGCGGGTCGTCCAGGGCCGCGCGGGCGAGCCGGGCGCTGCCGTCCGCGCCGAGCAGCCCGGCCGAGACCAGTGCGACGGCGACCAGGCCCTGGTCCGCGTCGGCCTCGGCGACCAGGTCCGCCAGGGCCGCGAGGCTCGGCTCCGCTCCGGCGGGCGCGGCGTCCGCCGGAAACCACCCCAGGGTGTACGCGGCGATGGTGCGCAGGCCGAGGTCGGCGCCGTCGAGCAGGGAACGCAGCACCGGCAGCCCGTCGCGCACCGCCTCCCATCCACGCAGTGCGGCGTACGTGTCGACGGCGACGTGCTCCGCCGTGGTACGTCCGGTCCGTCCCCGGGCCAGCACCTCCGCGCCACCCGAGGCCCGTTGCCGAAGCTCGTCGATCCGGATGCCGTCGGGCAGCCACGCCTCGTCGGAGCCGATCGCGATCCAGACCAGCAACAACGCGACAAACTCCCGGTCTGCCTGGGCCGGATCCGCGACCAGGTCGAGCAGGGCCGGGACGGCGTACGCGCTCGCCTGGTAGCGGGTGCCCTGGTGGACCAGGCTGTGCAGCAACTCGCCGAACGCCCCGTGTCGCGTCTCCTGGTCGCCGCTGGCCAACTCGCCCAGCAGTCCCGGGATGTCCTCGGCCGTGCCGTACGCGTGCTCCAATGTGGACCAGTCGACCGTGTTGCCCAGCTCCGGCATCGGCCCATCCTGCCACCCGGGTGCGACGGATCCCGCTCAGCCGCGCTTGAGCAGCCGGCCGACGGCGGCCATCATCTCGGTGGCCATCTCGTCGGCACGTCCCTCGGCCGCGCCCTCGTGCATGCAGTGCCGGGTGTGCCCGTCCAGCAGCCCGAGGGCGACCTTGTCGAGAGCGGCCTGGATCGCGGAGATCTGGGTGAGGATGTCGATGCAGTAGCGGTCGTCCTCGACCATCTTCTCGATGCCGCGCACCTGCCCCTCGACGCGTCGCAGCCGGGAGAGGAGCTGGTCCTTGCTGGCGGTGTAACCGCGGGTCGGGGTGGGTTCGGCGGAGGTCATGCATCGAGTGTAGCTAACCCCCGGGGGGTATGTTACCTTTCCTGGTACTGGTACCCCCAGGGGGTATATGGTCGAGGTGACGGTGAGGAGATGACGGGAATGCGACCCGACATGGCGGACCAGCCGAACCCATCGGACACCGGGTCACATCAGCACCATGGCGGACACCAGGGACATGACAAGCACGCCGGGCACGACCCGGAGGCGTTCCGGCGCAAGTTCTGGCTGAGCCTGGCGCTGACCGTACCGATCGTGGTCACCAGCCACATGGTGATGGAATGGTTCGGCTACCGGCTCGACTTTCCGGGCATGTCCTGGGTCGGCCCGGTGCTCGGGACGGCGGTCTTCTTCTACGGAGGCTGGCCGTTCCTGGTCGGCGGGATCCGGGAGATCCGGGACCGGGCGCCCGGCATGATGCTGCTTATCTCGATGGCGATCACCGTCGCGTACGTCGCCTCCGTGGCGACCAGCGCGGGCGCGTTCGACCTCGACTTCTGGTGGGAGCTGGCCGCACTGGTGACCATCATGCTGCTCGGTCACTGGCAGGAGATGAAGGCGATCGGTCAGGCGCGCGGAGCGTTGAGCGCCCTGGCGGCGCTCCTGCCCGACGACGCCGAGCGGATCGACGGCGACGGGCGGGTGACCCGGGTGCCGGTGCCCGACCTGCGGGTGGACGATCTTGTCCTGGTCCGCTCCGGGGCCCGGGTGCCGGCCGACGGGAGGATCGTCGACGGGCGGGCCGAGCTGGACGAGTCGATGATCACCGGGGAGTCCCGGCCGGTCCGGCGGGAGGTCGGCGACCGGGTGGTGGCCGGCACGGTGGCGACCGACTCGGCGATCCGGGTCCGGGTGGCGGCGGTGGGCGAGGACACCGCGCTCGCCGGCATCCAACGGCTGGTCGCCCAGGCACAGGCGTCGAGCGGTCGGGCGCAGGTGCTCGCCGACCGGTTCGCCGCGCTGCTGTTCTACGTCGCCGTCTCCGCCGCCGTACTGACCTTTGCCGCCTGGGGCGCCTTCGGCGACCTCGACGAGTCGGTGGTGCGAACCGTGACGGTGCTGGTGATCGCCTGCCCGCACGCCCTCGGGCTGGCGATCCCGCTGGTGATCGCGCTGTCGACGGCGGTGGCGGCCAAGGCCGGCATCCTGGTCAAGGACCGGCTGGCACTGGAGCGGATGCGGACCGTGCAGGCGGTGCTCTTCGACAAGACCGGGACCCTGACCAGGGGCGTGCACACGCTGACCGACCTGGCCGCCGCGCCCGGGCAGGACCCCGACGAGGTGCTCCGGCTGGCCGGCGCGGTCGAGGCGGACAGCGAGCACCCGCTCGCCAGGGCGATCGTCACCGCCGCCGAGGCGCGCGGCCGGACCGCCGTCGCGACCGGGTTCCGGTCGCTGACCGGGCGCGGCGTCCGCGCGACGGTCGACGGCACCGAGTACGCCGTGGGCGGTCCCGCCCTGCTCGAGGAGCTGGACGCGAGTGTGCCGCCGGAGTTGTCGGCCAGCACCGAACAGTGGTCGGGTCGGGGCGCCGCGGTGCTGCACCTGGTGCGGTTCGAGGCACGGGGCGCGCGGGTGCTGGGCGCACTCGGGCTGGCCGACGAGATTCGCCCCGAGGCACGACAGGCGATCCGACAACTGCGCGACCAGGGCGTACGGAAAATCGTCATGATCACCGGTGATGCCCGTGCGGTGGCCGAGGCGGTCGCCGCCGACCTCGGCTTCCGGCCCGGGGTGGACGAGGTCTTCGCCGAGGTGCTGCCGGCGGAGAAGGACCGGGCGGTGGCCGACCTGCAGGCGCGCGGACTGCGGGTGGCGATGGTCGGTGACGGCGTCAACGACGCGCCGGCGCTGGCCCGCGCGGACGTCGGGATCGCGATCGGCGCCGGCACCGACGTGGCGATCGAGTCCGCGGCGGTGGTGCTCGCCTCGTCCGACCCGCGCGGGGTGACCGGGGTGATCCGGCTGTCGAAGCTCTCCTACCGCAAGATGCTCCAGAACCTCGGCTGGGCGGCCGGCTACAACCTGGTCGCGATCCCGCTCGCCGCCGGGGTGCTCGCCTGGGCCGGTCTGACGCTCAGCCCGGCGATCGGTGCGGTGCTGATGTCCGCCTCCACCATCGTGGTCGCGCTCAACGCGCAACTGCTGCGCGCCGTCCGGCTCGCCCCCGAACAGCAGTAGCCGGTGTGGACCCGGCCGGGCGGACGGCTGGGTCCACACCGGCTTCGGTCACCCGCCGAGGCCGGCGACATCCACCAGGTTGGCGCCGGACGGCGGGGCGAAGAGGCGCTCGTCCACGCTCCCGGAGAACTTCGACAGCTCCAGGGCGCCGTGCTCGCCGGTGTTCAGGCTCCCGGAGAACGAGGCCAGTACGCCGGACTCGGTGACGCAGACCGAGAAGTCCCGGAGCAGTTCGTCCGTACCGCCCTGCGGGTCCTCGATCCCGGTGACGTCGGCGCAGAGCGAGTCCTGACCGGCGATCGTCTTCTCCGACGTCTCCACGTCGGTGTTCGGCACTATCGCGGCGGCGGCCACCAGTCCCAGGGCCAGTTCCGGGGTGACAAAGCCCGGTCCGGCCACACCGGCGACCATCGTGGCGTCCGGACCGGCCACGCCGGCCGCGTTGTTCGCCACCCGCTGGCACTCGTTCCCATCACAAATGATCATGCTTTCGGCCGTGGTGATCAGGCGACCGTCGGCGCTGACCAGCACCGACCGGGGCGGCTGCTGGGCGAGGGTGATCGTGCCGCCCTCGCCGCCGACGACCCGGTACTCGGCGGTGTAGGTGAGTTCGGCCGCCTTGCCCAACCGGTCGGCGAACTCGGACAGCGCGCCGGCGGTGTCGACGGCGTTCTGGACGGTGCTGATGACGCCGCATCCGGCGCCGAGGAGAACGACGGTGCTGAGACTGACGAGCAGGCCGGCGAGGCGGCCACGAGACGAGGTCATGCCAGTGACTGTGCGGCCGGCGGCGGCTGCCGAACGGGTACGCGACCGCAGGCGGCACGAATCCGGGATGGCCGTGGGGGGTACCGGACGGGACGCCGCCGGGGGAGCGGTGACGCTCGCGTGATCAGTGGTAATTGCGTTGAGTGATCCCGGATTTCCAGAGAGGCTGGAGGCTCTCCACCCACGACGTCCGGGAGCTTCCGATGCGCCTGCTCCGCGATCTGTGGGCCACCTCACCGCGCCGGGTCGCGGCCGTGGCCTGCCTCATCGTGCTCGGTGCCGGCGGGCAGGCGGCCGCCGCCGCGCTGGCCGGCCCCGTCCTGCTCGGGCGTTCGGCCGGGCTCTTCGCCCTGCTCGCCCTCGCCCTGGTGGTCGCCGTGCTCAGCGACCTGGTGGTGGGTCTCGTCGCGGCCGGGCTCACCGCCGACTGGGCGGCCGACGTACGTCGCCGGCTGTGTCGGGTCGCGTTCGGCCAGGACCTGCCGAGGCTGGAGACCACCCCGGTCGGTGAGTTGCTCGACCGGATCGACGGCGACGTCTACCAGGTGGCGTCCGAGTTACGGGGCAGCGGGATCAGGATCGCCCAGATGCTCTGCCTCGGGCTGCTGTCGATCGTGGTCGCGGTCGGCGTGTGGTGGCCGGCCGGGCTGGCGATGGTCGTACTCGCCGTGGTGCTCGTGATCGGGCTGGCCGGACCGACCCAGCGGATCGGTCCGGCCCGGATGCACGAGGAGGAAGCCTGGTCGGACCTGGCCGCCGTGATGGAGGAGGCGATCCACGGGCAGGACGACATCCGTACCAGCCTGGCCCGGCCGTACGTCCTGCGCAGTTACGCCCAGCGGGCCAGCCGGGTGCTGGCCCGGGGACGGGTGGTCTGGGGGATGTCCGCCAATGTCACCACCATCGCCGTCGGGGTGACCCGGACCGGTATCGCCGCGGTCGTACTCGGTGGGATCTGGGCACTGACGACCGGCCGGATCGACGGCGCCCGCCTGACCGCGATCTGGCTGCTCGCCCTCGCCTTCGGGGCGACCGTCGAGCACGCCAGCCGGATGGTGCCCGAGTTGCAGTACGCCCTCGGCGCCTGGGGGCGGGTGCAGTTGCTGCGCGACTCGCCGCAGGAGCCCGTCGGCGGCGTCGCCGCGACCGACGGCGACCTGGAAATACGGGATCTGACGTTCGGCTACGGCACGGCCGACCCGGACGGCGGGCGCCGGCCGGCGCTGCGTGACGTACGGCTCTCCTTCGTCCGGGGCCGCTCGTACGCCCTGATCGGCCGCACCGGTTCGGGCAAGTCGACGCTGGCGAAGGTGCTCAGCCGGGCGGTGGAGGTGCCGCCCGGCACGGTCTGGCTCGGCGACGTCGACCTGGTCGACCTCGATCTGGAGGGACTGCGCCGATGGGTCGGCGTGGTCCCGCAACGCACCGAGATCCTGGCCGGCACGCTCGCCGAGAACGTCGCTCTGTTCGACCCCGAACTGCGCGACCAGGCAGCCCGCGCGCTGGACGAACTCGGCCTGGCCGCCTGGGTGGCCGACCTTCCCGACGGGATCGAGACCCGGCTCGGCGAGGGCGGGTACGTGCTCTCCGCCGGCCAGGAGCAGCTCGTCGCGTTCGCCCGGATCCTGGTCCGGGACCCGCACGTGGTGATCCTCGACGAGGCCACCGCCCGGATGGACCCGGTCACCGAGGCGCGCGTACAGGCGGCCACCGAACGGCTGCTCCGGGACCGGATCGGCATCGTCATCGCACACCGGCTCTCCTCGGTGCGGCGCTGCGACGAGGTGGTGGTGCTCGCCGACGGCGAGGTGGTCGAGGCGGGGCCGCTGGTCCAGTCGCAGCGGTTCGCCCGACTGCTGGCCAGCAGCCAGGGGGACGCGTACGCGGAACCGGACCTTGACCGGATTCGCCGGGTCGAGTTGGCCGTCGAGGTCGGTGCCGGGGTCGGGGCGGGCGGCGGCTCGACGCTCACCGCCGCCGAGGCCGACACCTGGCCGATCGGCCCCGACGACCGACAGGACCCGGCACCGGCACAGGTGGTACGCGAACCGTCCGCCGCCGCGCCGAGGGTCGACCCGCCCCCGCTGCCGGAACCCGCACGGGCCCGTACGATGCGGGAGATCTTCCGGCTCGTCGGCAACGACGCCCGGTTCGGCCTCGGCGCGTTGGTCCTCTTCGCGCTCATGGTGCTGCTCGGGTTGGACGGCGCGGTGCTGCCCTGGCTCTGGGCGGACCTGGTCGACGGTCGGGGCGACCCGCTCGGGCCGGCGCTCTGGATCGTCGCGTCGCTGATCTTCGTGGTGCCGATGTCGTACTACACCGCGCTCTGGTTCCCCGAGTGGTGGGTCCGGCAGATGCTGCGGATCAGCATGCGGCTGGTGCACGGCCAGACCGGGCCGCGCCGGGTCAGCGCGCACACCCCGGCGGAGGTGGTCGCCCAGGGCGGCGACACCGAGCGGGTGGTGATGCTCGCCGACAACCTGCTGGACCAGGCGGCCTGCGTCGTCCTGCTGATCTCGATGACCGTGGTGTCGGGCTCGCTCGTGCCGACCCTCCTGTTCGGCGTCACCATGCTGCTCTCCGGGCTGGTGGCGGCGCTGTTCGGTCCGCTGCTGGAACGGTCGGCGCGCAAGACGGTAGCCGCGCGGGCGGCCTTCGCCACCGCGCTGGTGTCGTCGCTGTCGGCGGCGCGGACGGTCAAGCTCGCGGGCGCGACCCAGTCGGTCCTGGCCCACCTGGCCCGGCTCGACATCGTCCGCAGCGACCGGCAGCGGCGGGAGATCGCGAGCATGGTGTGGGCGAGGTCGACCCCGTCGATGGTCGGTGGGTTGCTGCCGATCGCCGCGTGGGCGCTCTACCTCAACGGTTCGCTGTCGTCGGCGGCGACGCTGGTGGCGGTCTCGACCCTGAGCGCCGCCCGGTGGTTCGCCTGGACCACGGCGTCGCTGGTGTCCCAGCTCCCGTCGGCCCGGGTCTGGACCCGGCGTACGGTCGCGATGACCGGGATCGGCGTCTACTCGGCCGAGGTGCCCGGGGTGGACCTCTCCGCCGGTACGGCGCCCGCGCCGGTGGCGGCTCCCCGGCACCCGCTGCGCCGGCTGGACCTGGTCGGGTTCACCGCCGTGCACGAGGACGGCACGCTCGGCGTCCGTGACGTCGACCTGACCATCGAGAGCGGGCAGCTCGTGCTGGTGGTCGGCCCGGTCGGGTCGGGCAAGTCGTCGCTGCTACGGGCCCTGGCCGGGATCGTGCACCACACCGGGGCGCTGCGCTGGAACGGGCAGCCGGTCACCGAACCCGAGATCTTCCTCCGCCCGAACCAGGTCGGGTACGTCGCGCAACTGCCCCGGGTGCTCTCCGGGACGGTCGCGGACAACATCCGGCTCGGGCACGAGGTGGACGCCGTGGGTGCGATCTCCACCGCGCAACTGGAGCACGACCTCGCCTCGGCCGGCGGCGGTCTCGGGCTGCTGATCGGTCACAAGGGAACCCGGCTCTCCGGCGGCCAGTTGCAACGGCTGGCCCTGGCCCGGGCGCTGGCACCGCGTACGGAGCTGCTGATCGCCGACGACGTCTCGTCGGCCCTCGACGTCACCACCGAACTGGAGCTGTGGCGGGCGCTGCGCGGGCACGGCGTGACCGTGGTCGGCTCGACGTCCAAACGCGCCGCGTTGGCCCAGGCCGATCTGGTGGTGGTGCTGATCGACGGGGCGGTCGTGGCCCAGGGAAGCTGGCCGGAACTGGCCGACAACTGGGGACATCTCGCCGGATAGCGCCTCCGGCTCCGGCCGGAGACACACGTCAGGTTTTTCCGTACACGTTCTTTCGTGTAGCTACATGGAAAAACATGTAGGAAGTTTCCGGACAACGCTCGTCGGCGCCGGGGGCGATCATGTCGGCCGGCTCGGTGGTCGGCGCGTACGGCGTCCGGCGAGCAGCAGCGCGATCACGGCGATCGTCGTCACGACCAGCAGGACGACCCCGATGCCCACGATCAGCCGGGCGGTGCCGACCAGACGCCCCGGCTGCGCCTCGGGTGCCGAGGCGGCGGTGGAGGGACCACCCGTCGGGGCGGCCCCGGCGACCGGGGAGGTCCGCTCGGGCGCGGCCCGGGTGGTCGGGCTGTTCGGGCTGTTCGGGGTGGGTCCGCCGGTCGGGGTGTAGCCGAGGATCGTCGGCAGCGTGCCGGCGGGTTGGTCGCTGGTCTCGCTCACGGTCAGCAGGGACCGACCGTCCCGGCTGTACGTGATCGATTCGCCCTGCGGCTCGTTCGGCAGCGGGGTGATCCGGGGCTCTCCCTCGGTCACCGCCTTGGCCACGTCGCCGTCGGTGACGTCGAACTCGAAGGCGTCGGCGTAGGTACGCAACACCACCCGGGTGCCGTCCGCCGAGGTGGCGCCCCCGGTGACCACCAGCCGGCCCAGCACCCCCCACGGGTTGCCGGTCCCCGTGCTGGGCAGACCGAACTGCCCGACCCGACGCAACGGTACGGTCGCGCCGGCACGCGGCGGTTGGGCCGGTGCGTACAGGCGGGCGGTGCCGGGGTCCTTGGTCACCACGATCGGCGTGCCGTCACCGGCGAGCAGCAGCGCCTCCGCGTCGTGCGCCCCGTCGGGGTAGGTGAACCGGTGGGCGACCGGCGAGTTGGCTCCCCGGGCCAGCCGCCACAGCCCGATCGTCTCCCTGACCCGGTCGTTGTCGCCGATGTCGGCGACCCAGATCGTGCCGTCACGGGCGATCGCCATGTCCTCGGTGTCCCGGGGGCGGCTCGGGTAGGAGACCGTCCGGGTGACCCGGCACCGCCGGTCGAGGAAGAAGACCTTCCGGCGGCTTTCCAGGTCGGCGCTGTCGTTGACGGCGACGTAACCATCGTCGGTGGCGGCCAGTCCGGAGATCTCGGTGAGCCGGTTGTCGCCGATCGTGCAGACCTTCGTGCCACCGGCCAGCACCACCTTGCTGGCACCGCCCAGCGCGGCCGGCACCATGGCGGGCGCCGGGGTACGCGGCCCGGCCGGCGGCCCGCCGGTCGCCAGCCCGAGCAGTGCCACCAGCAGCACCCCGACGCGCAACATCGGGCAAGTCTGCCACCCTGGCCCGGTCCCGGATCCGGGCGGGCCGGTCGACCCGACCCGCCCCGGCGGGACCGGACCGTTACTTGGCGAGGAAGGCGAGCAGGGCCTCGTTGACCTCCTCGGCGTGGGTCCAGAGCAGGCCGTGCGGCGCACCGTCGATCTCGACGTACTCCGCCTTCGGGAGCAGGTCGCGGAACGGGCGGGCGGTGGCGTCGATCGGCAGGATGTTGTCCGCGGTGCCGTGCAGGATGAGCGTGGGCACGTCGATCTTCGGGATGTCGGCCCGGAAGTCGGTGACCCAGGTCGGCACCGCCGCGCTCGACGCGAACCAGGACGCCCCGGCGGCGACGTTCCAACTGTTGCGCAGGGCCTCCTCGGAGAGCCGGGTGCCGAGGTTCTCGTCGGTGTTGTAGAAGCTCTTGTAGAAGTCGCTGAAGTACGCGTACCGGTCGGCGGTCACCGCGGCCAGGATGCCGTCGAAGACCTCCTGCGGCACGCCGGTCGGGTTGTCGTCCGTCTTGAGCAGGAACGGTTCGAGGGAGGCGAGGAAGGCCGCCTTCGCGATCCGGGCCGACCCGTACCGGCCGAGGTAACGGCCGACCTCGCCGGTGCCCATGGAGAAGCCGACCAGGATCACGTTGTCGAGGTCGAGGGTGTCGAGTACGACCTTCAGGTCGGCGGCGAAGGTGTCGTAGTCGTAGCCGACCGTGGGCTGGCTGGACCGGCCGAAGCCACGGCGGTCGTACGTGATGACCCGGTAGCCGGCCTTGAGCAGCGCCGCGCTCTGCTTCTCCCAGGAGTGGCCGTCGAGCGGGTAGCCGTGGATGAGCACGACCGGCTGACCCTCGCCGTGGTCCTCGTAGTAGAGGTCGATGCTGGTGCTGTTCTCGGAGCCGACGGTGATGAAGGGCATCTCTGCCTCCGGAGGATCGTGGAGAACGGTCGTTCTCGCTTCGTGTAGTAGCCTAGATAACGATCGTTCTCCGTGCACTACCCGGGGGCCGACCAGTGGGGTGAGAGGTGTCACGGCCGGATCCGACGGAGGTGGGAATAGTGGCCGGAGCAGGTACGACGTCGGACGACGAGGCCGTACGCGCCAGGGTGCTCGAGGCGGCCGACCGGCTGTACTACAGCCTCGGCATCCAGGCCGTCGGAATGGACGCGCTGCGCGCCGAGGCGGGCGTCTCGCTCAAACGGCTCTACCGCCTCTTCCCGTCCAAGGAGTCGATCGTCGAGCAGGTTCTCAACGGCCGGCACGAGGCGTGGAACGCCCTGGTCGAGCGGGCCGTCGAGGTCGACGACCCCCGGCAGCGCCTGGTCGGGATCTACGACATGCTGTCGCGCTGGTTCGACCAGGACGACTTCCGGGGCTGCGTGTTCATCAACTCGTTCGGCGAACTGGGCGCCACCGCCCCCCGGGTGGCGGCGATCGTCCGGGCGCACAAGGCGGGATTCCAGCAGCGGCTGGCCCGGATCGTCGCCGAGGCCGGCGGACCGCCCTGGCTCGCGCCGCAGTTGGCCATCCTGGCCGAGGGGGCGCAGACCACGGCCGCGATCGCCGGGACCAACGAGGCCGCGGCACAGGCACGCCACGCGGCCGAGATCCTGATCGACGCGGCACTGAGCGGCTGAGGGTGGCTGTCTTGCCGAACGGTGTCCCGCTGCCTCCACAATCGACCTTCGCCACCGTCGATGCCCAGGCCGTATGCTGATGATCCGGTACGGCGCTGGGCGGGCACCAGAGGCGGGTGTGGTCAGTGGAGACGGACGAGCGGCTACGCGACTATCCCTTCGAACCCTTCCGGGGTGAGCTGCCCGACGAGGTGCTCCGGATGGTGCGGACCGACCCGGTGAGCCGGGTCCGTCTGCCCGACGGACGCCCCGCCTGGCTCGTGCTCGGTTACGACGAGGTGTGCACGGTGCTGACCGACCCACGCTTCGCCCGCCGGGTCGAACCATCGCCGGTGGAAGCCGCCCCGCCGGCCGTCGCCGGCCCGGTCACCGCCCCGCCGAGCGTGGTGGACCCGGTCACCGGCTCCGGTTGCCCGGTGGCGCACCGGGTCACCCGGAAGCTCAGCATGGACGGCGCCGCGCACGCCTCGCTGCGACGGGTGGCGTCGCGCGCGTTCGGCCCCCGCCAGATCGAACGCTACCGGCCCCGGGTGCAGCAGATCACCGACGAACTGCTCGACGCGATGGTCGCCCGGGGGCGGCCGGCGGACCTGATCGGTGGACTCGTCGCCCCGCTGCCGGTGCTGGTGATCTGCGAGATGCTGGGCGTACCGGCCGGGGACCGGGAACGGTTCAACGGGTGGACCGCGGCGATGTTCTCGGTCACCGCGTACGGCTCCGACGACGCGGCGGCGGCCGAGGGCGAGCTGCACGCGTACCTGTCGGGGCGGTTGGCGGCGAAACGGGCCGAGCCCGGCGACGACCTGCTCTCCGCCTGGCTCGCCGTGCAGGCCGAGGAGGAACTCAGCGACCCGGAGATCCTGGACCTGGCGATCGGCGTACTGCTCGGTGGCCGCGAGATCAACTCGACCAGCGCCGGGCTGCGCGCGCTGTTCCTGCACCCCGAACAGTTGGCGAAGCTGCGCGCGGACCCGACCCGGCTGCCGGCGGCGGTCACCGAGATCCTCCGGTTCACCACGCACAGCAGCATGTTCCTGGTGCAGACCGCGACCGAGGACGTCGAACTCGCCGGTCACCGGGTACGTGCCGGCGACGCGGTGATGACGCTGCCCTCGGCGGCCAACCGCGACCCGGACCACTTTCCCGACCCGGACCTGTTCGACCTCGACCGCTCCCCGAACCCGCACCTCACCCTCGGCTACGGCGCCCACTTCTGCCTCGGCGCGGCCCTCGGGCGGCTGGAGATGGAGGTCGCCCTCGGTACGCTGCTGCGCCGTTTCCCCGGACTGCGGCCGGCGGTGCCGATCGACGAGTTGCCGTGGCGCAACGAACGCTTCAACTCCGGCCTGCTGGAGTTCCCCGTCACCTGGTGACCCGCCGCCCGCCCAGGCGGAGGAGGTGGCGCACCGCGCTCGCCATACCGTCCTCGGTTCGCAGCGACGCCGACAGCCGGGCGGCGGTGGCGGCGATCGTCGGGTCGGCGGTGGCGCGGCGGATCGCCCGGGTGAGCAGGTCGACGGTGAGGTCGCGTTGGAAGGTCGGCTCGGGTGCCAGCCCGAGGGCGGCGGTCCGGCGGCTCCACATCATCTGCTCACGCTGGAACGGGACCAGCACCTGCGGTCGACCGGC
This sequence comes from Micromonospora sp. NPDC050397, assembly GCF_044901685.1. Classification (NCBI taxonomy): domain Bacteria; kingdom Bacillati; phylum Actinomycetota; class Actinomycetes; order Micromonosporales; family Micromonosporaceae; genus Micromonospora; species Micromonospora sp. NPDC050397. The sequence continues at coordinate 839,445 of NZ_JBJDPS010000002.1, forward strand.
CACGGTAGCGGCGTGGACGGTGCCGATCCCGCCCGCGTGCACCACCGCAGCCACCCTCGGGAACAACCAGTCGTAGGGCGCCTGCTCCAGCACCAGGATCTCCGGCCCGTGGTCGGTCAGTTCGATGCCGCCCCAACCGGTGCCGACGATCGCGCGTACGCCGGCCGCCCGCACCGCCTCCGCGACCAGCCGGCCGGTGCCGGCCGGGTCGCGTCCGGCCATGCTGCCGAAGCCGACAAAGACCGGCGGCGGACCGGCGTCGAGGAACGCGAGCAGTTCCGCCGGTGCGGACCAGGATGCCGGGGCGGGCAGGAACCAGAAACCGGTGGTGTGCACCCAGGACGGCCAGTCCGACGCCGGCCGGACCAGGTGCCGGCTGAAGCCGTTGAGCACCGGCACCGGGCCGCCGTCCGGACGGCGTAGCCGGTCGAACCGGCCCCGGCGAAGTGGCAGGCCCAGGGTGTCGGTACGCCAGGCGTCCAGCACGTCCCGGTGCGCCACCACCCGGCCCAGCGGCAGGTAACTGAGGCGATTGAGCAGCCGGGGGAGGCGCACCCCGGGTTTGATCATCGTGCTCGGGTATTCCCAGGTCGGCACGTACGACGGGTAGAGCGTGGCGACCACCGCCGGTACGCCCAACCGCTCGGCGACCTGGTGCCCGTGGTCGAGCGCGTTGTGCTGGTGCACCACCAGGTCCACGTCGTGCCGGGCGGCCGTCCAGTTGTCCCGGACCATCACCGGGTAGAGCCGGGCCGCCTCCGCGCCGAGCAGCGCGCGGGCCGCGTCGAACCGGCTCGACCGGTCGTCCTCGTTCGCGATCAGGTCCCGGATCTCGGGTCGGCCGAGCAGTTGCAGCCACTCGTCGTTGCGCGGCGAGAAGTCGACACCGTACTCGGCGGCGAACGGGGCGAACATCGCCGGAGCGGCGAGCGTGGCGTGGTGCCCGGCCGCGTTCAGCGCCGTGGCGAGGGCGAGGTAGGGCTGCACGTCGCCCCGACTGCCGTAGCAGTAGACCAGGACCCTCATCCCCACCGCTCACCCTGCCAGACCGAGCGGAACCAGGCCCGTAGCCGGAGGTATCCGAACGCCGCCAGCGCGGCCGTGCCGAGCCCGGTCAGCACCAGGATCACCGCAGGTCCGCTCACCGTGGTCCGTTCACCGTGGTCCGCGCATCCGAGCCGCCTCCCGTAGCCAGAAGTGGGGTCAGCGTACCGTCCGTACCCGATCGTCGGTAACGGTCGACGTCCCGGCGGCCGGGTCGCGGCCACGCCGCAGAGCTGACCGGGAACGAGGGGGAGCGGACCCTGTTCCGTAGACGCGCGGGCGAGCTGGGGCCCCGGCGGTGAGCGTCAGGCCAGGTTCAACTGGCCGACGGGGTGCCCCTGGGCGAACTGTTCCACCAGCTTGTCGCAGAACGCCGGCAGGTCCGCCGGTCGCCGGCTGGTGAGCAGGCCGTCGTCGACCTGCACCTCCCGGTCCACCCAGAGACCGCCCGCGTTGTTGATGTCCGTGCGGAGGCTGGGGTACGAGGTCACGGTACGGCCGTCGACCATCCCCGTCTCGACCAGCGACCACGGGCCGTGGCAGATGGCGGCGACCGGCTTGTCCTGGTCGAAGAACGCCCGTACGAAGGCCATGGCGGTGCTGTTCGCCCGCAGCCGGTCGGGATTCACCGTTCCGCCGGGCAGCACCAGCGCGTCGTAGTCCGACGGCTGGGCCTGGTCCACCGTACGGTCGACGGCGAGGCGGTTGCCCGGGTTGATGTCCTGGTTCATCGCCTGGATCTCGCCGGCGGCGAGGGAGATCAGGTAGACCTCGGCACCCGCCTGCTCGGCGGTGATCCGTGGCTGGGTGTACTCGATCTCCTCGACCCCGTCCGTGGCGAGGATCGCGATCCGTTTACCCTCCAACGGTTGCTGACTGCGAGCCATGAGAGATCGGCCTCCTTCGCGGCGTCGCCGGTCGGCGGTGCTCGGGCTGCTGTCGCTCGCCTTCCCGGTGCCGGTGGGCGCAAACGGGGCACCGGCCGTTGGCCGGGTCGCGGCGTCCCGCGCCGGGGTATGTGGCCATGTCCTGCGGGTATGCGCCGGTCGTGAGCGAGCCCGCCGAACTGGGCATCAGGTCCGATACCAGCCGCGTCGAGAGTTTCAGCGACGGCGTCCTCGCGATCGTCATCACCCTGCTCGTGCTCGATCTGCGGGTGCCGGAGGGTGAACCCGGCCACCTGCTGCACGGGCTGCTCGACCAGTGGCCGGCGTACGCCGCGTACGTCTCGTCGTACCTGTATGTCGCCGTTGTCTGGCTCAACCACAAGGCCGCCTTCAGCCGGATCCGGCAGGCCGACCGCGCACTGGGATGGGCGAATCTCTTCATCCTCTTCACCGCCGTGTTGCTGCCGTTCCCGACCTCCGTCGTCTCCCGAGCGCTTCAGGAGCACAACCAGACCGACCAGCGTGTCGCGATCGCCTTCTACGCGTTGGTCGGTGCGGTGCTCAGCCTGAGCTGGCTGGCTTTCTACCACTACCTGAGTCGGCACCGGGAGCTGCTCGAGGAGGAGGTCCACGACCGTTTCTTCCCGGTCGAGCGGATCCGGGCACTGGTCGGCGTGATCCTGTACGTCGCCGCTGGCCTCGTCGGTTACCTGCTGGAACCGCTCGTCGGCCTGGTGGTCTTCGTGCTGCTGCCCCTGTTCTACGGTTTCACCAGCATCGGCCTGTACTACGTGACCCCGATCGGCCGCCGCCGAGCCTCCGGCCGGTAGCCACGCTCGTGTCGGGGGTGTCGTCCCGGTGCCCTCTGGCGGGTCCGCTGCGTGTGCTTTGGCGGGTCGGGTCCGCGACCCGCCGCTGGCGTACGCACGGTCGGGTGACCTCGCGCGGACCCGGGCCGTCGGCCCTGGGCCGCTGGCTACGTTGCCCGGGTGAACCAGTTCCGACGACGCCGACGCCAGCCCGACCGGACCGACGTGCGGCGGCAGAACGCGGCCGGAATCCTGCTCGTCCTGCTCCTCGGGCGCCTGGCCGTCTTTGCCGTCACGATCGTGGTGACCGTGGCCGCGATGCCGGCACCCGCACGTGCGTACCGCCCCGACCCCGGCATCGGCGGACCCGCGATCGCCGACACCGCTTCCCGGTACGACCTCGACGGCGACGCCGCCTCCGGGTTCGACGCGAAGCGCGACGCCGCTCCCGGGTACGACGCGAAGCGCGACGCCGCTCCCGGGTACGACGCCGTTCCCGGGTTCGACGCAGCTCCCGGGTACGACCGGGACGGCGACGCGGCGCGGCACGGCGAAGGCGGTGTGCCGCTGGTACGGACGAGGCTGGCGTGGCTCGCCACGACAAACGCCATCTTCGCCGTCGACGCGGCCGAGCGGATCGTTCGCTACCGGGGCTGCGACGGCGACACCGGCCGGCTGCTCGACCAGGGCATGCGGGTGATCGACGAGGTGGCGAGCGGGCGAATCACGGTCGGCGACGTCACGTACGCCTACCGGGTGCCGCTGCGCGGCCGGGCCGGGGGCACGGTCGAGATCAGCCGTCCGGGGCGGGAGCCGGAGCTGCTGACCGGTGAGGTGGTGACCAACCCACAGCCACCGGTCGACCGCGAGCGGGGGGCGGGGCTGCTGCCGCTCACCGAGCGACTGCGGCAGATCGTGGAGGCGTCGCCGAACCCGACCGGAGTCGCCGTACGCGACCTCTCCGGCCGGTACGGCGACCAGCAGATCGAGGTGAACGGCACGTTCCGCCCCAAGGCGGCGAGCGTCATCAAGCTCTGGATCCTGACCGAGTTGCTGCGTGAGGTCGACTGCGGGTGGGAGTCGCTGGACGACGGTGTGCTGGTGCGGCCCGAGGATGTGGTCGGCGGCAGCGGTCAGCTCCAGTACGAGACGTTTCCCCAGGTGGTGACGTTGCACCGGCTGGCCAGATACATGATCATCTACAGTGACAACACGGCCGCCAACGTGTTGATCAACTACCTGAACGGGTTCGTCCGGGTCAACGCGCTGATCGACACGATGCTGCTGAAGCAGACCGCGCTCAACCGCCGGATGCTCGACACCGCGGCCGCCGCCCGGGGCGAGGAGAACTACCTCACCGCCGACGACGTGGTCAGTCTGCTCGGGGCGGTCTGGGACGGCAACATCCTCTCGCCCGCCTCCCGGGCACTGATGATCTCGTTCATGCTCGAACAGACCATCAACACCAAGATTCCGGCGGCGCTGCCGCCCGGCGTACCGGTGGCGCACAAGACCGGTGAACTGCCGGACGCCTCGCACGACGTCGGTTACCTGCTGATCCCGCATTCCGAGGTCGCGGTCGCGTTTGTCACCTCCGGCCCCGAGGCCACCGGCGCCGAGACCGTACGCCAACTCGCCCGCGCGGTCTACGACTACCTCGTGCCACCACCCGCGATCACCGGCCTCGGCCCCCGCTGAGGCGTAAGGAAGGGCCCCTTGTTAACGCATAGCGTTAACAAGGGGCCCTTCCTTACATGCGCGGGCGGGGTTCCCGGGGCGGCGGGACATCCGGGCCTGCCGGTCGGGACAACCCGCCCATCATCGTGAGCCCCACGAGACACGGGGAGTACCCGTGCGGGGAGGGGATCTGTGATGCCGACGGGAGTGGAGCGCCGGGCCGGCCGGCGCAGACGGGGAACCGACAGCTGGGGGCGGTGGTGTGCGACCGCCCTGGCCGGAGTGCTGCTGGCCACGGCCCAGCAGGTGCCGGCACGGGCCGACGAGGCGGTGCCGTACGACGAGGCGGCGGTGCACGCCGCGATCTTCGGAGCGGTGGTCCAGTTGACCGAACCCGGCAGTGCCGGGGTGAAGGACGCGGTACTCACCGCCGAACTGCTCGACTGGCGTACCGCTAATCCGGCCGCGACCGGCGCGCAGATCGCGGCGCACGTGGCGGCCGTCCGGGCGGTGGCCGACGCGGCGGTGACCGACAGCCGGGGCGAGGACCGGTCCCGGTTCGCGCTGGTGATGGCGGTGCTCGCCAAGCTCGCCGGCACCCCGTCGAGCGGCGCGGTGATGAACGGGGCGGCCGTACGCGCCTTCCTGACCAGCACCGTCGGAGCCGAGGGCGCGAACATGGTGCCCGACGCGCTCAACCTGGTCCAGGGCGGTTACCAGGACGCCGCCTGGAACACCCGGGTACGGGACGTACTCCGGACCACCTGGTCCGCGCTGCACCTGCGCGCGGCGACCGACGACGCGCTCGCCGCCGGTTGGGACGGTGCCTTCGGCGCCCGGACCGGGACCAGCAGCCGGGCGGCACTGCCCACCCTGCTCGCCACCCGGGTCCACGACGCCCGTCCGGGCAACCCGGGCACGATCGGCGACTACGTGCCGCTGGACGCGATCCGCGCGGAGCGCGACGACCCCGAGGCGTACAAGACCCTGGTACGGGAGCGGGCCATCCGGGTCCTGACCGTGCTGGACCAGGACGCGAACACCCGGATCACCGAGGTGATCGCCTACTCGAACACGTACGTGATCAACCAGGACCCGAAGCCGTCCCCGCAGACGCAGGAGGCGGAACGAATCAAGACCGAGGCGAACAAGAAGATCTTCGAGGGGCTCGGCTCGACGGTGAGCGTGCTCTCCACCCTGGTCGGGTTCGCCGACCCGACGTTCGGCAAGCAGCTCGAGACGATCGGCAAGGCGGTGGTCACCTCGGTGACCGCGATCAACACGTACGTGACCACGGTGCTCGGCCAGGGCCTGACCATGGCGGCGACCGCGATGGGCACCGCCGTGCTGACCGGTAACCTGCTCGGCGCCGCGATGAGCCTGGTCACCCTCTTCAGCGGCGGCGGCGACCCGAACGCCGCGATCAAGGCGGAGATCGGCAAGCTGCGTGACCAGATCAACCGGTTGGCGCAGGGCATCGACAAGCGGTTCGACCGGGTCGAGACGGCCCTGAAGGAGATGTACGCCGGCCTGGTCGCCCAACTCGACGCGCTGACCAAGTCGATCGACGAGATCCGGGTCAACCTGGGCCGGATCGCCACCCAGTTGCAGACCATCGAACGCAAGGTCGACTCGATGGCGCTCGCCACCCACGTGGCGCTGGAGAACATCGCCCGCCGCGATCTCAACCAGGTGATCAGCACCTACGTGCACCACCGGGAGAACACCGGCGGCCAGCCGATCCCGGACTTCGTCAACACGTACTACCCGTTGGCCGAGTCCCCGACGTTCCGGTTCGCCACCATCGACGCGGCCCAGGAGGGGACCTTCACCGTCCCCAACGGAACCAGCCTCGCCGACCCGGTCAGCGTGATCGACAACTACCTGCCGGAGGGGTCGGTCAACTACCTCTCCCAGTTGGCCCGGCAACGGGTCCCCGGGGCGACCTGGACCACCGGCCCGGTGGCGAACGCGAGCGCGTGGAACGTCGCCGCCCGGGTCTACAACATCCTGCAACTGGAGAACCCCGCGTTCGCCGCCCAGGTGAACAGCGGTCGGGCCAACGCCATCGCGGACGCCGGCGACACCATCAACAACCGGGTACGCGAGTTCAACCGGCCGGAGACCAACGGCACCACCAACGCCCTCTTCCGGGGGCTGATGGACGACTACCGCAACGCGATGTCGGCCTGGAACGCCCAGGTGGAGAACGTGCGCAAGGCGGTCGTCTGGAACAACACCCCGACCCTGCCCGAGTACGACCTCTGGGGCAGCCCGGACCAGGCGGTGGCCGCCAGGATCCCGGAGGCCGGCACGCTGGGCCGCTGCACCGGAACCGGCGCCGGTCGGGCTACCCCGTCGACGCTGCTGCGGGCGACCCTGCCCAACCCGTTCCACCTGGCCGACCACGCGATGCCGCCGGGACACCGGCCGCAGTTCTCGAGCTGCTACGACGCCGTCTTCGTCAACGTCGAGGAGAACGAGGGTCCGAGGTTCCACACCTGGAGAGGCGACCTCCAGATCACCGTGAAGTCGCGGGTGAAGTGGGCCGGTGGCGACTGGCAGGACGCGCAGAACCAGACCCGGGTCTTCCCGATCGGAACCTTCTGCTCGTGGAGCGTGCGGGATCCGGAGCCGAACGGCTACTGCTACGACGAGACCTACTACCTGAACCAGCGGTGGGCCGGGACGTACAAGCCGGCGTTCGAGTCGGCGCCGATCGCCGTGAACGGGACGGCGGTGAGCACCGCCCGGACCAAGGCGGCGGCGATGCTCGCCGGTCGACAGAAGTACTTCTACCGGGTGATGCTCGCCGGCACCGGGCCGACCGAGCCGAGCAGCACCACCTGGGACGTCTCCCGGGTGCTCTGGCAGAAGGGCAAGGCGGTCGCCAATTCCGTACGGCTGCTCCAGGCGTACTCCGAGTTGGGCTGGGCCACCGCGCTCGAACTGGACGACACGCTCAACGGGTTGCTCTTCGGCTCGCACGCGCTGCCCGGCGACTGGAGCCGGCCACGTACGGACACCGACCAGTCGGGCAACCAGCACTTCCGTAACGCCTTCGGGCAGGCGGTCTGGAACTACAACGACTGCACCCAGGGGGTCGACTGGGACCCCTGCGTGGGCGACCGGTCGGGCTTCGACCCACAGCGTGACCTGCCCCAGTACGGAGCCGGTTGCCCGCAGGCGGAGGCGCCCAACAAGCCACGCGAGCCGGTCAGCGCCTGCCTGGCGAGCGCGGCGAGCATCCGGGTCGGGCTGCTGCACGGCCGGTACGACCACTGGTCGGCCCGCTCCCTCTCCTTCGGCCACACCGAAGGACTACCGAAGGTGACCGCCACGGTCGACATGACCCGCGCCGCCAACATCAACCTGCACTGACCGACCACCTGCCGGGGGGTAAGGAAGGGCCCCTTATTAACGCATAGCGTTAATAAGGGGCCCTTCCTTTCAAGCGGGGGTCGGAATGCCGACGGTGCGGACCGTCCCCTGTGGGCGGTCGGATCACCTACGCTGCGGCACACCGAAAGCCTTCCGCCCCGGCGGCCAGTCGTCGAACCGCAACCACATCTTGATTGTGTGAGGAGTACCGCGATGATCCACGACCCGACGCTGACCAGGCGGCGCATCCTGCTGGTCGCCAACGACAACACCTTCACCCACGTCTACCCGGACCTGGCCGGGGTGCTGGCCGAGCAGGAGCAGGGCGACCGGTTCGCCGGCGCGGTCGAGTTCTTCGACCCCGAGGGCCAGCGGCTGGTGCCGTTCTTCGGGCCGGACTGGCGGATGGTGGAACTGCACCCGAGCGGCGACGCCCCGGACCCGGTGGCGGTCCAGGTACGGCTGCGCGCGGTGGTGCAACACGTCGCCGCCTACCTGCACGCCCATCCGGACCTGGCCGAGCGGGCCGGGATGACGGTCGACGAGGCGGTCGCCACCCTGCCCCGGGTCGGCAACGGCACGCTGGCCGAGGACCTCGATGAGTTGCCCTGGCACGTACAGACCAACAAGGGCGGGTTCGTGCACAACACGTTGCACGCCGCCGGTTGGGCGCACTGACCCGGCACCGGCCGATCCGAGGAGTCCCCGTGTCCCCGCCCCTGGGTCCCGTACCCGCCCGACGGTACGGGCTGGTCGTCGTCTCGCTGCTCGTCGCCCTGCTGGTCCTGCTCGGGCAGTGGTCGCGGGGTGCACCGGCTACCGGTGGCATGGCCGCGACGACGGTCGCGATCGCGGTCTCGTTCACCGCGCTCGGCGGGCTGGTGCTGGCCGGCGTACCCGGGCACCCGGTCGGCCGGCTGATGCTCGCCGCCGGGCTCACCGCCACCGTCGCGGCGCTCGCACTGAGCTGGATGACCTGGCAGCCGCTGGCCTGGTTGCCGTTGGCCTGGTTGACCCAGTGGCTGTGGTGGCCGCCGTTCGGTCTGGTCTTCCTCGCCCTGCTGGTCTTCCCGGACGGCCGGCTGCCCGGACCGCGCTCGCGGGCGCTCGGTGCGCTGCTGGTGGTCTCCACGGTGGTGGTCGCCGGTGCGCTCGCGGTGGCGGCGTTGGACGACCCCCGGAACCTGGTCTTCTCCGGCGAGACGGCGGCGACCGCGCGGGCCCGGTCACTGGCCCGGGTGGCGGTGGTCGGGATGGCCGTCGGGCTGGCCGGGCTGGTGGCGGTGCTGGTGTCGCTGGGCTGGCGGTGGCGTCGCGCCGTCGGCGAGACCCGTCAACAACTCGCCTGCCTGCTCGCCGCGGGTGCGCTCTTCCTGCTCGGCTTCGTGTTGGACGGGCTGAACCTGGCCGGGGCCTGGATCCTCATGGTGGTCGCGATACCGGTGGCGATGACGCTGGCGGTACTGCGCTACCGGCTGTACGGGTTGGAGCAGGTGATCAACCGGAGCCTGGTCTGGCTGGCCATGAGCCTGTTGTTGATCGCGGGTTTCGTGGGGATCGTCGCACTGCTGCGGGACGTGCTGCTGCGCGGGGACACCTCGAACGCGTCACTGGTCGCCACCGGCCTGATCGCGGTCACCTTCGAGCCACTGCGCCGACGGGTGCAGCGAGGGGTGAACCGCCTGCTGTACGGCGAGCGGGACGAACCGTACGCGGTGCTGGCCCGGCTCGGTGACCTGCTGGAGCGGACCGTCCAGCCGGACGCGGTGCTGCCGCTGCTCACCCGTACCATCGCCGGCTCGTTGCGGGTGCCGTACGTGGCGGTCGAGGTCGACGGTGCGGACGGGCCGAGCCTGCACGCCGAGCACGGGCACGCCACCACCTCGGTCGAGACGTTCGACATGGTCACCCACGGCGAGCGGGTGGGGCGGCTGGTGGTGGCCAATCGCCGTTCGGGTGACCGGTTCACGCCGGTCGAGCGGCGGCTGCTCGACGATGTCGCCCTGCACGCCTCGGTGGCCACGGCGACCGCCCGGCTGATCCGCGACCTGCGGGAGTCGCGGGAGCGGCTGGTGCTGGCCCGGGAGGAGGAGCGTCGGCGGCTCCGCCGCGACCTGCACGACGGGCTCGGTCCGACCTTCGCCGGCATGGCGATGCAGGTACGGGCGGCACGCAAGCTCGCCGGCACCCAGGACCGGCTCGCCGCGGTGCTCGACGGGCTCGCCGAGGACCTGCGTACCTGCACGGGGGAGGTGCGGCAACTGGTCGACCAGTTGCGTCCGGCGGCGCTGGACCGGGGCCTGGAGGCGGCCCTGCGGGTGGAGTGCGAGCGGTTCGACGGGCCACAGCTCTCCGTCCGGTTCCGGGCGGAGCAGAACCTGGCCGGGTTGCCGGCGGCGGTCGAGGTGGCGGCGTACCGGGTGGTGGCCGAGGCGTTGACGAACGTGGCCCGGCACGCCGGTGCGGCAGCGTGCGAGGTGACCGTACGCCGGGCGGCCGATCTGCTGATCGAGGTGACCGACGACGGGATCGGGTTCGCCGGCCCGCGGGCCGGCGGGGTCGGGCTGGAGTCGATGCGGGAGCGCGCGGCCGAGTTGGGCGGATGGTGCGAGATCGCCGAGGTGTCGCCGCACGGCACCCGGGTCCTGGTCAGCCTGCCCGGCGCCGAGCACGCGGCGGGATGAGGCGGATCGTGCCAGCCCGGCCGGCAGAGGACTGAGGTGGACGGTGCCGGCCGGGCCGGCAGGGGAGCGAGGCGGAACATGCCGGAGCGGGTACGGGTGCTGATCGTGGACGACCACCCGGTGGTCCGTCGTGGTCTGCGGACCATGCTCGAGGACGAGCCCTGGGTCGAGCGGGTGGTGGAGGCGGCGACCTGTGCGGAGGCGGTCGGGCTGGCCGTGACCGAGCAGGTCGGGGTGGTGGCGATGGACGTGGCCCTGCCCGACGGCGACGGGGTGGAGGCGACCGCCCGGATCGTCCGGAGCCGGCCGGAGGCGTACGTGTTGATGCTGACCATGGCCGACGACGAGGAGGTGGTCAGCCGGTCGCTGCGGGCGGGTGCCCGGGGGTACGTGTTGAAGGACACCGACCCGGACACGGTTGTCGACGCGCTGCGTACGGTGGCCGGTGGCGGGCTGGTCCTCGGCCCTCGGATCGGGCCGGCGGTGCTGACCACGCTGCAACGCCAACCGGTCGAGCTGCCGGCGCCGTTCGACCAGCTCACCCCGCGTGAGCGGGACATCCTGCGGTATCTGGCGGCCGGCGAGCCGAACGCGCGGATCGCCCGTCGGTTCGGGCTCAGCGAGAAGACCATCCGCAACCAGGTCTCCGCCCTGTTCGCCAAGCTCGGCGTCGCCGACCGGGTCCAGGCCGCCCTGCTCGCGCGGGACGCCGGCATCGCCGGTTGACCGTTCTGCCCCGCCGCCCGGACGCCGATCGGTGGTGGTGGTATCCACCCGGTTTTGGACGTGATAAGTCCTCATAAAGCCCGTTATTAGGGTTTCACGGTTTATGCGGCATACGTCCGAATAGCTGGTTAGCGTGACAACTGCGTCACCACGGCTACACGGGGGGTTTCACATGTACGGAGCGAACAGGGGACACACCATCGGTGGCAGTCTTGCCGCTACCGGTGCCGCGATCAACTCGTGGCTGCTCGCCGGGATCGGTCTGGTCATGCTCGGCGCGGTGCTGGTGCTCACCACTACTCTCAAGCGCCGGTCGTGACCGGACGAACCACCGGCGGCACCTGGCTCCGCACCGGCCTCGGCATCCTCACCGGCCTGGCCGTGTCGGTCCTCATGCTCTGGCGGTGGCACGACGTCGCCAGCGTCGAGGCGTGGCTGAACGCGCAACTCGTCGCTGCCTTCGGGCTCGCCGACGCTTGCTCGATCGGCTCGGCGGTGGTGTTCCGACTCGACCAGCGACTGGTCGGCTTCGGCGTGACCGCCGGCTGCTCGGTGGCACTGCTGCTCGTACCACCGCTGCTGATGGCGGCGTTCTTCCTCGGCATCCGCCGGGTGACCTGGTCCCGGGCCCTGGTGTCCAGCGCGATCGCCGTCGTACTCCTGGTCCTGGTCAACCAAATCCGGCTCGCCGCCGTGGTCGGCTCGATGCGGCTCTGGGGCTTCCAGACCGGGTACGAGCGCAGCCACGTGCTGATCGGCTCGGCCATCACCACCGGCGGCCTGATCGTCATCGGGGTCCTCTTCGTGGTCGTACTCACCGGTGGCCGGCGTCGACGCCGACCGGGACACCGGGGTGGGGCGGGACGGAGGTCACTCCGTGCCGCTTGACGTCAGCCCGTTCGAGCTGCTGAACACCGCCGCGTTCCTGCTCTGCGTCACCTTCTGCGCGTACGTGATCAGCATCCTGGTGCTCTACCTGCGGGCGGCCCGGCTGCTCGGCGGCGACCACACCACCTACGACTGGCACATCGTGGTGCCCTGCCTCAACGAGGAGGCGGTGATCGGCGGCACGGTCGAGCGGCTGCTGCGCGACTTCCCCCGGGCCACCCTCTGGTGCGTCGACGACAACTCCGACGACCGCACCGCCGAGATCCTCGCCGGCTTCGCCACCGACCCCCGGGTCCGCCTGGTGCGGCGGGTGGCGCCGGAGGCGCGCCAGGGCAAGGGCGCCGCGCTCAACGCCGCCTGGCGGGCCATCAACACGCACCTGCCGGCGGACGTCGACCGGAGCCGGGTGATCGTCGGGGTGATCGACGCGGACAGCCGGCTCGACCCGCGCTGCCTCTGCGCGCTCACCGGACCGCGCTACTTCGGCACCGACGAGGTGGCCGCCGTGCAGATCGAGGTACGGATGCTCCAGTGCGGGCCGGAGGCGGAGGAGCAACCGCCATCGCCCTGGTGGCCACGGCTACTGGTCCGGCTCCAGGACATGGAGTTCCGTGGACCGATCGCGGCCATGCAGGAGCTTCGGCGGCGTACCGGCAGCGTCGGCATGGGCGGCAACGGCCAGTTCACCCGGATGTCCATGCTGGACCGGATCGCGGTCGACCACGGCACGCCCTGGCACGGGGCGCTGCTGGAGGACTTCGAACTCGGACTGCACGTCCTGCTCGGCGGGGGCCGTACCGAATACTGCCCGGAATCCTGGGTGGCGCAGGAGGCGATCACCGGGCTCCGCTCACTGATCCGGCAACGCACCAGGTGGGCGCAGGGGTCGATGCAGTGCGTCCGCTACGCGGGCGCCGTGCTGCGGTCGCGTCGGATCAGGAACTCCGCCGCACTGGAGATCGTCTACTTCCTCGCCGCACCGTGGATGCAGTTGCTCGGCACCCTGGTCTACCTGGCCTGTCTGACCGTGCTCGGCTACTACATCCGCGAGGCGGTGCACGGGATCGGCGGCTGGTGGCGGCACGGCGGCTGGGGCATCGTGCCACTGGTCCTGCTCTTCGGCATCGCGCCGTTCACCGTCTGGGGACTGGCCTACCGGGCCCGCTGCGAACCCGGCCTGCGCCTGGTCACCGCCGTCGGGCTCGGGCTCGGGCACTGGCTGTACAGCTACGTCCAGTCGATCGCCGTCTGGCTGGCCCTCGCCCGCCTCGTCCGCTCCAGGACCGACTGGCAGAAGACCGCGCGCGCGGCCGACCCGGTCCGGCCGCCGGCCCGGCACCGGCCGCCGAAAGCACCTCGCGCGTCGAAACAGACCCGCCCGACGGAGAAGAGCCACCCGACGAACTCCCGCCCCGAAATCCGTACCGCAACCAGCAGAAAGCAGTCGGTAGATGCGCAAAACAAGATCCAGATTCACCCGCTGCACGATGGCGGCGGCCGGAGGTATCGCCCTGGCCGTGCTGGCGGCGACACCGGCGATGGCGGACACCTCCCAGTCGGAGGCGTCCGCGCTGCAGATCGGCCTCGTGGGGGGCGGCATCGCCAGCTCCGGCACGGCCAACGCCACCAATGACGGCACCACCGAGTCGATCAGCGGCAACCAGAACCCGCCGCTGGGCGTACTCGGCGCGCAGACGGTCATCACCGCCGGGGTGCTCAACCAGTACGTCCGGGCGTTCAACGACGGTACGTCGGCGGCATGTGCGGGGGTGCTCGGCAGCGGAGGGTCGATCACCATCGGACCGACCGGCAACTGCATCGTCGTAAACGGTTCCGAGGTGGCCCTCGTGCTCGGCACCAACGGCCTGGCCACGATCACCCTGCGGGCGGACGCCATCTACGCGAGTTGCACCGCGAGCAGCAGCCCGTCCGCGACCGGTACGGCGAGCCTGACCAACGCCCGGATCACCTCGACCATCCTCGGCATCGAGACGACCCTGCTGAACCTGCCCGCCAATCCGGCACCGAACACCGGGCTGAGCATTCCTGGCATTCTGAGCATCCTGCTCAACTCCCAGGCCAGCAGTGAACCGGGACAGATCGAGGTCACCGCGTTGGAGATCGAGGCCCTCGGCGGCCTGCTGGCCACGGTCGAGGTCGGCTCGGTGGCCTGCGGGCCGAACGCGGTGGCCCCGCCCATTCCCACCATCCCGCTGGCCGGAGCACCGGTGGCACTCGGCGTGATCGCGGTCGCCGCGACCGGCGGGTTCCTTCTGCACCGCCGCCAGCAGGCACTGAAGGGCTGAGCCAGGATGCGCGGCAGCGGTTCGGCGACGGCGGACGTTCTGGTCCTGGTCGGCACCCGGCCGGAGGGGGTGAAGACAGCCCCACTGGTACGTCAGTTGCGGCTGGACGACCGCTTCACCGCCACCGTGGTGGACACCGGTCAGCACCCGGGGCGGGTCGGAGAGGCACTGGCACCCTTCGACCTGGCCGCCGACGTGACGCTGGCTCCCGTACGGCAGGCGGGATCTCTCGCCGAACTCGCCGCCGCGCTCATCACGGCGACCGACGCGGTGCTCGCCGAGCACCGTCCCGCCGCCGTCGTGGTCCAGGGCGACACCCTGACCGCGCTGGTCGGTGGACTGGTCGCCTTCTGGCACCACCTACCGGTGGTGCACCTGGAGGCCGGTCTGCGTACGCACGACCTGGACCGGCCCTTCCCCGAGGAGGCGAACCGGGCCATGCTGGCCCGGTTCGCCGCCCTCCACCTGGCGCCCACCCCGACGGCACACCGGCAACTGCTCGACGAGGGGGTGCCGGACGCTCGGATCGTGCTCACCGGGAACACGGTGGTGGATGCGCTGCACCACCTGCTCGACCACGGCCTGGCCCGGCCGCCGGGCTGGCTCGACCCGACCCGGCGGGTGGTCGTGGCCACCCTGCACCGGCGAGAGAACTGGGGCGGCGGCGTCTTCGGCGTCTGCGCCGGCCTGCGGCACCTTGCCCGCCGTCACCCGGAGGCCCAGATCGTGATGGTCACCCACCCGAACCCGACGCTCGGCGCCGAGGTGACCGCGCAACTCGGGCGTACGCCGGGCGTCCGGCTCACCCCACCGCTGCCGTACGCGGAGATGATCGGCCTGCTCAGTGTCGCGGATCTGGTGATCACCGACTCCGGCGGTCTCCAGGAGGAGGCCGGCACGCTCGGGGTGCCGGTGCTGGTCACCCGTGACACCACCGAACGCCCCGAGATCCTCAGCTCCGGCTACGGCACGCTCGTCGGCACCGACCCGGAACGGATCGTCGTCGCCGCCGCGCACGAGCTGTCGGGCCGATCGCTCGCCGAGCGTACGTCCCCGTTCGGCGACGGACAGGCGAGCGTACGCGCCGTCGCGGCGATGGCCGACCTGCTCGCCCTGCCCACAACGGCGGCGGAGCCACCCCGCCTGCCCGTACCGGTGACTCCGTTGGTGGAGCTGATGATCCACGCGCCGTCAGCGGTAGTTCCGCCCCCTTTCGCAACTGCTGAGAGCGCGTCGATCAAGGTGCACGGGGTTGTGGATCAGGGTTTGCGGCGTTAGTTCGGGCGGGTGGGGGGAATCGAGCGGGGTCGGGTGTACGGAGGGGAGTGCGTGTGTCGGTGCCTGGAGGGGTGGTTTACGACGCTCGCGCGCATGGCCTGCGGGGTGACGGGGTCACCAACGACCAGCCGGCGTTGCAGGCGCTGGTCGACACGCTCGGTGCGGCGTACGCGGCCGACGGGCAACCCCGGGTGGTCTACTGCCCGCCCGGCACGTACTCGATCCGGGACGCCGGCACCGTGTGGCGTAACGGGATCTCCCTGGTCGGGGCCGGGATCGGGGTCACCAGGTTCCGGCTCAGCAACGAGGGGAACCGGGTCGAGCCGACGCCGCTGGCCTATTTCACCACCGTCCAGCACGGCGCCAGCCCGGACAACTGCATCACCGACTGTCACTTCGCCAGCTTCGAGATCGACGGGTCCGGGGTGAAGCTGGCCCGCTACGACTACCTGGCGAAGGGGCTCGGTCTCCAGTACGTGCAGCGGGGTCGCTTCCGGGACCTCTACATCCACGACACCGCCGCCACCGGGCTCGGTTGCGACTTCCTCCAGGACACGGTGATCGAGGGGGTGCACGTGTTGCGCTGCGGCCGGCTCGACACCGGTCAGCAGATGGGCGGCGCCGGCATCGGGATCGGCATCGGCGGCTGGGGGGACTGCGAACGGCTGACCATCGCCAACTGCACCGCGGTCGGCAACGGCACCAACGGCATCTTCCTGGAGTTGCAGAAGCCCTACTGGCAGCCGACGCGCGGCATCCGGATCGTCGGCTGCCACACCGAGGACAACCGGTTCGGCATCTCCGACTGGGGCGCGGACGGCCTGGTCGTCACCGGCTGCACCATGATCGGCAACCACGAGGCCGGCTTCGACGTCTCCGCCCAGGGCACCTCCGGGGTCGCCGGCCGGGGCGGGATCGTCTCCGACTGCGTGGTCGACGCGAACATCATCGACGGGCTGAGCATCGGCAACACCCCCGGACGGTACGTCGTGCGCGGCAACCGGATCAGCCGCAACGGCCGGTACGGCTACTGCGAGCACAACCTCGCCCGGAACCCGATCCCGGGCCGGGAGGTGGTGCTCGACGGCAACGAGATCTGGGAGAACGGGCTCGACGGGATCAGGATCGACGCGGGGCTGACCGACGGCGCGATCGTGAACAACCGGATCCGGGACAACGGCCGGCGGGCGGCCGGCGCCGACAGCGGCGAGGGCGAGAGCGTCAGCTACACCCGTACCTCGATCCGCGACAGCGCGGCGAACTGGCCGTTGGACGGGCACCGGGGCAAGGTGGTCCGGGTCGGCACCCGGACCGCCGTGGTCGCCACCAACACCGGCGACGAGCTGCTGCTCGCACCGGTCCGGCCGGGTGCCACCACGGCCTGGGCCGGGGGTACGCCACCCGACGGCTCCCGTTACCGGCTGCCGGACGTACCCGCCCAGCGGGCCGGTATCACGCTCGCCGCCGGCACTCGGGACCTGACCCTGCGACACAACCGGGTCTGGGACGGTCAGGAGCGCAAGACCCAGACGCACGGTCTGCTGGTCACCGGCGACGGCACCCACGGCTCGGCCGACCTCCAGGACAACGACTTCGGCGGCAACGCCGTCGCCGCCACCCGGGTCGAGACCCCGCAGTACGCCTGAGCAGCGGGCACCACGAAGACGAGTGGCCACCCGGGTACGGGTGGCCACTCGCCTGTCACGACGTGCGTCGACTGACTGTTACGGGGTGCTGCCGCCGAACTCGACCCAGTTGAGGTTGACCAGGCCCGTGGTGGGGCCGCCGCTCACCGGGTTGAACACCAGGTAGAGCCGCTGGGCACCGGCCGGGTGGTTCACCGGAACGGACTGGCTGGCGTACGCGCCGTTGCCGCTGGTGGCGTTCAGCGTCGCGGTGGCGACCAGTGCGCCGGTCGGCGAGCCGACCCGCAGCTCCACGTTGGCGCGTGGCTGGCCGACGGTGGTGGCCGAACCGCCCGAGTAGCGGAAGGTTACCGTGCTGACCCCGTCGAAGTTGATCGGGTCGAACGCGATGTGGTCACCGGCGTCGATGCCGGTGACCTGGTTGCCGCCCCCGGTGTCGGTGCTGGCCGCGATCGTCACGCCCTGCTGGACCTGGGCGTGCTCGGCCTGCTGCCGCCGTACCTGGATGACCGCCTGGCCGACCGTGGTGAGCGCCGGTTGGCCGTTGCCGCCCAGGTCGGTGTAGGTGGCGCTGATCCCGCCGTAGAGGTAACCACCGGCGTGGTCGGCCCCGTCCGCCGGGGTGGGCAGGGTGCCGGTGCAGCCGCTGGTCTCGGCCAGGCCGTGACCGTGGCTGTCGTGGCCGAGTACGAACGAGACCGTGACCCGGCTGCAGTCGATCGTCCCGTCCTCCGGGTCGGTGACGTTCACCGTGAACGGCACCGTGTCACCCCAGTTGAAGAACGTACCGCCTGCCGGCACCGTCACGTTCACCGTCGGTGCCGTGTTGCCGACCACGATCTCCCTGGTCAGCACCGCCGTCTTGCCACTGGAGTCGGTGACCGTCAGCTTGGCGTGGTAGACGCCGTTGGTGGTGTAGGTGTACGTCGGGTTCGGGTCGGCCGAGTCGACCGTGCCGTTGCTGTCGAAGTCCCAGGCGAAGGAGATCGACTCACCCGGGTCCGGGTCGGAGGAACCGGCGCTGGAGAACTGCACCGGCAGCGGTGCCCGACCCGAGGTCGGGTTCGCCGAGAGCTGGGCGATCGGGGAGCGGGTGCCCTTGACGTACCGGATCATCGAGAGCTGGGCGTCCGGGTTGGCCCGGAAGAAGCCGTCGCCGTACTCCAGCACGTAGAGGTTGCCGTCCGGGCCGAACTCCATCTCCATCGGGTTGTCGAAGACCACACCCGGCAGGAACTGCTCCACGCCGAGCAGCTTGCCGCTGCCGTTGGTGCGCATCATGAACAGCTTGTCCCGGGTGAACTCGCCGAAGACCACGCTGTTGTCGTAGTACTCCGGGAACTTGGTCTCCGAGGTGTTCGCCTCGTCGTAGGTGTAGATCGGGCCGCCGTGCGGGCCGACGCCACCGGTGCCGATCACCGGCCACTTGAAGTCGCAGGCGCTCGGCGGGTTCTGCAGGTACGCCCCGGCGCAGGTGGTACGGGCCTCGTAGGTGTACCAGAACTGGGGCTGGGCGACCGCCGGCAGGGTGGTCAGACCCGTGTTGCGCGGCGAGTTGTTCACCGGGGCGCCGCAGTTGAACGGCTCACCGGAGGTACGGGTGACAAAGTCGTAGTCGATGTACGGCAGGCTCGGCGAGTAGCAGTACGGCCAGCCGTAGTTGGCCGCCTTGTTGGTGGCGAACCAGCGGCCGGTGCCCTCCGGACCCCGGGTCGGGCTGGAGGTACGCGAGTCCGGCGAGTAGTCGCCGACGTACACGAAGCCGTTGCTGTCCACGTCGAACCGGAACGGGTTGCGCAGGCCCATCAGGAAGATCTCCGGACGGGTCCTGTTCTCGTAGTCGGCGTTCTCCGGGAAGAGGTTGCCGGCCGGGACGGTGTAGGTCCCGTTCTCCTTCATCTTGATCCGCAGCACCTTGCCACGCAGGTCGTTCGTGTTGGCCGACGAGCGCTGGGCGTCGTACCCGGGTCCCTGGGTGGGGGACTCGTTGATCGGCACGAAGCCGTCCGAACCGCTGGCGTTGGTGTCGTCACCGGTGATCAGGTAGAGCAGGCCCTTGCCGTCGAACTTCACCTTGCCCGCCACGTGGCAGCAGATGCCCCGGTCGGTGTCGACCCGCAGGATCTGCTGCTCGGTCGCCATGTCCAGGCGCGGGTTCGGCCCGTCGACGAACTTGACCCGGGAGAGCTGGTTGTAGCCCTTGAACGCGTTCCACGCGTTCGGGTCGGTGCTGATCGCCGGGGCGTCGCCCTCGTTGACGCCGGGGGTGGCCGGGTTGTCGACCGGGGTGTTCAGCGTCGGCGAGTAGTAGATGTAGACCCACTTGCTGGTGGCGAAGTCGGGCGCGATCGTGATCGTCTGCAACCCGTCCTCGTCGTGCTGGTAGACCGGGATGGTGTTGATCACGGGGCTGGCGCCGGTCGCCGGGTCGTAGAGCCGGATCTCACCGCCACGGGTGTTGTGCAGCACCCGGCCGTCGGGCAGGACCGAGAGCGACATCGGCTCGCCCGGCTCGTCGTTGAGGGTGACCTTCTCGTAGTTGCCGAGCACGGTCGCCCCGCAGTCGCCCTCGACCACGCCGGCCGCCCACTGGATGCCGCCGAGCAGGTGCTTCTTGAAACCACCGACCCGGTACGTCTCGATCGAGTGGCCGAGTCCGGTGTAGAAGGAACGACCGCCCTGGTAGTCCTTGCACCAACTCACCGGGTGGTCGAAGCCCATCGTGCCGCCCGGGAAGCTCTTCTCCTGTGCGGTGGCGAGCACGTGCGAGGCGCCCCGTACGTTGGTGCTGAAGTTGTACCACTCCTCGGTGAGGGTCAGCGTCTGCGGCACCGCCTCGGTGGACGGGTGCACCCGGTCGGCCACCTCGACGACACCCGCCTCGGTGCTGGCCACACCGGCGACCTTCGAGCCGACCAGGTTCTGGTAGAAGGCCCAGTCCGGCTCGGTCTCGGCGGCGGCGTGCACGCCGACGTAACCGCCACCGGCCTTGACGTACGACTCGAACGCGGCCTCCTGGCCCGGGTTGAGCACGTTGCCGGTGGTGTTGAGGAAGACCACCGCCCGGTAGTTGTCCAGGTTCTCCGGGGTGAAGGCCGCGCCGTCCTGGGTCACCGTGACGGTGAAGCCGTTCGCGGCGGCGAGCGCCTGGACGGTCCGTACGCCGTCCGGGATGGACGGTCGCCGGGTGCCGGCGGTCTTGGTGAAGACGAGGACCCGGTAGGTCTCCGGCGCGCGGGCGGCCGAGCGCAGGGCCGCCGGCCCGTTCTCCTCGCTGACCAGCCGATCCTCGGCGATTCCGGGGTCCGGCGCGGCG
Source organism: Micromonospora sp. NPDC050397 (assembly GCF_044901685.1). Classification (NCBI taxonomy): domain Bacteria; kingdom Bacillati; phylum Actinomycetota; class Actinomycetes; order Micromonosporales; family Micromonosporaceae; genus Micromonospora; species Micromonospora sp. NPDC050397. The sequence goes on from NZ_JBJDPS010000002.1 coordinate 860,087, forward strand.
ACGGCGGGTGCCGCGACCAGACCGGGGATGGTGATGGCGGCGCCGAGCGTGGCGGCCAGCCACCGGCGCAGGGGTCTTGTCATGCATTCCTCCGGGGGTATGGAGCGGGCCTACGGTCGCACCAATCGACGACACCGGACCCCGTGTACGGGTCCGCCGCTGTGGTCTGGTTGCCACGTCCGCCGGTACTGCCGCATCCCTGATGGGTCGTACGTGACCTCGCCGGGTCGTCACCGTCTGCCGATCGGGTGACTCCGGGCGCGATCCGATGCGGGTGGTCGCGCGCTGCCGCGACGAACCACGTTGCTGATTTCGAGCCGACCGGACGGGCCGGTCCCACCGCCGTCCGAGCGGCGGAGGATCGTGGGTTCAGCCGCGTCGTGGCGGCCGGGTTCCGGATACGCGGGAGCCGGTCGCGGCTGCGGCGTGCCGGGTCATCTCGTCGCGATGGGCGAGGGCGTGTTCCGCGGGCGGCGCAACGCTGTCGGGTCCATGTCTCGCTACCTTCCTCGCGGCCCCGGGCCACGGCGACGATGCGGGAGTGGTTCTCGGACAGTGGCGCCGCCGATGCGCCGCTGAAACGTTCTCTGCCGTTCTGTGCAGGGGATTCGAGAGCTACTGTGGCTGAAACAGAACCTTAATCCGTGGGCAACACGAAAGATAGACCCATGACCAACTAACTTCCGTCGATACTGACAGAAGTCTCCGTCTGGTCGGACGAAAGCCCGGTATGGCCGAGGTCACGCGAGTTGTGAATCATTTGTGCGGGTTCTCGTCAGGACGCGCTCCGGCAACTCGTCCGGCGATACGCTCCGCGCCGTGCCCACCCTCACCCGGATCCGCGCCTGGCTGGTCGTCTTCGTCGTCGGCCTCGTCCTCAGTGGTGTGACCGCCTTCCCGCTCGAAGCCGAGAGCCGTCTGCTGGTACGGCTGCTGCACGCCGACTGGTCACCGGCGCCCGAGCACCTCCCGGTGCTGGTGGAGTGGATCGACCACGTGCACCGGGGGATCGTGGCGACCAATCAGGATTTTCCCTTCCTCGCGTACGGCACCGACTGGCTGGCCTTCGCCCACCTGGTGATCGCGGTCGCGTTCTGGGGTCCGTACCGCGACCCGGTGCGCAACATCTGGGTGGTGCACTTCGGCATGATCTCCTGTGCCGCGATCGTCCCGCTGGCGCTGATCGCCGGCCCGATCCGGGGCATCCCGTGGTGGTGGCAGTTGATCGACATCTCGTTCGGTGTCTTCGGCATCATCCCGCTGCTCTTCGTGCACCGGGAGACGCGAAAGCTCGCCGGTGAGTCCATGCCGGTCGGCGGGCCGGCACCGGCCGAGCGGGCGGCGCCCGCCCAGGGCTGACCGGAGCCGACACCGGAAGCCGTGGTTGACACTATGATGTTGGCGCGGTATGCGGTGTGATCGGTATCGGGTGAGACGAGGTTGGCGTGGTGGGCAGGGGAAGGTTCATTCGTTTCGACGAGGTGCGTGGGTACGGGTTCATCACGCCGGACAACGGCGGTGAGGACGTGTTCGTACACGCGAACGTGCTGGGTGACGAGAAGTACGCGTTCGCGCCGGGGGTGCCGGTGGAGTTCGACGCGGTGGAGAGCGACCGGGGGATGAAGGCGCTCTCCGTACGCATCCTGAAGGCGGAACGGGCGGCGAACCCCGTCGTCAACGTGACGCTGCCCGACGCCGAGCGCGGCGCTGTCGAGCGTTCGGAGGACGACGGCATGTGCGACGTGCTCACCCCGGCCGGGTTCCGGCACGAGGTGACCGAACTGCTGCTCGACGCCGTACCGACGTTGACCGGCACGCAGATCGTTCAGTTGCGGCAGCGGCTCACCCTGCTCGCCCAGCGACACGGCTGGGTGGAGAACTGAGTGGCGGGGGCAGGTGAAGGCGTCTTTATAACACTCGAAATGCTGCCCCAATCCCATTGTCCGCCCTAATCGGAGAATTGCGCCCGGGTTACCGGTAAGAGTGTTCTCATGGTGTTTGCATTGACCTGGAACTGGCCTGCTCCATAGGTTTCCAGCTATTCGCGTCGCGCCGCTCCTCGGCGAATTCGGTGTGACGTGTTCCGGCGAAACCATCTGGAGGCGGGCCATCATGACAAGAATTCGTGCATTACGACGGACGGTGGGGGTGGCGTTCGGCGGGCTGGTCGCGATTCCGGTCGTACTGGCCCTGCCGGCGGGGGCCGCGCTGGCCGCGCCGAGCTGCGGAGCGGTGGTCACCGCGAGTACGACGGTCACCGCGAACCTCGTCGACTGCCCCGGTGACGGGCTGGTGATCGGTGCGCACAACATCGTGCTCAACCTCAACGGCAGGACCATCGACGGGGTCGGGCTGGGAGTGGGCATCCGCAACGACGGGTTCGACGGGGTGACGATCCGCAACGGGGCGGTCGCCGAGTTCGACCACGGGGTGCGGCTCGGTTCCGGCACCACCCAGAACCTGGTCACCGCGATCACGGCCCGGCACAACGAGGTCGCCGGGATCGAGCTGGTCAACGCCGACAACAACAACCGGGTTGTCGGCAACGTACTTGATTCGCAGTCACAACGGGGGATCGCGGTGCTCGCCGGTTCGACCGGGAACACCGTGCGGGGAAACACGGTGCGGGACAACCGGGACGGCATCTACGTCGAGCTGTCGGCCAGCAACACGGTCGAGACCAACCAGGTCACCGGGAGCAGCGACCGGGGGATCGAGGTGGTCGACTCCCAACGGGTGACACTGCGGGGTAACACCCTCCTCGACAACGGTGACGCGGCGTTGGCGTTGCGGGGCTCGGACCTGAGCACCGTCGACAACAACACCGTGACCGGCAGCGGTGACGCGGGCATCCTGCTCACCGACGCGCACGACAACCAGGTGCTCAACAACCGGGTCTCCGGGAGCGGCGACGCCGGGATCCTGCTCGACCTGGCCCACCGGAACACCGTACGGGGCAACAACCTGAGGGTGACCGCGCCCAACGCCAGTGGCATCGAGCTGATCGGGTCGAATGGCAACCTGCTCCAGTCGAACGTCGCCAACGCCCAGTTGGGCAGTGGAGTGGAATTGCAGAACTCGTCCTCGAACCGGCTGTTGACGAATACCGCGAACAGCAACAACGGCGCCGGAATACAGGTGGCCGGCGGGACCGAGACGGCGGGCAACCTGCTCGACGGCAACACCGCGAGCGCCAACAACGGGGACGGTGTCTTCGTCGGCAACGCTGGCAACACCGTCCGGCGCAACGTCGCCCGGAACAACAGCGGTTGGGGTGTCTACGCCGCCCCCGGCAACGCCGACGGCGGAGGCAACCGGGCCAGCGGCAACGGTCAGGTCGCCCAGTGCTCCGGGGTGACCTGCGCGGCCTGACAACCCGGTGCGGAGCCGGCCCGGTGAGCTACCGGGCCGGCTCCGGCTCGGTCACGTCGGCGACGGTGGCGGCCAGGGCGGCGAGCGCGTCGTCGGCCGCCAGGGCGACGGCGACACCGCGTACGCCCGCGCCGAGGGTGATCCTCCGGCCGCGTACGCGTTCGTCGGCGACCACCGGCCAGGCGGTGGTCGAGCCGAACGGGGTGATGGTGCCGCGTTCGTAGCCGGTCGCGTTCCTGGCCGCCTCCGCGTCCGGCAGTGCGAGCCGGTTCACGCCGAGCAGCGTACGCAGCTTGGGCCAGGAGATGACCCGGTCACCCGGTACCAGGACAAAGACGTAGTCGTCGTCGCCCCGACGGATCACGATCGTCTTCACCACGTCCGCGACCGCCACGCCGAGCTGCCCGGCGGCCTCGGCGACGCTGCCCGCCGGGCCGTGCCGGATCACCTCGTGGGTGACGGCGGCGGAGTCGAGCGCGTCGGTGGCGGGACCGGTCATGATCGAACCCTACTCCGGCGATCGGCGGCCCACCCCGTTGCCGTGGGGTGCCCCGTGTCGCCGACCGGTCGAACCCGTCGCCGGTGGTATAGATGGAGCGCTACCACCGCGAATCCATCCGATGTCGGCGCGGTGGCCGTAACCGGCGGCTCAGTGGCCGTACGAGCGCCTCGCCGCGCTAATCACCGACAGTGGTTGTGAAAGCGTTCAACGGGCTGGTAGACATCGGATGTATCAGGCTGGTTCCTGTGTGCTGACTGTCCGAGCGGGCCGGAGGGGACGAGCATGGCGCTCACCGACGAAGCGATTCACAAGATCAAGGAAATGATCGTCTCCGGCGAACTCCGCCCCGGCGATCGGCTCCCGAAGGAGGCCGACCTGGCCGACCGGTTGGGACTGTCCCGCAACTCGCTGCGGGAGGCGGTCAAGGCACTCTCGGTGATCCGGGTGCTCGACGTACGACAGGGTGACGGCACCTATGTGACCAGCCTGGACCCGGGTCTGCTGCTGGACGCGATGAGCTTCGTGGTCGACTTCCACCGGGACGACACGGTGCTCCAGTTCCTCGAGGTGCGCCGGATCCTGGAGCCGGCCGCCGCCGCCATGGCCGCCCAGCGGATGACCGAGGAGGAGATCGCCAAGCTGCGTACGCTGCTCGACGGGTTGGGCGGTGAGCCGACCATCGACGCGCTGGTCGCGAACGACCTGGAGTTCCACCGGCAGATCGCGGCCGGGGCCGGCAACGACGTGCTCTGCTCCCTGATCGACAGCCTCTCCGGTCCGACCACCCGGGCCCGCATCTGGCGCGGCCTGACCCAGGAGAGCGCGGTGGCGCGGACCCGCGAGCAGCACGCCGCGATCCTCGACGCGATCGCCGCCCGGCAACCCGAGTTGGCCCGGTCCTGGGCGACCGTGCACGTGGCCGGCGTCGAGGACTGGCTACGCCGCGCCCTCTGACGTACGTCCCCGAAGCCCGAAACGAGGGGCGGTGTCGTATTTCTGACCGATGCCGTTCGGTCGTTCGGCCGAAGGTCATGACCTGGGAGTCCTACGCTCTGCATCATGTTCGACACCCTTCGTCAGGACTTTCGGCGGAATCGTGATCCGTTGGTCCGGCTCGTCCTGTCGGTCTTCCGCTTCGGACAGTGGACAGCCGCCCGCCGTACCCTGACGCGTCGACTCTGCACCGTGCCGTACAAGCTGTTGAACCTTCTGGTCATCCGGCTCGGTACGAACAGCGACCTGCCCCGCGAACTCTCCTGCGGTCCCGGGCTGCGCCTGTTCCACCCGTACGGCCTGGTCTTCCACCGCGACGCCCGGCTGGGCCGCGACGTGAGCGTCTACCACCAGGTGACGATCGGGCGGCGGGACCACAGTGGTGAACCCGAGATCGGTGACGAGGTCACCCTCGGCGCCGGTGCCACCGTGCTCGGTCCGGTGGTGATCGGGCGGGGCGCGAAGATCGGCGCCGGGGCGACGGTGCTGGACGACGTACCCGAGGGAGGCCGGGCGGTCGGCCCCCGCGCGGTGGTCACCGGCCTCCCCGCCGCCGACCGACTCGGCGACGGCGACCAGGGACATCCCCTGCTCGCCGGTGGTTGAGACGTGCGCCAGGCGGTTGCCCGGCGGTGGTCGAGACGTGCGTCAGGCGTCGACCTGCGGCAACTCGCGGACCACCGCGACCGGGCAGGCGGCGTGCTGTAGCACCTGCTGGCTGACCGAGCCGAGCAGCAGGCCGGTGAACCCGCCGTGACCCCGGCTGCCGACCACCACCAGTCGGGCTTCCCGGCTCGCCTCGACCAGCACGCCGGCCGGTTGGCCGACCGCCACCTCGCCGGTGACCGAGACGTCCGGGAAGGTCTCCCGCCAGCCGGCCAACTGCTGGTCCAGGGCATCCTGCTCGGCGCGGGAGAGCCCGTCGTGCTCCGGGTCGGCCGGGCGCCACCGGGTCGCCGCCCCGGTCCAGACCCGGATCACGTGCACCGGCGCGCGGCGTCGGGCCGCCCGCTCGATCGCCCAACCGAGCGCGAGTTGGGCGTACGGCGAACCGTCCGTGCCCACCACGATCCGTTCCCGGGTCGGGGCGTCGCCGGGGCGGTCGTCGGTGGGACCCGCGTTCGCCGGCACCACGACCACCGGGCAGTGTGCGTGGGCGCTGACCGCGATCGTGGTGGATCCGGCGAGCAGTCCGGTGAAGCCACCGTGCCCGCGACTGCCGAGCACCACCAGCGAGGAGCCGGCGGAGCGGTCCCGCAGCCCCATCGCGGCCGGCGTCTGGAACACCTCCCCGCGTACGGTCAGCTCCGGGTGCCGGTCGAGCGCCCGCGTCACCGCCTCGGCCACCAGACGCTCCACCTCACGCTCGGTGGTCTCGTCCGGCCAGGTGCCCGGACCCGGCCCGGGGCCGAGCCAGGTGGCGGCGGTCATCCACTCGAAGGCGTACGCGAGCCGGACCGGCTCGCCCGTCCGACCAGCCTCGTCCAGGGCCCAGTCGAGCGCCCGGATCGCCCCCTCGGAGCCGTCGTAGCCGACCAGGATCGGTCTGCCGGTCATCGGTCAGCTCCGGGTGCACATCCAGCCATCGGTCAGCTCCGGGTCCCCGTCCAGCGCCACTCGGCGACCCGGGGATCGTCCTCGCCGTGGCGGCGGGTGTAGTCGCGGGCCTCCTGCCTGATGTCGATCATCGTCTGCCGCAGGTGCGCGGCCCGCGCGGCCAGGCCGGGCACCCGGTCGATCACGTCGACCACCAGGTGGAACCGGTCGAGCTGGTTGAGCATCACCATGTCGAACGGCGTCGTGGTGGTCCCCTCCTCCTGGTAGCCACGTACGTGCAGATTGGCGTGGTTGGTCCGCCGGTAGGCCAACCGGTGGATCAACGCGGGATAGCCGTGGTACGCGAAGATCACCGGCTTGTCCCGGGTGAAGATGGTGTCGAACTGGGCGTCCGGCAGACCGTGCGGGTGCGCCACCTCGGACTGGAGCCGCATCAGGTCGATCACGTTGACCACCCGTACCCGTAGTTCGGGCAGGTGCCGGCGGAGCATGTCGGCGGCGGCCAGCGTCTCCAGGGTCGGTACGTCACCCGCGCAGGCCAGCACCACGTCCGGTTCCGCGCCCTGGTCCGTGCTGGCCCAGCCCCAGATGCCCAGCCCGCGCCGGGCGTGCAGGACCGCCTCGTCCATGGCCAGCCAGTTCGGCGCGGGTTGCTTGCCGGCGACCACCACGTTGATGTAGTGCCGGCTGCGCAGGCAGTGGTCCATGGTGGAGAGCAGGGTGTTGGCGTCCGGCGGCAGGTAGACCCGGACCACCTCGGCCTTCTTGTTCACCACGTGGTCGATGAAGCCCGGGTCCTGGTGCGAGAAGCCGTTGTGGTCCTGGCGCCAGACGTGGCTGGAGAGCAGGTAGTTCAGCGACGGCAGCGGCCGACGCCAGGAGATGCCCCGGGTCGTCTTGAGCCACTTGGCGTGCTGGTTGACCATCGAGTCGACGATGTGGATGAACGCCTCGTAGCTGGTGAAGACCCCGTGCCGACCGGTCAGCAGGTAACCCTCCAGCCAGCCCTGGCAGAGGTGTTCCGAGAGCACCTCCATCACCCGTCCGTCCGGCGAGAGGTGGTCGTCGCCGGGACGCCGCTCGGCGAGCCAGACCCGGTCGGTGGCCTCGAAGACCGGGTCGAGTTTGTTGGACGCGACCTCGTCCGGGCCGAAGAGGCGGAACCGGTCCGGGTTGGCCACGATCACGTCCCGCAGCCAGCGGCCGGTGGGGGTGGTCGCCCCGGCTATCGTCCCGCCGGGTTCCGGCACCGCCACCGCGTAGTCCCGGAAGTCCGGCAGGTCCAGTTCGTGCAGCACCTGGCCGCCGTTGGTGTGCGGGTTGGCACTCATCCGCCGGTCACCCTGCGGCACCAGCGCGGTGATATCCGGTACGGGAACGCCGGTCGCGTCGAACAACTCCTCGGGCCGGTAGTCGCGCAGCCACCGTTCGAGCTGGGCCAGGTGCTCCGGGTTGTCCCGTACCCCGGCCAGCGGGACCTGGTGGGCGCGCCAGGTCCCCTCGACCGGTCGACCGTCGACCTCGTGCGGGCCGGTCCAGCCCTTCGGCGTACGCAGCACGATCATCGGCCACCGGGGGCGCTCGACCACGCCGGTGCCCCGGGCCCGGCGCTGGATCGCCGCGATCTCGTCCAGGGTCCGGTCGAGTACGGCGGCGAGCTCCCGGTGCACCCGGTCCGGCTCGTCACCGGCCACCACGTACGGGTGGTAGCCGAAGCCGCGCAGTATCGACAGCAGGTCCTCGTGCGGGATCCGGTCGAGCACCGTCGGATTGCCGATCTTGTAGCCGTTGAGGTGCAGGATGGGCAGCACCGCGCCGTCGCGTGCCGGGTTGAGGAAGACGTTGGAGAGCCAGCTTCCGGCGAGCGGACCGGTCTCCGCCTCACCGTCGCCGATCACGCAGGCCACGATCAGCTCGGGGTTGTCGAAGGCGGCGCCGTACGCGTGCATCAGCGAGTAGCCCAGCTCACCGCCCTCGTGGATCGAGCCCGGCACCTCGGCCGCCACGTGGCTGGGGATGCCGCCGGGGAAGGAGAACTGCCGGAAGAGCCGCTCCATTCCCACCTCGTCCCGGGAGACCGCCGGGTAGCGCTCGCTGTAGCTCCCCTCCAGCCAGGTGTTGGCCACGATCGCCGGGCCGCCGTGTCCCGGCCCGGTCACGAAGATCATCTGAAGGTCGCGGCGGACGATCGTCCGGTTGAGGTGCGCGTACACCAGGTTCAACCCGGGGCTGGTGCCCCAGTGCCCGAGCAGTCGGGGCTTGAGCTGTGCCGGGGCGAGCGGCTCGCGCAGCAGCGGGTTGGCCATCAGGTAGATCTGGCCGACGGTCAGGTAGTTTGCCGCGCGCCAGTACGCGTTCAGCCGACGCAGTTCGTCGTCGGTCAGCGAGGCGTGCGGGTCCACGGCGGTCTCCATCGGCCTCAGACTCTCGCGACTCGGCCGTGCGCGCAGCCGGAACCGGGATGTTGCCGCGAACCTCGCCCGTCCGCGCCCACCGTCCCGCTCGCTCACGCCTGTACGTAGAGCTCGTGCGGGGTGCGGACGATCACCACCGGGGCGGGGGAGTGGTAGAGCAGCGTCTGGCTGAGCGCGCCGAGCATGCTCCGCGAGGGTTGCTCCCCGCGCATACTAACCACCACGACGCCCGCCTCGCGCGACTCGTCGAGCAGGATCTGCTTCGAGTCGCCGGCCCGGACCCGCTGGGTCACCCGGACCTCCGGGCACCGCTCCTGCCAGGGCGCCACCGCCTCGGCGAGCTCCTCGGCCACCGAGGGGTCGGGCTCCTCCGACGGGTCGTCGGCCTCCCAGACCCGCAGCACGACCAGTTCGGCGGGGCGCCAGGCGGCGGCGTCGAAGGCAAAGGTGAGGGCGGTTGGCGTACCGGCGCCGCAGTCGATGCCGACCAGCACCGGCCCGGCCGGTGGCGACTGCTCCCGGACGACCAGCACGCTGCATCCGGCTCGGGCGGCGATCTGCACCGACAGCGCCTCGATCGGTACGGCGGTCTGGCCGGCGAGCCCGCCGTCGCCCATCACCAGCAGGGCGGCGCTGCCGGACTCCCGGAGCAGGGTGGTGAGCGCCGGCCCCTCGATCAGCGCGCAGGAGAGCCGGACGTTCGGCTCGGCCTCGGTGGCCGCTCTGGCCGCCCGATTCAGCAGCCGTTCGGCCGGGTCACGCAACTCGCCCTCGAGCGGAGAGGACGGGTCGGCGAGCCAGTTGAAGGCGTGCACGATCCGTAACGGCCGGTGGTGTGCCGCCGCTTCCTTGGCGGCAAGCCGGGCGGCGGTCAAACTCTGTGTCGAGTCGTCCACACCGACCACCACCGGGGCGTCGGCGGCCAAGGCCATCGTCCTCACCTCCGGGCCGAGCCGGTGCGTCGGGCGGCGGACGGGACACCGGTGACCGCCCCTTCGCAACCGACAGTAGTGGCGATCTCCGTATGTGGCAGCGGGATCGGCCAGGCTAGCAACGGTTGTGCAGTACTTGCGCCGACAGCGGCATGATCACTTACGGCAGGCTGGGGAGATTAGCTTGAACCGGCGCGACGAGCAGGGAGGGTTGGTTCTGTGCCTGCGTCCTGCCAACCATCCCTGGTTTGCGTGAGTACCCGTATGCCCGAGGGCATACGGGAGTGGGCAGGCATCCTCCCGCTCGTGACTGGTCCTGCCCGCTGTCGCGGTGCTGGGCGCTCGTGTACGGAAGAATGAACTTCGACGTGGGCTCTTCCTCCTCCTGAACCTCGTTGGGGGATGTGACGGCTTCGGGCCACCACCCGGACGCGGATGGCCAGCGGGGCGGGGTGAGCGCGTCTGCCTGCGTAGAAGGAGCCCCCTCCACGGGAGATGCGGGAGGGGGCTCCTGTGCTGCTGGTGGATCAGATGGCGACCGGCGCCTTCTTGTACCAGTCCGTCATCACCTTGGTCAGATGCACGACGTTCTGCTGGCGCATGATCGGAGCGGAAGCGTTTGGCTCGAAGTCTTCGTTTGCGGCCGTGGTGCGCCAGACGCTGTCCTCGCTGACCGGGGCAGTCATGTGCCGGTCGAGCCGCTTGAAAAATTCTTGGATGTCACCGTCCTCAACCCCGTCTTCTCGCAGGTTGCGGTAGACGCCACCTAGGACGCGGAGCATGCCCACCGAGCCTAGAAGCGAGGATTCCCGCAGCCTCATGGCCTTCGTGGGGGGCGCCGGCGGCTCGTTCTTCTTTTTCTCGGAGAGCGAGGGATCGTAGTTGTCCACGTCCTCCTCGGTGATCTCAGCAAGCGCGGTGAACGCGATGGAGATGACATCCAGGAAGCCGCGTACGCTTTCGATGACCTCGTTGTCGGTTAGCGATTCAACCTTTTTGTTGACACGGCCGCCGGGACCGGCGATGACGGCCCGCGTAATGTCCGCGACGTGCTTAGCACCCATCAGGTTTCGGTTGACCAAGGTCATCCGATCCCGCTCGATGTCGATCTTGCCTAGGAAGAGGGGGTGGGTGACGATGTCACTGAGGGTGCGGTTGGCGATGCGGGATGTGTCGAAGCGGGCCCGGACGGCGCCGGAGATCCCCTTGGCGTTGTCTGCGACATCGACGAACATCTGCTGGCCGCTGACGCCGTCGGGCTCCACGTAGATGTCGATGCCGACGAACTCGTCCTTGAGTCGCTGCATTCGGCCGATCAGGGCCTCGCGGTCCTGCTCCAGCTTCGCCTTTTTGGTCTCGTTGGCGCGGTGGATCTCCCGGTCGATGCGGGAAACCTCGTCCGTAATGCGTTTCTTCTCTAGGTGGACCCCGAGGATGCGGTGCTGGCCGTCGATCGTGATCAGGCGTCCGATGCCGCCGATGGACCAAGGGACGGTGAGATAGCCGACCGAGCCGTCTCTGCTGATCGTCTCGAAGCGGCAGCCGCCAGTGTCGCGGATGAGAAGGGCAGGGGCCACCCAGCGGGGGTTGTCGGCGAGGTACTGGCCGAAGCCCTTGGCGTGGTTGATGTCAACCTTGCGGTTGTCCGGATCTGGCTTGGCTGGGTCGGGGATGGGAAGGATGACCGAGAGGTCGGCGAGCGGGATGCGCGTCGTGTAGACGGTGCGGCCGCCCTGGCTGGTGCGAATCGCCAGGTAGGTGGATTCCTCGCGTACCAGGGAGAGGCGCGACGAGTCGACGGCGATGGTCGACGAGTCGACGGCGTTAGTCACAGATAACTTTCCTTTCGAGTAACCAAGATCCAATGTGGACGACGTGCGCGACAAAGGTATGGAAACTGCTTGCTAATTGTCAAGCTGGCGTGCTGATTTTGGTTTTAAGCCCTAAGTCGGCCGTTGTATCAGACAATTAGTGCATAGAACCCTGCCGCTCCATCGGCAGCGTCAGGTGACCTTTTATGCTGAGCTGCCTGGGCGTGGTGCTGGGCTGCTGTCGGGCTGGCGTTCGACGCACCGGCGCGGAGGCTGGGTGATGTCAGCGCGGGGCCGGACTCGACGCCGGGCGGGTGCGGACCGAGGTCGCCGGCATGCAACGGCGGGAACTGGGTGAGACCGACGCCGAGGCGTTGCGGTCGATCGGCATCGACCTGGACGCTGTGCGGGCCAGCGTCGAGGGTGCGTTCGGCGAGGGCGCGCTCGAGGCGCCGCCGCTGCCGGGTCGGCGCACGCTGTTCGGGCGGCGGCTGCCCCGTACCCGGCTCTCGCCGAGGGCGCGCAAAGTGCTGGAGCTGGCCCTGCGGGAGTCGGTCCGGCTCCGGCACGACGAGATCACCCCGGAGCACATCCTGCTCGGCCTGCTGCGCGAGGGGGAGGGGTTGGGCACGGCGATTCTCGTCCGAGCCGGCCTCGACCTCGGCGAACTGCGTCGCCGTACGGTCCACTCGCTCGGCGTGGTGGCCTGACCGGACCGGACGCGGCATTACAGCGGTGGTGCTCCGGCGACAAGATATGACACGGAGGATATGTATTTCCTTCGATTGATTCGGGCTAGCGTGAGCGCACTGACGGCGTTGCCCCACCGGGCCGGGATCCGGCCGGAGCGCGGACAACGTCCCTCAACCCCCCCCCGATCGAAGGGACCCGTCAATGCAGTACAGATCCTCCTCAGTCGCGGCGGCGATCCTGCTCGCGGCCGGCATGCTCGCCACCGTGCCGCAGGCGGCCTCGGCCAAGCCCACCAGCGAGGCGGCCCCGGCCGTCTCCGCGGAGATCCTGAACGCGATGCAGCGCGACCTCGGCCTCAGCGCCGACCAGGCGCAGGCGCGGCTCGCCGCCGACGACCGTGCCGCCAAGGCCGAGGAGTCGCTGCGCGGCTCGCTCGGCAGCCGCTTCGGCGGCGCCTGGCTCGCCGACGGCAGCCAGGTCGTCGTCGCGGTCACCGACACCGCCGCGGCCGAGCGGGTACGCGCCACCGGCGCGCAGGCCAAGCTGGTCGCCCGGAGCGAGGCGGCGTTGACGGCGATCAAGGACACCCTCGACGCCAAGGGCACCGCCGCGCCGAAGTCGGTCACCGGCTGGTACGTCGACGTCACCACCAACACCGTCGTTGTCCAGGCCACCCCGGACGGGGTCGCCGAGGCGGCCGGTTTTGCCGCCACGACCGGCGCGCCGGCCGGCGCGGTCCGGGTCGCGGTCTCGGCCGAGGTGCCGCAGACCTACTACGACATCCGGGGCGGTGACGCCTTCTACATCGGCGGCGGGCGCTGCTCGATCGGCTTCTCGGTCGCCGGCGGCTTTGTCACCGCCGGGCACTGCGGCACCACCGGCCAGGCCGTCCAGGGCTCCAACCGGGTCGCCGCCGGCAGCTTCGCCGGCTCGTCCTTCCCCGGCAACGACTACGCCTTCGTCCGGACCAACGCCAACTGGGTCCCGCGCGGCATCGTGAACCGCTACAGCGGTAGCACCACCGTGGCCGTACGCGGCTCGACCGAGTCGGCCGTCGGCGCCTCGATCTGCCGCTCCGGCTCCACCACCGGCTGGCGCTGCGGCACCGTGCAGGCGAAGAACCAGACCGTCCGCTACTCCCAGGGCTCGGTCGGCGGCCTGACCCGGACCAACGCCTGCGCCGAGCCGGGCGACTCGGGCGGCTCGTGGCTCAGCGGCAACCAGGGCCAGGGCGTCACCTCCGGCGGCTCGGGCAACTGCTCCAGCGGCGGCACGACCTACTTCCAGCCGCTCCGGGAGATCCTCTCCGCGTACGGGTTGAGTCTGGTCCTCGGCTGACCCGGTGACGGCCCGCGCGTTCCCCCACGACGCGCGGTGCCCGACCGGACGAGAACCAGTGCGACGGGCCGGCGTACCCACGCCGGCCCGTCCGCAACCCTGTTCCGTTGCGGGAAAGCTCACGCCGCGTCGGGTCGCTGGCCGTGACGAGTTGCTGCACACTGACGCCCGTGAGGCAGCGAAGCGGTACCAGGGGTGACGGCGGGGTACGTTCCGCAGTCGTGGTCAACCCGGTCAAGGTCGACGTCCAGGAGCTGCGCCGTACGGTCGGCGCCGCGCTCGCCGAGGCCGGCTGGGCGGAGCCACTCTGGTACGAGACGACGGTCGAGGACCCGGGTCAGGGGCAGACCCGACAGGCGATCGAGGCCGGGGTCGAGGTGGTCTTCGTCTGCGGCGGCGACGGCACCATCCTCTCCTGCGTCAACGCGCTGGTCGGCACCGACGTGGCGATGGCCGTCCTGCCCGGTGGGACCGGGAACCTGCTCGCCGCGAACCTGGGACTCTCCACCGACCTGGCCGCCGGGATCGAGGTGGCGATCGAGCGGGGCCGCCGGCTGCTCGACGTCGGAGTGGTGAACGACCAGGTGTTCACCGTGATGGCCGGGATGGGCTTCGACGCCCAGATGCTCGCCGCCACCTCCGAGACCACAAAGGCCCGGATCGGCTGGCCGGCGTACCTGATGGGGGCCGTACGCCATCTGCGCGACCGGCCGATGCGGGTCTCGATCCGGATCGACGACCGGCCACCGCTGCGCCGCCGGGCGCGGACCGTGCTGGTCGCCAACGTCGGCCGGCTCCAGGGCGGGGTACGACTGCTCGCCGACGCCGAACCCGACGACGGCTACCTCGACGTCGCCGTGCTCACCCCGCGCACCATCGGGCACTGGGCGGTACTGATCTGGGCGGTGCTGGCCCGGCACGAACGGGTGCCCCGGATGGAGGTCTTCCGCTGCCGGCGGGTGCAGATCACCAGCGCCCGCCCGCAGCCGAGGCAGCTCGACGGGGACCTGATCGCCCCCGACCGCGCGTTGCGGGTGCACGTCCGGCCCAAGGCACTCTGGCTCTGCGTACCGCGCCCGGCCGGGGCACCCGACCTGGCGGTGGACGCCGTGGCGGTCACCCAGCGAGCCGCCCGTCGGGCGGAACGGGTGAGCGGTGAGTAGTACCCGGATGGTGCCGGAGACGCAGCTCATGGCACACGACCAACTCTCCGCCGACGACGCCTGGCACACCCTGACCAGGTACGGCGGCTGGCACCTGCTCCGCGACGCCTTCATCCGGTTCCGGTACGGCGACGGCTTCAGCCACTCCCGGGCCACCGCCCTGCAACTCTGCCTGGCGGTGGTGCCGTTCCTGATCGCGCTCACCGGGCTCATCAGCGACCTCGGGGTGGAGGACGGCGGCCGGGTCGTCGCCGACACGGTGGTCGCGCTGACCCCCGGCCAGAGCGACGCGATGGTGCAGGAGTTGCTGGTCGACACCGAGCGCACCGAGGACGCCGGTGAGCTGGCCCTGACCCTCGGTCTGATCACCGGGTTGGTCGCGCTGACCAGCACCATGGCGCAGATCGAGCGCGGGGCGAACCGGATCTACGGGGTGGAGCGGGACCGGCCGGCGTTGTTGAAGTACCTGCGCGCGACCGTGCTCGCGGTCGGTGCCGGTGTGCCGGCGCTGCTCGGCTTCCTCATCCTGGTCGGCGGTGGCCCGCTCGGCGACTCGGTACGGCGCTACTACGCCGTCGACCCCACCGTGCACACCGTCTGGAACGTGCTGCGCTGGCCGCTGAGCCTGGTGCTGACCGTGCTAGCGGTGGCGGTGCTGTTCCGCTACGCCCCGCGTCGCCACCAGCCGGGCCTGTCCTGGCTGCTCTTCGGCGCCGCGCTCGGCACCGCGCTCTGGTGGCTGGCCAGCGTGCTGCTCGCCGCGTACGTGCGGTTCAGCGGCAACTTCGGCGAGACGTACGGCGCACTGGCCGGCATGATGGCGTTACTGCTCTGGGCCAACCTGACCGGCATCGCACTCCTCGGCGGCCTGGCCTTCAGCGCCCAGCTCGAGGCGCTGCGCGTCGGCGTACCGGAGCCGGCCGAGCCCGACCGCTGGCGCCCCCGGGGGCACGGCGACGTGCCGTTGCCGCGTACCGCCCCGGACGCCGACCCGGACGCCCCGGACGCCCCGGCCGCTCGGGACGCCGCCCCGGCCGTGGACGTGGCGCCCCGGGCCGCCGCCCCGGCCGCCGTGAACGACGACGCCGCCTGACCGGCTGCCCCTGGACGACAACACCGCCTGACTGGCTGCCCCTGGACGACAACGCCGCCCGACCGGCAGTCGTGGACGCGGCGGTTGACCGGCAGTCGGTCCCGCCGGTCCGGATCCGGTGTACCGCCTCCGCCGACCGGGTATCGAGCACGCCAGGCATCGAGGAGGTGCGGGCGTGGGCGCGGTCAAGGAGATGCTGCGGCGGCCAGGTGGGCAGTTCACCGAACGGAGCCTGGCCGGGCTGGTGTTCATCGTCGGCACCGGGGCGGGTTTCGCCCTGCTGCTGATGCTGGTCCGGGTCGAGTGGGGTCCGCTGCGGCGGATCGACAGTGGGGTGGCGGCCTGGTTCAACCAGCTCGTCGCGGCACACGATCCACTGGTGACCGTGCTGCGCGCGGTCACCGACCTCGGCGGTCGGCCGATCATGGTCTGGCTGGTCACGGTCGCCGTGGTGGGGCTGCTGATCCGCCGGCAGGGCCGGCTCGCCGGTTACCTGGTCGTCACGGGGATCGGCGCACTGACCCTCGACCCGTCGCTCAAGGCACTGGTCGGCCGGTTACGCCCGGTGGTCGACGTACCGGTGGCGACGGGCGTGGGCAACAGTTTCCCGAGCGGGCACGCGCTCGGCTCGATCGTCGCGTACGGCGCCCTGCTGCTGGTCTTCCTGCCGGCCGTCCGGCCCCGGTGGCGTGGCCTCGCGATCGGGCTCGTCGCCGTACTGGTGTTCGCGATCGGGCTGACCAGGATCGCGCTCGGCGTACATTTTGTCTCCGACGTGCTCGGCGGCTGGCTGCTCGGGCTGGCCTGGCTCGCGGTCACCGGGTACGCCTTCCGCCTCTGGCGGCGCGAGCGTGGCCGGCCGGCGCCCGCGCTGACCGAGGGGCTGGAGCCGGAGGCCCGGCACGACCTGAGGCCGGCGCCGGCACGGGAGCGGTTGCTGCCGCACCCACTCGCCGGTACGGCCGAGCTGGTCACCGGCTGGGTGCTGGTCTTCGGCGCCCTGTACGGCTTCGGCATGCTGGTCAGCTACCACGCCGGAGACACCTTCGTGGCGACCCTGGACACCGAGGTTCCCCGCTGGTTCGAGGCACACCGGACGGAGACGCTCGACCGGATCAGCTACGGGTGGAGCAAGGCCGGCGACACGCACGCGATCCTGCTGGTCTCGCTCATCTTCTGTCCGTTGCTGCTGGCGGTCTGGCGCCGCTGGCGCCCGGTGCTCTTCGTCGCCCTGACCATGTTCGGTGAGCTGGGGCTCTTCCTGGCCAGTGCCCGCGCGGTCGACCGGCCCCGACCCGCGGTGGCCCATCTCGACGGGCAGTTGCCGACGGCCTCCTTCCCGTCCGGGCACATCGCCGCCACCATGTGCCTCTACCTGGCGATCGCGGTGTTGGTGCTGCCCCGTAGCGACCGGTGGTGGCGGTGGCTGACCGTGGTCGCGGCGGTGGTGATGCCGCTCGGTGTCGCGCTCTCCCGGATGTACCGGGGAATGCACCATCCGAGTGATTTTGCCGGTGCCATCCTGCTCACCGTGCTCTGGGTCGGCCTGCTCTACCTGGTGGTCCGACCCAACGCGGACCTGGAACGGGACGATCGGCCGGCACCCGAACCGGAGCGGGAGCTGACTAGAGTGGCGGCATGAGGATGGGTCCGGAGCAGAGCGTGCCACCAGTCACCGTCCCGGGTTCGAGCGCCGGGATTCCGGCCCGCCGGGTGCCGACCGGCACCGGCCCGGCCGCCACGCCGACCCCGCTGCTGCGCCGGCTGATCGGATCGGTGCTGCGCCGGATCCGGTTGCGGCAGGGCCGGACCCTGCGGGACGTCGCCAGGACCGCGGGCGTCTCGGTGCCGTACCTCTCCGAGATCGAGCGGGGTCGCAAGGAGCCCTCCTCGGAGGTGCTGGCCGCGATCTGTCGCAGCCTCGGACTGCACCTGGCCGAACTGCTCGAACACGTACGTGACGAGCTGTCCCGGATCGAGCCCGCCCGTCCGGTCCGTCCGGTCACGCCACCCCGGGCCGGTTCTCCGTCCACCGCCCGGCGCACGCCCCGAGCCGCTTGCGCTGTCAGCGGATTTCCGCACAGCAGAATCGATTCCGCCCGGCCCGGCCGGCGGGGGACGCTGCGGGTGTCGGTTACCGGGGCGAGCGGATCGCCCGCCGGCCGAGCGGGAGGCGGAAACCATGAGCGGGTTCGGGGTCTGGATGCGGGCCGAAACCCAGGCGTCCTTCGGGGACCAGGTCTACGACCGGTTGCTGCAGGAACGGATCATCTTTCTCGGTACCGAGGTCGACGACGCCTCGGCGAACCGGATCAGCGCCCAGATGCTGCTGCTCTCGGCCGCCGACCCGGCCCGTGACATCACGCTCTACATCAACTCGCCCGGCGGCTCGATCAGTGCCGGCATGGCGGTCTACGACACGATGCAGTTCGTGCCGAACGACGTCGCCACCATCGCCATGGGCTTCGCCGGTTCGATGGCCCAGTTCCTGCTCTGCGCCGGCACCGCCGGCAAGCGGTACGCGCTGCCGCACGCCCGGGTGATGATGCACCAGCTTGCCGGCGGCTTCGGTGGCACGGCCGCCGACATCGCCATCCAGGCCGAGAACATGTTGCACGTCAAGCAGACGACGCACGAACTGCTGGCCCGGCACACCGGGCGTACGGTCGAGGAGATCACCCGCGACTCCGACCGGGACCGGTGGTATACGGCGGAGCAGGCGAAGGCGTACGGAATGATCGACCACGTGATCACCAGCGTCGGCCAGATTCCCGATTCCGGCCCGGTCGCCTCGTGACGAACTCCGCGTTCCGATCCGGACCATCCCGCCGTCGGTCCGGACACGACCGATCGGTGGATGGGTCGGTGTCGCCCGACCACTAGCGTCCTGCGGATGGCCGGACCGGAGGTGGACACGGAGGCGGTGCCGCCGCTGGAACCGGACGTGCCACGTTGGATCCAACTGCCGGTACGCTTCCTCGCCGCCCTCGTCCTGGTGCCGCTCGGCCTGTTCCTGGCCGCGATTCGGCTGATCGGTCGACTGCTCCTGCGCTACCTGGTCCGCCCGCTCGGCTGGGTCGCCGACCGGCTGCTGTGGCGCCCCCTGGTCTGGATCGCGCGCCACCTGCTCTGGCTACCGCTGGTGTGGCTGGCCAGGCAAGTCGCCTGGGTGACCCACCACCTGGTCTGGATGCCGGCGCTCTGGGCCGCACGCCACCTGATCTGGCTGCCCCTGGTCTGGGCGGCCCGGCATTTGATCTGGCTGCCGCTGGTCTGGCTGGCTGGACAACTGGCCTGGGTCGCGCGCCACCTGCTCTGGCTCCCGTCGACCTGGCTGGTACGCCACCTCGTCCTGGCGCCGCTGGCCTGGCTGCACCGGCTGCTCTCCCCGTCGGTACGGGCGTTCGGCCGGATGCTGCTCGCCGCGCTCGCATGGTGTGGCCACCGGCTCTGGGACCTGTTGCGGCTGTTCTGGCTCGGGTTGGTCTACCTGGGTCGGGTGGTGGCGGGTGGGGTGCGGTTCGGTTGGTGGTTGGCCGGGGTGGTGGGGAGATTTGTCTACCGTTACCTGCTGCGTCCGGTCGGGCTCACGTTGCGCTGGCTGTGGCTGACCCTGGCGCTCCCGGTCGGTCGCATGATCCGTTGGTGTGGCCACCGGCTCTGGGACCTGTTGCGGCTGTTCTGGCTCGGGTTGGTCTACCTGGGTCGGGTGGTGGCGGGTGGGGTGCGGTTCGGTTGGTG